>JAFRJJ010000005.1 GCA_017432325.1 Solobacterium sp. | reverse complement strand
GTGCGCATGTATTGTAATAAACCGGCTGATCAGCTGATACAAATAATCAGAAAACAGATTGTTCATCTGCCCCACCACAAGAAAAGAGGATGTAATCCCCTTGAGCAGTATTTCAAACTACTCAACTGTTACATCCTCTTTATGATGATCTGTCAGTTGAATGAATCGAGGATCTCTTTTGCGGCCTCTTTGCCGTCCTTGACAGCCAGTCCAATGTTCTTGGGACCTGTATAAGCATCACCGGTAATATATACGTTTTCAACAGTGGACTGGTGTGTTCCCGTTCTGTCAACACCTTCAAATGCGCTGAAGTCTACTCTCTGACCGATCGCCGCAACGACCAGATCACAGTCGAATTCATACTCGCTGCCGGGGATCTCGACCGGTCTTCTTCTGCCTGATGAATCAGGTTCACCGAGTTCCATCTTGATGATGTGAACGCCCTTGACTCTTCCGTTTTCGTCCAGGATCAGATCTTTGATGTTCTCAAGATACTCGAATTTGACACCGACTGCCATATTGTCCTTGATCTCTTTCTTGGACGCAGGCATTTCAGCTTCACTTCTTCTGTAAACGATGCGGACATCCGGGAGGATCCTTGCCAGGGAAGCAGAGCAGTCCATAGCTACATTTCCGCCGCCCCAGACGATAGCCTTGTGATACCTGTTTTTGTATTCTTCATGTTTCTTCAGGATGTTCAGGTTGTAGAGAAGTGTCAGACCGGCTTCGTAGCCGTCGCCTTCCATACCGAATTTATTTTCGATCTGCGCGCCGACACCGATCAGGACTCTGTCATATTTGTTTTTCAGTTCTTCGAATGTGATGTCCTGGCCGACAGCCGTATTCATATGGAATGTGACGCCGAGTTCATCCAGTTCTGCCTTGAGCTTTGAGATAAATGCTTTCGGCATACGGAAATCAGGAATACCTGTATATACCGCACCGCCGACTTCTGCTTCTTTTTCGTAAATATCTACTTTGATTCCTTCTGAAGCGAGTACTTTGGCTGCATTCAGATTGGCCGGACCCGCGCCGACCATAGCAACAGTTTTGCCTTCATATCCCATAGTTTTTACCTCGTTTCTATTTTTATTGCCATATATATTGTATTCCAGTCATGTGTGAAAAACAAAGGATTTTATACAAGCGTACAGTTGGAAATCATACGCTTCCTGTTTACAATGAAGTCAGATACAGGAGGCATTTTTATGAACGCGCTGGAAAAAAACAGACTGATCATTAATGAGGCGGACGATGAACTGGTAAAACTGTTCGAAAAACGGATGCACGCTGTCAAAGAGATCCTTGCATATAAAAAGGAAAACGGGCTGCCGGTACTGGATGCTTCAAGAGAGGCAGACAATATCGCAAGAAACTGCGCCAAGGTACAGGATGAGGAACTGAAGAAGTATTTCAGGAAATGGTACGAGGAAACAATGGCTGTTTCCCGCGCATATCAGGAAGACCTTCTTGAAAGAAAATAAAAAAGTATCAGAACACTTCTGCCGAAAGTTCTGATACTTTTTCCTGCCGCATTGACTTTTCCTTTTTCCGGCTTTAACATGCAATTAAACCGATGACCGGGAGATCAAACATGTGGACAGCTCCAAGAGAGTGAGGGTTGGTGAGAGCCTCGCAGTGTTGCAGCATGCAAATGGACCCGTGAGGGCCTGATGAACGCACAGCAAGTATTCAGGACGCAGTGTCAGCGTTAATGGACAGGGAATGTGATTGCATTTTCGTAAAGAGAGCCGGATCATAGGATCCAATGGCTAAAAAAAGGTGGTACCGCAGGCTTACGCTTGTCCTTTTACGGACAAGCGTTTTTGTTTCAGAGCAGCCGCTTGAGAAAATGCATATGGAAAAGGAGGAAAATCACATGAAAAAGGCAATGACGACAATTCTTTCCGCAGCAGCACTTCTCATTATGACAGGCTGTTCTTCCACTCCCGCTCCGGCAGGAAACCCGACTGCAGCACCGGAAACCGCAGCTGCTGAACCCGCAGAAACAACCTCATACAGGGTCGCTGTTGTCAAGCAGCTGGATCACGCTTCTCTGGATGAGATCGCAAACGCTGTCACAGCACAGCTCGACGCGATCGCCGAAAAAGAAGGCATTGCGATCGAATATGATGTCTATTCCGGACAGAACGACCAGACCGTTCTGAAACAGATCGGCGACCAGGCAGTCAGCGATCATGTTGACGCGATCATTCCGATCGCAACGCTGGCAGCGGTAACGATGACCGCCTGCGCGGAAGAAAGCGGGATCCCCGTGATCTTCGCGGCAGTATCCGATCCGGAAAGCGCTGAACTCACAGGTATCGATTACGTCAGCGGCACAAGCGACGCGCTGAATGCCGAGCAGATCATTGACATGATGATCGCCCAGGATCCCGATCTTATAACAGTAGGACTGCTCTACAGCAAGAGCGAAACAAATTCCCAGAAACCGATCGCTGACGCAAAAGCATATCTTGATGGAAAAGGCATTGAATATATTGAGGCGACAGGCAATACCAGGGATGAGGTCATTGCGGCAGTTTCTTCCCTGATCGCTTCCGGCGTCAGTGCGATCTTCACACCGACCGACAATGTGATCATGGATGCGGAGCTGACGATCGCTGAAACACTGATCGAAGCAGGCATCCCTCATTATGCCGGAGCTGATTCGTTCGTCAGAAACGGCGCGTTCGCTACATGCGGCGTCAACTATACGGATCTCGGAAAACGCACGGCAGATATTGCCTATGACGCGATCGTAAACGGAACGGGCAGCCTGGAAGACTATTATCTGATGGAAGGCGGCATCGTTACCGTCAATACCGAAACAGCAGAAGCCCTGAATCTCGGCTACGAGATGTTCTCACAGTACGGTGAGGTCGTGGAAGTCATTACGACTGCCGAGTGACGGACAATTTTAGAGGATAGGAAATGGTATATATTGTTCAAACAGCTCTTCAGCTGGGCTGTATCTATGCACTGGTCGCATTGGCACTGTTCCTGAGCTACCGTATTCTTGATATTGCGGACCTGACGACGGACGGATGTTTTGTGCTGGGAATGGCAGTATCGGTATCCATGGCTGCCAAGGGACATCCCATTGCGGGAATTCTCATGGCAATCCTCAGCGGCGGATGCGCCGGTCTTGTGACAGCATTCCTTCAGACGAGAATGGGTGTTCCTTCCATTATCGCAGGTATCATCACAAACACAGGCCTTTATACTGTCAATCTGATGGTCATGGGATGGAGCAGCAGTGTCAGTCTGCTGAAAAGCGAAACAATATTTACCATATTCCGTTCCACGGGGATCGGCGGAAGCTGGTACGCGATCCTGCTGTCCGCACTGATCACCTTCGCGTGTATGGGCACCATGAGATGGTTCCTTTCCACAAGGCTCGGACTCTCGATCAGGGCTGCCGGTGATAACCGCGACATGGTCTCAACATCTTCGATCGACCCGCGCAGGATGATCATGATCGGCCTGTTCCTGTCAAACTGCATGACGGCACTGTCCGGTGCTGTTGCCGGACAGCTCCAGAAATCCGCTGACATCAATGCCGGCACCGGCATTGTTGTGATCGGTCTTGCGTCACTCATCATCGGCGAAACACTGCTCCAGGGCAGAAGATCCCTGACAAGAAATATCCTGGCGTGTCTGGCAGGCAATATCGTTTACCGTATGATCTATGCAATGATCCTGCAGACAAGGATCATTCCCATTGAATGTCTGAAGCTCATGACGGCGCTGATCGTAGCGCTGTCCATCAGTGCGCCGTATATCAGTGACAGCCTGAAAATGAAAAACAGGGCCAGAAGGGAGACCGGACATGCTTGAGATCCAGCATCTGACAAAGGTATTCAATGCCGGTACTGTCAACGAGAAAAAGGCGGTCACCGATCTGTCACTGACGATCGATGACGGCGACTATATTACGATCGTCGGTTCCAACGGCGCAGGCAAATCCACGCTGTTCAATGCGATCGCAGGTGTATTTATACCTGATTCAGGCAGGATCATGCTTGACGGGACCAATATTACCTTTGAACCTGATTACAGCCGTTCCGTATATATCGGCAGGATGTTCCAGGATCCCCTGAAGGGCACTGCCCCGCACATGACGATCAAAGAGAACCTGGCACTGGCATATCTGCGCGCAGGAAACCCCAGACCGCTGTCCAGGATCAGCAGAAAAGATGAACAGCTGTTCCAGGATCAGCTGAAAATGCTGGAAATGGGCCTGGAAGACCGTATGAATGTACCGGTCGGGACACTTTCCGGCGGACAGAGACAGGCATTGACGCTGCTGATGGCAACGATCGTTCCGCCGAAACTGTTATTGCTGGATGAGCACACTGCTGCGCTGGATCCGGCTGCCGCAAACAAGGTCATGGAACTCACGAACAGGATCGTGTCGGAACACCATATGACCTGCATGATGATCACGCACAATCTGAAACAGGCCATTCAGACAGGGAACCGTACCTTGATGATGAAGGACGGTCAGATCGTACTGGACCTGAAAGGAGAGCAGCGGAAAAACCTGACCATTGAAGATCTGCTGAGAATGTTCAGAGAAGGCACTCACGAGGAGTTTGACAACGACCGGATATTATTGTCAGAATAATAGCGGTAAAACTTATGGCAGACAAAAAAACAAACGCAATGCGCATCCTGGATAATGAAGGGATCGCGTATACAGTACATACTTATGATGCGTCGGATGGGACCGTTGACGGCGTGACAGCCGCCAGGAAACTCGGCCAGGACCCGGACCAGGTGTTCAAGACACTTGTCACCCGAGGAAATGACCGCCAGTTCTATGTCTTTGTGATCCCGGTCAAAGAGGAACTCGATCTGAAAGCCTGCGCGAGAAGTGTTGACGTGCGCAGCGTGGAGATGATCCATGTTAAGGAACTTTTGGGAATTACCGGGTATATCCGGGGCGGATGTTCCCCTGTAGGCATGAAAAAACAGTTCCGCACTGTATTTGACGAAACTGTTCTGCTTTTTGATCATGTATTTGTTTCAGGCGGACGCATCGGAACGCAGATCGAAGCTGATCCGGAAGATCTGATCAGGATCACCGGCGCTTCCACTGCAGCGATCATCAGGGAATAACGGGAGTCATCCCGTTTTCTTTTTTCTGCCTCTCTGAATATTCCCTGTAATGTCCAGGATGACCAGGATCAGTACATAGCAGAGGAATGCCCCGAACAGAAAACCGCTTCCGTCAATGACCATGTCCGTGAACTGCATACTGCGGCCTTCCGCGAAATGCTGGATCGCTTCATCTGCCGCAGGAACTGCGATCAGAAACAGGATGAAGTTCAGAAACCTGCTGGGAAGCAGGGGACAGATATGCATTGCCAGAGAAACAAGGAAACCAAGTCCGGCAAATTCCGTAAAGTGCGCAAGCTTCCGTACATAATGATGCACGGTATAAAAGTCGGACGCGTACAGCCCGAATTTAGAGATATGGTTCAGAATCCAGACAGTCACTTCGGTTGACATCTTTGAAGACAGTTCCGCGACCATCATGGAATTTCTGAAGATCATATAGATATAAAGGCCGACCAGTATCCAGATCCACCAATAACGATAACGCTTCATGTTTCACCTCGTTCCCGGTATCATACCACAAAGTACGAACACATGATATAATGTCTGCTATGCGTAACGAGAAAACAAACTTTAAGATTTTTGAGGTCTGCATGGTGATTGCAGGTACTTTCATTGTGGCACTGGCAGTCGAAATGTTTATTATTCCTTATAATATACTGTCCGGCGGTGTGGCAGGTATCGCCGTAGCAATCAGCCCGCTGATCCATGTCGATCAGACACTGATCGCGAATGTGCTGGTCGTGGGACTGCTGTTTGCCGGAGGCGCTGTACTGGGAAGGGAATTCTTCCTGGAGACCTGTCTGTCCTCACTGATCTACCCGGTCTTTACAAGTGTCCTGACAAAGACTATAACAGTACCGGCGGTAGATCCGATCCTTGCCAGCTTCTATGGAGGACTTCTCGGCGGCATCGGTGTCGGCATGGTCGTGCGTGCCGGCGCATCCACCGGAGGAATGGACATTCCCCCGCTGATCGTAAATAAATGGACGGGAATCAGGCTTTCTGTCCTGATCAGTATCACGGATGCCCTGACTGTAATGCTCGGCTTCGCGGCATTTGACCTGCCGGCGGTCCTGCTTGGAATGGTATCGGTCTTTTCGACCGGCTGGGCTGTTTCCAAGGCTCTGTCATTCGGTGAAGGTTCGGTATCCAAGTCAGTCCAGGTCATCTCCCCGCAATGGCAGGAGATCTATCAGAAGATCGACAGCCAGCTTGGCAGAGGGGCAACCGTACTGGAAGCGTACGGAATGTACCAGATGGAAAAACGCCCTGTCCTGCTGTGTGTCGTCGGACAGAAGCAGTATGCTGAACTGCTGAAAATCATCAATGATACAGACCCGTCCGCCTTTGTCATCACGACGGACGCAACTGATATGCACGGAGAGGGATTTACATATGGATTCCATCTCTAGCAACTGGTAAGGATATGTTCTATAATATGGATTATTACGGAGGTGCCTGAATGATCGAATGTACCCATGTTTATAAGAAATACCGTAATGGTACAAATGCTCTCTATGACATCAACCTCAATGTAGCTCAGGGAGAGTTTGTGTATATTATCGGACCCACGGGTTCCGGAAAAAGTACTCTGATCAAACTGCTGGACGGTGAAGAAATTCCCACCAAAGGAACAGTCGGCGTGATCGGCATAGATGTCGGCAAACTGCGCCATTCCAAGGTCCCCATCTACCGCAGAAACATCGGAGTTGTATTTCAGGATTACAGACTGCTTCCCAGCAAGACAGTATTTGAAAATATTGCCTATGCGCTGGAAGTCATCAACATGAAAAAAGACCTGGTCCGCAGAAGGACCAGAGAGGTCATGAACCTGGTCGGCCTGGATGACAAGGCGAATTCTTTCCCGAATCAGCTGTCAGGCGGCCAGCAGCAGAGAGTGGCGATCGGACGCGCGATCGCAAACCGTCCGAAGCTTTTGATCGCAGACGAGCCGACAGGAAACCTTGACCCGGCAATGTCTGACGAGATCATGTCGCTCCTGGAAAAGATCAACCGTGAATACGGCACGACCGTGCTCATGGTCACCCACGACCTGACACTCGTCAACAAGCACAGAAAACGTACAATTGTTCTGGAACACGGACATGTTGTAGCGGATCTGGCGGAAGGAGGTTATGTACAGCATGATCAATAGGATATTCCGCCCGCTGAAAGAAGGCTTCCGCGGTGTCGTCAGACACGGAGCCATGTCTCTGTCCAGTGCTACGGCTGTTACTCTGACCCTGATCATTGTCAGCCTGTTCCTGATCTTTACGGTCAATGTCAGCAAGGTGACAGAAGGTATGGAACAGACCGTTACGATCTCTGTTCAGATCGACCATGACCATGAATCGGCAGAACAGGAAGACCAGCTCGCTATGGAGATCAAGGCGATCGAAGGAGTCGGTTCAGTCACCTATTATACAAAGGATGAAGAATTCCAGTTCTATCTGGACAGTTTTGAAGACGAAGAAACAAAGGAAGTCTTTGAACCGTTCCGTGACGATAACCCGATGCACGATGCATTTTATATTGAAGTCACTGACGGTACCCGGCTGGAAGAGATCGCCAAAAAGATCGAAGAACTCGACGGCGTCCACAAAGTCGCATTCGGCGGACAGAGTGCTGTCCAGCTCATCAGTATGCTCAGGACGATCCGTATTGCCGGCGGCGTACTGGCTCTGGCGCTTTCACTGCTGGCAGTCTTCCTGATCCAGAATACGATCAAACTGACGATCCTCGCACGTGCCGATGAGATCGCGATCATGAGAAATGTCGGTGCCAAGAACGGATTCATCCGGTCACCCTTTGTTGTAGAGGGTGCCCTGATCGGTGCACTCGGCGCATTGATCCCGATGGCAATGACATATTACGGTTACAGATATCTCTATGATGTGACCGGTGGATATGTTGTAAGTAAGATGTTTACACTGATCCCGGCAAAGCCGTTCGCGCTGTACGCTTCACTGGTACTGCTCGGACTCGGCGTGCTGGTCGGTCTGATCGGATCCTTCTTCTCTGTCAATAAGTATCTGAGGTGGAAACGATGAAACACAAAGCTGCTAAAACAATATTGGCAGCTTTATTGGCATTTGCTGTGATACTGCCGGTACAGGCCGAAGAAGACTTCTCCGATGTGACATACTGGACAGAACTCTGTACGAAGGATCAGAGCCTGAACAGAGAACAGAGACAGTCCTGCAACGCGTTCATGGAATACATGCGGGATCAAAGCTCTGTGCTGAGTGAGCGTGTGAAAGAGATCGATGCCAAAAAGGCAGAGATCTCATCCAATATTCTTGTTTATGCCCGTAAGGTCTCCGAATATCAGTCTCAGGCTGACGCAATGACCGTTGAGATCAACAACCTGACTGCGGAGATCACGGAACTGAATACAGATATCGGCATTAAAGAAAAAACGGTCTCTGAACATCAGGAGGAGATCGAAAAAAGTGAAGCCGAGATCAGTGAGGCAAAAGGGAAGATCCTGGAACGTATCGAATCCGCGCAGAGCACGATGCGTCTGAACCAGTATCTGGATATCCTGATGGGAGCGAACTCTTTTGATGACCTGATGAGGATCGCAAGCGGTCTGAAGGACATCATGCTGTATGATGAAGTGACGATCAAGGAGATGAGCGCTTCTGTTGACGCACTGAACCAGGAAAAAGCGAAGCTCCAGACAGAGATCACGGAACTCGCTTCGAAAAAGGAGACCCTCGCTTCCAAGAAAGCCGAACAGGTCACCAAACAGACAGAACTCCTGGCGCTGAGCTATCAGGCCCAGGTCATCGAAGATGAATTCCGCAGGCAGAAAGTCGATCTGGAAGCGGAAGGCAACAGGATCGCTGGCGATATCGAAGCGATCAAGAAAAAGATGGCGGAGATCGCGGAACATCTGAGAGAAGTCGTCGCTGCCAACGGATTCACATTCCCGATCGTCGGCGGATCGCTCAGTACCGGCGGCGGCACATGGCATTATGCCGCAAGCTTCGGCGGCGGTGTGCATCTGGGAAATGATATCCAGTGCAGACTCGGTTCCGACGCTGTTGCGATCGGAAACGGCGTCGTACTGAAAACCGCAGACGGCTGCGGATACGGATATCTCGGAAACGGCTGCGGTGTCGGCAACGGCGGCACATGGGGCGGCGGCAACCAGCTGTATCTGCTCGTCAAGATCAACGGCGGCCTGTATGCCTGCAAATATATCCATCTGCTTGCCGGATCATTTGTAGTCCAGAAGGGCGATATCGTTCAGGCAGGACAGAAACTGGCCAAGACAGGTTCATCCGGCAACAGTACCGGACCGCACTGCCATTTTGAGATCTATTATCTGGGCAGCGCGGACAACTTTGCCAACTACGCGCAGAACTGGGACGGTGATATGGCGTTCGGCTGCGGCTGGGGTTCTGCGGCACTGGCAAACACCTGTGACAGAAACGGTAACAAGGCACCATGCAGGGTTCGGCCGGAAGACATTTACGGCGGCTGATAAAGAACTTTGAGCAGACGATGTCTGCTCAGTTTTCTGAAGAAGGTGAAGTACTATGAGTGAAATAAAGAATTCAGGTAGAACTGACAGGGCAGAAGCGAGACATCTGCGCCGTTCAAACAGAAGAATGAAAACATGGCTGGTGATCCTGCCGGTTTTCCTGTTTCTGCTGGGATGGCTGCTTGGAACATTTGTACCGCTTCCCTTCAGCAAGGACGCGACAACGACAGTCGAAAGCATCATACCGCTGAGTTCTGATGAAAAGTTCGGGAATATCCTGAAGATCATGTCTGAAGACTGGTTCTTTGCGAACGAGATCGAGGATGTTACGGGAACACTTCAGGACAAGGCGTATTACGGAATGACAAGCAATGATATCGATCCGCATACAGCATATATGTCAGCCGAAGAGATCACGAACTTTACCCAGTCGATCAACCGAAACTTCATCGGCATCGGCGTTCAGTTCCGTTCAACGGCAGACGGTCTTCATGTTGTGGAACGTGTGATCCGGAATACACCTGCTGAAGAATACGGCGTCCAGGCAGGTGATATCATCCATGCTGTGGAAGGCGTGAATGTCAGCGGAATGACATCAACAGAAGTCGCTGATCTTGTCAAAGGCGAAGAAGGAACTCCGGTCACGATCGATTTCCTGCGTGACGGAAAGACCGTCACACTGAAGATCATACGCCGGGCAATCAGCTCGACGACATACGGACAGATTCTGGACGACGGCACCGGGTATCTGGAGATCCAGCAGTTCGGTGAAACGACCGGTGATGAATGCCGGACGATCATGGAAGAGTTTGTCAGCGAAGGCGTCACCCGTATGATCATCGATCTGCGTGATGACGGCGGCGGATACCTGAGCGCGCTGCAGAGTGTCATGGGCTGCTTCGTTAAAGACGGGACGGTCGTCATGCGCCAGGAATACTCTGACGGAACGGTCACCGAGATCAAATCTCACGGCGATCCGTTTACACAGATCGAAAAATGCGTTCTGCTGATCAACGGGAATACTGCCAGCGCGGCAGAAGTATTTACCCTGGCAATGAAGGAACTGAGACCGGAAACGGAAACAGTCGGCGTACTGAGCTATGGCAAGGGCACAGTCCAGATCACCAGGATGTTCGACGACGGCTCCGCCCTGAAATATACGACTTCCAAGTGGACGTCACCATCCGGTGTATGGGTCAATAAGACCGGCATCGAACCGGATCATGAAGTCCAGCAGCATGACGTCTACTACGAGACGTTCGGGGCGATTGAAGATGATGAAGAATACGGTGTTGATTCCGTATCCGGGTTCACTAGACTGACCCAGATCTCCCTCGATTTCCTTGGCTATGAAGTCGACCGTACAGACGGATATCTGTCGGCAGAAACATCTGCCCGTATCCTTGAATACCAGGAAGAACATGATCTGGAAGTGACGGGAACAGTCAACGCCCAGACATATAAGGCAGTTCTCTCTCAGGTGATCCTTTCCTTCAGCAAGCTTGATGAAAGGGATTATCAGCTGACGAAGGCACTGGAGGTCGTCCATGAGTGAGAAGGGTTTTGAACTGACTTCACCGTTCAAGCCGACCGGCGACCAGCCGCAGGCGATCGCCCGGCTGGTGCAGGGAATCAGGGACGGCAAGAAGCAGCAGGTGCTGGAAGGCGCTACAGGTACCGGCAAAACGTTCACTATGGCCAATATCATCCAGCAGGTACAGCGTCCGACACTGGTGTTTTCGCACAACAAAACACTTGCCGGACAGCTTTATTCCGAGTTCAAGGAACTGTTTCCGAAGAACCGTGTGGAATTCTTTGTCTCAAACTTTGATTATTATCAGCCTGAGGCATATGTGCCGAAGTCTGATATGTATATTGAAAAGAATGCCGATATCAATGAAGAACTGGATATGTTCCGTGAATCGACATTGAATTCACTGCTGGAACGCAGGGATACGATCGTAGTCGCGTCGGTCGCCTGCATCTATGCGGCAAGCGATCCTGTACAGTATAAAGACATGTTCTTTACTGTGCGCCTGGGTGAAACATATGACCGCAACGCGCTGCTGCGCAAGCTCATTGAACTCCAGTACACAAGAAATGACATTGAACAGTCCAGGGGGACGATCCGTGTGCGCGGGGATGTCATTGAACTGACACCGTCCTATACAGACCAGTTCAATATCAGGATCGAAATGTTCGGTGATGAGATCGACAGGATCACCGAAGTCGATCCGGTGACCGCGAAAACACTGAACGCGTATCAGTTCTACAATATCTTCCCTGCCAGCGGCTATGCCAGGTCCAGGGAAAGCATGCTGAGGGCATGCGACGGGATCGAAGCAGAACTTGAAGAGCGCCTGAAGTACTTTGAACGGGAAGGGAAGCTTCTGGAAAAGCAGAGACTCGAACAGAGAACGCGGTTTGACCTGGAAGCCCTGCGGGAAAACGGCTACTGTCCCGGCATTGAGAACTATTCCATGCACATCGACGGACGTGTGCCCGGTCAGAGACCGTGGAACCTGTTCGATTATTTCCCGAAAGATTTCCTGATCTTTGTGGATGAATCACATGCCTCGCTGCCTCAGATCAGAGGTATGTACAACGGCGACAGACAGAGGAAGGAAACGCTTGTACAGTATGGTTTCCGTCTTCCTTCCGCACTGGAAAACAGGCCGATGCGTTTTGAAGAGTTTGAAGGCATGATCAACCAGGTGATCTACTGCTCGGCCACACCCGGTGATTATGAGCTGAACCAGGTAAACCATCAGGTCGTCGAACAGGTCATCCGTCCGACAGGCCTGCTGGATCCGAAGATCACGGTCAAGCCGACACACGGACAGGTGGATGATATCTGTGAAGCGATCGATAAACGGATCGCCCGCGGTGAACGTGTGCTGATCACAACACTGACAGTCCGCATGGCGGAAGATCTTACCGAATACCTGAAGGAACGCGGATACCAGGTATCCTACCTGCATCATGAAACAAAGACGCTGGAACGTACCGAAGTTATCAGGAACCTGCGTCTTGGCAAAGTGGATGTCATCGTCGGCATCAATCTGCTGAGAGAAGGCCTGGATATTCCGGAAGTCTCACTCGTATGTATTCTGGACGCGGATAAGGAAGGATTCCTGAGATCACAGAGATCACTGATCCAGACGATCGGCCGCGCTGCCAGAAACGCCAACGGCGAAGTATATATGTACGCGGACAACATCACGGACTCCATGCGCTTCGCGATCGATGAAACAAACCGCAGACGCGGCATCCAGGAAGCGTACAATACAGCACACGGCATCGAGCCTAAAACGATCATCAAGCCGGTGGAAGAAGCGATCCGCGGCAAGGAGACAAAGGCAATGGCTGCGGACTATCTGAAGCGCAAGTCAAAGATGTCGAAGCAGGACAAGGCCGCTATGATCGCCGGTATTGAACAGGAAATGAAGGAAGCCGCGCGTATCCTTGATTTCGAGCGCGCAGCCGAACTCAGGGACATGCTGTTTGAGCTGAAATCAGAAGACTAAAGGCTGAAGTAAAAAGGTAAATTCCACTTCAAAAACGGAAAAATAAAAGTTGGAATAAGATATACAGAAACAGGAGATTTCATAAGGAAAATCCTGTTTTTGATTGTGGAAATAAGTAAGAAGGATACAATAAAAGTGCAGAT
>JAFRJJ010000032.1 GCA_017432325.1 Solobacterium sp. | reverse complement strand
TGAACTAAGAAATGTTATTGCTAATCAATGGGCAGCTGTCCATAAAAAGATTGACGGCATGTCCAATGATGAAATTATGGCTAATGATCTCGAAATCCTGGCAGAGAATATATATCAGGAATTCTTTATTGAGCCTGTGACTATATTTGAGGAGGATTTTGCCAAAAGGAGTATAAGGCAAGGGAAAATTCAAAGATACGTTGATCCATTTTTCAGAGACTATTCAGGTAAAGAGTATGTCGAAGTTGATGGAATAATAGCCACGTTCTATTTTCCGTTTCAAGGTGAGGAAGATTTATTTAGATGCCAAGCTTCTACGTTCTCATTAGGAGGATATCCGGAGATTGGTCTTGAGAAAGGAATGATTTCTTTTCGGATTGAGAAGACTCTTTCTGAGATGAATAACGAGACTGCTAAGGACAATCTATTTAAAGGCCTTCAACACAGCCTTGATGAAATTAAGAGCGGGTTGTCATATGCAAACAATGATGTGACGGGGTTTAATAATTCCTTGAAAAGCCAGGCTCTTAAATCTCTTGAAGAGAAGAAAAAGAAAGTTGAAGCCTTTTATAACATAGCAACAATGTTTGAGGTGCCTATCGAAAAGAAGAAATTTGCTGAAACGCATATCCCGCTTAAAAGAAGTATAGTCCCGTTGGATAAACAGCCTTTTCATATCTCTATATTCCTTCATAAACCTCAATAAATCCCATATTTTCGTACTTTTCCGTTATATAAATCCATGTACTTACATATAGTTTCATGGGCATTTGGTGCGGAATTGGTGCGGTCTATGGGAATCGATATTCGGGAAACGGGTTCATCACGACAGATTATTCATTTTGAAAATTAGAATCTGTAAGGAGATTACCACTGTGAACCGATTATTATCTTGTGAGTTTAATATCGACAATGCTTGTGTCGAGCTGAAATATGCAGACGGCAGCATGGTTTCCATTGACTGCACCGCCGTGGAGAACGAGGTGGCAGACAATATGTACCAGAGGTCAGAGCTGGACTGGCTGATTTACAACGATCCGGCAGCCTATGCGGATTTGATCCTCAACGGCGATACGGAAACCTACTTGAAAACTGTAACAGAATATAAACCTTTGGATTGATTGCCAAAGATAAAGCAAGCCGCCTGTGCGGGCATGAGAAATGCTCGTACAGGCGTTTTTTTGTAGTGGATGTTGGCATAGAATTAGATTTCTAATCGCTTGACCGAATCGGTTATCGGTGCTATACTGTGAATAACCGAATCGGTCACTTGAAAGGAGAAATTAAATGGACAAATTTTTTGCACTAAGCGAGGAAAAGCAAATTACCATCATCAATGCGGCACTCCAGTGCTTTGGTAAGTTTGGATATGATAAGGCTTCTGTCAACGATATTGCTGTAACGGCGCATATTTCAAAGGCATCCGTATTTCAGTACTTTGGCAGCAAAAAACAACTGTATACCTACCTGTTGGAATATTGTATGAAAATCATTATGCCTTCGTTTGACCAAACGATACTTGATTCAGAAACCGATCTGTTTAACCGCATTCTGGTTTCCAGCAAGATGAAAATGGCTGCAATGAAAACACACCCGTTTATTACTCAATTTATGGCAAGTGTTTGGGAAGAGGCTTCTCCTGAAGTCAATGACCTACTTGCTTCATTAAAGATGGAAGCAGGGAATTTCAGAAATGAAATGGTTTTACGAGAGGATGATTCCTTAAAGTTCAAAAATCCCGAAGATGCTCAACCTGTTTACAATATGCTTTTAGTGATGGCGGAGGGGTATGCAGCCCGTTATCGTAACGCAGCCGTTTTTGATTTTGAAACAGTTATGAATGAATTTGAAAAAACCATTTCAATTCTAAAAAACAATTTCTATAAGGAGGAATATTTAAAATGAGTGAATACGCTATTGTCTTGAACCAACTGACCAAGCACTATGGGAAACACAGAGGTATCAGCAACCTCAATCTCACAGTTAATCAGGGCGAGTTCTTTGGCTTCATTGGCCCAAACGGTGCGGGTAAGTCCACCACCATCCGCACTCTGATGGGTCTGATCCGTCCCAGCGGTGGCAACGCTTCTATTTTCGGTTTAGACTGCCAGAGTCAGGCAAGTGTCATTGCCAGAGATGTGGGCTACCTCCCCAGCGAGAACAGCTATTATGAAAACATGAAGGTGCGGGAACTACTGCAATACACCGCCGACCTGTACGCCATGAACTGTGAAACGAAAATGTATGAGCTTTCCGAACGGCTCAATTTGGATTTGTCCCGGAAGATTGCAGACCTGTCTCTGGGCAACAAGAAAAAGGTGGGCATCGTGTCTGCCATTATGACTTCCCCTAAGCTGCTGATCATGGATGAACCTACCAGCGGCTTAGACCCGCTGATCCAGCAGGCATTCTATGATATTCTGAAGGAGGAGAACAACCGGGGCACCACAATTTTCTTCTCCTCCCATGTACTCAGCGAGGTACAGAAGCTGTGTGACCGGGTGGCAATCTTAAAAGAGGGTAAGCTCATGAGCATCCAGTCTATCAGAGAACTACGGGAAAGCGGTTATAAAAAGGTCAGCCTTACCACCAAAACACCGATTTCCAGTGATTTCTGGGAGCTGCCTGGTATTGCGAATTTCTCTGAGACCCCGGACAAGACCTCTGTTTCCTTTATGTATAACGGCAATATCACAGCAATCATTGATAAACTTCACCTGCTGCATTTGGACGATGTGCTTTTGGAAGAGCCCTCTTTGGAGGAAATCTTCATGCACTACTATGAGTAAGGAGGTGTCAGGTATGGTCATTTTGAAATATGAACTGAAACGGCATCGAACCTATATCCTGGGCTGGACCATCGCCTTGGCTGTGTGTATCTTTTTGATGACACCGACTTATTACAGCTTCCTGGATGTTGCCTCCGTGGAACTCTTTGAAACCATGGGCACCACGGACTTTTACAGGAGTGTCGGCGTATCGATGGAATACTTGACTTCCCCGTTGGGCATTTATGGGTTTCTGACCAGCTTTTTCATGATTGCCTCCGGCGTTTTCGGAATGCACTTCGGCATTTCCGTTCACACCAGAGAATGTACGGAAGGAACTTCGGAATACCTGTTTACAAAGCCCTTTCCTCGGAAAACAATCTATTGGGCAAAGGCATTGACTGTATTGATCGGAGTGGTGGTCGTAGGTGCTGCGTATCTGCTGGCTTCTTTTTTGGCCATGGCAATGTTTCGTTCCGGAACTCCATGGGGAGAGTTTTTTCTGATTGCTCTGTCCCTCACCCTTGTTACGCTGTTCTTTGCTGCAATGGGTCTGATGGTGGGAATTTTGTTTCCCCGCAACCGTAGCCCACTGCTGACCGCCGGATTAGTCGTGTTTGTGGAGTATTGCATAACCAGCTTCTCCAACATCATCAGTAACCGGGCTATCAGTTTCCTGTCCCCATACTCCTTCTTTGGAGCTGCAAAAATTTCCGAAACTGGCTTCTATGATATGACCTATCTTGGCTGGGGCGTGCTGCTGGTTACCCTGTTTTTGGTGCTGTCTTACGGTGTCTTTCTGAAAAAAGACATTCAGTTTCGTTCATAAGGGGGTGCAAACATGAAAACATTGATTAAAAATGAGTTCCGCCAAACCAGAAGGCTCTTGTTGATCTGGTTAGGGATCATGCTGCTTCTGTGCGGTTTCTGCTATTTTGAGCTTCTGTCTCTACAGGACAGTCTGAATGAAATGGCAACGATGGTCAGCCAATTTCCGAGATTGATCATGATTATGTTTGGGGTCAAAGGCGATTTAACCACATCCCTTGGCTGGTATGTGTGCATCTATTTCTGGGAAGGATTGCTGGCGTTCCCTTATGCCATGTCTCTGGGGTTGTCCTGTGTGGCGAAGGAAAAGAAGTTCGGAACCTCGGAATACCTGTTCACAAAGCCTGTGGAACGGAAAACCATTGTACTGGCGAAGGTGATCGTTTCGGCGGTAAATCTGCTGGTGTTTGCCCTGTTCAGCGGTTTATGTAATTATTTTACAATCGTTCTTCCTTTGGGCGGTCTGGAACAGCCGGGAGCAGTGCTCACCACAACCATGGGAATGTTCTTTACCCAGTTCCTCTTTTTCGCTCTGGGGCTGCTGTTTGCCAGCCTGTTTATGTCCTATAAGGCTGCGGTGAGGACAGGTACGATTTCCATGCTGGCTGCCTATGCTCTGGCCTTTACAGCCGAATACACAGAAAATCAAATTTTGGATTACCTGACCCCTCTGCGCTACTACGATGTGTATGAGGTGGCACTGCACGGATTCCGACTTTCCTTTATCGTTTTGACATTCGCTGTTGTGGGTGCTTGTATCGTTGCTGCATTGAATCAGTGGAAGCGGCGTGAATTGTAAGCCTATGTTCAAATCTTCAGTATAACTGTCTCAAGTCTACATAAAAAAGCAATTCCTGTTTTCATGGGGGAATTGCTTTTTTACATGAAGATTAAGGGATTTGCAAACATGAGAAATGTCACAGTCATTGATAAGAATGAATTTGAGTGCTTATTTTTGTCAAAAGCAAATCCTGGTCAACAGATAAAAATGCGGGTGATGCTTTTTAACCTGTATAGCGGCGAATAAAAGCGTAATATAGCGCAGCTAAACCATCAGTCGATTGTCTGCATCTCTCCCTCATGATATTTTATGGCGCAGGAGGTGTATACAGTGAAGCAATCTACACTTGGCTCCTGTATCCGCACCCTGCGGATGCAGAACAATCTGACCCAGCTTCAGCTGGCAGAATTGCTTGGCGTTACTGACAAAGCCGTATCTAAGTGGGAGAGAGATCTTTCTTATCCGGACATCGCTTTATTTCCAAAACTTGCAGACATTCTTGGAACAACAGTGGACGGGCTGCTGAGAGAATGCAAAGAGACATGCCAGCCGTCAAAGCTGCTTCAGGCATTTGAGATGTCCCGTGATATCCGGATGCCGCTTCATATTATCCTGGGCTGTGTTGAGATCATCCGAAACAATCACGATGATCCGGAGATGCTGCAGAAGTATCTGGACGGGATCAAGATCTCCGGCGAATACATGATGTCGATGTTTGACCGGCTTCTGAATGAGAAATGCTGCAGCGGAAGCCGGGATGGATGCTGTGAAAGCTATTCGGTTTCTCCAGAGAATATCGAAAAATATCTGCAGGAAAGGATCACTTCCGGACAGGTACAGGCACAGAGCTTCTCCTTTACTGGTAAGCGGATCCTGGTTGCGGATGATATAGAGATCAACAGAGAGATCGCAGCAGAAATTCTGAAGCAGACTGGCGCAGCTGCAGAGTTTGCCGAGGACGGACAGATCTGCCTGGAGAAGGTGGAGTCTGCTCCGACAGGATACTACGACCTGATCCTGATGGATGTCATGATGCCGAACATGGACGGCCTTCAGGCCACCCGGAGGATCCGTCAGCTTCCGGATCCGGAGAAAGCCGGGATCCCGATCATTGCTATGACTACGAGTGTGTCCGAAAAGGACAGGATTGCCGCTTTGGCTGCCGGCATGGACGCGTTTGAAGAGAAACCGATCTTTATCGACAAGCTGTTTGAGACGATCGGCCGGTTCCTGCATCCGGAAGGATGAGGTGCTCAGGAATCAAGAATACTTACAGGAGAAAAGAAAAAAGTGATGCAAATGATGATTGTGATCAGCTGCATGACAGCAGCGGAGAAAATTTTTTAAGGCAGCCGGATACTGTCTTAGCAACGGCCTTATGGAAGACTCGGAGCGAGGGGATCTGTTCTCCTGTGCCCGAGCCTTCTTAGATATTGGGGACAAAAATGCCAAAGGTGTACATGGAGTGCACCTTTCAGTGCAGGCTCTCAGTCCTCGTCAGTTCCGCCTCCAAGTATACCTTTCTATAATGGTGATAATCCAAGGAGAAGGAGGTGGTACCAATGCAAATTAAATATGATTTGGACAAAGTCGGCATTGGCAGCCGCCTTCAGGAAGAGCGCATTCGTGCGGGCCATACGCAGGAATCGTTGGCGGAGGCAATGGGAATCACCGACAAGTATATCAGTAAGGTGGAAAACGGAGCTGCGGCTCCATCCCTTTCGTACGTTATGAAGTTTTCCGATGTTACCATGACGGATGTTCGCTATCTTCTGCGGGGGATCAAATCAAAGGCCGAAAAATCATCAGATGTCTGGATGGTCAAGGAAGGCTCGACCCCATATGGATACAAGTCAACAAGAATTTCAAAGAAGGGTCAGAAGATCTGCGATGAGATGATGACAAAAATCATAGAGGTACTGGAAGAAAACCATATCTGACGGAAACGAAAGGTCTGCCAACAAACAAGAGCACCTGTTAGCTGGTAGTCTGATCATAGGAAAAGGATGTCCGCAGGACTACCGCGTAATGCCGGGTAGCTCTGCGGACTTTTTACTTACCCACATGTAGACATCATTACATATAGCAGCTGAGAGAGGGGGTCAGATTATGCTTGAAAAACTGTTTTCGAAAAGGAAGAAGACAGAGTCTCTGCCGGAAAAGCCGGATGGACGATTCCGGACAGTTTCCGAAGAAGACATGCAGCGGTATGAGTTCCAGGAAAAACTGTTCCAGACGATCGTGTCAGTAGAAGCGGATGCGCATAACGAAGAAGATCCCATGGCGATTGCTGTCCGAGTCATGAAGGCATGCTGTGATTTCTATGATGCTGACTGGTGCGGCGTACTGATCGCAGACCTGCAGACCCAGGTATTCATACCTGAGATCTGGTACGAGCCGGGAATCGGACCGATGCAGGATACGCTGTTCAATGACATCGAATTTACGGAGGAATTTGCCACCTGGGCACAGCACCTGATTGAGCAGAAGCCGCTGATCATTCCGGATGCGGAGAAGATCCGGGAGATCAATCCGAAAGAGTATGAAGCCTATCAACGCCTGAATGCCAGGTCGATCATGGGTGTTCCTTTTGGGCAGCATCCGTTGGGCTTCATGGTCATCCGCAACATGAAACAGTATTCGGACCGGCCGGAGCCACTGCAGCTTGCCTGCTTTGTTGCCATGATGATGTTGGAACAGATCCGACGTACCAGAATGGAAAAGCTGACGAAGATGCATGACGAGGACGACGGCAGATTCCGTATCCGCTATAACATCCTTGGACCGCACAACTTCGTGATCGACGGAAAAGAGATCTATGAACAGGATCTGCCGCATCCGAACCGGCGTGCATGGATCATCATGCTTTACATGGTTCTGCATAAGCGTCCGGTGGATCAGCAGAAGCTGATTGCCGACAACTGGCCGGATGAAGAAGTCGATACAGCCAGGAACAATATGCGGCAGGCGATCTTCCGGCTGCACAACGACCTGGCAGCGTATCATGACGTGAAGGTGATCGATACCAGAAGCAGGATGATGGATTTCTCCGGTGAAGTGAATGTGACAACAGATGCGGATGAGATGGAGGATCTTTATAACCGCGCAAAGAATCTGCCGGACGGGGATGACAAGATCATTCTTCTGAAGAAGGCCTTTGAGCTGTATCGCGGCAGACTGTTCATCCAGGGAGAGGATGACATCGGAACCTGGCTCTATACATATACGACGCATTACAATCAGGTCTACGTCGATTTGACGTCGGCGCTACTGACGACACTCGGTCATATTAAGGACTATCGCTGCATTATGGATTACGGGCCGAGAGCGTTGGAGATCGAGCCCGGCATTCTCACAGCCTACTACTGGATCATCATAGCGGCAGATGAAACAGGAAACAGCATGGCACGGGAGAAGTTCCTCCAGAAAGCAGCTGAGGATCTGATTGATGAGGAAAATGAGAAGCTGATGAAGCTGCTGGCTCTACGGAACCACATAAGCTGATTTCCTCTTAAAATTGCCGAGTAACAGAAATGTAACAGACTCTGTAACGGCAAAGTAACAAGCAGAGAAGATTATTTTTGAAGTAACAGAATATTAACGGCCTCTGTAGCAGGCCAAGTAACACCCGCCCGTTAGGGTAGCCAAGGCAAAAACAAAATGCTTTGGAAGCCTTAGAACGGACGGGTGATTTTTTGGAAGAAACATCGCAACGGGAGGCGGTTGTTTTTGCAGGAAACTGTGAAAGCAGCCGCCTCTTATTTTTATGCAAAAAGATCGATGTTCGATGCCGGTCGCCTCCGGTTTCAGGGATTTGCAGCTGAAACACAAATCTCAAACGAAATCGGAGGAACTGACATGAGAACAACAAAATTCAATATGAAAGACTTTGGCCTGAGACTGCGCAAGCTGAGACAGGCCTGCGGATTGACACAGGAAGAGTTCTGCGACGTGATCGGGATCAGCGACACCCATTACCGGAAGATCGAAGCCGGTACCAGGACCGGATCGCTGGAGCTGATCGTGGAGATGGCGGAGTACTTCCATGTGAGTCTTGATTATCTGCTGCTGGGAGAGACAGAATCCAACAGCAAGGCGAAGAGAGATATCCTGGAGGTTATTGAGAACCTTACAAGGATTGCCCGGGAGCTATAATTTGAGATAAAAAAAGGAGAGGGGCAGAGGGGATGTAACACTCTCTGTCTCTCTATGGTTTTTTAAAGAATATCAGCATAGTATTTACCGTTCAAATAAGTAAAAACTACTTTGGCAGGGAACAGATTCATACCCATTGCAGCGAACCCCACCATGTTAGTTGCCCATTCACTTAATTCGGCGGGCAGTTGAAAGCATTCGGGATTTCCGTTTTTGAGAATAGTTGCTGTCGGAGTTAATCTTTGATCTACCCCAACCGATAATACCTCAAAAACCTGAGAACCTTCAGTTAACTGTAAAAAAGGCTGCTTCTTTGAATCAATGAATACTTTTGCCCCTCTATCATTTATAAACGACTCCTGATCGAAAAGTGCTACAGGTTCAATAGGGAGTTTACACTTTCTTACTTCAAAATATCGTGCCAGCTGTTCACATGCAAATGCATTGAAGTATTCCCCTTGCATTGTGATGTTCGACCGGATTTGTTCAGCAGATTCAAAATGATTCATATAATTAAGCAGGGCATTGAAAACAACTAAGTCATCGGAATAGATGCCTGCATATGACTTGTACCATGCTGGTTGCCATTCACAGATAAGCCGATACAGTTTTTTGTATAGATTAAGCTGTACTTCATTCAAGTTAAACCACTTTGGATCAAGGACCTTCTTGTTTATACCATCCTCAACCGATTGGTATCGTAGAGAATCGCATAATCCCTTCAACAGTTTAGAAATGATTCCTGCCAACATATCCGATATGCGCAGACCAGGGTATTTTGTAGAGTCTGCTTCATATGAATTTTCAAGACCAATACTGCGGGCGGTGTTAAGAGTTTTGCTTTCTTTTTCGGGGTCACCTTCTTTATCTATAATCAGCACATAGTCATGAATATTCTTTTCTTTAAGATACTTAGTGAAACCATCAAATGGCATATGATAATCCCAGTCAAGCACTGGAGGATCTGATATATCTTCCAATATGAGCAGTATATCTTGGAATGCCTTACTCTCGGTTTGTTTCAAATCCGAATGGTTTTTATTAATATCAATACGGTTTTGGAAGAAAGTTTTTAATTCTTCAATAAATCGTTCCGGAGATTCATATAAGCACCTGATGATTTCTTGCGGGCGATATATAACAAGGGCTTTGGTAATGGAGTATTTCATTAAATCTGCATCAACTAGCAAGTTGTTATTATATCCTTGGAAAAGTTGCAATACGAGATACTCAATTTTGCTGGAAACCGAAAAGTATACATGATTTGTTTCGTCAAAAAGTGAGAGAAAGTCACTTACAAATTGAGCGTTTTGTTTGTTAAGAGATGCAAAACCGTATTGAAACTGTTTCTGAGAAAGCATTGTACTCTTGATTTCACCGTTACGGTCTTTTCTGTCTGTATAGGCGGTTTCAAAAACTAAATATCGTTGTAGGATATCATCCTTGCTATCATTCCAGCCAACAATCATAGCTATGAAATTATCGTAATAATTCAACGCACTTACAGTCTTGTAGCTGATTTTTCGACTATGTTCAGACTCATCATAGAAAAAATAGTGCTTAGACATCCTAAGTGCCTCCTTGCCGTTTAGCTCATATATAAGCCTTCCCGAAGGACAGTTATCTCATTCGGTAAGTTCAGAAATACTTCTATTTCCAGCATCCTTCGTTCGGATCCCATTCAGTAACTGGCGCATCTGCCTGGATCAGAAGGGGCTTAACAAATGTCTTAATCCGGGTCATAGCATCGTTCATTGAGACCTGGATCATAGCCTTTTTCTTTTTAAGGAACGAGTTCCATCTGGTCTGATGCATCGAATCATCCAGAAACTCATTGCTGAATGCTGCCGTTTCCATTGTGATGGGAGTTTTCCGGTTTGTGAATGTTTCCATGACAGCGTTGCTCAGTTCTTCATAGTTGAAAGGATATTTCTCTGAGAGCACATAAATATCATAGAAGTCCTTATAACGGCTGTTCAGGAAACCGTTTTTGACGATAGCTTCCAGTTTCTCGGCAATGGAAGATTCCAAGGAGTATGCATTCACCTTTGGAGCTTCCATATCCAGAATCACGGGGAATTCCATCTCTACGGCATCCGGATAAATCACATCACCGAATCCGATATCAATCCCGATTGGAATTCTGGTCCGGTCAAGATATGCGACCGCTGAGATATGCAGTCCATGATATTCTTTGAATTCGGTGATATCTTCCGCTGTAATGGAAGCAAGGTCGAAAACAAGAGCGTCATCGGTGTCCTGGGCAAAGATATTACGGAAGACATCTTTCATTTCCTCAGCGCTGTTTGAGATACGTCTGGCCAGCAAGTCAACATCTGTCGTGGCCCGCTCATACTTTCTGTCGAAGATGGCATACAGAAAGATGCCGCCTTTCAGAACAAAATGGCTGGCAAACGGTGATACCGAGAGCCGGTAGATCGTCCGCTCAAGTCCGTAATAGACGAGAGCATCCTGGAACGTGCAGCCGGAGCTGACAGCGAAATTCTTCAGTCTTGCCTTTACGGATTCTGCATTCATGAAACAAGCACCTCCAGATAAGTTCTTACAATAGCTTCGCACCGCAGCATTTTGGCATAGGTGTAGAGCCGGTTGATCTGACGATCCTTCCTTTTCAGGTAGTTGCGCAGTACCTCTGATGTTTCTTCTATGCCGATTTTATTGCGGTAGTAGATGATATCAACGACGGTCTTTTCAATGTCAAAGATACGGAATGAATCGCCGCCTTCCATGATCTGTACAACTCCGGTTTCCATACGGGAAGGATCAAAATAGAATATCTTGATTTCCGGCCAGTCAGGAAGAGTACTGACTTTTTTCTTCCGGTCGATCGCAACATCGATAACATCGGGAAGGAAATTAGTAAGCTCATAATAACGGGCGGCACTCATCAGGCAGATCACACCGTCCGGAACATACGCAGCGGCGTTGATAAAATCATTCTCATCGCCTTTATAGGAGAGGTTTTCATATGTGGTCCTATTGATGCGGTGCAGCTGACCATTTTCTTCCATCTGGCCAATTTTGTAATAGGAATACCCCATGTTCTTCAGTTCACTGGTCGTGTAGTATTTCTGATTTACTTCAAGCGCGATCACATTCATCACCTCCTTGTCCGGAGTATACATTATTCTGAAAACAATTTCAACTAAATTCGGCAGATAAAAATAATAGCAGAAAATAATTAAAATACCGCAGGTGCAAATCATGATCCACACCGGTCTTAAAAAGGACGGTGACCGGTCGCTTCAGGCGCTAAAATTCAGCTTTCACTGACCCTAAAATTGAAGCCATAAGAGGAGGCTTCCTCCTCTTATGGTGATGTGGATCTTTGAAAACTGAATATCATTCATCAGATACTTCCCCGTACGGGTGTGAAAATGCCAGCCGGTTGAACCATACGCATTGATTCCGGAAGGATGAGCGAGAACTATGCCGTTCATATATGCAGGACCGCTACCTGCAAGGCGATGAAACGTACGGGCACAATGGTACTTCTGTCCAGCCACAGCCCCGGGTGGAACCGGGATCACGCAATGGGGGCAGCTGCGGGAGATCCCCGCGGGGGTGAGAGGCCCATGGAGCTGAAAGCATTCAGCCGTCTGATGACTTCCCGGTCACTGGGGTGTCGAGGACAAATAAGTGAAAAGGAAATGAACGTTACGCCGCCGGTCGTAATAAGACCGGCGGTGATACATATACAGACATTTCTGTAGAGAGGAATTGCCAATGAAAGAGTTTATTTACCGCAAGGGTGATGTATTCCTTGCGGATCTTGGTGTTCCTCATGGCTCAGAGCAGGGCGGCCGCCGTCCGGTCGTGATCATCCAGAACGATGACGGCTGTGTATATTCTCCAACTGTCACAATGGTGCCGATGACGACAGCAATCAAGAAACCTTTCCAGAAGTCCCACTACATTCTCCGATATTCGGACTGTATCCGTTACCGGTCGATGGTGGAGGCAGAACAGATCCAGACCATTGACAAGGACCGCATCATCCGGCGGATCGGTCATCTGGATCCAAGAGATATATCCGGAATCGAAGAAGCCATGAGGAGTCATTTCGGCTTCGATATCCCGGACTGTATCGAGGCTCCATAAACATGATGACGAAGGAAAGGAGGGAATGCTCAGATGGAGAAGAATGAGAAACTGCTTCGCTATTCCATGCAGTTGGCGTATCTGCATACGCTGCTCTCTGCAAAGCTGATCACCGAGAGTGAGTATTCCCGGATCAAAAAGAAATTGCAGAAAGATTATAAAGTACCGTCTGACATCCTTGCTGATTTTGAATCGCGTGATGTAAGGTGAGGCAAAGGAGGCGAGGCAGATGGCAAAAGTCGATGTAATCAAGGCTCAGGTATCTGTGACTGACCGCAGAAGACGCAGCAAATCCATAGAACGAAAGCGCGTTGCGGCATACTGCCGGGTCAGCACGGACAGTGAGGATCAGCTGAACAGCTACAGATCGCAGGTTCAGTATTATACAGATAAGATCAGCGAAAACGTGGACTGGATGATGGCCGGAATCTATGCGGATGAAGCGATTACCGGCACCCAGGTGGCAAAGAGAGAAGGCTTCCAGAAAATGATCAATGACTGCATGAGCGGTCAGATTGATATGGTCATCACAAAGTCAATCTCGCGCTTTGCCCGCAATACATTGGACACACTGAAGTATGTCCGGATGCTGAAGGAGAAGGATATTGCCGTCTTCTTCGAAGATGAGAATATCAATACGCTTTCCATGGACGGAGAGCTGCTTCTGGTCGTGCTCAGCTCTGTAGCGCAGCAGGAAGTTGAGAATATCTCTTCCAACGTCAAGAAGGGACTGGCAATGAAGATGTCCCGTGGTGAGATCGTGGGCTTTGCCGGAGCGCTTGGATATGACTATGATCCGGAGACAAAGACCATCTCAGTGAATGAGGAAGAGGCGAAGGTAGTCCGGTATATCTTCAAACGCTATATCGAAGGAATGGGAGCGCATGTAATCGCCAGGGAGCTGGAGCAGATGGGAGCGCTCACCAATCGCGGCAATAAGAGCTGGTACGATTCAACCGTTCTCGGAATCATCAAGAATGAAAAGTATAAAGGGGATTTGCTGCAGGGAAAGACATTCACAGTCGATCCGATCACAAAACGCAGACTCGGAAACCTGGGAGAGGTTGACCAGTATCTGATGAAGGATCATCATGAGCCGATCATTTCAGAAGAGATGTGGGAGCAGGCGCAGGCGATCCTGAAAAGAAGAACCGTAGTCCATGAGAATTCAAACGTAGATCCGAATTCATATCGGGAACAATACAGCCGGAAATTCGCTTTTAGCTGTATGGTCAAATGCGGCTTCTGCGGAGCATCACTGACAAGGCGTTCCTGGCACAGCGGATCCAAGTATCATAAGAATATCTGGCTGTGCATTTCCTCTTCCAAATACGGGAAGAAGAACTGCCCGGAAAGCAAGGGCATCGCGGAAGAAGTCCTGGAAAGTGCATTCGTGGAATCCTACCGGATGATCACGAACGATCATAAGGATGTCCTGGAAGAATTCCTGCAGAGAACAGAAGAGGAACTGCATTCCGATGCGACGCTGCAGGAGATCGATCGCGTAAAAAAAGAACTGAAGCAGCTTGATCAGAAGATGCAGCGCCTACTTGATATGCATCTGGAACAGCAGATCGACTTCGGTACTTATGAAGACAAAAAATTGGAGATCATCAAGGAGCAACAGTTGAAGACAACGGAGCTCAAAAGACTACAGGGTGAAGCTGATGTCGAGAAGGATTTACGCAAGAGGTTGGACGCAATGCGGAAGCTTCTTTCCGAGGCTCCGATCCTGAAGGAATTTGACAGAAATGTTTTTGAAAGCATCGTTGAAAAAGTTATTGTAGGCGGGTATGATGACGAGGGAAATGCAGATCCGTCGATGATCACATTTGTCTATAAGACCGGTTTTGAAGACAAGAAAAAAGGTGACGATTATAAGCCTCCGAGGAGGAATTCCAAGTCTAAAAAATTGTCGTCACAACCTACCGACGACAGCGGCAAATTGTCACAACAAGCTACTGACGTTGCATGTGGAGACGGTATGTTTATTGTCCAAACTTTCTGAAGTCAAGAATCACATCAGTGTGAAGGTCGATATGGATGAAATGGATCTGACGGCGGCGGAGAGTAAGGCGACATACCAGGAAATCCAGGAATGGGTGCAGGAGAAGTACAGGTTCCATGTGACACATCTGAATATCGCGCAGGTGAAACGAAAGCATGGGATTATTGAACGGGAGAATTATAACAAACCTAAGTCTGAAGATAGCAGACAGCCCGGATGTCCGGAAGAGAAGGAGCAAGCCATAGAGGAAGCCTTGAAACATTTCCAGATGATAATATAAAGCAATATCGAAATATCATAGAAATAGCAATCGGTGGAAGAAAATCATTTCATCGGTTGCTTTTTATTTACATGTATATCAAAACTGATATAATAAACATGACATATAGATGTCGTGTTTAACTTGCTACAATATGTATGGGGTGTGAGAGATTATGAAGATAGACAGGCTGATCGGGATATTGTCAATCTTACTGCAGGAAGAAAAGACAACGGCTCCTGAACTGGCGGAAAGGTTTGAGGTATCACGCAGGACAATAAACCGGGATATTGAAGATCTTTGTAAAGCGGGAATTCCTATAAGGACTGCTCAGGGAACCGGCGGCGGTATCAGCATTATGGATGGATACCGTATGGACAGGACGATTCTGACTTCCAAGGATATGCAAGTGATCCTTGCAGGACTGCGGAGCCTGGACAGTGTGAGCGGAAGCCAGTACTATAGTCAGCTGATGGAAAAGATTCAAACCGGATCATCTAAGTTCATCAGTGGCAGGGATTCCATGCTAATAGATCTTTCCTCATGGTATAAGGGCTCTCTCGCTCCGAAGATTGAAGTAATCCAGGGCGCAATAGAAAACAGGCACCTTATAGAATTTAAGTATTACGCACCATCCGGAGAGAGTAACAGAAGGATAGAGCCGTATTATCTGGTTTTCCAATGGTCAAATTGGTATGTATGGGGATGGTGCTTAGACCGCAAAGATTACAGGCTGTTCAAGTTGAATCGCATGGATCGTGTTGGAGAAACGGATAAGGAATTTGCTTGCCGAAATGTACCTATGCCGGATCTGTCGAATGAAAAGATCTTTCCAGGTGATATAAAAGTAAAGGCTCTTTTTACACCGGATATGAAGTGGCGGCTAGTTGAAGAATTCGGACCGCACTGCTTTACGGAAGCCGATGACGGAAGGCTGCTCTTTTCGGCAGATTATACAGATATGGAAAACCTTGTGACATGGCTTATGACATTTGGAGCAAAGGCAGAGGTGTTAGAGCCTGTAGAAGCGCGGAATATTATCCGCAGGAATGCCGAAGAAACATTAAAAATCTATGGAGGATTAGCTTAATGAGATTAGATGGCTTTGGATTGTTTGTTGAGGACATGGCAAAGATGATTCGCTTTTACAGAGATGTTCTCGGATTTGAAATCAAGGAAGAAGAGAATACTTCTAATGTTTATCTTGTAAAGGACGGAACACTTTTTCTGCTTTACGGCAGAAAGGATTTTGAGAAGATGACAAGCCGGCGATATGAGTATATCAAGGGGCTGAACGGTCATTTTGAAATGGCGCTGTATGTGGATACATTCGAAGAGGTGGATGAGGCTTACAAGAAAGCCGTTGAAAATGGTGCGACATCTGTGTTGGAGCCGGAGCTTGAGCCCTGGGGACAGAGAACCTGTTATATCGCTGACCCGGAAGGAAATCTGATTGAGATCGGTTCCTGGAATAAACCTTATGAAGAGAAGGATTTGACGGAGAGTTAAAAAAGCATGGCGTTTGATTATAAGAAGGAATACAAAGAATTATATATCCGATAAAAATAAAAGGAGATCAAATGTAATATGCATTTTGTGGATGCGAAAGGACTGCTTACCGGGAGCGGTGGTCACTATGGAATGAATATATACAGAGGATGTTCCCACGGCTGTATTTATTGTGACAGTCGCAGCCGGTGTTATCAATTTACGCATCCTTTTGAAGATATAGAAGTCAAGCAGAATGCGCCGGAACTTTTAGAGTTGGCTCTTCGCTCAAAAAGAAAAAGGGGTATGATCGGAACCGGTGCAATGTCAGATCCGTATATGCATTGTGAAGAAAAGTTGCGGCTGACAAGGAAGTGTCTTGAAATCATACTGCAATATGGTTTCGGTGCCGCGATACAGACGAAATCGGATCGTATCCTTCAGGATATCGATTTGCTGGAGGAGATAAACCGTTCCGCGAAATGTGTGGTGCAGATGACGCTCACGACATGGGATGATGACTTGTGCCAGGTACTGGAACCGAATGTCTGTAATACAAAGCGGCGGGTAGAAGTTCTGGAAGAAATGCAGAAAAGGGGAATTCCTACTGTAGTTTGGCTGACTCCGATCCTGCCGTTCATCAATGATACGGAAGAAAATATTACATCTATCCTGCATGCGTGTGTTCAGGTCGGCGTCAAAGGGATTATAGATTTTGGAATGGGACTGACACTCAGGGAAGGTGACCGGGAATATTATTATGCTGCGCTGGGCAAGCATTTTCCGGGGATGAAGGAACGCTACATCAAACGATATGGAAACGCGTATGAACTGCCAAGTCCCCAAGCCGGGGAACTGACTAAGATATTTCAAAGGATCTGTAAGGCAAACGGGATTCTGTCAAGTCCGGAGGACTGTTTCCGGTTTATGAATGACCTGCCGGAGAAATACCCGCAGATGAGTATATTTGACCTGTAAAGAGGGAGGCTGAACATATGGAGTATATCAGAGTTACAATGGATAATCTGGAAAAAGAGCATATCTGCTGTGCTATTTCCAATAATAAGGATGTACAGGTTTCTTCTAAGAAGGCTTGGCTGGCTGACAGGTTTGATGAAGGACTTGTTTTCCTGAAGAGCGTGGAGCGCGGAAAGTGCTTTATTGAGTATATTCCGGCAGAGAATGCATGGGTTCCGATCAATGCTGACGGATATATGTATATCGACTGTCTGTGGGTATCCGGTTCATTCAAGGGGCATGGATACTCTACAGACTTACTGAACGCCTGTATCGAAGACAGTAAAGAAAAGGGGAAGAAAGGACTGTGTATACTGGCAGCGGCTAAGAAGAAGCCGTTCCTTGCCGATCCTAAGTTCCTGAAATATAAAGGGTTTACCGTATGTGATGAGGCAGATAATGGGATTCAGTTGTGGTACTTGCCCTTTGGGAAGGAAGCAGACAAGCCTGAGTTCAGGGAATGTGCAAAGCATTCTCACATAGAAGAAAAAGGATATGTTCTGTATTACACCAGTCAGTGCCCGTTCAATGCAAAGTATGTTCCGGTTCTGGAGCAGACCGCTAAAGAAAATAACATACCCTTCCATGCGATTCATATTGAAAGCAGAGAGGAAGCACAGAACGCGCCGACTCCGATCACAAACTACGCGCTGTTTTATGACGGAGAATATATTACGAATGAGCAGATGAACGATAAGAAGTTCCTGAAGCTTGTGAATTCATAGGAGGCTCAGATGGCATCAACAAAAGAGTATCTGGACTTTGTTCTGGAGCAATTATCAGAATTGGATGAAGTCAGCAGCCGGGCGATGATGGGGGAATATATTCTCTATTATCGCGGAAAGGTGTTTGGCGGAATATACGATAACCGGCTTTTGGTAAAGCCGGTTTCGGTGGCGGTGCAGCTGATTCCGGATGCAGAGTTGGAATTGCCTTATGACGGGGCGAAGGAGATGATTCTGGTTGATGATGTGGATAATCGGGAGTTCTTGTGTGAGCTGGTTCGGAATATGTGGGAAGAACTGCCGGAGAAGAAAAGGAAAAATCCAAAGAAATCTTAGGTTTCGTGGCAGAGGATTCCAAAGGGGACAGCGTCCCTTTTGGCACACGACTTTGCTTGCAAAGTCTAGTGTGTTATACCTTTATGAAGCAGACCGAATACGGAAATGGTGAGTTCCCGTCTGACGAACGATCCATTTCCGTTTTTTCTGTGCGAAAGGTTGCCCCCGTAGAGGGAGAAGCTTGAGTAAAGAAAAAGGTACAGGCGAAGTGACGTCTGTCACGGAACCTGTACCGGCACGGACTGCGGAATAGAGGTATATCAAAAACACAAAAGGAACGATTATTGTCCGGGGAGCGCGCGGCGGACATTATTTAATGCGGCTTTTTCCGTATGTCTTGCCCGGCTCAGACTGAGATGAAAGTGCGCGGCGGTTTCGCTTTGATCATGAAGCATACAATCGAGAAAACCGAATCGGTAATGGAGATAGGCCCGTTCACGATCAGAGATTTCACTAAGAGCATTTCGGACTTCTGTAATTGTCTCCTTCCTAATAAATAGATGCTCAGGATTTTTGTTGTAATCGTCCGGGAGGATATCTGCGTAAGTGACATTTGCTTCGGAATCAAATCCCGGCGGCGGAGCATCAAGGCTGAGAATGCTGCCGGATGCCGGAATCACAGATGCGCATTTCCGCACATAATCAAGCATGGCATTTTCTGCAATTGTCTGCACATAGGTCAGGAACAGATTTCTGGTTTCCGGGTCATAAGTCTTAATGGCCCGGAGTAATCCGATCAGGGCTTCCTGCACCAGGTCATCTGTTTCAAGCAGGATGCCGGAATAACGCTTTTGGATATTTGAGGCAGTGATCCGGATGGACGGCATGACATTTTCAATCAGGGCTTCTTCGGCAGCCTTATTGCCTTCCCGGGCAAGAGAACAAAGCTGCTCATTCGTCATTGCCGGGCACCTTTGCGGATTCAAACAATTCTGTCAGAGTCTCTTCCAGATTTGATAAAGTCTCTGGCGGGAAATCCCCTTGTCTCGCATAATGCATGATGGCCTGTACCATATCATCCACGGTAAGAGATTTTAAATCAAATCCTTCCTCGCCCCTTGTGAGCGTTTTGCGGAAATCTTCCAGTATTTCTGAAGTAGCAGTCTGGTACATTTTGCTTTCAGAGGCAGCACTTGCCTTTATATCCGCGACGATCTGCATAAAGACCGTCCTTATTGCATCGATATCTGCAGAGACCGGAGGTGCTTTCAGATCCGAAAGCTTTTGCGCCAGGTCTATGGCCGTCGCAGCATCTTCGGGATGAAACCTGGCCTGGCCCATCAGGAGGGACCGCAGAAATGTATAATTCTGATTTGCGGCTCTTATGCCGTCAAGCATGGTCTCATCCTTATAGAGGGCAAGCAGGCGGATAAGGTGCGCGAATTTCGGATTCTCGATCAGCAGGTTTAAGATGTTGGAATCAATCTTTCCGGTATACAGTAATTTCGCAGATTCCGCGGAAAGCCCCAGCTCCTCAATATCATAATTTTTCCGATCCGGGATATCCGTCTCTCCCAGGAGGAAGTCTGTAGATACATTAAAATGCTTGGCGATCTTGATGATATACCCGTCACCGAGCATCTCGGTCTGGCCTTTCAGGTAGCGGCTGAGCGCACTTTCAGAAAGGCCGATGATGCCTGCCAGCTCGGCTTGAGTGATGCTGTTGTCTTTGATTAAGTCCTGGATGCGCTGCCGCGTATCGCCGGGAAGCCAGGTCTGTGCCATCTGTTTCTCACCTCTTTATTCCATCGATTGAAGATGGATCTGTCTAATAATATTCCCGATCTTCCAATATGATATTCAGCATCTGTCTCGGTGTTACGACATATGGCTTCTTCGGGAAATGCTTGATATTGCCGGTCACAAGATAAGCATCCTCTTCTTTTCGTTCTTCCATGACAACTTCATAAAAGACCCTGTCTTTCGGATCGGGAAGTTCCATATCGAGTTCTTCTGCATCGACATAAAGCCCCCTTTGATGAAACGATGACAGGATGTCTTCAATCAGATCTGAGGGGAGATGAAACTTCGGGCGTGACAGGACTTCCCGGTATTCTTTCTCAATTGCGTCATTCAGGACCGGTATGATCGGGCCGTCGAATGCCAGGTCGATGATACTTCCCGGGACAGAATGATGCTTCAAAATCGCTGAAACGAGGACATTGGTATCGATTACTGCGTAGTATTTCATAGGCGGTTACTTCCTGGCTTCAGCAATTTCCGCGTTGATTTCATCCAATGACATATCGGAAATACCATACTCCTCGGCGATCCGACTTGCTCTCTGCAGGGCACGAATGCCGGGGTTTTGTTCTTCTTCCAGCTTCATACTGAAGGGAATCCCGTTTTCCTGATTCAGTCTGGACATGCACATCCGAAGGTATGCCGGAAGTGACAGTCCCAGCTTTTCAAGGATCTGAACGGATTTCAGCTTTTCTGTATCTTCTGTTCGGAATTGGACCAGTGTGCTTGCCATTTTCTTTACCTCCTATCGCAACGAATGTGTCTTTTTTCTCAGCTTCAGTATATTACATATAAACATCAAATGCAATCAAATGATTACATATCACACCAGAGATTGCGTTTTTGCAATTTCTCTGTTGTTCACTCCTCCCAAATCCCAAAATCGCCCAATTTTTCAAGTCCGTCGGTTTTCCTCCGTATAAGACATCAGGATCAAGTATCCAAATAAAATCCAAAGGAGGAACCAGACTATGAATCTATTTGAAACTGTAAAGGCAAGTGTGAGCGTACCTGATGTGGCAAAGATGTACGGGCTACAGCCAAATCACCATGACATGGTTAGGTGCCCGTTCCATGATGACCGGCATCCCAGCCTGAAGCTGAATGAAGATTACTTCTACTGTTTCGGCTGCGGGGCCACCGGGGATGTGATCGATCTGACAGGGAGACTCTTCGTTCTAAGCCCCTATGAAGCGGCGAGGAAGCTGACTGTGGACTTTGGGATCGATCCGGACAAGCCTTCACCCGCAGCGGCGCTTGCAAAACCTAAGCACCCGATGATCAGTGCGTTTCGTGATGACGAACGTTACTGTCAGAGGGTGCTTTGTGATTATATGCACCTTCTGGAGGACTGGAAGGTGCGATTCGCCTCAGTCTCGATGGGCGAAGAACCTGATGACCGCTTTGTAGAGGCCTGCCAGATGTTCTCTTATATCGAATATCTGGCAGATCTACTGGCGGTCGGCGATCTCGAACAGCGAAAGACCCTTGTTACAGAACTGATAAAGGACGGCAAGATTACGGGTCTCGAAGATCGCGTGATCAGAGCCTATGAGGAAGAAAGGAGGGCGAAGAATGCCGAGGAAATCAACGCTGCCTCCTGATGCCCCGGTGTGGGTCACCGAGGATCGTAAGATCGATGAGATGACATTCTGCTGTTCATTCTTGGAGGCACATCCCATGAAATGCGTTCACGGCAAGCTGTATACCGTCGAGGGGCTTGTCCATGATGAAGCGGCCCTGAAACGGGAGATTTTTATGGAGATCTGCGACTGGATCAAGACCGGAACAGCGAGAAAAGTTGAAGACCTTATGAAGGCGGTCAAAATGATGGCCTTCGCTGATGAGATCCCACTTCACCAGGACCGCATCCATGTGGCCAACGGCACATGGTATTTCGATGGTCATTTCAGCGAAGAGAAGGAATACTGCCGGAACCGGCTGGAGGTCGCATACAACCCAGCAGCAGGCACGCCGAACGTCTGGCTAAACTTCCTTTCGGAGCTTCTGATTCCGGGAGATATTCCAACACTGCAGGAGTACCTTGGGTATTGCCTGCTTCCTACGACCAAGGCCCAAAAGATGCTTCTGCTGATCGGGAAAGGCGGCGAAGGAAAATCCCGGATCGGGCTGGCGATGAGATCTATCTTTGGGATCAATATGAATACCACCAGCATCCAGAAGGTCGAGACAAATCGTTTTGCCAGGGCAGACCTGGAGGATAAGTTGCTCATGGTGGATGACGATATGGATATGAGCGCACTTACTAAAACAAATTATATCAAATCGATTGTCACCTCCGAGTGCCAGATGGATGTTGAGCGGAAAGGTATCCAGAGTTATCAGAGCCTTCTGTATGTCCGCTTCCTGTGCTTCGGGAATGGCGCCCTTACTGCACTTCACGATCGGTCTGACGGCTTCTTTCGGCGGCAGATCGTGATCACCACGAAGGACAAGCCGGATGGCCGCGTTGACGATCCCTATCTTGTCGAAAAGATGATTGCAGAAAAGGAAGGCATCTTTCTATGGTGCCTGGAGGGACTTAAGCGGCTTGTCGCCAATAACTACCGCTTTACCATCAGTGACCGGTCAATGGACAATATCGCAGCCATTGTGAAGGATGCGAACAACATCCTGGGTTTTCTGACCTCTGAAGGGTATCTCGCCTTTCATGAAGACAGCAAGGCAGCGACCTGTGATCTGTATGCGGCATATAAAGAATGGTGCGATGACAATGCGGAAAACGCCTTATCCATGAAGAGCTTTGCCAACTTCCTTGCCCAGTATGCCGAAGTGTATCACCTGATCCCGGATAACAACATCTATCGCGGGAAGGGGAAACGCTGCCGGGGATACCTCGGCATCGAGGTCATCGATCATGACAATCCATTTCTTTAATAAGGTCATCAAAACATGCGTACGTGCGTACAAGCGTACGATATCTGCTTCAGATATCGGCTGTACGCATGTACGTACGAACGAAAAAATATTAAAGCTTTTACAGTTATAGCATTTGAAGGAGGAGTAGACATTATGGCAGCACCGCAGTATGCGATCATGCGATTTATGAAATACAAGGGGCCGGAGATCGGAAGGATCGAGGCTCATGACGAAAGAACAAAAGAGAGTTATGCCAGCAATCCTGACATTGATCCGAGCAGGACACATCTGAATTTCCATCTGGTTGAACCAAAGGGCCGGTACCGGGCAGAGGCAGAACGACAGATTAAAGAAACTGGATGCCGTACCAGGACGGACAGTGTGCGGCTGGTGGAAACGATGATCACCGCCAGCCCGGAGTTTTTCCAGAACAAGAGCTTGAAAGAGATCAGAGCCTTTTTCCGGGAGGCACTTGAGTTCCTGGAACAGAAACAGAATCCGAATACGATTATTTCAGCCGTGGTGCATATGGACGAGAAAACGCCCCATATGCACCTTTCTTTTGTCCCGCTGACAGAAGACGGCAGGCTTTGTGCCAAGGAGATTATCGGTAACAAGAAGAAGCTCACGAAATGGCAGGATGCTTACTGGGAACACATGGTCAAACGATTCCCGGAACTGGAACGAGGATTAAGCGCCAGCGAGACCGGAAGGGACTATATCCCGCCGAGGGTCTTTAAGGAGATGACTCGGCTAAACAAACAGCGCGAGAAGCTGGAAGGGCTGCTCTCAGAGGTCAATGCATTCAATGCGAGGGCTAAGGCTGCCGAGATCGGTAAGGTGCTGGATAAGTATATCCCGAACGTCGAAAAGATGAGCACCCAGGTTCGGAAGTACAGCAAGGCTTTCGGTTCCATGAAGGCAGAAAACACAGCTCTTGAGCTGGCAAACAAAACTCTTACGACAGAACTGAAGGAGAGCCGCCAGGAGAGCGTTTTAAAGAGAATGGCAGACCTACAGCTTCGCCGTGACTTTGACGCTGCGGTAGCTCTTCTGGAGAGGATCCCGCCGGAGGTGTTGGAGGCTTACGCTCATGATGACCGAAATGAAAAGAACAAAACGAAAGGGAGGGGTGCGGATGTACGAGACTGATGTATGGAGCGGCCTGGCGGATTTCCTCGCCAATATGATAGAGAAATATGCCGGGCAGATGGATCTGGACACACTGCCGGATCCCAGACAGAAAAGCAGACTGAAATGCATCGAAGAAATGTATCGAAGGTATATGCGGCTCAGTGCAGAGGCGAGACAGGCTGCGTGACAATCAGGCCGATTCTGTGGGGCGTTTCCATGGAGTCGGCCTTCTTTTTTATTTGAAAAACGGAGGAGTATATGATAGGATACACGTGGAAATAATGTCCAAACTTAAAAGGAGTCCTTGATGGAAAAGAAGAAAACCAAGGTTTATATTTATACCCGTGTCTCAACCGCGATGCAGATCGATGGCTATTCTCTGGATGCCCAACGGACCCGCATGCGGGCCTTTGCAGAATTCAACGATTATGAGGTTGCCGGGGAGTATGAGGACGCCGGTAAATCCGGAAAGTCCATAGAGGGTCGCGACGAGTTCAACCGCATGATGGAAGACATCAAGACCGGTAAAGATGAAGTTTCCTTTGTTCTGGTCTTCAAACTGTCGCGCTTTGGAAGGAACGCTGCAGATGTCCTTTCCACGCTGCAGACCATGCAGGACTTTGGCGTCAATTTGATCTGCGTGGAAGATGGGATTGATTCCTCCAAGGATGCCGGAAAGCTGATGATCTCCGTCCTGTCAGCTGTCGCGGAGATTGAGCGCGAGAATATCCGTGTCCAAACCATGGAAGGCCGTATCCAAAAAGCCAGGGACGGCAAGTGGAATGGTGGTTTTCCGCCTTATGGCTACAGCCTGAAGGATGGTGTACTGGAGATCAATGAGGAGGAAGCTCCAGCGATTCGCATTATTTTTGAACAGTGGGTCTCCACAGATATCGGCGCCAATGGTCTTGCCAAGCATCTGGAAAATCACGGGATCCACAAGATTGCCCGTCATAATGGAAAGAATCCGCTGTTTGATTCCGCACTCATTCGCCGCATCATCAAGAACCCGGTATACTGCGGAAAGATCGCTTATGGCCGCCGAAAAACGGAAAAGGTGCATGGCACCCGCAACGAATATAGACTGGTTGAGCAGGATGACTACCTGGTGGTGGACGGTCTGCATGAAGGCATCGTCTCGGAAGAGCTGTGGAACCAGGCTCAGGTTAAGATGATCGCCCAGGCAAAGAAATACGAGCATGTGAACAAGGCGAAGGATACGAAGACGCATCTTCTGTCAGGCCTTGTAAAATGCCCTGTATGCGGCTCCGGCATGTACGGCAATAAAAGTATCAAGCACAAGAAGGACGGTTCAAAATATAAGGATTTTTACTATTACGGCTGCAAGCACAGGACCATGACCCGCGGTCATAAGTGTGATTATAAGAAGCAGATCCAGGAAGAGATCCTAGATGCTTCCGTAGTTGAGATCATTACGAAACTGGTCTCAAATCCGCGCTTTGCCTCGCTCATGCAGGAAAAGATCAATATGAAGGTGGACACCACGGCTATCGATCAGGAGATCAAGGCGCTGGAGAAGCAGCTGAAGCAGTCCTACGCCATGAAACGGAAGACTTTGGAAGAGATCGAACAGCTAGATTCGGATGACCGTCACTATAATCGCCGCAAGGCCGACCTGGATGACCGTTTGTACCGGATGTACGACAAGATCGACGATCAGGAGCAGAGACTCATAGAGGCAAGGGCGAAGAAGCAGTCCATCGAGTCCGAAAAGGTTACCGGGGATAACATCTACAAGATTCTGATCTACTTCGATAAGTTTTATAAGCTGATGAACGAGGAAGAACAGCGGAAGTTGATGGAAACCCTCATTGAAGAGATCCAGATTCACGAAGAGCGGCAGCCCAGCGGACAGTGGCTGAAGTCGATCACGTTCCGCCTTCCGATCATCGACAGTGATATGAGTATGCCGATTGGGAAAGGTTTGGACAGTAATAGGCATGTCGAGACTGTTGTCCTTCTTTCCAAGGGAAACATATCGAGTAAGAAGGTGCATGTTGACTTCTCTCTGGAAGATATGGACATGTCCGGCATTAAAACAGGTGCCACCTATGAAGAGATCAAATCATATGTGAAGAAGAATTATGCTCTGACCGTATCGAGTCTGAATATCGCTCAGATCAAGGAGAAGCACGGGATCAAAGAAAGAGAGAACTTCAATCATTCCAAAAAGCAGGATCCAAAGCAGCCGAAATGTACAGAAGAAAAGGAAGAAGCGATCCTTGATGCATTGAAATACTACAATATGGTATAGGCATAGAGCAGTCGGCCATTATACTTCGGTCTACTGCTTTTTCTATGGGAAATGATTCCCTGGAATTCAAGAGTTCTTTTCCCTGATATTGTAATAACTGTAACGAAAATACAGTAGAAGAATATGGCAATTGTTATATCGTTTCAGGTCAGTCAGTATATTTTCGATCGTCTGATCTGAGATACGGGTGTTATCACTGATGAAGGGGTTGGTTTCCATACAGGTCTTTCCGCATTTCGGACAGATGAACCTCCTCTGATGATAGAGGATCGTACATGGCTGGCTGGCATATATGGAATGCCGGATCGTCTTTGTCCGATACTCTTTGACATTCGTGTGGAAAGTACCGCAGTCAACGCAGCGATGTCCGCGATTCTTCAAACGGATCTCGACACAGAGAGTGCCGGAACGTATAAATTCCTCATATAGTTCAAATTCTTCTTCGTTAATGTTGGAAAAAAGCATACACTGAAAATGACCTCCTTATTCTCTGAATAGTTGACATATTCATCGTAATAAGAAGGTCACTTTTTTACACTCAATTCTTCACCAACACAGAAGTTCAACCTGTGATTCTTTTTGCCCACACGCTAATTCAACCTGTAGGTATAAATCCACGCTAGTTCATATTACCGTTTTATATGACTAATCAGTAATTCTTGATAACATGACGTACAGCGTCTGCTACCTGTTCTACTTTTGGACCGTAAACTACCTGGATATGTGTATCACTGACTTTAAATATACCGAGACTGCCTGTTTTCCTCAGCAGATCTTCATCGATTTTTCCCATGTCCTTCACATCCACACGGAGACGTGTAATACAGTTGTTTACAGTAACGATATTGTCAAATCCGCCAAGACCTTCGATGACAGTTTCAGCTGTCTTCTGCATTTTTTCACTGACAGTTCCTGCAGAGGAAGGTTCCCCATCATCTTCATCAGCTACGTCGATGGAGATCTGCTTCTTAGTCAGATACGCTTTGAAGACCATGTAGTAGATTACCGCATATGCGATACCGACTACGATTACCCAGATCCAGTTGGAACCCGGCTGGAAGACACCCCAGATGAAGAAGTCGATGATACCGCCGCCTGTGTTACCAATCGCTACACCAAGTGCTGCCATGAGAGCGAAGGAGATACCGCCCATCAGCGCATGGAAACCGAACAGTGCCGGAGCAATGAACATGAAGGAGAACTCAAGCGGTTCTGTGATACCGGAAACGAAGCTTGCTGCGACGCCGGCGATCATCAGAGCTTTGACTCTGTCTTTCTTATCCGCCGGAGATGTCTGGTAAATCGCCAGAGCAGCAGCGGGTAAACCGAACATCATGAACGGCATCTTACCCTGTCCAAGGAACCGTGTGAACGGAGCCAGTTCTTTCAGAGGAACTTTATCTACAAACTGCAGGAAGATATTCAGACATCCTTCAACGCCTTCATAAGTACCACCAAGGCTTGTTGTACGGAACAGACCGTTCAGCACGTGGTGAAGACCTGTCGGAATCAGTGCGCGTTCCAGAAGACCGAAGATTCCAACACCGAAGATACCTGCGCTGTGGATCAGAGAGCCAAGTCCGTTGATCGCTGTGGATACCGGCTGCCAGACAAACGGGCTGACAATACCAAGAATAGCTGAAACAAGGATGACAGCGAGAGCAACGAACCTTTTTCCGCCATAGAAAGCGATTGCTGCAGGGAATACAACTTTGTGATATTTGTTGTGGAGGGAAGCGGTGATCAGACCGATCAGAATACCGGCAACCGCACCCATGTCCAGGGTTTCTACACCAAGGATCACGGAGATCTTCATGACCGAGAAATCCATGACACCTGTATTAATGACCAGGGAACTCGCCACAAGGAATGTGTAATATCCGATGAATCCGGCAAAAGCAGCTACTTCTTTTTCTTCATTTGCCAGTCCCATAGCAATGGAAATTGTGAACAGAACCGGAACCAGTGTGAATACTACACCGGACACCTTGTTCAGCACCAGGATAATGAAGCCAAGCAGGCCTTCTCCAAGGAACGGAGCAGCAGCCACGACCTGTGCTTTCATCAATGCGGACGTAAGACCCAGTATGATACCGCACGCAGCCAGTGCTGCGATCGGCATCATCAGACTTCTTCCCAAATCTGAGAAGAAGTTCATTACATTATTCTTCTTCATATACTCACCTTCGGTTTATTATTTCAATTCCGGCCACATGCCTTTGTTTGCTTCGATCATTGCATCAAGGATCTCTTTTGCTTTGTCTGTGTCATTGATCAGTCGGTTCAGCGTAAACGCCTGCATTGCCTTCTGATAGGAGTGTTCATAATACGCATCTACAAGAAGCTTCTCGCTGGAGACCTGCTGCACAAGCAGACCAAGATAGAACTGAGGGATATTGCCGACTGCCATTCTTCTCGGACCGTTGATACCAAGTTCGCAGACCAGTTCGACCATTGCGTCATCCTGCATATTTGCAATTGCGCCTTCATTCTTGACGATGACGATGAATCTGGTATTTTTGTTGAACGCGATAGCCTCAGCTACTTTGATCATCATTTCTGCATGTGCGTCAGAGATTTCATCAAACTTGTCGCCGAGTGTTCCCTTCGCGATGACTTCTCTGCATTCCGCAAATACACGCTTTTCTCTTCCGTCAATGACTTCATCCGCTCTTGTATATTCAGGATTCAGATGAGAGAACTTGTATTCCGGATACAGATAATATCCGTCATATGTGTTGGGGAGATAGTCCGGATAATCCCGCAACATTGTCTGGACAAATCCATAGGTATCCAGCCAGGACTGATCTCTCTGTTCCGCATCCTGCGGGAGGAAACCTTTTTCCTTAACGATTTCCTTGATCTTCGGAAGCAGATCCACGCCTGTTTCTTTATCATAGACATGTGTGAACCAGCCATAGTGGTTCAGACCGAAGTAGACCGGATCCAGACTTTCCCAGGATACATTCAGAAGCCTTGAAACAGATCTCATGATGTTTTCCGGCTGGTCACAGATATTCAGAATTCTGTAATCATCAGGGAATTCTCTGCGCAGTGCTTCCGCAACGATCGCTGCAGGATTGGAGTAGTTCAGGATCCAAGCTTCAGGAGAGTACTGTCTGATTTCATGAATCGACTCGATCATGTCAACACAGGAGCGAAGTCCGTATGCCATTCCGCCGGCTCCGCATGTTTCCTGTCCGATTCTTCCCAGACGAAGAGAAATATGCTCATCTTCGCGGCGCATCTTCAATCCGCCTGCACGCATCTGCATGAAGATGAAATCCATGTCTTTATACGCTTCTGCCGGGTCAGTTGTGTAGGAGAAATCCAGTTCCGGGAAACGCTCCGCATATAAGATCTTTCCGAATTCTCCGATCGGTTCCTGACGCTCCGCATCAATATCAAACAGAACAAGTTTATTCAGAGGGAACTCATCCTTCAGTCTTACAAAAGACTTCAGAAATCCAGGAGTGTATGTGCTGCCGCCGCCAACGATGCAAACATTGTATTTTTTCATTTTTTTACCTCTTTCTCTTCTCTGTAATTTACCTCTCCGGCCGGTGAGTTTTCTTACAATCACACTATATTCTTCAGAAGATATGCTGTAAATAGTTCCGGATCTATCTGGTTTTAGTTGCTTATTATGAATCTATTTCCGCAAATCGGAATTTTTTACATATAATATGAAGTAAGAAAAAGCTGAAGAAATGAATATGCAGATTGTGAGAAAGCAGAAATAAACTGTCCGCCCACGATCTGACCAATGATGCAGCAGTATTATTCCGGAGGTTCCAATGGTTTTGAAAATTGACGACGATACCCTTCGCCAGCTGAATGAAACAGAATCCGAAATGCTGAAGTATGTTTACCGGCACAAAGCGGCGGTCTGTTCAATGAGCATCAAAGAGCTTGCGGGGGAACTGAACTGCGCTCCATCTTCCGTGGTACGCTTCTGCAAAAAGATCGGGTACAGCGGCTTCTCGGAAGTGAAATATGCATTGCAGGACGATCGCAGTAATACGGAGCCTGCAAACAGCGAAGTTTCCGTACCTGCCACCTATGAGTCCATCATGACGGACATCTCGACAAGTATTGTCGGTACGGCTGGGCTTATGCAGAATGAACGGCTCTACAAAGTTGCATCCCTGCTGAATACGGATCTGCCGGTTTACCTGTATTACCCCGGAGGAATAACGGATAACCTTGTCACATATCTGGAGAGGCTTCTGATGATAAACGGCCGTACCAATGTATACCAGCTTCACTCCGGCAATATGACAGCACATCTGATCCAGACGATTCCGGAACAGGCAATTATCATTTTTATCAGTGCTTCCGGTATGTGGCACAAAACCGTCAAACTGGCACAGACCGCCAAGCTGCACAATCTGGTATCTGTCGGTATTACACCGGTCTATAACAATGACGTTGCTGTCCACTGCAATTACAATCTGCGTTTTTTCGCCCATCAGCGGGAAAACAAAGGTGCTGAGTTTACGTCCCGTCTGTGCATATATTATCTGATCGATACGCTGATCGAGTTTTACCGTCAGCTGAAGAAAGGAGATGAACCGGTATGAGCAGTTTCCTTCAGACCATTGATCCTGCGGGATTGACGGAAACCGACTGGATCATCTATGACTACCTTCTTAAAAACGAACAGAATGCGGCATGGATGACGCTGGAAGACCTGTGCTCAAAGATCTATGTATCCAATGCCAGTGTTGTCCGGTTCTGTCAGCATATCGGTCTGAAAGGCTTCAATGAGCTGAAATTCAAAATACGAAACAGCCATAATGCCCCGGATGAAAGCATGTATCACATCATATCCAGGCAGCTTGCTCAGTTCAATGATTTCCTTTCTTCGATCCGTCAGGAGGATATTGAAAAAATCTATCAGCTGATCCGCAGTCACCGTACATTCTGTATATATGGACGCAATATGTCTTCTGTACCCGCCACGTATCTGTACGATATGCTGATGTCCATTGACTTCCACTGTATTCTGATCAACTGGTCAGACGCTCTGAAAGTAGTTGCACAGAACGCAGACGGGGATATGCTGCTGTTAATGATCTCTGATCATGCACACCGCGGATATTATCCGATCGTTGAGAAATTCAAAAGCAAAGGTGCTTCGATCATATGGCTCTGCGGTGAAGATATTCAGAAAGAAGCCCTTCACAATATTGACCTTTTCATACAGGCAGACACACGAGTATCTGACAGCGATCCGCTTACCAAAATAAACTCTTTAGTCATAATGCAGCTCATTATTGAATATATGAACGGTAAGAGATGAAAACATACTTCGAGCTTTCGAGCAGGTTTACAAACTACAGCTGTACTTGAAAAAACATTAAAAACCGCGTAAATACGCGGCATTCGAGTGGAGCTGAGGGGGTCTGGAACAGTGTTTTCTTATATGAATCTTGCTGTTCTATACCCTCTTTAACGTTCGAAATCATTTATTTACAGCTGTATTGTAAACGCCAAATAAGTTGTACCTGTTAAATGAAAATCGCATCGGGTATACTAATGCCTTTCTGTTGTAGGAATCTTGCCTTATTCTAAGAGCAAGATTCTCCTTGTTAAACAGAAATTCGTTTTCCAAGGCCTAACCAGTGTGCAGAATCTCGCTCTATTTTCATTAGAGCAAGATTCTCTTTGTCTGCCGGAAAATCATTTCGTGCCACTGGTTCTTGTTGGGGATACCGCTCCCCAAACCCTCTGCCGTTACACTCGGTTCATTGTCATTCACAGTCTTCACGAGGTGAAGGGAAACAGAATGGTTTTTACAGATCCGTGATCGAAAAAAGATTACGGATTTTTGCGTTTTATGTGAACAAATGCCACTGTTTCTGTCCCCTACATATAAGTGAGGGAACATTGAGATTACCGGTTTAAGCGTTCTGCTTGAAGAATGTCATTTCATTCAAAGCAGACGGAAACTGAGCCAGCTCAGTGATGAAACATCCCCGCTGATAAGCAGAAGGTTATGCGGATTGAAGAAATACTACGATGAGAAGAAATACAACCTGGCATTTGAACGCTGCGTGAGCATCATGTCCAGACTGATGCTGAAAAATGGAAGGGATGTTCTGACCAGCATCGCATTCGAGAATCTATTAAAGATTACAAAGAAAACGGTACAAGAAAAACCAGATTCGGAAGTCGTCGCAAGAAGATACAGAAGCTATCTCGATGGGTATTTAGGCATCATCAGGAAACAAGATTGATTATGCATTGCATAACATGATTGGAAAGGGTATAATTTATGCATAGCATAAACGCGAAATAAGGAAAGCATCATATGAATTGTCAGGAAAAAGTAAAAGAGTTAAGAGAACTCACCGGTATGAACAGAAAGGAATTCTGCGAATACTTTGGAATACCGTATCAGACAGTTACAGACTGGGAATTAGGTCTAAGGAACGCTCCGGATTATGTGCTGCGATTACTGGAGTATTATATCCGGACTGAACTGTTAGTAAGAGGGAAACGTTCCTCCAAGATGTGAAAGGAAGTGACACCTTGAACAGGAAAAAGAAGTGTTATATCTATACCCGTGTTTCCACTTCCATTCAGGTTGACGGATACAGCTTGGATGCTCAGAAAGATAAGCTCAGAAAGTATGCCGAGTATGAAGGGATGGAGATTGTCGGAGAGTATTCCGATGAAGGGTACTCCGGCAAGAATATCCAGGGAAGAATTGATTTTCAGAGAATGCTGGAAGACATTGAAAACAGAAAAGACAATGTCGAGTTTGTTCTGGTGTTCAAGCTCTCCCGCTTCGGTAGAAATGCAGCAGATGTTTTGAATTCATTACAGACCATGCAGGATTTCGGAGTCAATTTGATTTGTGTGGAAGATGGTATAGACAGTTCCAAGGATTCCGGAAAACTGATGATATCCGTGCTTTCTGCTGTTGCAGAAATCGAAAGAGAAAACATCCGCACCCAGACAATGGCCGGAAGAGAACAGAAAGCAAGAGAAGGAAAATGGAACGGCGGTTTCGCTCCATACGGATATAAGCTTGTGGATGGAAAACTGGAGATTGCCGAAGATGAAGTTGAGATCATCAGACTGATCTACGACCGTTATATTCATACCAATGAAGGCACGATAGGTGTTGCCAATTATCTGAACAATCACGGTTATACAAAGAAGCTCAGGCAGAATAATACGATTCCTGGCTTCTCTGCCACATTCGTGAAGAAAGTCATTGATAATCCGGTCTATATGGGAAAGATTGCATATGGACGAAGAAAGACGGAAAAGAAGATCGGAACCCGTAATGAAATGCATATTGTGGAGCAGTCAGAATATCCAATCTATGACGGCGAACATGAAGCCATAATCTCTGAAGAAGACTGGAATTTGGCACAGGAAAAGCGAAAGGTAAATGCCTACAGAAGAGTCAAAGTCCATGATGTGGAACACGCTCATATCTTGTCCGGTATTTTGAAATGCCCGTGCTGTGGGAAGGGGATGTATGGCAATATGTCCAAAGCTCACAGCAAGGATAACAAGACCAGGTATTACTACTACTGCAAGAATACAGTCGGTGCTACAGGTCATAAATGCACCTTCAGAAAGAATATTGAACAGACGGAGATCAACAAACAGGTAGAAGCAGTTATATCGGCAACGGTGAATAATCCGCAGTTCCGTGAAGCAATACAGGATAAGATCGGTTCTACGGTCGATACAACAGATCTGGAAAAGCAGCTTGATGTCTTATACGGTCAGCTGAAGCAGGTATTGGCAATCAAATCCAGACTAGAACACCAGATGGATACGCTTGATCCGGATGAGAAACATTATGACAAGAAGATCCTGGATCTGCAGAGAAGGTATGATGAACAGTACGATAGGGCCGCTGATATCGAAACCCAGATTAATGAACTGAAAGAAGAAATCGGTACGATCCGTCAGGAGAAGATTACTGGTGAAAATATCTATCAGTTACTGCTGGCTTTCGATAAACTGTATCAGTCAATCACAGAAGCAGAACGCAAAGAGCTGATTCAGGCATTCATTGAGAGTATAGAAATCTACGATCAAAAGCCTGATAATGGTATATGGATCAAGAAGATACGCTTCGCATTCCCGATCCCGATGAACGGAAAGGATGTTATCGAGTACTCCTTGTAAAATCAACAAACACTCGAGACGGTATGCCTCTTGTACCACCAAAAGAAAGATTTCATTTCAGTGCCGTACGAGCCGAAGAATGCGGACTATCTGAAGAAGAATTATTTTTAGGACATTAAGCGGGAATCCTCGGCAATTCAATTGCCGCAGATGAAAGCGCACCATAAGTCTGCTTCTCATAGTCTTTTCATATTTATTTATAATGTTAAAAATGGTATACTATGTGTATGAAAGGAAATCTCGTTC
>JAFRJJ010000031.1 GCA_017432325.1 Solobacterium sp. | reverse complement strand
TACTTCTACAGGTGTCAGATGATTAATGAATTCCTGGTTGATCAACATATTCTCGACCTCTCTATGTTAAGAATATGTCTTCCGGCATTTATCACTATACCTAAAAAGGGACACCATCAACTATTTCTTTGAAAATAGCGCTTTTGAAAGAAAACGTTTTCATTTTGCAAAATCCTGTAAGCCCTTTCCTTTTCGCGTATTTTTCGCAAAAAAAAGGACTGTTTTTGTCAGTCCTTCACCTTGTTTAAAGAGCTTCTTTGATCTTTTCGATCATTTCATCATACTGTTCCTGGGTCAGGAATGTCTGTCCGGGATTCATTGCGAATACACCGCCCCATTCATAACCGTCCTTGTATTTCGGAACCAGATGAACATGCAGATGGCATCCTGTATCACCGTATGCGCCATAGTTGATCTTGTCCGGTGAGAAAACCTTGTGAATGGCCTTGGCAGCTCGGTTGACATCCGCGATGAAACGGCTCCGTTCATCATCCGTCAGGTCAACGATCTCACTGACATGATCCTGGTAAGCAACGATGCATCTTCCGGGATGGCTCTGTTCCTTGAACAGGATCAGCTGGCTGACATCGAGTTCACAGATCTTGATTCCAAATGCTGCAAGCAGTTCGCCGCCCTGGCAATAGCCGCAGTTTTCTCCGATAATCGTAGGTTTCATACAAATCTCTCCTTCTGTAATGATTCTAGATTCTTCTCAGAAAATCTTCAATAAAGTATGATTCAAATTCGTGCGCCGCATCATTGGGGTGCGTATTCGAAGGATAATTCACTGCCTGCTTCAGCATGACCATGTGCTTGACTTCGGGTGAAATATCCGGATTCTGTGAACGGATCATGACCGGCGTATGCCTGTCCCCGTTCATATCGATGTACGGGATACCGTACTTCCGGGCGATCTCGATCTGTGCTGTCCGGTAAGCTTCCCTGTCGCATCCGTTGGATACAAGGATGCCGATATGGGCAAACGGACGGTTGACGATCAGCCATGACAGGACGACGTTCCACGCGCCGTAATATGTGTGTACGGTATCATCTGTGATCGTACCGAGCGGGATGATGCCGCGGGGGTCTTCACCGTCCCCGCCTTTGCCGTGCTCATGATGTGAATCATTGATGCCAAGATAAATCGTAATGTAGTCGCTGTCCTCAGGGATGTTGCGGTAATACCATTCTGCTTCGGGATCCGTCAGGCTGTTGTGGAATGTTCCGTCTTCCGGGAATGCGATCGTTCTGCCGCCCATAAAGAACGGGACGATCTCCATATCATTCCTGTTGCCGATCAGATACGGATATGCGTAGTTCATTCCCTGATAACGGCCTTCTGTGATCACGCCTCCGCTGACCCCGGCAGTAAAGCTGTCTCCGCACACTGCCCATTTCTTACCGTATAATACGTTTCCGCTGTATAATTCCTGTTTTTCCATACCGGCCCCCTCGTTACTTTTCAAACAGCATGCATCCGGCCTGGACGGGCAGATCGCATATGATCTGGTCCTTGCAGTCGGAATGATGCTTCATCAGAGCGTTGATGATCATGATATCGCCTGCAGCACCGGAGATCATGATGATCCCCAGCAGCATCCACATGAACGAATGTGTCAGGATCCCTGCGGCTGTCGGAATAATGCCTACGATGATCAGCGGCATGATCGTGCCAAGAATGTATTCTTTTTTGCCCAGCGGTGCCCTGCATGTGCAGTACGGTGTCAGTGTTTCTTTCATAAAGCCGAATTCGATATCATTGAAGCGGTTCGGTGAAAAGATGCTCCAGGTGATCCCGTGAATCAGTTCATGCACAACTGTCAGTATGATCACGCCGGCGAAAAACAGGAGACTTTCCTTCAGTGAACGGAACCCGATCGGTGCTCCTTCACCCAGAAGAACAAACAGTGCCATTCCTGCCGCCAGCAGAGGCAGTACCATTATGATCGCCAGTTTATTGGCTTTATCGATCCCAATCACCATGGATACCTGTCTGTACCCCTGTTTTCTGAGTTCGGAACTCATAGCCTGAAAAGACTGCAGACGTTCCTTTTCCCGGGGAGACAGTTCTCTTTCTTTCTGTTCATCATTTTTCGTTTTTTTACTCATAAGCAGATCCTCTCAGCACCATGCAAAGCTTCCAGTCAGATGCTGTATCGTTTTTAGTATACAATTGTTTCCTTTTGAAAAACATGGACTTTCCCGTCAGAATGTATGCCGTTTCAGACCATTATTGTACAATGGACTCACATGCAAAGGAGGCTGCCGCTTATGCATACTGAGCATTTTCCCGACGGAACGATCATAGACAGCTGGTTTTATGACACATCAGTCCCTTCTCTTTCGGACATGGGCAGACAATATTCCTTCAGCAGCTGCGGCATCCGGAATGACGGAACGCTCCAGACTGCTGCGATCCAGGCTCTGATCGATCAGTGTGCCGGTCAGGGAGGCGGTGTGATCATTGTTGACAATGGAACTTACCTCACAGGCGCCCTGTTCTTTCCGCGTTCGGTGAATCTGTATATCTGTAAAGGCGCTGTCCTGAAAGGCAGTGATGATATCAGTGACTATCCGTTATGCACGACAAGGATCGAGGGACAGACATGCACGTATTTCCCTGCCCTGATCAATGTTGACTCTTCAGACGGCTTTATCCTTGCCGGAGAAGGCATCATAGACGGCAGCGGAGAGCGCTTCTGGCGGGAATTCTGGTTCCGGAGGGAATGGAACCCGGAATGCACGAACAAGGACGGCCAGCGGCCCCGTCTGCTGTATATCAGGCGAAGCAGTGATGTTCTGATCTCCGGAATTACATTTCAGAATGCGGCATTCTGGACAACGCACATCTACCGCTGCAGACGTGTAAAATATATCGGCTGTACGATGCTGTCGCCGCATGAAGGCATCAAAGGTCCGAGTACGGACGCGATCGATATCGACGCATGCACAGATGTGCTCGTCAAAAACTGTTATATGGCTGTCAATGATGACGCCGTCGCTCTCAAGGGAGGCAAAGGTCCCTCGGCGGATACCGATCCGGACAACGGTCCGAATGAACGCATTATCATTGAGGACTGTGAATACGGCTTTGTACACGGCTGTCTGACATTCGGTTCGGAATCTGTTCTCAGCCGGAACATTATCCTGCGCAGGATCACGGTATCGACCGGCTATAACCTGCTGTGGATGAAATTCCGTCCTGATACGCCGCAGTGCTATGAATATGTACTGATGGAGGATATCAGAGGAAAAACAGCGAATTTCCTGAACATCAACCCCTGGAAGCAGTTTTTCGATCTGCAGGGAAGAACTGATCTTCCGGTATCAGCGGGCAGGCATGTTGTGATCAGGAACTGCTCATTCGAGTGCGATACATTCTTCAATGTGAAGCAGGATGACGCGCATTACCTGCTCTCGGACTTCGTGATGGAAGACCTGTCTGTCACAGCTTCCGATATCTCATTTGTTCCTTCCTTTATCTCTGATTTCAGGTCAGACCGCATCCTGCTGGAACAGAAAGAAGGCACGGAATTCCCCGATGCAGTGACTACACTGTAGAAACGAACATCATAGCTGATTATAAAAGCCGCATGGTCACACATGCGGCTTATTTTGCTTGATAACAGAGAGGCTTGATATGTTCCCTCTTATGTAGAGGTGGGTGCCCTTGGTCGATCGTCAGGATTCCCAGCCGTACCGGGCTTTCAACACGGATGTCTCCAGTCAGAGCTCCCTTATATCACTATGTAGGAAAAATAATGGACCTCTCTGTGACTAAAACATATCATACAGAATACACACTGTACAGTCTTGACAATTATGCTTTTTTCACTTCGTCTTTGATTTCAATTCCGAGGATATCGAGCTGTGCTTTATCAACGACATTCGGTGATTCACTCATCAGATCCATGGAACTGTTGGTCGTCGGGAAGGCAACAACATCTCTGATGTTTTCCGTTCCTGCAAGAACCATCGTCAGTCTTTCAAGACCGATGCCGACTCCGCCATGAGGAGGAGTTCCGTATCTGAAAGCATCCAGGAAGAATCCGAAACGGGCTTTTGCCTGTTCCATCGTCAGTCCGATGGATTCGAATACTTTTGCCTGAAGTTCCTGATCATGGATACGGATGGATCCGCTCAGCAGTTCGTATCCGTTCAGGACAAGGTCATACGCGCGGGAACTGACATGTGCGGGATCACTGAACAGTTTGTCAACATCTTCTGCCTTCGGCGCTGTGAACGGGTGGTGCTGTGCGACCCAGCGGTTTTCGTCTTCACTCCATTCAAACATCGGGAAGTCGGTAACCCAGAGGAATTTGTATACATTCTCGGGGATCAGGTCCAGCTCGCGGCCGAGTCTCACACGCAGAGCACCGAGAGCTGCTTCGGCGATCTTTGCCTTGTCTGCAACGATCAGCACAAGGTCGTCATCCTGCATATTCAGACGTTCTTTCAGAGCTTCCTTTTCAGCATCGCTGAGCGCTTTTACGATAGAACCGGAGATCTCTCCTTTTTCCATCTTCAGGTAAGCCAGTGCCTTTGCTTTGAAGCCGTGCTTGATGAAATCCTGCAGCTGGTCCAGCTTTTTTCTGGAATACAGTGCTGCAGCATGTTCGAATTTCAGCGCGTCGATCTCGCCGCCGTTTTCCCTGACAGCTTTGAACACCTGGAATTCGGTGTTTTCAAACAGGTCTGTAATGTCATTGATCTCGTTGCCGAAACGCAGATCAGGCTTGTCCGTTCCGTATTTCTTCATGCACTCAGCCCAGGGCATGCGCACGAATTTTTCTTCCAGTTCGACTCCCTTGACGCCTCTGAAGATATCCTGCATCAGTTTTTCAACGATATGCCATACATCTTCTTCATCAACGAAGCTCATTTCGATATCGATCTGTGTGAATTCCGGCTGTCTGTCGGCACGCAGGTCTTCATCACGGAAGCATCTTGCAATCTGGAAATAACGCTCAAGTCCGCCGATCATCAGCAGCTGCTTATAGATCTGCGGTGACTGCGGGAGAGCCCAGAATTTTCCGTTGTAAATACGTGAAGGAACCAGATAGTCTCTCGCGCCTTCCGGTGTGCTTCTTGCAAGGATCGGTGTTTCAACTTCGACAAAGCCTTCCCCGTCCAGTGTGTTTCTTGCGATCATGCAGATCTTGTGGCGCAGGATCATATTGTTCTGCAGTACGGGTCTTCTCAGATCCAGGTATCTGTATTTCAGTCTGGTGTCTTCCAGTGTGTCTGTATCATCTGCGATCGTGATCGGCGGAGTTTCCGCTGAGTTGATGATCTTAACGCTTTCCGCATGAACTTCGATCTCGCCTGTTGCCAGCTTCGGATTGTGCTGTCCGCGTTCCTGTACGGTACCGGTTACCTGCAGGATATATTCGCTTCTGACTTCCTTTACCTGCGGGCTCAGGTTCTCGTCAAAGACGATCTGCACGATACCGCTTCTGTCGCGCAGGTCAATAAATACCAGCGCTCCCAGGTTTCTTCTTCTGCTGACCCATCCGATCAGTGTTACCTGTTTTCCCGCATCACTCAGACGCAGGGTTCCGTTTCTGCATGTTCTTTCCATCAGTTTTTCTCCCATTCTCTGATTGTTTCTGTCAGTTTTTCCAGCCTGACTGTTTTCTGTGTTTTATCTGCCGCGCATTTGACATTGACTGCGCCGTTCTTCAGTTCCTCTTCACCGATAATGACCGTGTATTTTGCGTTCGCCCTGTCGGAACTCTTGAACTGTGCCTTGAGAGATCTCGGAGTCAGGTTTGCTTCAGCAACAAAGCCGTCATGTCTCAGCTGCTGAACGACCTGCAGCGGTGCGCTTCCTGTATTGCCGAGTGAAATGACATAAATATCAGCGTTATTGGTCTCTTTCGGAGTAAATCCGTCTTTTTTCGCTAGATCGAGCAGACGTTCAAGTCCGATCGCGAAGCCCATACCGGACATCTCCGGACCGCCGAAGTACTCAACCAGATGGTCGTATCTGCCGCCCGCAAAGATCGTTGCCTGGGCGCCGGAATCAGGTCTGGTGGACTGTACCTCAAATACCGTGTGTGTATAGTAGTCCAGACCTCTGACCAGTCTGTCATCGACCTCATATTCAATGCCCATTCCGTCAAGTGCTTCCAGTACCTGTCTGAAATACTCTTTGGATTCTTCATTCAGATAATCGCTCAGGCGCGGTGCTTCCTTGAGGGCGGGTTTGTCATGGTCGACTTTGCAGTCAAGGATGCGCAGAGGATTCTGGCGGTAGCGCCTGTTGCAGTCAGGACAGAGATCGTCCAGATGAGGCGCAAAGTGCGCGAGCAGCGCCTCTCTGTAGGCAGCGCGGCTTGCGTCATCGCCGAGTGTATTGATCTGTACCTTGACACTGGAAATGCCCATACGCTTTACGATATCGATTCCCAAAGCGATCGTCTCGGCATCGACCAGCGGACTCTTGACGCCGATCGTTTCAACACCGAACTGAGTGAACTGTCTCTGCCTGCCCTTCTGGGGACGTTCGTGACGGAACATCGGTCCGATATAGTAAAACTTGGCCGGAAGCTCCATGGAACCGTACAGCTTATGCTGGTCAAAAGCACGGATCACTCCGGCTGTACCTTCCGGACGGAGCGTATAGGAATCCGATCCCGGAGTAAATGTATACATCTCTTTGTTGACCATATCCGAAGAATCATTCTCTCTGGCGAAGACGGATGTATCTTCGAAGTAAGGTGTGCGGATCTCCCGGTAACGGTATTTTTCGGTTACATCACGGATGATGTCTTCCATCTCGTGCCATGCACCGATCTCATCGGGGAGAATATCATATGTTCCGCGGGCTGTCTGATAACTCATTTCATTCCTCCTCTTCTGGTAAAAAAAGCGCCCTCATATCCAAGGACGCTGTTGGCGCGGTACCACCTTAGTTCATGACTGAGTCATGCGCTTAAGCCTTTAACGCAGGTCTGCGGACGTCCCTACTGATCGTTCAGGACATCTTCTCGAAAGTGTCTTTCTCCGGGTTCAGACCGGTGCTTTCACCATGCCACCGTCGCTTTTCCGTCATCCGTCGGAGATCTCTTTGTCATCAAATTTACAACAGGAATTATACCCTTGCAGGGCAAATTGCTCAAGTGTTAATGCGAATTCCTTTCCACTGTGATCACTGATTCGACCTTCCGGAGGTTCGCGATCAGGTTCTGGAGCTGTTCCAGGTTATGAACGGAAACATTCATCTTGATCGTCGTCGTCAGGTTTTCACGGTTGACTGCCGCATTAACGGTATTCATGGGTGTTTTGAACTGTGATGTGCAGGTCACAATATCAGTCAGCAGGAAGTTTCTGTCATGGGCAATGATCGTCAGGTTGCTTTCGTACTGGCGTTCCCTGTCTTCAGCATCCCATTGGACATCGATCATCCTCTGTTTCATGCCGGTGATGTTCTGGCAATCTGCCCGATGGACTTTGACTCCTTCGGTCTTTGTAATATAACCGCGGATCTCGTCCCCGTATACCGGACAGCAGCACTGTGCCAGGGTGAGCTTCATCGACTCGATGCCGGGTACGATGATGCCGTTGGCAGAGGTCTGTTTTTTCTTGGGTGCCTCACGTGCGAGGATCCTTGACAGCATCTCTTCCGGCGCACTTCGTTTTTCATTGGTCAGTTTTTCAACGACCTTGACCGGGTTGACCGATTTGACGGCGATCGCGTAGAAGAGGTCATTGATATCCTTGAGCTTGAACTCCGGAAGCGCTGCTTCCAGACGTCTCTTTTCCATATACTCATCCGGATCAAAGCTTCGCTTCTTCAGTTCATCGATCAGCATCTTTTCGCCGGTCGGTATCTTTTCTGCCTTCTTCTCGTTTTCTTTATGCTGGAGATAGGCACGGATCTTGTTTCTGGCCTGATTGGTCTTAACGATCTTCAGCCAGTCTTCCGAGGGTCCTGTCCCCTTCATCGTCCTGATCTGGACGATGTCGCCTGTATGAAGTTCGGTATTCAGCGGGACCATCGCGTCATTGACGATCGCGCCGACTGCCGTATGCCCGACTTCCGTATGGACACGGTAGGCAAAATCGATCGGCGTTGCGCCGGTAGGCAGGTCGATGACCCTTCCCATCGGCGTCATGACGTAGACGCTTGTTTCGAATACGTCACGCCGCAGAGAATCCATATATTCGCTTGCGGACTCGTTGTCTTCCGCAAAATCAGAGAAATCACGGAACCAGGAGAGCTTCTCTTCGATCTCTTTCTGTTCTGCTCTGGCGTCGTAACGGTTGCCTTCTTTGTATCTCCAGTGCGCCGCGACACCTCGTTCAGCGACAGCGTCCATATCTTCTGTACGGATCTGTACTTCGAAAATCTTTCCGTTGACGCCGATGATCGTGGTGTGGATCGACTGGTACATGTTCTGTTTCGGTACTGCAATATAATCCTTCAGTCTGCCCTGGATCGGCGGATATGTCGCATGGATATATCCGAGGATCTCATAGCAGTTGAGTTCTGTTTTGGTTACGATCCTGATCGCCAGCAGGTCCAGGATCTCATCAAACCGCTTCTGTTTGGATACCATCTTGTGATAGATGGAATACAGATGCTTTGATCTTCCGAATATGCGGAACTCAAGATGATGTTCTGTCAGAAGCTTTGTGATATCCGAAATCATCCTCTGTACGCTTTCATCACGTTCGGCTTTTTTCGCTTCAACGAGATGCGCGATACGGTGATATTCTTCAGGATTCAGATACAGGAAGCAGAGATCTTCGAGTTCGTTTTTGATGGCGCTGATACCTAGACGGTGCGCGATCGGAGCATATACATCCAGTGTTTCCTGTGAGATGCGCTTCTGCGAGGCTTCCGGCTGGAATTCCAGCGTCCTCATATTATGAAGACGGTCAGCCAGCTTGATCAGAATGACGCGGACGTCTTTTGCCATCGCAATGAAGATCTTGCGGTGATTGGCTGCCTGGTATTCCGGATCGTTTTTGTCGCGGAACTTCAGGGCACCGATCTTGGTGACCGCTTCAACGAGTTCAGCGATCTCTTCATCGAATTCCTCAGTCAGTTCTTCTCTTGTGATGCCTGTATCTTCGATCGTGTCATGAAGAAAGCCGGCCGCGACTGTTTTCGGCCCGCATCGCAGTTCAGCCAGGATATATGCCACATTGTCCAGGTGAATCGTATACGGATCCCCGCTTTTGCGGAACTGACCGGCGTGATGCTCATAGGCATAGTCAGCCGCTTTTGTGATCAGCGCAATACTGTCAGGATTTGTGATATATTTACTGACTTCATTCATGACATCGTCACGTGTCATAGATTTCTTTGCAGCCACTGAGCATCCCCTCCTTTCTCAACGCGGTTCAAAAAGAACCGGAGATCGCTCCCCGGTTCAGGTCATTTGTTACTTGTCTGACATCACCGTTGCAGCGAATACATCATAGTCTTTCAGGTTTTCCCTCCCGGGCAGACCTTCCAATTCAATAATGAATGCAAAACCGGCAACAACACCGCCTAGTTCTTCGATCATTTTGGCAGTAGCCAATGCTGTACCGCCTGTAGCGAGCAGGTCGTCAATGATCAGGACACGCTGTCCGGGCTTGACGGAATCCCTGTGCATGAACAGTTCATTTGATCCGTATTCCAGATCATATTTGCAGGAAACTGTCTCCCTAGGAAGCTTACCGGGTTTTCTGACCATGGCAAAACCGAGTCCCAGTGCATAAGCGACAGGACAGCCGAATACGAAGCCGCGGCTTTCCGGACCGCAGATCAGGTCAGCTTTTCTTTCCTTTGCATATTCAGCGAGCACACGGACCGCCTCATGATATGCTTCAGGGCTCTCTACAATCGGTGTAACATCGCGGAACATGATTCCTTCTGTCGGGAAATCTTTGATGGAAGCAATATACTGTGTAAGATCGAGAGACATATGTTCCTCCTTTTAGAACGAATGAATAAAAGTATTATACACTTTTTTATATTTTTGTTTACAGCAGATCGGTAATTTCAACCTGCGGAATGACATTTGTTTTCCATCTGTTGACGGAAAGACGGCCGAAGATGCAGCGGGGCTGACTCACTGCGGGAGATACTGAAGCAAACAGCAGACCGTCAAATCCGCCGCTCTGGTTCAGGAAATGATAACGTGTGATCTTCGGTGATTCGTAAATGTCACGTACCACGAGATCTTCGATGGCAAACAGGGCGTCTCCCAGTTCTTTCGGCAGCGGTTCGAGCGCTTCTACATCGAGCACGTTTTCCAGTGTCATATCATCCGAACCGATCCGGATAGCTGTTTCTTCCTGTTCCCGGAATTCAAAGCCCGCAGCAGCCATTTTTTCCTGAATATGTCTGCGGAATGCGTCGAACGACTCTTCACTGACCGAAAGTCCTACAGCCTGTTCATGGCCGCCGAAGCTTTCCAGTTCCTCGAAGTCCGAGAAGAACTCAAACATATCAAAACCGGGGACGGAGCGTCCGCTTCCTTTGATCATACCGCCGCTTTTTGCCATGACGAGCACCGGTCTGTGTTCCCTGTTGGCGATCTTTCCCGCTGCCAGGCCGCAGATGCCTTCATGGAAATCATCGCGGAATAAAACGGGCATCAGGGAATCATCCAGCATATCCTCGCACTGCTTTGTCATGACTGCGGACAGGTTTTTCCTGACCTGGTTCACGTTGTCCAGCTGACGCGCGTAATTGTCGATCAACTGCTGGTCTGTGCTCAGCAGGAACGGCACCAGTGTGTTGACGTTTGACATGTCGTTCATCCGTCCGACACTGTTGAGCTTCGGTACGATCTGGAACGCGACGCTTGTGCGTGTCACATAGGAGCCGTTATACAGCATTGCTGTGACGGAAGGCAGAACACCCTGGTTCAGCAGATCCAGTCCTTTGCGGACGATGCGGCGTGTCTGGCGCCACAGCGGCATGACATCGCCCAGCAGCGCGATCGCGCACAATGCGGTATGCCTGTCCACTTCCCCAAGCAGGGTCCTTGAGATCTGCAGCGCTACGCCTGCTCCGGAAAGATACGCAAAATCATCTTCCATGTAATCCGGATGGACGACCAGGTCAGCTTTGATTTCCTGTTCGATCCTGTGGTGGTCCGTGACGATCACGGGAACACCGAGTTCATGACATTTATCGATCGCCTCAAAGGCACTGACGCCGTTATCGACCGTTATGATCAGACCATATCCTTTGCGGACAGCCAGTTCAACAGTTTCCGGTTTGAGACCATAACCCTCTTTGAAACGGTCCGGAATATAATATCCGTTTTCGATGCCGAGCCTGTCCAGAATATCTTTCATGATCGCGGTGGACGTTATTCCGTCCGCGTCATAGTCGCCGCCGACAAATACCTTTGTATGGTTCTTTCTGCATTCCATCAGGATCTCACAGCATTTTCTGACACATTCACTTTGTGAAGTCAGGATCTCCATGTCATGGGACAGCAGATCGCTGATCTGTTCATCACTCAGACCTGCTGCACAGATCAGTTTTGCGGCCGGAGATGAAATGCCGTACTTTTCTTCAAATTCCCTGCTGTCAATATTCAGTATCTTTTTTGTCATAATTCAAACGCCAGCTTTCTGAAAACATCTCCACGTTCTTCGAAGTTCTTGAAATGATCGTAACTGCTTGCGGCCGGTGACAGCAGGCAGATATGTCCTTCGGAAGTGACCTCGGCAGCTTTTCTGAGAGCTTCCTGCAAATCTTCGACACAGTACATACGTTCATGTACAGCATGTTCTGCCTGCATTTCGTCGTAGACCCGTCTGCCTGAGGCGTACATGAAGATCACATGCAGGTCCCTGCGCTCTGCAAGGTATTCCTTCAGATCAGTGTAATCGATTCCGCGGTCCATACCGCCGATGAGGACGCTGTCTGTCAGCGGAAGTGATTCCAGTGCTTTGATGCATGCCTGGCCGATCGTTGAGATCGAGTCATCCACGAACCGGATCCCTTTGTGAACACCGAGGTCCTGAAGCCTGTGTGCAAGAGGTTCAAAATCCCTGACGGCTTCGAGGAATTGTGCGTCTTCTACGCCGTACAGATTATGCGCTGCTTCATAGGCGACTGCGAGATTGGAATAGTTGTGGGCTCCGATCAGCTTTGTTTCCTTGATTTCAAGCACTGCGGATTCCGCGTGCAGGATGTTCCCTTCCGCATAGATATCTTTGCCGGTGCCGATGATCAGCGCGCCCGGACATTCCTTTTTCTGCTGTTCGAGCATATCCCCGAGGATCACGATGTCCCCCGGCTTCTGATAACGGTAAATATGGTTTTTCGCTTCCCCGTAGGCTTCAAAGCTCCCATAATGGTCCAGGTGTTCCTGATAGAGGTTCAGATAGACCGCTACATGCGGGGAGTATTCCGTATACTCGAGCTGGTGACAGGATATTTCAAATACTGCCAGATCTTCGTCACCGAAATCAAAAAGCGCGTTGAAGCACGGAATGCCGATATTGCCTACCAGGTGGACGCGGTATTTTCTGGCAAGGGCTGCAGCGATCAGCGAGGTGGTCGTTGATTTGCCTTTGGTGCCGGTTATACCGATCGTACGGTCACCCAGGTGCTTGAGGAACAGTTCTGTCTGTGAACAGATGTTGTCTGTTCCCATGCCCGGCTTCAGTACGATACCCGGAGATTTCATGATCAGGTCATAACTGCTGAAATCAGTTTCACTCTCAGGAATGCACCGTGTTCCGACAGTCGACCTGCGCGCTTCGTCCAGGCCTTTTCCTCCATCCGTGATATCAAGGGGCAGATCCGGACACAGGTGACGGATCCATTCGTATGTAGATCTGCCTTCCCTGCCGTATCCCCAGATCAGGATCCTGCGTCCCGCGAACTCATCAGTCCATGCTTTCAGATTCATAATGAATTTCCTCCAGTTTTTCCCTGACCAGATCCCGGTATTCTTCAGGCACGAGATTATCATCATTCCATGCTTTCAGGATGCCGGTACGGTCCCGGTAGTATTTATAATTCGGTGTTGAAATATATTGGCGGTACAGCAGCGGAAGTTCCTTTCCCGCCTTCTGATGCGCCTTCACGGACATGCATACGGCTGTATTGATCTCTTCCCTGGAACTGCCTGTCTGTCCTTCGTACATTCCGGTCTGCTGTTCAAACAGGCTCATCATTTCCGGGTCGTTCAGCATATCCCGTCCGAAGATCTCATTCAGCTGTTCATCATCGAGGAATGCCGACAGCATTATCCCGACATACAGACACCTGCCGCAGTGCGCGCACCAGGTCTCTGTTTTAGCGCCGACATTGCAGGAACGGAATACCCTGTGGTACTGTCTGTAATTCGAGAAGATCCCTGTGATCTGCAGTTCGCTCAATGGTCTCAGCAGAGAGAAGCAGAGGATCCTGCGGTTCATGTATGTTTCCGTATATGAATGGAAATCCTTTTCAAATCCAATGGTTTTGGAATACATCTGGCTCAGTGCGTTATCGTCGTCATCTTCACTGCCTGCTTCAATGGACAGGCAGATGTATTTCTTTCCGTAGACGACAGCGGTCAGATAGGCAGCGAAGGCTGTCAGCGCATTGAAGGGAGTCGTCCCGTTCAGATATCCCTGTTTGTTGAAATCAAGCATTCTGGCGTCAAGCGTGCGCTGGGCAACGATCAGTCTGTCACCTCTGTAGCCTGCCGCTTCAGCGCTGTGAATGGCTGACATGACATGATTGATGACAAACGCGTGATTCTCCTGCTTCATTGAAGACAGGACTTCCAAGGATACAAATGAATCCCTTCCTCCTCCGACCGGGATCAGGTTGCCGTGATAAACGCGCGGATCGTCTCTTCCTCCGATCCTGCTTCCTGCTGACTTCAGGTCCATAAAGCTTTCTGCATCCGTCCGGATCCCGTTGCTGCGGAAAAAATCACGCAGCCCGTTGAAATACAGTTTTTTCCACCAGCTGATCTGCGCATCATCAAGACATCCAGCTTCTACGACAACGGTCGGTGCGCATGTCAGTTTCCAGTAACTTACCAGTTCCGCAAGGCCAAGTGAAAAAGCCGCTTCCCGGAACAGTTCCAGTTCTGTGATGCCGTCACTGTCTGCCGGTTTCTGGATCAGGAATGAAGGATTGAAATGAGACAGGTCTTCGATCTCAAAATCAAATCTCACCTGTATTTCATTCTGTTCTTCAATGATCTCATAATCATGATAATAGAAAACCGGATGCTGCTTTCTCAGCTCGTTATATTCCATATGTCACACTCTTTCATGTATGCTGTCTGTTACCAAAAGTATACCGCATTTCAGCACGGTCTGTTCCACTCTTCCAGAAGATCGATCACTTCTTTCAGGTCGTGTCTCTCATTCTGTATCTTGGCCCGCATCGCTTCATCAGGTATGATCGTATCCTGTATGAAGCAGGAATGCATGCCGGCGGCATCTGCCGCAAAGATCCCTTGCCGGCTGTCCTCCAGTACAAGACAGTTTTCCGGACTGACCCCCAGTTTCCCGGCTGCCGTCAGGAAGATCTCCGGATCCGGTTTGGTCTTTTTGACCATGTCGCCGCATATGATCTCATCGTATTTCAGGCCGCCTGTCACAGTGGAGATCAGTGTTTCCACATAAGACCTCCCGCTGGAAGAGCAGACAGCGATCTTGTAGCCGTGTTCATTCAGCCAGGCAAATAGTTCTGTCAGTCCCGGTTTGTTCAGTCTGTCCGGCGCATACTGTTTCCAGTATTCATTGTCAAAACGCCTGCGCGGCCGCTCGCTGAACAGTTTGTCAAATCCGGGGACCGCATGGATATACGCGCGGTCCGCATCACTTGCCCCGCCGGTGATCCGGACAAAGAAATCCGGGGGAAGCGTTACGCCGCACAGTGCGGCTTCGTCGTTCCACATCTGCTGGGAAATGCGTTCTGTATCGAACATCAGTCCGTCGCAGTCAAATAATACAGCTTTGATCTCTGTCATAAATAATTACCTCTAAACAATAAGCGGCCGTTTCCGGCCGCTCTGAATATTAAGCGTTGATTCCCTTGAACGTATATTCGTCCAGCTGTTCTTTTTCTGCCTTTTTTTTCGGCTTAGCCTTTGCTTTCGGCGTGTAGTGTGTACGGATGTACCACCATACTGTCGGAGCAACAAACAGTGAGGAGAATGTACCTGCGATCATACCGACCAGCATTGCGAAGTTGAATGTGAAGATCGATCTGCTTCCCAGTACAAGCAGGAAGATGACCGGCAGCAATGTTGAGATGGATGAGAAGATGGACATTCTGAATGTGCTGTTAAGCGCTTCATTGACAATATCGCTGTACTTCTTCTCGTTGAGGCGTTCAGAATCCTTCACTGTGGAACGGACTCTGTCGAATACGACGATCGAGTTGTTGATCGAGTAACCGATGATCGTCAGCAGGACTGAGATCAGTTCGGTGTTGACTTCGAAGCGCAGGATCGCAAATACGCTCAGTACGATGAATACGTCGTGCACCAGAGCGATCAGGCATCCGAGCGCATAGTCCCATTCATAACGGAACGCGATATACGCAAGCATTGCCACCCAGGCAACCAGTGTCAGGATGATCGCGTTATGTACGAGTTCCTTACCGACTACAGGTGTAACAACGTTGTCGCCGGGTTCCTCGCCGTAGAGCTGGATGAATGTGTCTTTGATCTCACTCAGCTGATCTGTTGTCAGTGATTCTTTTGTTGTTGCATAGACTGTTGTCGTACCTGCAGACTGATATGAGAATGAGTCATAACCCATCGCTTCCATTTCGCTGCGTACTTCATCGACCGTGATCGCATTTTCGCTTGTCACTGTCAGTTTTGTACCGGATGCGAAGTCAATGCCGAGGTTCATCAGGCCTTTGCCGCTTGCTGCATTGAAGATCGACAGTGCAACAGCAGCGACGAAGATGATCAGTGATGTACGGATCAGATACTTGGACTTGCCGAGGAAGTCCTGTCTCTTGAAGCCGTAATAGAACTGTTCTTCTCCCTTGGAGAGATCCGGGATCTGTTCCGGCTTGACGCCGAACCATGTCGGTTTGTTGTCTGCGACACCGGAATTGATGAACATGTTCAACAGCCATCTGGACAGTGCTACGTTGACGAGCAGTGTCATGATAACCGTGATGACCAGCATTGTCGCGAAGCCTTTGACTACGCCGTTTCCGAACCAGTACATGATCAGACCGGCGATCAGTGTTGTCAGCTGCGCGTCAAGGATGGATGTGAAGGACAGCTTCTGGCCTTCCGCTGCTGCGGAACGGACGGATCTGCCTTTATAAAGTTCCTGACGGATACGTTCGTAGGTGATGATGTTTGCGTCTACGGTCATACCGACACCAAGCACGAGAGCGCCGATGCCTGGCAGTGTGAATACTGCGCCCATCAGTGCGTATACTCCGAAGATCGCCCAGATGTATGCAAACAGCATGATTCCGGCGATGATTCCGGGTACCCTGTACTGATAGATCATGAAGCAGATAACTGCCAGAACGCCGAGTAAACCGGCCAGAGCAGTTGTACGGAGCGCATCATTGCCGTACTGTGCTGATACGACGTTGGAGCTGATCTCAGTCATCTTGACGGGCAGTGAACCTGAGTTGATCAGGTTGGCCAGTGTTCTGGCTTCTGTTTCCGTAAAGTTGCCCTGAATGATGCAGTCACCGTTGATCTCGGTCTTGACGCTTGCGGCGGAGATATACTTGGGTTCTTCACCCTGCAGTGATTTCTGAAGTTCTGCTTTGTATGTATCGCCCTCTTCCCAGTCAAGCCAGATGATCATGATGTTTTCACCGTTTGTCATGGAAGATACACGTCTTGTGATCTCACCGAACTTGTTTGCATCAGCGATCTTCAGGGATACGATCGGTCTGCCGTCCTGGTATGCCAGTGAAGCGCCGCCTTCCTGAACGATCGATGAATCTGACAGAAGTTCGTCGTTGATATCACGGAATGTCAGGTTTGCAGTCGTGCCGAGCATTTCTCGTGCTGTTTCCTGATCGGCTACACCGGCCAGCTGTACTCTGACGCGGTCCGTTCCTTCAACCGTGATTTCAGGTTCATTGACGCCGAGAACGTCGACTCTCTTCTGGATGCTGTTGATGACAGCAGTCATATCCAGATCCTGATTCTCGTTCAACGGCGATACCTGATACAAGATTTCGAATCCGCCCTGCAGGTCAAGGCCAAGATTCAGGTTATTCCGGATCATAGAAAATGTGGATGCGATCAGAATCGCAATTACCGCAGCCACTGCATAGATGCCGGTCAGCCCTCCCTTTTTCTTATTTGTTTCCATCGATACTACTTTCCTCCAATTACGTCTGAGAATTCTTCCAGACTGCTGCCGCGAGCCGCCGCAGCTTCCTTTGCCAGGAAACGGACGATATCCTCCGCTTTCACAGACAGGACATCGTTCACGGCAACATGCAGAGACCTGGGTGTTTTGTCGGCCCAGAGATTTCTGCAGATATACTCTTCCAGATTGCGATACGTCAATGCAGGCAGACCGTCTCTCTGCAGTGACTGCAGTTTGATCACCATTGCCATCTGCACCTGAATGTGATTCACATTAAAACGCTCGCTTCCCATCTTTTTCTCCCGGTAACCTGTATATTATAGCAGAATCATCGCTTTTTCCAATACAGATTCCGGAAGCAATTTCCACAATTACAGTGAATGATTTGCGCAGATCTCCTTCAGGAGTGCGATGAACTCGTCTTCTGTAACCGTGATTTGTTCTTTCTGTCCGTATTTACGGTAAGTGACGGTATTGTTTTCCTTTTCCTTATCACCAAGTACGAGTGAATACGGGATCTTGTTTGTCTGTGCTTCCCTGATACGGTAGCCGAGTTTTTCGTTTCTGTTGTCGTTATGAACACGGAAGCCTTCTTTTCTGAGATCCAGCGCGACTTTCTGCGCGTAATCGTCGTGCGCTTCGATGCTGACAGGGATCAGGTGTACCTGTGTAGGTGCCAGCCATGTCGGGAAGATACCCTTTGTTTCTTCCAGCAGGAAGGCAACGAAACGGTCGATGGATCCGAGGATCGCTCTGTGGATGACGACAGGACGCTTTTTCTGTCCGTCGCTGTCAACATATTCCAGTTCAAATCTTTCAGGAAGCTGGTAGTCAAGCTGGATCGTGGACAGCGTTACATCGTGTCCGATCGCGCTCTTGACCTGGACGTCGATCTTCGGTCCGTAGAATGCTGCTTCACCAAGCGCTTCATAGAACGGAACGTCCATTTCCTTCAGGACTTCCCTGAGCTGTGCTTCACTCTTTGCCCATAGTTCATCGTTTCCGAAATACTTTTCCGTATTCTCGGGATCTCTCAGTGAGAGACGGAACTGGTATTCACCGAAACCGAAGTCATGATATACATCAAGGATCAGTTTGGTAACGTTCTTGATTTCGTCTGCGATCTGGTCGGGACGGCAGAAGATATGAGAGTCGTTCTGTGTAAACGCGCGGGAACGCTCAATACCTGTCAGCGCGCCGCTTGCTTCGAAACGGAAGTCGTTTGCGATCTCGGCAATGCGTACCGGCAGATCACGGTAGGAATGGAGCCTGCTTCTGTACATGATCATGTGTTCAGGGCAGTTCATCGGACGCAGGCAGAATTCTTCATTGTCGCGTTCCATGATCGGGAACATATCATCCTTGTAGTGTGCAAGGTGTCCGGAGATCTTGTAGAGCTTTGTGGAAACGACTGACGGTGTCATGACATGCACGTATCCCTGCTGAAGTTCCTTGTCCATGATGTAATCGGAAAGCAGGCGTCTTACCGTGAAGCCGTTGGGCAGCCACATCGGAAGTCCGCTGCCGACTGTATCGGAGAACATGAACATCTGCAGTTCTTTACCGAGCTTTCTGTGGTCTCTCTGTTTTGCGTCTTCCAGGAACTGGAGGTGTTCTTCCAGTTCTTCAGCTGTCGGGAAGCATACGCCGTATACACGCTGCAGGACTTTGTTGTTCTTGTCACCCTTCCAGTAAGCGCCGGAATGCTTGATCAGTTTGAAGTTTCTGCAGAGCTTTGTGTTATCTACATGAGGTCCGCGGCAGAGATCCGTGAAATCGCCCTGGGTATACATGGAGATCTGTACGCCGTCTTCCATACGGCTGATCAGGTCAACCTTATAAGGGTCATCCGCAAACTGTGCAAGTGCCTCTTCTTTTGAAATTTCATGTCTCGTGATCTTCTTGCCGTCTTTACAGACCTTCTTCATTTCCTTTTCGATCTTGTCAAGATCAGCATCGTTCAGTGTAACATCGCCGAGATCCATATCATAATAGAATCCCTCTTCGACGACCGGTCCGACCCAGAACTTAGCCTGCGGCCAGAGATGTTTCACCGCCTGCGCCATCACATGTGCACAGGAGTGGTTCAAAATGTGCAGTTCCTCTTCGTTTAAAAAGTCTCTCATTTTCAGTTCCTCCCTATCATAAAAAAAGTCCCGCCAAAGGACGAAGACCGTGGTACCACCTTTATTCACAGCATACGCTGCCTCTGATCCTTAACGCGGTTTACGGCGTTCCCTTTCGGGTGCGGCTCACAGGTAGTATTTCCGAAACGTTCTGACAGACTCGCACCGGCCGTCTGTTCTCTGGGCAGAAACAATCAGGGAAACGTGTCCTGATCAAAGCTTTGTATGAATATTAACGCAAACACACCGCAAAAGCAATGAAAAGAGTTGCGTATGTCTGAAATATTTGCGGAAAAGCCCCTGTCACTGGCTGTGATTTAACACATTCCCCGCAAAACTTCAGTTCCTGCTTCATCAACAGATAACTGCATTACCGTTGGCAATGCCCGTCAGAGCTGTCTCCGCAGGCTTGAGTTTTACAGCTGACCGATTCCGATGTGAACTCACCGTATTGCCAGCCGATCGATTCTGTATTTGAAAAGATACTGATCTGATAAACATTACTGCTTTACTTCCATTCGGTTACGTAAGGTGTTTTTTAAGTCTGCTGTTCTTTGGCGGGATGCAGATATGAAATACCATCTGACTGTTCATACCGCAGATTTGGCTTTCCTCCACGGATTGAAACATTATGATGATCGTTTCATTCATTGATCTGATTGGACAGTTCTTACTGTTCAGTTCATAGCCTTACCTCCTCAGTGCCGGAGCACTATACTTTCGTCAGACACTTATATATACGGCAGGGTTCGATGCGGTTCCACAAAAAAATAACAGAAATATTTATGTAATATCTCTGTTATCAGCTGGTATTAATGGATTGCTTGTCCGATTACCTCAGGCCTGTGATCAGTCCGAGGACTGCGAATACCGCGGCACATGCCCACAGCATATGTACTACCTGGTTTTCTTTCATTCCCTTCAGGACAAACGCGTAATGGATCGGAGTATAGATGAATACCTTTTTGTGTATCGTTCTGACTGAGATCTGCTGGATCAGGACGCACAGTGTTTCTATGACGAATACGCCGCCTGCCAGGATCAGCGTCAGTTCCTGTTTTTCGACCATGGCCAGGGCTGCCAGCGCAGCGCCAAGAGCCAGGGAACCGGTATCACCCATAAAGATCTTTGCCGGCTTGATATTGTATTTCAGGTATCCGAACAGCGCGCCGAGCAGCGAGCTGATGAATATGACTGCGCCGTTATTTGCCTGCATGATACCGAATACAAGATACGGGATCAGCGCAAATACCGTGCATCCTGCCGCAAGACCGTCCATACCGTCTGTCAGGTTTACGGCATTGCTTGAGCCTGTGAACATGAACAGGATGAGCAGGCTGTACAGCGCTCCGAAGTATACTGTTTTATTCAGGAACGGAATCCTGACATCCAGGACTGCGTGTCCTCTGTAAAGCCAGAAGAATATGACAGCGAGTGCCAGCTGCATCAGAAATTTGAGACCCGGTTTCAGACCGTCGTTGTTTTTCTTGACGACGATCAGGTAATCATCAATGAATCCGATCAGTCCGTAGCCGGCAAATACGATCAGGATGATCGCTGTATCGACCCGGAACTTTTGCAGCAGGAGCGTCTCAATGATCGTCACGATCACCGGTACGACGATAAACAGCACGCCGCCCATGATCGGTGTCTTTGCTTTCTCCTTGTATTCCTGCAGGCTGTATTCACTGACGTTCTGATTGAAGCTCAGTATCTTCAGATAACTGATCCATTTAGGCATCAGATATACAACAGCTGCCAGACTTATTACAAATGCGATCAGAATTTCAACTGTCATATCTTCCACCCCTTTACTCAAATATAACTTCGATATCTGTTCCTCTGTTGACCATGGTTCCTGCCGGGACTGACTGGCTTGTTACCCTGCCTTCTCCCGACATCCTTATGCCGAACTCCGTAACGCTCCACAATGCTGTGACATCTTTTCTTGTCCACCCTGTCATATCCGGCATGATGAAGCTGTTCGTGTCTGTCAGCAGGAATACCTTCTGGCCTGTCGCGACCATGGCCGTACTTCTTGGATACTGGTCGATCACGGTATCTCCCGATCCCAAAACGATCAGATCTGTGTTCAGCCAGTCAAGCTTTTCATGCGCATATGCCAGCGAGTGATTGATCACATTCGGCATTTCATTCGTTACGATCTCGGTGATCACCGGTTCTTCCGGTTCTTCAGTCGTTTCTTCTGCCGGCGGTTCCTCTTCGGCCTGTGTTACACCTATTTTCAGGGCAACTGTTCTGAGCAGATCCTGCTGTGCCTGTGAATAATAGTGTGCGCTGGGATTATACGCCGCTTCGAACGCATAGTAAACCATAACTTGCGGATCATCCGCAGGAAGTGCACACATCAGAGATACGATCGTATATCCTGAAGCGTAGCTTCCGTTGATCGCGACCTGTGTTGTACCGGTCTTTCCCATGAGTTCACAGTCAGGAATTCTGTACCATCTTGCGGTACCTTCTTCATCGTTGACAACCTTCCACATGATCTTCTGCATTTCTTTTGCGCTTTCTTCTGTGATCGGCTGTCCGGTGATCCTGGTGTCTGCCTGATAGATGATATGGTTCGAATCGTACGGGTCACGGATCGATTCTACATAATACGGTTTCTTCATCGTACCGTCTGTAAACAGTGCTGAATATGCCTGCATCAGCTGCAGCATGGTTACGGTTGAACCCTGCCCATATGAGAGTGAAGCACGGTCGGCCGCATATGTGAAGTTCAGTATACCCGACTCTTCCGGCAGACCGTCACTGTTGACAGGCTGGAAGAAGCCGAATTTTTTCAGGTAATCAAGATGGATCTGGGGTGTGATCAGACTGTTCTGGATCTCCAGGGCGATCGTATTGGCGGAATAGATCATACCGTGATCGTATGTCGTCATACCGTAGTTTGCGCGTCCTGCGTTGTAGATGCAAGATCTGCTTTCCTGTACGCGGAGCGGGTTGTTGTTCTCATCCGATATATAGCAGTACGGTCCGCCGTATACCAGGGCATCCCCGTCATACACGCCATAGTCGACCGCAGCAGCCCAGGTAAATGATTTCAGTGTGGAACCCGGCTCATACGGGAGCTGTGTGCCGTAGTTGTTATAGTCCGCAATATCCATGAGGTTCGGGTCGAACGACGGTGACTGTCCCCATGCGAGGATCTTGCCTGTATCCAGATCCATAACAGAGCCCCAGATACGCAGCGGGTCGAAGCGTTCCGTTGTTTTTACGAAAGCGTCTTCCAGAGCTTCCTGGAGATCCTGGTCGATCGTCAGATATACGTCATAGCCGTTTACGGGGCTGACTGTCTCTTCTTTCATACCCGGAAGGATATAGCCGTTTGAGTCGGCCTGATATGTTCTGCTTCCGTCAATACCGGAAAGATAACTGTCGAGATACAGTTCCGTTCCCATTTTACCGATTGTCGTTCCGTTTTCATCTGACTGGGCAAAGCCGATCAGATTGGAAGCGAACGAGCCGAGCGGATATACACGCTGGATAGAGTCTGTAAACTCAATGCCGGGAAGGCCGAGTTCCTGGATCTCTTCCATAGTTGCTTTCGAAAGATTACGCCCTGCAGGACCGAGCTCGGTCTGCCACAGGCCGCTTGTATTATACTGGTTCAGGTATCCGAACAATGTATCATAGTCCGCATCAAGGATCTTTGACAGTGCCCTTGCGGTGCCGTCGACATCCTGTACATGGACGACCTTTCCCCCTACCGTCGGACGGTCTGGCGAAAGGATACATACGATATTATATGTCTGACGGTCCTGGGCAATAATGGTTCCGTTGCGGTCATAAATATTGCCTCGTGTAGCTTTGAGCGTTTCATGAACCGTGTTTGCGCTGTTTGCGTATGCGCTCAGGTCCGTGCCGGAACGCAGGTGCACTTTACGGATAGATACCAAAAAAACATTAGAGGCAAGCAATAACATTACCGCTAATGTCATGATGAATAGGATGCGGACAATTCTGACCCGCTTTCTCATACTATTCTCCGTTATCCTGAGAAGTCGTAATCGTGATAATGTTGTCCTGATGCAGTTTCAGTCCATTGTCGGAAGCGATCGTATCGATCCTTTCTCTTGTCGAGAGTGTCTGGATCTCTACTTTGGCAGCCGCGTTGGCCAGCTGGATCTCCGTGATCTTAGCTTCCACAGCCTGTTTCTGTGTACTCAGAGCATTGTTGTATGAACGCAGAAATAATGAACTTGCAAGGAACAACGTGCATGAGATGATAAAAAATACAGCTGTAAAATTGACGAGCTTTACACCCTTTTTGTTCTTTTTCTTTGCTTGTTTTGTCATTTCCCCTTACCCCTTTTTGTTTCTTTCTATCACTCTGAGTTTCGCGCTGTGCGATCTGTGGTTTTCGTTCAGTTCCTCTTCCGTGGCAGTTACTGCTTTTCTGGTAACTGCTGTAAAGGAGGCCTGCTCCATTTGTGAAGCTTTAACAGGAATTTTCGGTTCCACAAATGGAGCAGAAGTCAATTCTCTGAACAGGCTTTTGACCATACGGTCTTCCAGCGAGTGGAATGTGATGACTGCGAGTCTGCCGCCGGGGGCAAGCATATCCACAGCATCCTGAAGTCCTGACCTCAGTGAGGACAATTCATCGTTGACCTCGATTCTGAGTGCCTGGTATGTCTGCTTCGCAGGATGTCCCTTTTTGCGAAGGACTTTATCCGGTAATGCGGAACGGATGATGTCGTTCAGTTCGAACGTTGTGTTGACCGGTCCGTTCTCTCTTGCTTTGACGATCGCGTTTGCGATGCGTCCTGCGTTTCTTTCTTCCCCGTAGCGGAAGAATATGTCAGATAACTCTTTGACACTGTATGTATTGACAACTGTCCAGGCATCGAGTTTCTGAGTCTGATCCATCCTCATATCAAGGCGGGAATCAAATCTGTAGCTGAAGCCTCTAGACGGATCGTCGAACTGCGGTGAGCTGACGCCCAGGTCCATCATGATACCGTCTGCTTCATGGATACCATATGGTTCTAAAAGCGCTTTCATTTCACGGAAGTTGCCTTTGATCAATGTGATCCTGTCACTGTATTCCTTCAGTCTTTCAGCTGATTCAGCCAGTGCCTGATCGTCCTGATCTATTCCGTAGAGATGTCCGTGTTCCAGTTTTGAAGCAAGCAGTCCTGCGTGTCCTCCTCTTCCGAGCGTTCCGTCAATGTAGATCCCGTCGGGTTTTACATTCAGCAGATCGATCGTTTCATGAAGCATGACGCTCTGGTGTTCCATCATCTCAGGAACTCCGTCAGGCTTTCAGCCACATTTTCGAAGGATTCACCGGCTTCATCGTCATATGCATCCCACTTCTCTTCGGACCATATTTCGATGTGATCGGCCGCTCCGATTACTGCGCATTTCCTGTCAATGTCTGCCGCTTTGATCAGTACCTGAGGGAGCTGGATCCTCCCCTGGGAATCAAACACGCACTCTGTTGCTTTACTCAGCAGGAAGCGGACATATTGTCTGACTTCCTTTTTTGTGGAAGGAAGTTTCTCCAGCTGCTGGACGATGACAGCCCACTGTTCTTCGGTGTAGATCGTGAGACAGCCGTCGAGTCCTTTCGTAACAACAAATGTACTCCCAAGCTCGTCGCGGAACTTTGCCGGAATGATCAATCTGTTTTTGGCATCCAGGCTATGCCTGTATTCACCCATAAACATGTGCTAAATCCCCCACTTTCCGCCACTTTCAGACACTTGATACCACAAATATACCACCAAGATATTCTGCATACAAGAAAAATAAAAATTTTCATTTGTTACATTTTCTAATCTCCCTGTCTGCCCTCATGAAACGGGCAAAAAGAAAAGCGATGCCTGCGCACTGCAGGATGATTCCGGGCGGACAGCTCGTTTATGCATCGCGGCAGAAAAAAAGGAAACAGTTTAGCATCTGTTTCCCTTTCGTCTTATTTTACGTAACTGACGATCTCCCCGACCGGGTATTCAGGACCGGTTCCGTCAATATCGATCCTGCCGGATGCCAGCCTGGCGCCGGTATATGCGAACACATCACGTCCGTGGAAGATCTCGGATTCCTCTGACCAGTGGTTTCCTTTGAACCGGTTGACGCTCTGATCGATCTCATGCACTGTCTCGATCTCGAGTTCTTTGTTTACCACATCCAGGATACCGTTGTCCGGTGTCACGATATAATGTCCGCTCTTTGTCTTTGCCGCACTGGCTTTGCGGGGCGTTCCGACACCCGGATCAACAACACTGACAAATACAGTCCCTGCCGGCCAGAACGGGATCACCTCGCAGAGATTCCTGCCTGCTGTTTCGACATCGAACTTCGGTACGTTGTGCGTCAGTTCAAATATCTGCAGTGTGGGATCGACGATCCTGCAGACACCGGCCATTGAACCGGAGCTGTGGCCGCCGAAATCAGTCTGAAATACGATATATCCCATCTTACTGTTCCTCCTTGGTGATGATGATCTGCCAGTCCTTGCCGAAGCCTATATTGTATTTGCGGATGAAGTCGCCGCGGTTGATACCCAGTCCGAGAACTCCGTCGCTGCTGTTGTATATGACTTCTTCGCCTTCCGGCACCCAGCCGAATGAAGGATGGAACGGAATGGTATGCGACAGTACGAAGCGGTCTTTGTTTTTGATCGAGACGAGCACTTTATCGCCGGGAACGATACCCGCATTTTCAGCTGCTTCGATCGGGATATTGGTTTCAAGGTTGCCGAAGGTATACATCATGTCCGTGACATATCCTCTGACTTCACCGGGCTTGCTCGTATAGTTCAGTTTTTCGTATTTTACGATCTCTGATACCGGATATTCTTCTCCGACCCCTTCAAAACCGATCAGTCCTGCAGCCAGTTTTCCCGCACAGTACGCAAAGAGATCACGGCCGTGGAAAATGCTGACCTTTTCCGTTCCTTTGAGACGGTTGACAGTTTCATCGATCACGCGGACTGCCTCGATGCCGGGGTTTTCCAGCAGCAATGTCAGTGATCCGTTGTCCGGTGATACAACATAGCTTCCGTTTTTCAGAAGCGCTACGCTTGCGCGTCTGGATGTGCCGACACCCGGGTCGACCACCGAGACAAACACCGTACCCGCAGGCCAGTATCCGACCAGATGGTTCAGTGACCTTGCGGCCTTTACCACATTGAATTTTTCAACACGGTGGTTTGCTTCGTATACATACACTTCCGGGTCCAGCGTCTTGATGACACCGCGCATTGCGGAGCCGCCGCCGTATCCGAAATCCGTCTGGATTACTACTGCCGGTTTCATATCACTCTTTCTCCTTTCCTGCAGGAAGAATCGTTACCTTGTATTCCGAGAAATCATATGCCGTAAGCAGTTCCGGCAGTTCCTTCTCACAGAAACTTCCCTGATTGATGGAAATCTCCACATAATCGTTGCTGCATTCGTTCAGGATCGCCTCACCCGGTTTTACCCAGCCGAATGATTTGTGGAACATCATTTCTTTGTCATACAGTACGGTGCCCTTCTTCTCAATGATGACGCGGGCAAACTCACCTGTATCGATGCCGATCTCCTTGATCATTTCGTTCGGGATCGAAATGCCGACATTGCCGAAATGATCCCCGGCATCTGTTACCTCACCGACTGCTTTGCCGTCTATGATGGCTGCTTCGGGAACATGGAAGCGTACCATTTCCTCTTTGTCATAAGCAGGACCGACACCGGGGAAATCAATGATCCCGGATGCAAGTCTGGCAGCGGTATACGCGTATACATCCCTTCCGTGGAATGTATGGTGGCTGTCCGAGCCGGGCAGTCTGTTGACTGTTTCGTCGATCTGGCGTACTTCTGTGATCCGGTCATAGAGCCAGCTCAGCGTGCCGTTGTCCGGTGTGATCACGACGCTGCCGTTGTCCATCAGCGCCGCGCAGCTGCGTCTGAGTGTGCCGACACCCGGGTCGACGACCGAGACGAACACCGTTCCGTCCGGCCAGTAAGGGAATGTCGATGCCAGGATCTTTCCGCCTCTCCGGATGTCGAACTGTCTGACCTCGTGGCAGAGATCGTAGATACGGATCTCCGGATCTGTTTTCACGATCACGGCAGTCATAGATGCCGGCAGTCCTGTTGAAATGCCGAAATCCGACTGCAGTACAATACAGGGCTTCATATTATGCCCCCTTTTTGCGGATGACCACTTTGAATTCACCCGGATCAGGTTCTCTCAGGATCTTGGGCAGGCACATTTCGATGAAGTTGGCCTTGTTCAGACCGATGTCCATATATCCGGAGCTGCCGTTGAATACGACAGGCGCGCCTTCTTCAACGTATCCGAAGGAAGGCTGATATGTCATCGATTCACGGTATACGACAGCATCGTGGTATGTGATCGTCACTTCGATCTCATCGTTCTGCACGATACCCGTTTTCTCGAATTCATCAACGCCGATATTGAATGTAATGTTTCCGAATGTCTTCAGGAGTACAGCTACCTGTCCTTTCGCGACGCCAGGACCGATTTCTGCCGGTTCAATATAGAACTGTTTGAGGTCGCTGCTTTCCATTCTTCCGCCCAGGCTTTCGAAGCCTTTGCCGGCTGCCAGATGCGCGGCAGCCCTTGCGATGCTGTATTCATCTGTTCCGAAGCGTTCCGGATCAACTGTTCTTGCACTGTCCAGTCCGAATGAATAAACGCTCATTGTACATGATCCGTCGTTGGGACCCAGCAGGATCTGTCCGCTCTTGAGACGTACGGCACAGAGCTCTTCATCTCCTGTGTCATACATAAATACGGTTCCTTCAGGCCAGTACGGGACAGTCGAGTACAGCGATGCCGACAGCATGCGGATGTCGTTTTTGTCATAGCACAGGTTCTCTGCAGCCACATCGGTACCGGGTGCTTCCGTTTCGATGATGCCTGTCAGCTTGGCAGCTCTGGTAGATGCCAGTCCGCAGCAGCTGTGGATCACCACCGCGCCTTTTGCCGGCTGCAGTTTTTCAGCAGTCAGCTTCCATTCCGGCCCGAATCCCAGACCGTACTCGGTAACGGCGTTGCCGCGGTTGATCGCCAGCATGACCGTCTGCATTTCCGAGCTGAAGAGCAGCGGTGTTCCGACAGGGACAAATCCGAACGACCTTGCCAGCGGAATCATTTCATCAAGAACTATCTCTCCGGCATGTTCGACTGTTACATGGAGTTCGTCTCCGTATTTTATGTCTGTCTGCTCAAGCCAATCAAACGGGATATTCGTACCGACAAGTCCGAAGTGATCGGATGCTTCGTTGATCATGCCTGACACACTGTGGTCTTCTTTTGCCGGTCTGATGTAGTCAGCCATCACGATACTGTCTGTGTCATAGGCAGGTCCGACGCCTTCGAAATCGATGATGCCGGCAGCCAGTCTTGCGCCGCAGTATGCGTATACGTCACGTCCGTGGAAAATATGAACTGATTCGGAACCGGGCAGACGGTTCACGGATTCATCGATCTCCCTGACCTCTTTGATCCCGAGGCGTTCTTTGACATATGTCAGTGTACCGTTGTCCGGCGTAACGATGTACTGGCCGGTCTCGGTCAGGGCAACGCAGCTTTTTCTGGCTGTTCCGACACCCGGGTCAACAACGCTGACAAAGACTGTACCGGTAGGCCAGTAAGGCAGCAGGTACATCAGTGATTCCGATGCATCCAATACATTGAACTGGTCCACCGCATTATTGCCGTCGGAAACTTTCAGATCATCACAGACCATGGCGCATACGCCGTGCATCGCGCTGACGGATGCGGATCCGGTCCCGAAGTCTGTCTGTATTACTACATGTTTCATATACTCATTCCTTCCTTTACCTGTTTCTGAACCACTGAAGAATTTTGATCGTATCGATCGTATTCACATGCTGTACCTCATCCCTTGCGAGCCATGGGCACCAGAACTTTGCGGGCCATGGATCGATGATGCGGTATCTGATCACGTAATAGATCACTGCGATAAACAGCAGTACTGTCAGAGTGCGGATGATCCTGTCAAGCTTGCCGGGTTCACGTTCGGCATACCAGGTACGCTTTTTGTTTTTACCGTAGCCTCTCAGGTCCATTGCGTTGGCAATGTTTCCGACCTTGCCGAATGCCGTGAAGATCAGCGGGATCAGCAGCAGGACATAGTTTTTCAGACGTTTCCATATGCCCGCTTTTTTGCCGCTGAGTTCCAGGCCGCGCATCATCATGCTGTTGCGGATGTTGACGAAGTCGTTCGCGATATCCGGGATCGTCCTGTATGCCAGGGAAACGACAGTGCAGACCTTATAAGGCAGTCCGCAGTGATTGAGTCCCGAGGCAAATTCCGACGGTGTCGTCGACAGCGCGAACGCCATGACCGAACTGAAGGATGCTGTTCTCTTGATGAATACAACGAAGATATACCACAGGAATTCCTTGGAAATATAATGGCTTCCTGTTCCCTGCCAGATGATGTGTTCTGCTCCGACATTGTTGTATCCGGCTTCCGGGCTGACGGCAAACAGCATCACGTTGCCGATCAGCGTTACCGTCACGAAAGTGATCGCGAATACGATCAGGATCGGTTTGTAGTTGGGCTTCATGGATACGATCTCTGCGCAGTTGATCAGCAGCAGCGGAATCAGGATACGGATATCGAACGTCCACATGATCGCGCAGATCATCCCGAGAAACAGGAATACCTTGGTAAATCCTGTCAGCTTGTGAAAAGGTGTCGGGCCCGGTGTATAGTTGATGACAAACCTGTTGTTCATGCGCCTTTCACCGTCCTTTCATAAGCAATGAAGCTTTCAATGGTTCTCTCGGGATCAAGGCCGAGTTTTTCAGCGAGCAGATACAGCGATGTCTGCTTCAGGCTGGCCTTTTTGATCACTTCGGCATTGGAAAGAACCGTATAGACTTTGTCTGTATCGATCACACGGCCATCGGAGAACACGATCGCTCGGTCGGTATTTTCGATCGCCAGGTGCATATCGTGCGTGATGAACAGGATCGTCGTACCGTAATCACGGTTCAGCTTGTTGACGAAATTCATGATCTCGGTGTAGCTTCTGAAATCCTGGCCCGCAGTCGGTTCATCGAGCACAAGAATGCTCGGCTCCAGCGCCATCATTGAGGCTACTGTAACACGTTTCTTCTGGCCGTAGCTGATCGAATCGACCGGCCAGTTTCTCATTTTATACAGGCCGCACGCTTCCAGTGACTGTTTGATGCGCGCATCGATCTGATCCTGCGGCATATTGCGCAGCGTCAGGGCAAGTCCGACTTCATCTTTGATCAGGTCCTTGACGATCATGGTATTCGGATCCTGCATAACATATCCGACCTGCTCGCCGATCTCCTTTACGGTCATATCAGCGGTGTCTTTCCCGTCAACTTCGATCCTGCCCTTACCCGGACGGATGATGCCTGTCAGCAGTTTGGCGGCTGTTGATTTGCCGGCGCCGTTCTTGCCGATGACGGCAATGCGTTCACCGCGCCCGATCTCAAAGGAGATATCCTCTACTACATTCTGCCTGCCATCGTAAGAATACGCAACATCAGTGAACTTAATGACTGTTTCACGTTCCGTTTCGTCTTTTACGGTCCTGCCGGCTGTAAAGAAAGCTTTCAGTTTCTGTTCATTCTCTTCCGTGAATCTGAGTGAATTCAGATCACAGAGATTCTCGTTTCCTTCCAGGGAACATCCTGCATATTTCATCGCGGTTATATAGAGAGGCTCTCTGATGCCGTGTTTCTGCAGAAGATCCGACTTCAGAAGTTCATCGGGCGTTGTATCCGCCGCGATGGTGCCATCCGCCATCAGGATGATCCTGTCGACAGGCCTGTAAAGGACATCCTCCAGGCGGTGTTCAACGATGATGATCGTACGGTCTTCGTCTTGTGACAGATCGTCGATCAGATCGACTGCCGTCATTCCCATCTGGGGATCCAGCGCGGCAAGCGGTTCATCGAAGATCAGAATCCTGACATCATTTCCGAAAACACCGGCAATGGCGACCTTCTGCTTCTGTCCGCCGGACAGATTGAAAGGAACATGATCCACGAAGTCTTTCATGCCGACCATATTCAGGTTTTCACCGATCTTCGGCAGCATATCTCTTCTTGCCATCATGTCGTTTTCCATGACGAAAGCGACATCTTCACCTACGGTCAGGCCGACAAACTGGGCATCGCTGTCCTGAAGGACAGTCCCTACGGAATTGGACAGCTTGAAGATCGAAGAATTCTTCGTTTCATGCCCCGCAACTTTGCATGACCCGGTGATCTCTCCCTCAATGGAAAACGGGATCAGGCCGTTGATGCAGTTGCACAGTGTCGATTTTCCGCTTCCTGAAGATCCGAGGATCAGGATCTTCTGACCAGGATATATTTCCAGATTGATATCATGAAGGGTCGCTGTTTTCTGGGTCTTATATCTGAAACTGAAGTCTTTAAATACGATAACAGGTTCTTTCATACGCATCTCCCCATGTGAAATGAATAAAGCTTCCGACAGAACGGAAGCTTTCCGGGCTCAACGGAAAGGCCGGATTCTTTTGTGACGGACCTTCCGTTTTAAAACATTATTCTTCTTCCGTCAGATTGGTACGGCTCTGATATCTGTTAGCGAGCAGTTTGATAACAGGAATGCCGATCACAACCTCAACAAGAATATTGCCGACGCTTGCCCAGAGACCCTGGAGCAGTGAAACGTTCATGTCGCCGCCTTCGAAAAAGACAGTGAATACCTGGGCAACAACACCAAATGCCAGAGCGTTTCCAAGCAGGACACAGAGCACATAGATGACCATGTGCTTGGTCAGGAATTTTCCTTCGGTAATATATGCGCCGTAAAGCGGGAGCGCGCCGATAAACAGACCGGCAACCGCGTTTGCGATCGACCATGCCGGGTACATGCCCCAGCCGCCGATCAGGTCAGCGATCACATTGCCGACGCCTGCCGCGACTGCTGCAGGAACCGGACCGTACATAGCACCGACAACGACCGGTACGATCATGGCTGTTGTCAGAGAAGTATTTGTAAAGATAGGAATGCCCCCGTAGTTCATCAGAACGCCGAATACAGCAGCTCCGATTGCAACGGCAACGATCGTTCTGGTATTCCATGTACCGAGAAGACGCGCGCCAAAGCTCTTGTTTTCCATAAAATGGTCCTCCTTAACAAGATACATCTGAGTATACCACTTAATGACTTTCATTTCTGTAAAAATGTTCTGATTACAGTCTGAAAGCAGTTTTCGTTTATGAAAACAGGCCTGTCTGTTTTGCATAGTGGCAGACGTGTGCCATTCTGAACAAAAAGAAAACAGCTGACCTGCAGCTGTATATCTTTCAAATCAGAATTCCTTCTTACGCGTTCTTGGCTGTTTTGCCTGTAGAACCGCAGTTAGGGCATGCATGATGCGGAAGCTTCATTTCTCCGCATGTCGGGCACTTAACCAGGGTCGGAGCTGTTAACTTGTAATGTGTTCTTCTCTTATCCCTTCTTGTGCTGGAATTCCTTCTCTGCTGTACTGCCATCTGCCTGACACCTCCTACTCTTCTTCTTTATATTCCATGAGTTTTGCCAGGCGCGGATCGATCCGACTCTCCCGGTCTCTCAGATAAGCTTCTTCCGTAATGACTGCCCACCCGTCACCGTGCGGGTAATCATCTTCCGAAGCGTTTGTCACCTGGAGCGGTACCTCCATGATAATTGCGTCAATAATCGCAGGCATCAGCTCGATGACATCATCCGTAACGTCACGGATGTTTTCATCATCCGTCTTATGAAAGGAATAGGTTTCCTCGCTTTCCGTTTCAAACGGATGCTCGATTTCTTCTCCGGTGATCGCGTCCGGGAGCAGCATCGTTCCCGTTACATGAAGCACCGCGTAGAAGAGATCGTCATGTTCGTCCAAATAGCCTGTCGCGGCTGCGCGGACGTCGCGGACACTGTTGATCAGAGAGAATCCATCGAACACGCTGCTGTCAATTACCACATCTTCTTCAGCGGTAAGATTCTGTGAACGCGCTGCCTGTATCTCTGCTTTGGTCCATCTCACGAGCAAATCTCCTTAACCGTTAACGTGTTAAATTATAGCAAACCACAAATCAAAGTCAATGATTGATACTTTCACAAAGCGCATCTTCAGGCACTTTTTTCATTCAGCCATGCCAGGATGTCAGCATAAACCTTTTCCGCGTGCGTTTCATTCAGGATTTCGTGGCGCATATGCTCATAAACCTTGCATGAGATGTTTTCATAGCCTGCTTTTCTCAGTGTTTCGATCGAATCGTTCAGACCTTCCGAACCGCCTGTGCACGGATCATCGATGCCGCTGAAGAACGCGATCGGCAGATCTTTGTCGGCATGGACATATCTGGCGGGATCTGCCATGCGGATCAGTCCGTTCAGTTCGTCAATGTATCCCTGGACTGTGAACGGGAAGCCGTTCAGCGGGTCGGCCAGGTAATTCCTGACATTCTCTTCGTTGTAGCTCAGCCAGTCGACTCCTGTGCGCGGGTTCTCGATCCCGTTGTTGAAATTGCCTGTTACAAGCTGGTCAAGCATTTTGCTGTAGCCCTTCGGACCCTTGACTGCCCTGACTGCCATAGCGAGTCCCATACCGGCTTTGACTGCCGGATTGTAATTAGGCGCTCCGGTCAGGATGACGCCGGACGGAGCGTCATACTCCTGCATCCATGTCCTGGCAACGATCGTTCCCATGGAATGTCCCATCATAAAGAACGGAACACCCGGGAATTCTTTCTTTGTCAGTTCAGCGACTTTTTCCGCGCTCCAGATCAGCTGGTCCCAGCCGTTCTCATCACCGAAATAGCCGAGCACGTCGTTCTCGGCTGTTTCGCCGTGACCCGGCAGGTCAAAAGTAACAACGCCGTATCCGTTTTCTCTCAGATACTGGGCGAATTTTTCATAACGTGTGCGATGCTCCTGCATCCCGTGAATGATCTCCACACAGCCCTTCAGTTCTCCTGTCGGGCGGTAAATTGTAATTCCTAACGTATGGCTCATACAAAACACAACTCCTTCTGATATTATTGTAGCATAGTCAAAACACAGCGGCGGAGGTGAACACGATGAAAGCTTGCGGAATTATCGCCGAATACAATCCGTTTCATAAAGGCCATATCTACCAGATCGAAGAAACAAGAAAAAAGACCGGATGCGATGTCATGATCGCTGTGATGTCCGGTCATTTCACGCAGCGCGGCGAGCCTGCTGTCATTGATAAATGGAGCAGAGCGGAATCTGCTGTCCGCAGCGGCATCGACCTGGTCCTGGAGCTTCCCTATATCCATGTGGTCCAGTCAGCCTCCCACTTCGCAAAGGGCGGTGTCAAGGTTTTGAAAAAAGCAGGCATTTCATATCTTTCGTTCGGCAGCGAATGCGGCAACCTGGAAAACCTCAAAGAGATCGCTGAGACTCCGGTAAACCCCGATCATCTGCACCAGTCACTGTCCGCGGGCATGAGCTTTCCGAAGGCTTACAGCCTGCTGACCGGAGAGATGCTGCCGAATGATATCCTGGCGGTATGCTACCTGAAGGAACTGATGGATACGGATATTGAGCCGGTCCTGATCCCCCGCACTTCCTCCTACAATGATGATGAGATGCGTGAAGTATCCAGTGCGCTCGCAATACGAACAGCACTGAAAAAAGGACTGGATCTTTCTGATTCAACACCGATGAAGGATATTCTGACCGGTTCCTTCTATCCCTGGATGGAACTGTATTACCCCTATCTCAGGACATTCCTGCTGATGACTGATAAAGAGCGTCTCTCTTCTTTCTTCCTGTTCAGTGAAGGGATCGAAAACCACCTGATCGAAAAAGCGGAACGCAATGATACATGGGACGGTTTCCTGAAGGATGCCGTGACATACCGCTATACCGCGTCCAGGATCAGGAGGACCTGCCTGCAGGCTCTGAACCAGATCACCAAGGAAGAAGTATCACGCCTGCCGGAGTACAATGCTGTGCGGGTACTGGCATTCAATGAAACGGGACGTGCTTATCTCAGGGAAATGAAGGAGTCACAGACGAAGTTTGCCTGCCGGTTTGCGGATATTTCCAGACCGTGGCGGCTCATGGAATACAAAACAACGATGCTGTATGCCAGTGTCTTCCCCGAAGAAGAAAGAAAGCACCTGCTTCATGAAGAAGTAACAGGTGCCAGGTTTGTTTCCGGTGACAGGGTGCGTTAGCGTTTGTCTTTTTCCACAGTCGAAATAAACAACCTTGTCAGCAGGACAAAAATGACCGTTATGAGCAGAAGGATCAGCCAGATCCTGAGCAGATGGAACTGCTTGGGATTGTACTGGTCGTAGTAATCATTCTTCAGGGCTGCCATGATGTAGTTGTCCGAGGGTACTGAGAGATGATTGACATCTGCCGCAATGCATATGGCATTCAGTCCCCATTTACTGATGGTGGCGTTTGACAATGCTTTCATGACGCCGTCCAGTGAGAATACGAATCCTGACAGCAGCAGCTGTACGATCAGCAGGAACGGCATGATCGTCATGGCGATCTCCGTGTTCAGGGAAAACGCGGAAGCGGCAAGTCCGAACACATCCGAGGAGAAGATCACCAGGAAGAACGTAAACAGATATTTCAGAACGGTGACTGTCGGGAATGACGATTCACCCTGGATGTTGTTCTTTTTCAGCAGGAAGATGATCAGTGTCACAAGAAGCGCCTCAAAAAAGCAGACGATCGCGTCAAACAGGACATGTGCCAATGTATATGCCATCAGGTCCAGACCGTTGTTGCGCTTTTCTTCCTTGATGGTTGCCCGTTCCTTGCAGATAGACTGGATGGAATTGAAGATACCGATCCAGATACAGGCGCAGACCAGTGCGAAAGCGCCGTTCCTTGTTGCGGAGTACTGCGCAAACATTTCCGATCCCGTGACCATGCCGATCATCAATGTCATTAATACGGTCGACAGTATAATACTGATGTATTTTTTTTCGTTGAAGAAGATCCGGCCGTTTTTGCCGAAATATATTCTGATCTGTTCTCCCATTGATGCGTTCATGCGTTAATCACCTCTGGATGCATTGAATTTCTCTATGAAGTATTCCGCTAACCCCTCGCCGTGTTTCTCCGGCGGTTCGATCCTGCTGATAATTTCCTTGAGTGATTCTGTTCCGAAGAATTCACAGGCGTCATGCGGTGTTCCGAAGAAAGCAAGTCTTCCGGTGTCATTGCTGTCTTTTGCCAGGACGACCACTTTATCGTAATGTTCTTTATAGTTTTCCTCTTTTTCAAATTTAGGACCGTATTCCAGGCTGTAGTGGGAAATGACGATGACGATCCTGTTCTCATCATGCGCGATCGAATGCAGGATGTCCAGAAGCTGGTTTTTTGAGTTTTCGTCAAGACCGGAGTCGGGCTCATCCAGGAAGAACAGGCTCGGCTGTTTGATATATGCCTTGGCAGTAGACAGTCTTTTCTTTTCGCCGCCGCTGAGTTTGCTGACGAGCTTGTTCTTTTCATGCTGAAGTGAAAAGACTTTTAACGCATCCTCAACATATCCCTTCAGGACATTGCTGTCCGATACGTTTTCGAGGTTTGCCATTCTGGCGGCATCTTCGATCGTTTTATACACGGTATCCCCCAGCAGCAATGTGTCTTTCTGCGGGACATAACCGATCTGTCTCTGTATGATCCTGTACTGGCTGCTGTCGTATACATCATGACCGCAGTAGATGACCCTTGCTTCCTGTGCCTTTTCATCGCCTTTGATCGCATTGATCAAAGTGGTTTTGCCGGCACCCGAACCGCCGATGACAAGCACCATTTCACCCGGCAGGACACGGAACCGGACATCCTTCAGCAGTACCATACTGCCGAGAGTCCGCTTGATGATATGCACGTCCAGGCTTTCATCAGGCTCAGAAGATCCTTCAGCCGGCTGTACGGAACTGTTTTCTTCCGGTGATTCTTTGATGATCATCTTTGACAGCAGAACAAAATAATCACGTGTGTCTTTACGGATATGGTCCAGTACCGCAACCGGCCGGTCATTTTCCGCCGGAGACTGATTCAGATATACATTCCCTTCCGTATTTCTGATATACCAGTCCCCATCCTGCAAATAGAAGACATCCTGATCCAGGTATTCTGCCAGAGAACTGCTGAACGGTTTTACCAGCCATTTGTTTTCTTTCCAGGATCTTTCTTCAGTGAAAAGAATGCTGACGGCATCGTCATCACTGCTGAATGAAGGATTGACAAAACTTAAAACATCATCCGGTTTGAGAACAGCTTCTTTGGATATTCTTTTCTTATTCAGATAAACAGGTATTTTATTCTGCAGATCAATATATTTCCACTGATCGTTTTCCTTCATGATTCTTCCTGTTTTTGCAGGAATATAACTGCCTGGCAGTGAAAGACTGACCTTGGAAAAAAGACTGTTCTTGCCGATCACGGTATTTTCCGAAGTGATCTCATGCGTAATAATCTGATTGCTGGCAATTACAAATAATACCGGGTTCATCATAATCCTTTATTGGATCTCCTCGTATGTATAATCGGCAACGTTTTTCTGGATGCGGTCTGTATACAGTCCGTCCAGATCATCGTAATAATATGATCCGGAGAAGTCAGGAGTGTATGTCTGTTCGGGTGTCTTCTGCTCTGCGTCTGCCAGTTTCAGGTTGACAACAGCGGGCGTTTCGATCGCAATGTATCTTGTTTCCGTCAGAACTTCTGCCGGTTTTGTTTCTGCTGCTTCTTCATCTGTCTCAGCAGGTTCATCTGTTTCTGCGGGAACTTCATATTTGTAGACAAGTACCAGATGGGATACACAGTTTCTGCCCCACTTGTCATCCTTCGGAACCAGCACATATGCTTTGACATACTCAGGTTCATAGTTCAGATTCTTCTTTGCGAAATTGGCAATGCATTCATCTTTGCCCTGTGACTTCAGCTTTTCGAATGTGGATTCCTGCAGCTCGGCAGCGGACGTCAGATACCAGTTCACATCAGTCTTGTCCAATGTATGGGAGACTGACATATTGCTGGGTACAAACCCTCTGTCCTTCATTGCCTTCACGCCGTCATCAGACAGTTCGATCGTCAGGACATCACCGATATCCATCACAACGCTGTCCGCATCTTTTCCGTTGACTTTCAGTGTATAGAACTTGCCGTATGAGAAGATCGGATTGTCGGAGACAAACTTACTTACTTTTGCCAGAGGCGCTGTGCCCTCAAACAGGATGCTGAGATCTTCAAACGGATCCATATCTACATAATCGAGCAGGCCGGCTACGACAAACACCTTCTCCGTTCCGGTGAAGTTGATCTTAAACGCGTTCTTCAAAGCGTTTTTGTCATAGTTCAGTGTGACGGTTATTTCATCATTGTTGGACAGTGAATCCAGGTTCTGGTTATAGCCCAGGCTGATGCGGGAAACGAGGTCATACATGTCAACATATTCATCTTCCCCGAGAATCTCATGTACCTTCTTCTCCAGTGTTGTCTGATCAAGCTCGATTTTTTCGATCGAAGCTTCCCCGTTCAGTCCGGTATAGGAAGGCATCATGACGTAGTCTTCAAGATTGATCGTTTTCTTCTTGTCCTGGATCACGAAATATCCGGCTGCGCAGGCAACGACCAGCAAAGCAGCCAGGATCGCAAAAAGTGTGAACCTTCCCTTTTTCTTTTTACTGTTTTCGACTACCTTCATCTCTGTTTCGGTACTCTGCTTTGGTTTTATATTCAAATCCGGCTCTGACATATTATTAATCCCCTTACATGTTGCCCATTATAACATACAGCATGTCTGATTTGACTTTACAGCAGGTTATATATGTGTCAAAACGCATAAAAAAGATGATCACGATCATTGAATCAGGTCATCTTTTATGATCATATTGATTAGTCACATACGTTGAAGTTTGTATTTCTGTATCTGACCAGTGTGTCGGCCATTTCCTGACCGTAGTCTTCGGTAAATGCCTTCAGTACGTTCTCAACGACTTCTTTGCCTTCTGACAGGAAGATCGCTTCTGTTACTTCCGCATAGGACCAGAATGAGTGTGCGCAGTGATACTCAAAGTTCTTCAGGTATTCCTTTTTCTTCGGATGGCTTTCGCCCACTTCATAGTTCACATCCCTGAGGATATGAATGCAGTAGTCGGACTTATGAAGTGTCTGCAGAACATCGTATGTGATATAGGGATTGAATCCTCTGCAGATCGAATTATCCAGATGCGCGCAGTATGTGTGGCCTGCTTCAACAAGTCCCATTTCCTTGAACTGGGTATGCCACGGGCATCTTGTGATATGGGTTTCCAGGTCAGGTGCCCAGTTGGTAACAGTCGCCTGGTTGGACCATCCGTTTTCGATCGTATAGGCTGTATTGACCCATTCGCCGTATTCCTGGTACGTCTGGTATGTCAGCTCTTTCCCGTCACGGATGGCTCTCTGGGCCATTCTTCTTCCGCGCTGTTCCGCGTAATACTGGGTCGCGTGGATAAATGCTTTCTTTCCGCGTTCCCCGAATTTTTCCGTCAGCTGTTCGTAATATCTGGCAGCGATATATGCGTGTACACGCTCGTTGAATTCATCCATGTTTACTTACCCTTCTTTCGTGCAGTTATTTTCCTGCTGGTCTGATCTTATCTTTATGTACGTTTCTGGCGACAATGACGCCGACGATGACGCAGAGAAGGATCTGTGCATAGCCGCCGCCGAACGGCAGGAACTTGAAGAAACCGGCTCTGGACATCAGCTTCAGTACGACAGCTGCCGGCAGAATGATCAATGTGGACTTCGGGTCCAGCAGGATCCTCTGCATGCACATGGTGCCGAACAGTGAAGGAAGCAGGTAATTCAGTGCATGGAGCACGGTATCCGGCAGGATGGAGAGGATCGCATTGCCGAGGATGGCAACGATCGTCATGGTGCCGACTGAAATAAAGATCGAGATGGCGATACTGATGCCCGCTACGACTGTACCCTGTTCTGTGCCTGCTTCGACATCAGCGGATGACAGTGCGGCTGTCGCTGCAGGCGCACGGATCTCCTTGGAGTTTCCGCAGAGGTATGTCATATACATGCCCGGAATATGAAGGATGGGATACAGCGTGACAGGGTCAACGATGTACCACGCGAGCATTGCGGAACAAAGTCCGATCAGTCCCGTGATGACTCCGCCCGGATCAGGTCTGGCACCGAATGCCATAACAACGATCAGCGCGGGAATGAAGATCAGCGGCAGGGAGATCCAGCTTGTGATCTTGCCTACTTTGATAACGTAAGGAAGATATTCCTCTTTATAAACTTTTTCCTGTTCTTTATTCATGATTGTTCTCCCGCTCAAAGAGCTCCTGTCATCAGGTCAACGATCGTGCAGACGATCATACCGACGATCATGCAGATGGTAAGACCCCACTCTTTGATCCACTGTTTATGTACTTTCCTGTCATAGAGTGTCAGCAGATACATTGCGAACGCGCCGGCAAATACGCCGTATACCTGTGTGCCGTAAGGGATGACACGGTCAATTGTCAGTGAGCAGTAAACACCGATCAGAGCGCCTGTGCCGATGATCGGTACCGCCAGCATGTTTCCGCCCGCAAGCCTCTCATTGACGACTTCCATCTTGTCGGAGAATAAAGCCGAGAAGATGACCCAGCCGACACATCCGCCTGCTTCAACGATGCAGGCTGTCGCAAGGAAGTTCGCGTCCATGGCAGCGCTGCCGAGTTCAATGCCGATACCGTCAGCAGCAAACTGTGCGCCCTGGAGTTCATACGTGATCGATCCGATAAAGTTTGTACGTAGCCAGGCAAACGGTGCGCCGTCATACATCATCAGTGCCAGCATGGCTGTGATCATGACCAGACACGGTCCGATCGATGTGATCGCCGCCGATCTGATGGAAGAAGAAACCTGTTTTTCGTTTAAACCGATGCGGAGGGCATCATTTTTCGATTTTCTGAAGATCAGGAAGGCCTGGTAGATGACAATTGCAACACCCGGCAGGCAGGCTACCCACATGATCCAACTGTTGGCTAATGCTTTATATTCAGCTGTCATTTTTTCCTTTCCGGACAATGATCTTTTTTATTCCCTTTGTGCATTGTCCCCTGTATTTTTATGTTGTTATGGTTCGGGAAGTTCTTCTTTGTGCCCTCCTTTCTTTTCTTCCCTGGTAATTTAATGTTCAGTTTACTGCAGTTATGGAAAAAAAGCACACAAAATACTGCTTTTCTTCTGGGCGCTGTATGATTTACGGGGGACATTCTGTCTGAATTGTCTGAAATTGATCCCTTTGCTTTTTCCAAAGGCATCAGAAACAATTTGAATAAATTTTTCAAAGCGGATGCCTGAAACCCGGATCACCGTAAATGCCGAAAAAAAACAGGAAGGATCAATGCCCCTCCTGCTGTTTCTGAACGATGTTCTGTACTGTTATTCTTCTGTTACGTTTGTGTAGACCTTGTTGACGTCATCGCAGTCATTGAGCATGTTCATGAGTTTCTGGAATGCTTCCTTGTCCTCATCTGTATCAAGTGTTACATACTCATTCGGCAGCATCGTGACTTCGCATACTTCGAACTCAACGCCCGGTACAGCCTTTTCGATCGCTTCCTGGCCTTTTCCGAAGTCCTGGAACAGTGTCTTGACAGTCATCATGCCGTCTTCGACGCTCAAGTCCTGAACATCAACATCTGCTTCCATCATAACGTCCAGCATCGCTTCTTCGTCTTCATACGGGAATACGAATAATCCGCACTGCTCGTAGTTGAAGGAAACGGCACCGCTGTTTGCCAGTTTAGCGCCTTTGCATTTGTTGAATGCAGTTTTGACCTCTGTGAAAGCTCTGTTGTTGTTATCTGTCAGACAGTCGATGATGACTGTGCTGGCACCGGGACCGAATCCCTCATATCTGCATTCAATATAGTTTTCATCAGTTCCGCCCTTTGCTTTTTCTATAGCACGTTTGATAACGTCTGCGGGAACCTGATTTGACTTGGCTTCAGCAATCTTACGTTTCAGGGACAGGTTCATCTCGGGATCAGGGACACCGGACTTAGCTGCAATGTACAGCTCTTTGCCAAAACGTGAATAAAGCTTAGATTTAATCGCCGCTGTTTTTGCCATTGATGCGGCACGCACTTCATGTGCTCTTCCCATAAATAATAACCACCTTCCGAATTTACCCGATAATTATAGCAAAGTGCTCTTTGAAAGAGAACTGTTTTCATCTCAAATTCACATTTTTCATGCTGACCGGATAAGATCCGCTTTATAGGAACTTTTCGAATTCCTGTTTCAGATGCTCTGCTGTCAGACCGAATTCATCCAGCAGGACACTGCCTTTTCCGCTGTGTCCGTATACATCCTGGATGCCGATCCTGTGCACAGGGACGGGATATGCTTCACAGACTGTTCCGCAGACAGCTTCGCCGAGTCCGCCGATCACGCTGTGCTCTTCGACCGTGATGATCTTTCCGCATTCCTTTGCGGCCTGTATGATCAGTGCTTCATCGATCGGTTTGATGGAGCAGATATTGATCACACGGACGTGCTTTCCTTCCTGTTCCAGTTCCTCCGCGGCTTTCAGGCATTCGGACGTCAGGATGCCTGTAGAGATCACTGCCAGGTCACTGCCTTCTTTCAGGACTTCACCCTTGCCGATCTCAAAGCGATAGTTCTCATCATGGACCGCTTCGACTGCGTATTTGCTGAAGCGCATATAGACGGGTCCCTGATGTTCATAAGCTGCCGTGACGCAGGCCCTGGCCTCGATATCGTCTGCTGGTGATAGGACGACCATGCCGGGGATCGTTCTCATCAGCGCAATGTCTTCGCAGCACTGGTGCGATGCCCCGTCCTCTCCGGTCGAGATCCCGGCATGCGATGCCCCGATCTTGACGTTCAGATGCGGATAGCCGATGCTGTTGCGGACCTGTTCGTAAGCCCTGCCTGCCGAAAACATCGCGAAGCTTCCCGTAAAAGGAACCAGTCCCATGACGGCGAGTCCGGCTGCTGTGCCCATCATATTGGCTTCCGCGATGCCGCATTCGATGAACTGTTCCGGATATTCCTGTTTGACGATATTTGTCTGGACCGAGCTTGCGAGGTCGGCGTCCAGCACGACAATGTCAGGATGTTCCCTGACCAGTTCCAGGAGCCGTTTTCCGTAAGATGTTCTGGTTGCTGTTTTACTCATGATCCAGCACCTCCTTCAGTTCCTGAACTGCCTGCAGATACTGTTCCTCATCCGGTGCCTTCCCGTGCCACCCGGCTTTGTTTTCCATGAAGGATACACCTTTTCCTTTGACTGTTTTCAGGATGATCGCCGTCGGTTTGTCAGATGCCGTATGGAACAGTTCAAAGGCTCTGGCGAGTTCAGTGAAATCATGTCCGTTGACCGTCATGACATTGAAACCGCAGTCCCTGACACGCTTGTCCATATCCCTGAGATTCATGACATCATCGACTTTTCCTTCGATCTGCAGACCGTTCCAGTCGAACATGACGCAGAGATTTTCCAGATGGTAATGCGCGGCAAAATGCAGGGCTTCCCAGATCTGCCCTTCCTGGCTTTCACCGTCGCCTACGATGGCGTACACGTTCGTATCCTGTTTCAGATACTTTGCGCCAAGCGCCATGCCGCAGGCTGCAGACAGGCCCTGGCCCAGTGACCCGGTGCACATATCAACACCCGGTGTCATGATGCTGGGATGTCCCTGAAGCATACTCCCGGACTGACGCAGATGATCAAGTTCTTCTTCCGGGAAATAACCCTTGAGCGCAAGCACGGCATAAAGCGCGGGTGCCGCATGGCCTTTTGAGAGAACGAATTTATCCCTGTCTTTTCTGAGTTCCCGCTCATATACATATACCAGGGCTTCCACGATAGATAGACTCCCGCCCGGGTGTCCGGAGCGGGCTTTGTAGATCTCGTCAATGATCATCATCCTGACCTTTGCCGATATACGTTCCAAGCTGCTGATCGTTTTCATAACTCCCTCTGTATGATGATTTCTGCAATGATGTTGTCTGTCGTATCTTTGATTTCATTATAATCGGTTTTCCGCGGCTTATGAATCGTCATGCAGGGATTATGAAAAAACAGGCTGTCTGGCAGCCTGCTCTGTGTATTATTCCTGTCCGCTGATCATGATGCCTCTGAAACTGTCAGCCTGCAGTGTTCCGTTGTCATCCTCGGCAAAGGAGATCATGATCTGCTCGGTGATGGTGAACAGCTGATCATTGTAAGTTCCCCAGTCACTGATCCAGTTGTTCATGACTCTCAGATGTTTTCTGCCTGAGGAGTTCAGTGTTTGTGGGTCTTCATATGTCAGTGTATTGTTGAATACTGCCTGACCGAGGGCGTCCCACTGTCCGGTGATATAAATGCTGCAGCTGTTGTAGCCTGTTACATAATCGTAATCCATGCCGAGCACCTTTCCGGTGATCTCCCGGTCCGGTGTATAGGTAAATGTATTGCCTTCCCTGGTAAACAGGCCTGCAGGATAATAATGCATCACATCCAGATATGCGGAAGCTTCATCATAGCGTTCTGAGGAGATGGTGTCTTTCCCGCGGTATGCTTCTGCGCCGTAGTCAATGGCTGCGGCAACCGCCTGCATGATTGCTTCCTGTCCGGCATTGTTCGGGTAGCCGTTATCGTTCAGAAGTCCGGCAGCAGCAAATACTGTTTCGGACGGTGCTGCCGTAATGCCGTATGCTTCACAGATGTCTGTCACTGTTCCGGTGTTGGCAGTCGGTGTACCGGTCAGGCTCTCCGGGACACAGATTACGGAAGCGTCCGGATACTTTTCCATAGCTGAACGGATGACCGCTTCGTAATAGAGTCCGAAGTTGGCCGCCGGGTCATCTTCTCCGTATGAAATGATCACCAGGTCGTACGGTTCTTCACTCTCGTGGTTCCTGATATTGACATAGCCTGCATACGCGGTGTTGTCGTTCATGGAAATGTTGTCCACTTCCGCTGTGATCCCGTATGTATCCTGAAGATGTGTTTTCAGAAGTGAATGCCATGTGTGTCCGGCATCCGTGCTGCCCCTTCCGTTGGCGACCGAGCCTCCTGTTACGAGGATCCTGACATCGAAGCCGTCCGCTAGCTTCTGATAGAATGAATCGTTCTGCTCTTTCTCCAGACGCTCATTGATCGCGGCCTGTTCTTCCTGTATCTGCTGCTTTTCTTCTGTCACCTGTGTTTTGAACAGTTCTTCCAGCCTGGCGGTTTCCAGACGTTCCTTTTTCATGGTATCCACATACAAAAATGCCAGAAGCACAGTCAATAACACTGTTATGATCCAGATGGTCCTGCTGGTGCTTTCCCTTTTATTTCCGTTTCTTGCTGTCATAATCGTTTTCCGGTCGTATATCCGTCTGATGACGGCCTGTAAACAATACTATATCACACGATCAGCTTTTTGACAGTCCGCAAAATATGTCTATCAGTTCTGCCTGATAATTATCGGCAAGAACTCTGATTTGCATTCTGCCGCGTTCCACTGGACCCGTGTTTGTGGTAGGATTAATTCCACGAGGTGTTCTATGGCAACATATGCGATCAGTGACCTGCACGGATGCAAAGATGAATTTGATGAAATGCTGAAAAAGATCAATTTCAGTGAATATGATGAAATGTATATTATCGGCGATGTATGCGACAGAGGCAATCATTCCATTGCCCTGCTGCAGGAGATCATGGCTCATCCGAATATGCATCTGATCTTCGGCAACCATGATGAATGGCTGGCTGACTTTGCGCAGACGCTGATCGATGTCAAAAAGAATGACGGGGTCATGGATCTGTTCAATATGGACCTGGTCCGCTGGCTGCATTACAACGGCGGCTATAAAACAGCAGATGAGTTCCTGAATATAGATTATCCGGAATGCTATGATATCAAGCTGTATCTGGAGAACAGGGAGTACTATAAAAAGCTCACTATCATGGGAAAGAAATTCCTGCTCGTACATGCCGGACTCGGCGCATACTGCCGCCCTGATGTACGTCTGTCGGAGATCCCGACTAGCGAGCTTGTCTGGAGCCATATCGGCGTCAATGATAATCCGTTTGATGATGTTGTGATGATCGTCGGTCATATGCCGACATTCCTGTACGGGTTCTGGTATGAGAACCGCATCCTGCACGGGAAGAATATCCTGCATATTGACTGCGGATGTGTGTTCGGCAGATCACTCGCCTGTGTCCGTCTGGATGATATGCAGGAATTCTATGTCCCTTCCACGTATCCTTACATTACGGTCAGAACCTAGAACCTGATCAGCATCATTGTCACAAAGTGGCAGAAACTGCCGAGCATCACGAAGATGTGAAACAGTTCATGATTGCCGAATCCGGACCATGCCGTTGGTGTGATCCGTTTTTTCTTTGCGTAGATCACGCTTCCCACAGAGTAGAAGATCCCCCCTGCCAGCAGCCAGAGGAACTGGGACAGCGGCATCCCGGCGATCAGCTTCGGGATCACCGATACGCAGGCCCATCCCATTGCCGTGTACAGAACGGAAGAGACCCACCTGGGACAGGTCACCCAGCAAAACTTAAAAATCATGCCTGCGGCTGCGACGGACCACACCGCTGCCAGCAGGATCATTCCTGCGGGCTGTTCCAGGACGGATACGCAGATCGGGGTATAAGAACCGGCGATCAGGATGAAGATGCTCATATGATCCAGTTTCTTCAGATTCATACGAACTTTCTGCTCCGCGTCAAATGTATGATATGCGCTGCTGGCTCCGTAAAGCAGGATCATAGAGATCATAAATACCGCATCCGCGATGAGAGCGTTCATGGCAGCTCCGTGCTGTGCATGGTGCACAAGCAGGACCGGCATTGCCAGTACAGCCAGTATCATACCGATAAAATGTGTCAGCGCGCTGACCGGGTCTTTTACCAGAAAAGTCCCTGCATTCATTTGTTCAAAACTGATAGACGTCATGCTGAACCTCCTATCGGTTTTTAAATAACCGATTACAAATATATTATCATCCGTTTATAATAAACCGGTCAAGAGGTTCTTTAGAATCATGTTGACGTTTTTTAAAGTTAGTATATATGATGTAGTCATGAACAAAGAAAATGCTGAAATGGTTCTGGCGGAGTTTATCCTGCCGGAGTACAGGGATATTCCCGATGTCGGTCTGTATCTGGACCAGGTAACACGTTATCTGAACAGGATCCTCAATGCGTTCCCGAAAATGCAGATCACAGGTTCCATGATCTCGAATTATGTCAAGCAGAAACTGCTTCCGAAGGCTGTCAAAAAAGCCTACTCGAAAGAGCAGATTGCAATGCTGGTGATTATCGTGATGTCAAAGCGTATTCTGTCCATTGACCAGATCAGGGTCGTGATGAATGACCTGAATGAAATGTATGAACCGGAAACGTATTATACAATGTTCCGTACCCTTCTTCAGGAAGCGATCCATGATCAGATGGAAGCTTCTGAAGAAAAAACGTGTGAGACACTGCTGAAAAACATTGCTTCAGGCATCTCACACGGTATGTTTATTGATAAATGTCTGGAAGAACAGGATCAGTGATCTTTGATCCAGTTCTCCAGTTTTGCGATAAAGGCTGACGTATTGCTTTGATAAGGCTTGGGCTCGAATGTTTCCGCCTGCTTCAGATAAGGCGTGATGTCCGACAGATCTTTCATGTAGATCAGGTAGCCTGCCTGGTCAAATGCTTCGAGCAGCTGGATCTGATGGTCATTCTGGTGTTCCCCGTACTGTGTCAGACGGGCGGCTCCGAGAATGATCTTTTTTTCTTTCAGGGCTGTCATGATCGTTCCTACCCCGCCGTGGGTAATGATCATATCAGCCTGGTCAAGATACTCCGCAAAGCGGTCTGTCGGGATAAAACTGAACACTTCCATATTCCTGCTTTCAAATACAGTATGTCCTGCCTGGACAACGACTTTGTCCGTGATCGTCCCGTCATCGATTGCCTTCTGCACAGCCTGCAGCAGACGCGGGAACTGCTTGTCCTGTGTGCCTAATGTTACCAGTATCATCAGAATACCCACCCCCAGCATACAGCATCCGGATAGATTTCCAGCATGCTTTCCCACTGGACAATAAACAGATCAGCGATCGGATATACCATCTTTCCAGCAGCCGTCGCCGTTTTTGCGTTAGCCATCGTTTCGATCCAGATCACCTTTTTATGGAATATATGCGCGATCCTGCACATCGGTACTGCTGTGTGCGTACCGGTCGTGATCACGTAATCGGGTCTGATCTTGAAATACAGCCAGAGCGATTTCAGACAGTTATACGCGAATTTGAAGAGATATGTAAACAGATGGACCTTTGTTCCGAATACAAGCGTATCAAAACGGTCTCCGTATTTTTCTTTCAGCGGCTGATTGGACTCTGTATTTTCCGTGATCAGATGATAGTCACAGTGTTCAAACATCGGCGACAGCTGCAGCAGTTCCGTCAGGTGACCTCCGGTGCTTGAGATAAAGAGGATCTTTTTCATAGGTGCCTCCATATATAAAAAAATCGGAATGTACTTCCGTACATCCCGATTATACAACGGATTTGATTATTTGCCGATGCAGTTCTTGATCAGAGCAGTAACTTCTTCTTCCGTGTCGCATTCAACTGCTTTCGCAGCCAGTTCCTGCATCTCAGCATAGCTGAGGCCGTTGATCATACGGCGTGCGCTCAGGATCGATGTTGCGCTCATGGAGAATTCATCCAGTCCGAGACCGAGCAGTACAGGAGCTGCCAGTTCATCGCCGGCCATCTCACCGCACATACCGCACCACTTGCCGTTCTTGTGAGCGCCGTCGATCGTCATCTTGATGAGACGCAGCAGAGACGGGTTCAGAGGCTGGTACAGATAGGAAACAGGTTCGCTCATACGGTCAGCAGCCATGGAGTACTGAACGAGGTCGTTTGTACCGATTGAGAAGAAGTCTGCATACTTGGACAGCTGATCTGCCAGAACAGCAGCAGCCGGGATCTCGATCATGCAGCCGACTTCAACGTCGTCACCGACTTTGACGCCTTCAGCGATCAGTTCAGCGCGTGCATCTTCGTAGCACTTCTTAGCTTCTTTGAATTCACCGACAGTTGCGATCATCGGGAACATGATGCAGAGCTTACCGAATGCGGAAGCACGGAGCAGAGCTCTCAGCTGTGTGCGGAAGATATCCTTGCGGATGAGGCAGAAACGAACAGCACGTACGCCGAGGAACGGGTTCAGTTCTTCTTCGAACTGATAGTACTTCAGCTTCTTATCGCCGCCGATATCCAGTGTACGGATAACAACAGGTCTGCCTTCCATGCCTTCCAGAACCTGCTTGTAAGCAGCGAACTGTGTATCTTCATCCGGGAAGTCGTCTTCGCTCTTCATATAAAGGAATTCTGTACGGAACAGACCAACGCCTTCGCCGCCGTTTTCCAGAACGCCTTCAACATCTGCAGGAGAACCGATGTTGCCGACGAGCAGTACTTTGTGGCCGTCTGTGGAAACGGAAGGCTGATCCTTCATAGCCTTGAGAGCTTCCTTTTCCTTCAGGTATTCTTCGCCTCTCTTTTCGAATTCAGCAACCTGTTCCGGTGTCGGGTTCAGGATAACTGTTCCATCAAGAGCATCGAGGATAACAGGATCGCCGTCTTTCGCTTCATCGAGGATTCCCTTGACACCGACAACTGCCGGGATCTCGAGGGATCTTGCCATGATCGCGCTGTGGCTTGTTCTGCCGCCGATTTCTGTTGCGAAGCCTTTAGCAAACTGTTTGTTCAGGGAACCAGTATCGGAAGGAGTCAGATCCTTGGCAACGATAACGACCGGTTCGTCAAGTGTAGCGAGATTCGGAATTTCCTTACCGCAGAGGTTGCACTTCAGACGGAATGTAACGTCCTTGATGTCGGCAGCTCTTTCTCTCATGTAAGCATCTTCCATTGATTCGAAGATCATGACCATCATGTTTGCGACCTGTTCGGTAGCAAATTCAGCATTGACTCTGTCATTCTTGATCATATCTTCGATCTGACCGCGGAGTTCCGGGTCATTAGCCATCATCAGATGCGCATCGAAAACAGCGAGTTCTTCAGCTTTCAGACTCTTGGATGCAACTTCCTTGATCTTCTCAACATCACTTACAGTCTTTGTGAATGCAGCATCCAGTTTTTTGAGTTCTTCTTCCGGTTCAGCGTCTTTTCTGACGATTTCAAGAACCGGCTGCTGTAGTTTGTAAACCTTCGCGATAGCAACACCTGATGAAGCAGCAATACCTTTCAGCATTTTCAATCCTCCTTGTTATACTGATCGATGATATTTTTCACATCGTTTATGCTCTTCAGTGCCATGACCTGACTGTCGTCGACCGCAATGTTGAAATGTTTCTCAACTGCCATGACAAAATCCACCACATCGTATGAATCCATTCCCAATTCTGTGAAAGAAGCTGTCACGTCGGAACCGCTCAGTTCCGGTTTGAAATTATTCAGCAATTGTACCAGTTCAGACAGATCATCCATAGGCACTCCTTGTAATTATACTAACATCAATCAGAGATCTAGGCAATGAACGAATTGCTCCGCAGCCTTTGCTTTCCGCCGGTAATAAATGGATGTTGAGAACTGTTCCAGGTACCAGTTTTTAGGGCTTTCCTCCAGAAATTCTTTACGGATAAATCCCTGTGTTTTCCGGTCCAGCCGCGGCAGAAGACGGTCGATATCATCAGCCTGCATGACGTCATACGGGTTAACGTTATCCGGTTCGCTGAGCACACCGGACAGCAGGTCCTGTTTCATCTTTTTTCCGGTTTCCCGGTATCTCTTCCTGATCGCTATGCTCAGTTCAATCAGACCGTTCTTATCGAGAAAATCACTGAGTCATAATTCTTCTTCCCATACCATATAAAACACCTGATATGCAGTTTCAGATATATCAATACATGAAAGCAGAACTCCGGTACTGCCTGAATGACAGACTGCAGTCTGCGCAGTACCGGAGTGTCTTACCATTTGCCGGGCCCGTTCCTTTACGTAGATCGGTGTTATGATCCTGATCATGATGATCACGCCAGGCGGCGATCCTTCAGAGATCCAGACTGTCAACGAACTGCTTCACAGCGTCCGCTTTCAGGCGGTAAAACGTGCTTCTTGAAAAATACTGCTCATACCATCTGTTTTCGCTTTCCTCCAGGAATTCCTTTCGGATGATCAGCTGCGCGTTGCGGTCGCATTCCAGCAGACAGCGGTCAACATAATAGACCAGTTTCGCGTCATCGGCATAAGTGCTGTCCGGCTCGCTGATCATGTCGGAGCTGCGGTCAAGTTCCATCCTGTTTTTTGATCTCTGGTACGTTCTCCCGACATATCCGGCGATCAGTTCGTACTGCTCTTTTGAATATTTCCTGGTGTTTGAAGCGGAATCCTTTAATGTCATCGTATGACACCTCCTCGAACGCAGTATTTCATATACGCAGATACAGAAAAACAGAATTGCGGTACTGGCTGAACAATACGGGCATTATTCGTGCAGCACCTTAAAAAATGACGGACTGTTCATCATTACTTGCGAATCGGACCGGCTTCCAGTATCATTATTCAGTAACCTCCGGATATGCGAGGTTCGGAAACAGAGGTTTTATGCGCGTTAAATATCAGTCATCACTTTCAATGAAACGGATCGTTATTTCACTGCTTGTTTTCTGCATGATACCGGTCGTCTACAGGTTTGTCCTGATGATTGCCGGAAATGAGACTGCAGCGATGACATTCACCCTGAATCTGACGGGGCTGATACTGATTATTTATGACTGGAATCTGTTCGGCATTCACTACAACAGAGCCAAGGCTAATCCGAAGGAAGCATTGATCTATACAGTCGTCGGGACTGTCATGATCACGATCCTGACCTGGATCAACCAGTCGTTCCTGAAAGGATATATCCCCCTGCCTGACGCGGCTACGGTGAACAATTATCTGTTCTCCGCCCCGGCGGTCATGCTGGCGTACAGTGTCGTCCTCGGGTTCATCGTCAATATCAGTTTCAAATGTCTGACGGATCATCTGGATATCCGTGACCGGGAAGCACTGATCATTCTTGCGTCGGGGTTCCTGTTCGGGATCCTGTACACAGTGGTCTTCGTACCGTTCGGTGATCTCGGGCTGCTGGTCAGGACATACCTGTACAATGTGCTGCTGATCTGCACCATGTCATATCTGTACAACCAGTCCCATTCATTTATTCCCGGCATCATATCATTTACGATCATTATGCTGGTTCTCCAGTACATAACGATCTTTGCATGAAAAAAGCGCGGTTCTTATTCGGACCGTGCTTTTATGTTGATCTCCTTTGGTGCTGAATATGCCCCGTTTCTGTATTCTGCCATGTAAACAGCGCAGTTGCCGATATATGTCGACCACCAGCTTCCCTTCGATTCAGGCATCAGGTATTCCAGTGCCCCTTTCATGGCGATCGCATGTGTCGATATCAGAATGTTTTCTGACGGTCCGCATGTTCCGGCGAGTTCATCCAGGAATGTCCCGAGACGTGCTGTGACCGATGCGAGGCTCTCCATGCCTTCCGGAGCAGGATGATGCACAAAGTCCCGGAAGAATTCGACGATCTCCGGAGCCGGAGATGTCAGTGAGCTTCCTTCATACGGTCCGTAATCCATTTCCAGCAGACGTTCATCCTTCAGGACATCATGCCCGGGCGCCGCTTGTTCTGCTGTCTGCACAGCCCTGGACAGCGGGCTGGAATATACCCTGTCAAAACTGATCCCGTTCTGTCTGAAATACGCACCTGTTTCTTCCGCCTGCTGTCTGCCCTCTTCATTCAGGGGAAGATCACTGCGGCCCTGGAGTACCTTTTCTTTATTTTTGTCGGTCTGGCCGTGCCTGAGTATATAAACTCTCATATGGACTTCATGATATCCCGTGCCACAAAGACACCGCTTGCCGATGCATGGGACAGTGAATGCGTTACGCCGCTTCCGTCACCGATCATATACAGACCGGGATACCTTGTCTCCATGTTCTTTTTCAGTTTGACTTCCATGTTGTAGAATTTGACTTCTACCCCGTACAGAAGCGTATCGTCGTTGGCAGTGCCGGGAGCGATCTTGTCCAGGGCATAGATCATCTCGATGATGCCGTCCAGGATCCTTTTGGGAAGCACAAGGCTCAGGTCTCCCGGTGTTGCGCTGAGTGTCGGACGTACATGTCCTTCCTCAATACGTTTTACCGTGGAGCGTCTGCCGCGTTCCAGGTCGCCGAATCTCTGGACGATCACGCCTCCGCCGAGGAGGTTGGAAAGTCTGGCAATGGATTCACCATATCCGTTGGAATCATTGAACGGTTCGGTGAAATTTTTCGATACCAGCAGCGCGAAATTCGTATTGTCCGTCTTCTTGTCTTCAGCCTCAAAGCTGTGTCCGTTGACAGTCACGATGCCGTTGGTATTTTCATTGACGACGATACCGTGGGGATTCATGCAGAACGTGCGGACATTGTCTTCAAACTTTTCCGTCCTGTATACGATCTTGGATTCATACAGCTGGTCGGTCAGGTGTGAGAAGATCACAGCCGGGATCTCTACCCTTACACCGAGGTCAACACGGTTGGATTTCGTTTTGATCCCCAGTTCACGGCAGATCTGTTCCATCCACTTGGATCCGGACCTGCCCACAGATACGATGCATCTGTCAGCCGTTACGCTTCCTTTATCAAGGACTGCTTCATATCCGCCGTCGATCACTTTGACATGCCTGACCGGCGTATCGAAGAAGAAGTCCGCGTGCGGTTCCATCTCACGGTACAGGTTTTCCAGCACTTTGTAGTTGATATCCGTTCCCAGATGCCTGACGGATGCTTCAAGCAGTGTCAGTTTGTTCTGCATGCAGATCTTTTTGAATTCGCTGCCTGCTGTCGTGTATAGCTTTGTTCCTTCGCCGCCGTGCTCCAGATTGATCCTGTCAACGTAATTCATCAGTTCGATCGCGGTATCCCGTCCGATGAACTCATACAGCGTGCCGCCGAAATCATTCGTAATATTGTATTTGCCGTCTGAGAAAGCGCCCGCTCCGCCGAAGCCGTTCATGATCGCGCAGCTTTTGCAGTTGACGCATGAGGTAATTGTTACCCCGTCGATCGGACAGTGCCTTTTTTCCAGTTTATGTCCGGCCTCCAGTACCGCGATCTTCAGACCGGGTCTGTTTTTGATCAGTTCATATGCCGAGTAGATCCCGCCGGGACCTGCTCCGATTATCATTACATCATATTTCATCTTTCATTTTCTCCTGAACGCAACATTCATTATACCAGTTTCCGGACGTCTTTATCACCTGCAGCTTATTTGTATTTACGCACACAAAAACTGTACCCTTGCGGGTACAGTCTATATGTCTTATGCATTTATTCTACTTCAATTACTCCGTAGTCACCGTCATTGCGGAGATATACGACAGAGATCCTGCCTGTATCCTCATCGGTGTAAATATAGAAGTCATGGCTGCTCAGTTCCATCTGCATGATCGCTTCATCCAGATCAAGCTTTGTCGCCTGGATGGTTTTTGTCTTGACCGGAACGATCTTTTCCTCGGCTTCCGCAGCTTCTTCCAGGAATGCCTCGGCGAGTGATTCACGATGTCTTCTGTTCAGTCTTGTCTTCTGTCTGCGCAGCTGGTCTTCCAGTTTGTCAACTGCGATATCGATCGCTGCATAGAGGTCTTCATGTGTGACTTCTGAACGCAGGATACCGACTTTTGTCGGGATCGTTACTTCGATCTTCTGTGAATTCGGATACACCCTTGCGACGACTCTTGCTTTCGTGTCCGAATCGATCAGCAGATACTTTTCCAGAGCGGAAAGTTTCTTCTCAATTTTGCTGCGCATCAAATCGGTAATTGTAATGTTTTTTCCAATAATCTCAAAACGCATAATTGTTCCTCTCTTTCTATCGGATATAATTGTTTTTCTTTACATCAAAAGCATGCGCATTTCGATCACCTGTTTCTATGATATTTCACAGCGGTACCACGTACCATTAACTGATTTCAGTATACCATACTTTCAAATGGTTATACCCTTCTGAATATACAAAAACAGGACTGTGTCATATCACAATCCTGCGCATTTCCGGATCCATTTGAATACAACGACCATGGCCCATGAGTCCATACCGCAGTATTTCTTCAGATCATCTATGATCTCATCCTTGTTGACGTCCTCGTCACGGTCAAGCTGTCTCCACTGGAATACGGCATCCATACCCTGGCGGATCTCAAGCTGGCTGTAGCCGGGATCCTCCATCAGGGACATGATCTGCTTGAGCGTCCATGAGCCGCGCATGCGGACATCGTAGATCATGCCTGATATAAACGGGATCTGCAGATCCTTCATACGGCTGTTCATATCCAGCAGGATGTCCGCGTATTCCGGGAACTGTTCCGCCATTTCGCTGATGCGGATCTTCTCCGCGCCTTCCGCGTTATAGGCGATGATCGTTCCCTGTTCCGGTACATCCCTAATCAGTGATTCTGTCAGTTCCCTGCGGTCATCGTGTACCGAAAGGAATACCTTGTGGTCGACCGTTCCATCTTCATGGAGGATATGAAGGCTGTATTCGAACGGGAGCACCTGATACGGCTTCATTCCCTTGTAGGGAGGAACCGCGTAGCGTTCCCATTCAAAGTCCAGGAATGATACCGGATAAACGGTTCCTTCCAGCCATGCCTGAAGCGCCATTTTATCCGCGAACAGTCCGCCGCTGCGGTCTGCCTGGATCTGGGCATACTGCTGGGGATTTCCTTCGATCCGTTCGATTTCCGCGTCACGCAGATACAGCAGGCCTTCCTGTTCCATCTGATAACGGTGTTTTGCGGCGATCAGCGTCATGATGGAGTTGTCTTCCGCCTCCGCTTCATTCGGGAAACAGCTGTCATAGTAGCGGCATTTCAGTCTGCCCGCGCATTTATTCGTGCGTACCGGTTCGCTCAGCGTTTCGGCTGTGCACTCCGACATTTTCCGCACCGTTTCCTGCGGATCCTTCATCTGTTTCCTGATCTCATCAAAAAACGGGATGGTCGGATTGTTGTTGAAGTTATAAAGCGAACGGCTGACGATAAACAGTTCGTCGATATCCAGTTCATCCTGCCTGACATATGCTTCATTCAGGTGGACGATCATCACGTCGTTTAATTGGATCCCGTTCTGTTCGAGCACCCATACGGTATCGCAGTACAGCTCCATATCGTTGTTGTGCGGATACAGTCCGGTAAACAGAAAATACAGGTCCCAGGCATCACCGTTCCTGTGCAGGAACGGGACTTTGATCCTTAGGCCGCCGTATTCAAATCTTGCCTTCATCAGCCAGTCATGGTCCTTCAGGGCTTCCAGTGCAAGGGAAGGATCATCGCCGAGCGTGCCGACAAACGGTTTCTCGACCCCGAGTTTTCTGGCAGCCAGGTCGGATACCGCTTCATCCATCCTGATATAGGAATAGAACTGCATTTTTTCATCCTGCTGTGACTGCAGGAACAGACGCGGACATCTGTTGAACTTTTTCAGATCGGAAATATGATATATGGAAGTCATTCTGCCTCCCTGCCGATCATATTATGACCGCTTACCTTCGTATAGCAGACCAGTACGAAATCACCCTGTTTCAGGCTGCGGCTGCTGCGGAAACGGACGACTCCGTCCACCCCGTCCGGCGCGTACATCGCGCTTCTGCCCGTATACATGCCTGTCAGTTCTTCATATCCTTCCACCAGGACTTCATCCGTTCTGCCAATCAGTTTCTGATGATCCGCCTGTACGATCTCTGCCTGGCGCGTCATGATCTCCTTCATGCGCTGCAGCTTGACTTCTTCCGGAACATCGTCTTCCATTTCATAGCTCTTTGTGTCTTCTTCCCGGGAGTATGTAAATGCGCCGAGATGATCCCAGTGCACCTCTTCCAGAAGACGCATGGTCTCCTTGTGATCCTCTTCTGTTTCACTGGGGAAGCCTGTGATCAGCGTCGTGCGCAGTGTTGCGTGATCAAAGGATGCCCTGATCTTTGCGGCACGTTCGACGATCGTGTCATGCGATCCCCTGCGGTTCATCAGCTTCAGCATCCTGTCCGAGCCATGCTGTACGGGGATATCAAAGTAAGGCAGGATATGCCTGCTCTCACGGATCGTATCGATCAGGTCATCCGGGATCTCATCAGGATACAGATACAGGATTCTGATCCAGTGGATGCCTTCGATCGCGTCCAGACGCTTCAGCAGATGGGAAAGATGCAGCTGACGGTCCCAGTCAAAGCCGTATCTTGACGAATCCTGGGCGATCAGGTTCAGTTCCTTGACGCCTCCCGAGACCAGGCGTTCCGCTTCCCTGACGAGCTCATCCTCATCCATGGAGCGCATATCACCGCGGATCAGCGGGATCGCGCAGTAGCTGCATCGGTTATCGCAGCCGTCGCAGATCTTCAGATAAGCCATCCAGGGCTTGTCTGACAGGATACGCTGTGATTTTCCGTATGTGTTGACGATCCGCACACCCAGTACTTCGGAAAGGATCTTTCCGAGATTGTGATATTCGCTGATCGCAATAAAACGGTCCACCTCCGGCATCTCCGCTTCAAGCTGAGGTTTGTATCTCTGGGAAAGACAGCCCATGACGATCAGTTTCCTGAGTCCCTGCTCCTTCAGGTCCGCCGCTTCCAGGATCGTATCGATCGCTTCTGTTTTGGCGCTCTCAATAAACCCGCAGGTATTGATGATGACAGCTTCCGCTTCACTTCTGTCAGTGACGATCTCCTGTCCGCTTTCTCTCAATATTCCCAGCAGATATTCTGTATCTACAAGATTCTTGGCACAGCCAAGTGAAATTACACCTATTTTCATACCGTTTCTTCTTCCGCCGAACATTGTACCATAATAACGGCAAAAACTCTCCGGAAGCATAAAAAAAGGCCACCTGCGGTGACCAAATCAGAGTGAGCAGATACGAAAGTGTCTGCTTCTTTTATAATTTGGTTATGTTGGATGAAGAGATATACATACAATATCCGTATAACGGAGTAATTCCTTGTGATGGCAATC
>JAFRJJ010000030.1 GCA_017432325.1 Solobacterium sp. | reverse complement strand
TAGTGCGCATGTATTGTCAGAAACCGGCTGATCAGCTGATACAGATAATCGGAAAACAGATTGTTCATCTGTCCCACCACAAGAAAAGAGGATGTAATCCCCTTGAGCAGTATTTCAAACTACTCAACTGTTACATCCTCTTTTCTCTTGCCAGATTACATACCGCAGACGGATACCGACGGTAACCTGCATGCGGTATAATATGTCCAAGGAGGTGCCTCATGAACGGCAAATACCAGCCCGGACAGAAAGTATTCCTGACCGGAGGAAATACGCATCTTATCAAGGAAGCAACCGTTCTGAGGTACACTGGAGGTTTCTACACAATCCGCATCAATAACGGCGGTGGTGTCAAAGTCAGAGAGTCCAGGATCTACCCTTCCCGAGAAGAAACGGAAGCAGCGATTCTGAATAGAGCTCGATAAATCGGGATTTGTCGGGATACCTATCGGCAAGGAAAATCGGGATACAGTTTTGAACTGACGACGCATTACAACCTGATTCGGGGGGGTATTGAATGAAAAGCATTTACACCGTTCAGCACACGCAGTCTGAGCACCATATCAATGGCATGGTAGGTTCATGGACGGACTGGAACCTGACAGATTTAGGAAAACAGCAGGCCGATCGAATTGCCGAAAAGCTGAAGCAGGAGCTGGATGGTAAAGAAATCATTTTATATACTTCTGACCTAAAACGGGCAAAACAAACTGCCGACAGCATAGCGTCCCGGTTTCGGATTGAACCAATCGTGAGAAAGGAATTGAGGGAACGTAATCTCGGACGATGCTGCGGAAAATCTGTACAATGGTTACGGGAAAATCTGGAATGCGATGAAAAGACAATTGATGACCCTTCTTTTCTCTGATGCAGAAAGCCGACGTGATGAATGGAACAGGCTGAAGCCCTTTTTCGACCAGGTGATGGCAGAAGATTCCGTAAACATCATTATCGTTTCCCATGGCGATCTGCTGAGCGTTTTCAATTCAATGTTCCTTGGCCTTGAAGTCGAGTCACTGAACGCATATGAAATGTTTGGCTTTGCCGGCGGGGTATCCCAGATGATTGTGCGGGATGATGGGAAAAGAATGATAAAGCGAATCAGTGACATGTCATTTGTACGATAAATTCCGGGATTGTGATGACTCTGTTGAACCAGGTATCGTTTAGCGCTCACTGTCAGAATAAAGGAGGAAAACAGGAGCATGATAATAAGCAAAGAGTACAGGCAGCTTATGGATTCTCCTGCCCTGACAGACAGGTTCCGGGCTGGAGACTATTTCCTTTACGAGGAAGAAGAATCCGTTCTGAAAGACTTTATTGACAGCTTTTATGAATCAGCAAAGCAAAACGGTTGTGTGCCTCTGAACGATTTTTTCGAATTCATGAGCCTGCTGGATCTGATAAGAGATGGTGACACAGATGAGGTGGTGAATCTAGCAGCATATGCTTTTGTGGAATGCAGCAAGCTTCAGCGTGATATTGAGAAGCGGAAACAATGCGGAGAATAGACAGCTGCGGGCTTATATAGGGTGAAGAGATGAAATTACTGACAGACGGGAAAAACGCTTTCCCGGAAATCCTGCGCTGTATGCGTGAGGCTCGGGAAAGCATCTATATCAACATGTTTATCTGGCGCAACGACACCATCGGCAATCAGCTGGCGGAAGAGTTGCTGTACGCAGCACAGCGCGGCATCAGAGTACAGATCGTTAAGGACCGGTACGGAGTCATTCTCGAGCGTTGTGAAGAGAACAGAAGATCCTTTTTTCACCGGAAGACCACCCTTGCGGAACATCTTAAAATTGCCGTCCTATCCCTCTTTTACAACAGAGATAAGAGCCATAAGCCTGCCGAAACGGCATCCGATCCGGGCACGTTGCTGCAGGCTCTGCTCACCCACCCGAATGTGACGGTAGAATGTGACAACCGGTATGACCACTCCAAATTCTACGTGTTTGATGACCGGATCATGATTATCGGCGGAATTAATGTGGAGGACAAGGAAAATGGGACCGACTACGCCGGGCGGGCCTACCAAGACTATATGGTGGAAATTGATGATCCCTCAGTTATCCGTGCATTCTGGCAGCAGCGCAGCAACCCCCTCAGCTGTTCATCTGCCTTGTTTGAAATGAACATTAAACAGCCTGTCCGGTATTTTGGGATAAAAAACAGGTATTTACGCCTGATCCGTGACGCACAGGAAAGCTTGACCATCGTCATGGCGTACATCTCGCCGCAGCCGGAGTTTGAAGAGGCTATTGCCGATGCTGCCATGCGCGGCGTTGATGTCCGTATTCTGATTCCCGCAAAGGCCAATTTTCAGGATGATCTGAACAAAAGAGCCGTATCCCGCCTGATGCAGAAAAGCAGCGGAAAAGTAAAGGTCTTCCTGTCCGATAAGATGGTACATACTAAGCTGATGATGAATGAATCGCTCATTACGCTGGGATCTTGCAATATCACACGTAAAGCGTTTCATCAGCTGGATGAACTGAATCTGTTCCTCCCGCGCGATACTTCTGCATTTACAAAGTCACTTGAAGAAAGCGTGGATGACTTATTTTCTGCCGCCCATGCGCTGAACCGCTCAGCACATCTGAGCTATAATCATTTCAGGGCGGCTATAGAGTCCCTGTTTATGTAAAGCAGTATAATGAATCGATAAATACCTTAGAAAATTAAAGAGTCATGTGTCAACAGAAAAGTCAGCAGCTATACTGTGCTGACTGACCATGGCTCTTTAATTGAATTGAACTAACACGCGGTCTGATTTCTTATGGATAAAAGTAAAGCTCCCTC
>JAFRJJ010000004.1 GCA_017432325.1 Solobacterium sp. | reverse complement strand
GCGCATGTATTGTAATAAACCGGCTGATCAGCTGATACAAATAATCAGAAAACAGATTGTTCATCTGCCCCACCACAAGAAAAGAGGATGTAATCCCCTTGAGCAGTATTTCAAACTACTCAACTGTTACATCCTCTTTTTCATTGCCCTGTGTTCATGAGAAAGGACTGAACCGGAAACCGGATGATAAAGAAATATCCCGGCAGTTCTTCATTGGAATTGTGCCATCACGGATGTTTCGCTTATGATGAAATAGGAACAGCTTATGTCTGTAACAGGGCATTCTGAGACAGGCAGGCCATACAATAAAATTTCATGAGGTGCCAAAGATGAAGAACGGAAAACACCCTGATCCTGATGTGATCCATCCGATATCCGGATATGAAAAAGAGATCTATGTAAAGCCAACGATCACGAACCCGAACATTATCGTCGGTGAGTTTACCTATATTGCGGATTCAGAGTTCGAAAGCCATGTGACACATTTTTACCCCTGGAGCAGGGATCATCTGATCATCGGGAAATTCTGCCAGATCGCAGCCGGCGTGGAATTTGTGATGAATGACGCAAATCACCAGATGAGCGCGGTATCGACATTCCCCTTCTACACACTGGAAGGCTGGGAAATGAACGCGCCGTCCCCTTCCGACATGCCGTTCAAGGGTGATACCGTGATCGGCAATGATGTGTGGATCGGACAGAACGCTGTCATCCTTCCCGGTGTCCATATTGGTGACGGAGCGATCATCGGTGCCAGCAGTGTTGTCGGCAGTGACGTTGATCCGTATACGATCATTGCCGGCAATCCGGCAAAACCGATCAGAAAACGGTTTGATGATGAACTGATCGGACTGCTGCTGAAGTTCAGGTGGTGGGACAAATGCGTCGAAGAGATCAACGAACTGATCCCAGTCCTGACCTGCAGTGATCTGGACAAGGTCAGGGCGGAGATCAGGAAGAGAATGGATATGTGATCTTTCTGCCGGATCTGTTAATAAAATCTGCATCAGCTGACAAAACTGATGCAGTTTTTCATTGTGTACGATCAGGTGATTCGCTCAGTTCTTCCGGACAGTCCTACACGGTCAGAATTCCATTTCCATCCAGTAATCCGCTGTATGGAAGCCGGCACGAAGGTACACGTTTCTTCCCATTTCAGATGTGCTGAGCATCAGCTCATGGCAGTCATGTTCAGCCGCAGTCTGCTTGATCAGTTCGAGAAGTTTTGAAGAGATGCCCTGATTGCGGTATTCCGGAGCCGTGTAGACATTTGCCACATATCCGCGCAGTCCGGAAGGATTCTCATAACAAGGAGGAAACTGATAAAAGATCAATGCGGCTGAGGCAATCACTTTACCGTTCTCTTCTGCCAGCCATTCGATGCATGTTCCATCCTTGATCCTCTGACGGAAAAAGGCATGCTGCTGTGCATCGATATCCCGGGGGATACTGCCTTCATCGATCAGCTGCTGTTTGCGAAGCTCACAGATCAGTTCGACATCCTTTTCTCCAGCAATTCTGTATATCATACGGACTAGACTCCTTTCCGCTTAACACATGTTCCGCCCGGTCCTGTTTCATGCCGGGCAATGTATTCCGTGATCATGCTTATACCTACTCAATCATAGCATTATCAATGCAGTCAGGTCCTGAAATACAGGCATCACAGGATCGTTTTCCAGGCATAGTGCCATAAACACAAAACCCCAAAAGTGATCGTTCGCTTTTGGGGTATGTTTTATCCATGATCAGTTGTTCTTACAGTTCCAGTACACGCATGGTGTTGTATCCCTGGTGGATCGCATCAATGATCTTACCCATTCTGACATTGTCGCCGATCTGTGCACATTCAAATCCTGCGTCAACGATCGATTCATACAGTGTCTGATCGGGACGGAAGCCTGCCGCAAATACAACGGTATCGCAGTTCAGGACACATTCCTGATCATCCTTGATGTATTTGACACCGTCATCCAGGATCTCTGTCAGCCTTGCGCTGCAGATGACCTCTGCGCCGGAGTTCTTCAGGAGATATTTGAGGTTCTGCTCGTTCGCAACGAATGAACCGCCTCTTGCCATGATCTTATCCAGCATCTCAACGATCGTGACTTTCTTTCCCTTAAGGGCAAGATGTGCAGCCAGCTCGCAGCCGACATCACCGCCGCCGATCACTACAACATTCTCCCCGGTTTCTTCTTCCCCGAGGAATACAGGGATCGCTGTCTTGACAAATGGTCTGTCATATCCGGGTACACGGATAATGATCGGATCACAGCCTGATGCCACTACGGTGAAGTCAGGATCAAATGCCTTGACGTCTTCCAGGGTAGCCGTCTTATTCAGTTCCACATGAACACCGTACTTGTATACCTGACGTTCCAGATATTCAACCTGGTCATGTACATCTTTCTTGAAATCAGGAGCGCCTGCTGCAGCCATGGCACCGCCCATCCTGTTTTTCTTTTCCCAAAGGGTCACGTCAAAGCCTCTCTGGGCAGCAATGGCAGCTGCCTTCATACCGCCGGGTCCTGCTCCAATGACAAGGATCTTTTTCGGTTCCTTCACAGGTGTCAGTTCATACTCAGTCTCATGCATTGCCTCGGGATTGACTGCACATGGTCTCGGCCATCCCTTCATGGAGTTGTAATGGCATTCCGCGCAGCCGATGCACGGATTGATCTCATCAAGCTGTCCTTTTCTGACTTTGTTTGGCCAGTACGGATCGGCGATCAGTCCATGGCCGATCGCGATCAGATCGAGTGCCCCGCTCTGCAGTGCTTCTTCGGCGACATCCGGATGATTCAGTTTGCCGTGTGCCATGATAGGGACGTTTCCGGTCACAGTACGGATCGTTCTGGCTGCTTCTACATCGAAGCCGGGCTGCTGGTATACGCTGGATACCATACGCCAGCGGCAGGAATAAGCGCCTCTTCCGAAGTGGATCAGATCCACCATTCCGGATTCTGCCAGTGTCTTCGCAATATACAGACCTTCTTCCAGCGGTCTTTCCGGATCATCCACACTGTCCAGTGTCATCTTGACAGCGATCGGATAGAATTTCCCGCATACCCTGCGGACTTCTTCGATGCATTCCATCATGAAGCGCGTACGGTTCTTCAGGCTGCCGCCGTATTCATCTGTTCTGTGGTTCCATCTGGAGGAGTTGAACTGATCGATCAGATACCCGCCATAGGCATGGATCTCAATGATGTCCACTCCGGCATCCTGGGCAAACTTTGCGGCTGTGCCCATTGCTTTGACCAGGCGTTTCACGCCTTCTGTCGGCAGTTCCCGGCAGATCAGTGTCGGATTATAGTAGTTCGGACAGGGACTTGCGGAATACGGCGGTGTATTGGGATCGATCCAGTTCATCCTGCCGATACCCGGAGACAGCTGGATACCGAATTTTGCGCCGTAATGATGCACTCTTTCCGCTACCTGGTGCAGCATGTATACATCCTTGATACTTGTCAGCTTCTGGCAGGGAGCCGGTTCAAATTCCTCCGAACAGACAACAGCGCCGGTCAGGATCAGACCTGCACCGCCTTTGGCTCTTTCCCCGTAGTAGTTGACATCACGCATGTTGAAACCATATGTATGGTCTGTCGTAGTTCCCATCGGTGCCAGCACGATGCGGTTCTTCAGAGGCATTGTGCCGATCCGGATCCGTTCAAACAATTTCATGGTTATCCCTTTCGTTTCCCGTTTTTTTACAAACCGGTCATTGATAACTTTACAATACAGTTGCGGCTGTATATCCGTCAACAATGCATACATAAAAAGGGAAATTTCACGCTGTTTTACTGCTTCAGCCTGTAGGTTCCCCTGCCTGTTTTGACAACTCTGTTTTCTGCCTGAAGACTGTTCAGTATCCTGAGCAGCTGTCTTTTGGAACAGTTCAGATAGGAAGCCGCCGATGCGACACCGTGCAGCGTCCGGTTGTCCGCATGTTCCAGATAATAGATCGTACGATCTCTCAGGTCTTCCGGTTCCAGGATATATGCTGTGGTCATGGCGAGTTTTTCTGATACGGAGTTCAGAAGGAATGAGAGAAATACCGGATCCCTTTCCAGTATGGCGCGGTGTTTTTCTACATCCACGCTCAGACAAGTGACCTTGCCTGCCGCTTCAACGATATAAGACGAGACCTCCTTCCTGGCAAATTCAACATCCCCAAGAACCGTAAATCCCCCGCCTTCAGCAAGCAGAGCGGGAGTTCCGTTATTGCGGATATTATAGATCCGGATCCTGCCTTCAACGGTAAACAGCAGATGACCGATCGGATCCAGCAGATTATTGATGATCTCGCCTTTTGAGAATTCATACAGTTCAAATCCGATACTGTCCGGGTACTGGAAAAGGGACCGGACGGAATACTGTTCCAGATAGGCTTCTTTTCGTTTCAAACTTTCGATCTTTTTCATATTTATAGTGACATATGTCACCTTTTATTATAGCCGGAAACCGTAAAATATATGCTGTGAGGTGAACTTCATGAACAACGAAATATTCGAAACGATGCCCGTTCCGAAGGCATATATCAAACTGGCACTTCCGGTAATGATGAGCAGTGTGCTCATGCTTGTATACAACATGGCAGATACATACTTTATTGCCGCGACCGGCAATACGGATATCGTCGCTGCTGTTTCCTTATGTGCGCCGGTATTTACATTCCTGATCGCAATCGGTGACATCCTTGGTTTAGGCGGCAGTTCTTATATTTCCCGTCTGCTCGGTTCGGGAAGAAATGATGATGCCAGAAGGATCTCAGTTTTCTGCCTGTGCGGTTCGGTCATTCTGGGTCTGGTGATCACGCTTGCCCTGCTGCTTGCCAGGATTCCGGTCCTGAAACTGCTCGGAGCGGACTCAAATACCGCAGGTTTCGCTTCTGCATATTACACATGGATCGCAGCAGGTGCTTCGATCATTATCTTTTCACTGGTGCCGACGAATCTTCTGAGAACAGAGGGACTGGCTTCCAGAGCGATGATCGGTTCCATGCTGGGTTCCATCGTCAATATTATCCTCGACCCGGTCTTCATCAGTGTTCTCGGCATGGGTGCAGGCGGAGCGGCGATCGCAACTGTGATCGGCAACATCTTTGCGGATATCTACTATGTCTATGTCATCATGAACCATTCGAAATGTCTTTCGATCGATCCGAGAGGCTTTCAGATCAAGGCACATGAATCAAAAGAAGTGCTGCGCATCGGTATCCCTTCCTCTGTCACTAACATCATGCAGAGCATCGGTGTCATTCTGCTGAACAACTTCCTGCTCCCCTATGGCAACGAGAGGATCGCAGCGATGGGGATCGTATCCAAGATCACGATGATCGTCATCATGATCATGGTCTCCTTCTCCTTCGGCGGCCAGCCTCTGTACGGATATCTGTATGGAGCTGATAGCAGGAAGCGTTTCCGTGAGGTCATGCACTTTGCATATATGCTGGTATGCGGTCTGGGCCTGGCAATTTCATGCGTATTGTTTGCGGCAGCTCCGCTGCTTGTCAGATTGTTTATTCAGGAAGCATCCTTTGTACAGCTGGCTTCATCCATGCTGAGGACGATCCTCTTCGGTATGCCGTTCATCGGCTTCACCATGGTAACGACAAGTATCTTCCAGTCCACAGGAAAGGCATCCGGAGCGCTTGCATTAAGTGCCGGAAGACAGGGTTACATTTACGCAGTCGTACTCTTTATCTTATCCGCCCTGTTCGGATATGCCGGTGTCATATCTGCCCAGCCGGCTGCTGATGCAGTGTCATCACTGCTTGCGCTGATACTGCTGAAAAAACTGCTGAAAGACTGGATCTGATAAAGTGCATGCAAAAACAGCACTGACAGCTGAAAACCGGTTTGACCGGTTTTTTTCATGATCAGGTTCCTGCTGTGTAGGATTATCGATAATGTTTTATGGTATGTGACAGGAAAATATCGGATAATGAAAGTACAGGGAATCATCCGGCCTGCCGGTATTCAAGGTATGTAATATGCGTGAACTGATAAAAGATCCTTTTTATGAACTGATAGAGAAATACGACAGATGCATCATCGACTATTGTCTCATCGAAGACGATATCCCTGATCAAGGATACCGTTCCCATAAGGATGCTGTGCTGTTTGCGATGCTCAAATACATCGAACGCTATATTGATGAGCAGTTAAGATCCGAGGTCGCGTATGGCAGGAGAGTTCAGGATGAACCGTTCCTGTGGAATCTGGATATGGGAAAGGCAAAGGCCCATCGGATCGATCCGGATACTTTGTTCCATGTACCTGTGATCCTGCGGACAGACCGGATCGGCCAAAGGTTCTATGATTGTCCCTGGCCCGATCCTCTTAAAGGCCACCAGATACCATATTGGTACGCATTCTGGGAGACCCCGCACACCTCAGGATACGGGCCGGATGAATTCCGTTATGTCAATTCCGTACTGTTCCCGGAGGGAACCGATGAACTGGAAATATACGAATGGACGACAGACTGGTCAAATTATTTTGAGGACGGTCATGAATGGTGGGGAACAGCCTGCTGGAGTGTTTACGATAAGTATATGAACAGATTCGTTGTCATCATGGCATCCGTCACAGACTGATGCTGAGCCGGTCAGTTTTACCGGTACCATGTAATCAGAAATCAACAGTTGAACCTCATGATCATGGAAAGGAAAAGAACATATGAAAGTAATTGACGAGCTGCTCGATCTGGGGAACCGCTATGCGGAAAAGAGTACCTGGAAAGATTTCGCCCTCACAAAATTCTGCCTCTGCTCGATGGGCGTTGCCATCGGCATGTCCGTCCCGGTGAAATACCGTAAGCCTGTCCTTGCCGGCTGCGCTGTTGTGTTTGCGGCAACATACATTCCGTTAATGACGAAAGTCTATCAGACAGCCATTGAGAAATTTGACTGATCCGGAAAAAGAAACCATAACAGAAAGAAAAAATGATCCAGGCTGAAATGCAATGATTCCGTCCGGGTCATTTTTATCGTTTGATTGTGCTTTCAGATGATCAGCCCTGTCTTGCTTTCAGCATCTGCATAATCGTGTCGAATGTGACAGTCGCACCCTTGGCAAGACCAGCCTGTTCTTCGATCACTGTGCCAAAGTCGACAGTCAGAAGTTCACCGGAAATAAACCTGGCCATGTTGCTGTTGAGGAAGACAACAGGCTCACCCATTTCTTCAGGTACCGCGAGTCTGTGCGCATGTCCGGCTGAAGCAAGCAGTTTGTCTTCTCCGCCGGCAGCCAGCTGGAATTCGTCTTTCATACCTGTATTGGTAGAGCCGGGCAGCAGTCCGTTGACCCTGACTCCCTGCTCAGCCATTCTGCTCTGCTGGTATGCGACATAGTAATTCATTGCGCATTTGGCAAACAGATAACCCAGTGTACCGGGCAGTGCGTTGAGGTTCATTGCCTCAAGAACTGCCTTTTTGTTTTCCCAGCCCTCTGCTTCGATCAGGGGCAGATAGTACTTCTTGTTTCCTTCCTCAGCCCAGAGAATGCCGCCTGTGGAAGTAATATATGCGATCGATCCCCCGCTGCTCATTCTCTTCGCCAGGTATTCTTCCGTAATATATGTATTGGCGAGCAGGTCAATGGTCACTGTTGTGTTGAAATCCGTTTTGATTCCGGATACACCGGCGATCCCGAAGAAGCAGTCGATGTGTTCGGGGACTTGGGCAAAGCATGCGTCGATGCTGTCTTGTTCACCCAGGTTGACCTGGATGAACTTTTCGATCCCTTCGACCGGGCACTGATTATAGTCCAGTGCGTACACCTTTGCGCCAAGGTCCACAAGCATTTCCGCCGCTGCTTTTCCCATACCGCTTGAAGCTCCTGTAACGACACAGATCTTGTCATTGTATCCAAAGTAATCTTTCATTTTGTTTTTCCTCCATACACACATTAGCATTCCCGTCCCTTCAAAAAGTTTGCAAATCATGCCGATCTGTAAACTTTTTGTGTTAAAATATCACCATGAACAAAACAGCTGACAGCAACCGCAGCAGCATTGAAAAAGCCCTGCTGAAACTGATGAAAAAGCAGGATTTTGAACATATTACGATCACGGATATCTGCCGGGAAGCATCCGTTTCAAGAACGACCTTTTATCATCATTTTACCGGTGCGGATGATGTCCTGCTGTCAGCTTACGAAACTGCGCACGAACTGGCATTCGGAGGACACGAATGGACACTGGAGTACTTTAAAAGCGATCAGTTCATCAAAGATATGATCCGGTTCTTTGATGTCAATTCAGATCTCCTGCTCGAAGTGAGACACTGGGATCTCTTGAGCAGGATCTCCTGGCTTCCAACCGAAAAATCACTGCATTCTGCTTCCGAAGAAACCGACAGGGTCCTGTCAAAATATCCCGCCTATACCATGATATATTTCTGGAGCAGCTATTTTTCGATCTGTTCGATGTGGCTGCGCAGCGGCAAGAAAGAAACACCACAGCAGATGTATGAGATCATCTCTTACATGAACAAACTCTGAACAAACGACAGCCGGAAAAACGATGTGCATTTCTGTCAAACACGGATCGCAAAAGACAGATCTGAGCAGTAACTGACAGGATATCGTTTTTCCCTGCTGGTATATTGGCTTTGTCAAAGAAAGGAATGATCACAATGGAATGGCTCACGAGTATCCGTACAGCAATCGATTATATCGAAGATCATCTTACAGAAGACCTGAGTATCCAGGATATCGCCGATCAGGTACATCTGTCACCGTTCTTTCTGCAAAAAGGGTTTTCCCTGATGACGTCTTACGGCATAGGCGAATATATCAGAAACCGCAGACTGTATGAGGCTGCCGCAGAACTGAAGGAAACTGATGAGAAGGTGATCGATATCGCCTATCGTTACGGCTATGAGACACCGGAAAGCTTTGCAAAAGCATTCTCACGGTTCCATAATGCTTCACCTTCCCAGGTCAGGAACGGTGCTGCATTCAGCGTATTTCTTCCTTTGACAATCAGTCTGGACATTAAAGGAGGAAATCAGATGGACTACAAGATCACACAGATGTTCTCGCTGAAACTGATCGGTTTTCAAAGAGTGTTTGAAATGGAGACTTCCTATAAAGAGATCCCGGAGTTCTGGGATGAGATCTGTGAGAAGTACGCGGATCATGTCTATGCAGGAAACGAACCGGCAAATCCTTATGAAAAAGCGATCATAGACAACTGCATCGGTGAGTACGGTGTCTGTATCGATGATCAGGGTGAAGGAAAATTCAGGTATCTGATCGCAGGCAGATATGCCGGAGGAGAAGTTCCCGATGGTATGGCTGTCTATGAATTCCCAAGAGGTGACTGGGCAGTATTCAATTGTCTGGGTCCCCTGCCCAATGCAATGCAGAGTGTCAACACACGCATCTTCAAAGAATGGCTGCCGGGAAATCCGGAATATGAATTATGCGGTAACGCCAATGTGGAATGGTATGACTGTATCAACGGAGAAAAGTCCGATCCGGATTACCACAGTGCAATCTGGGTACCGGTCAGAAGAAAAAGCAAATAGGTTTATGTGCTCCGGGAATCGTTCCCGGAGTTTTTTACGATCCTCAGACAGGGATTCCGGGATAAAAACGGAAGCTGTATCTGTATAATGGAATATATGGATCTCATTTGACCGAAAACAAAAACCCGGAAAAGAACAGCAGAATTCCTGATCCGTATGAAAAAGCCTGCAGCATCAGTTTATTTCACAGTAGAGGAGAACAAAGGTATGTTATTGATCATTGAAGGAATGGCCATGTGTCTGATCATCCTGCTGGTTTGTGTTATAGGGATCGCACACGATGGTCCCGCAGGACTGGTCACCTTTTATGAACAGGATGTGAAGGACAGAGTCATTGAACTTGGTCTGACGACTCCTGAAAAGATCCGGAAAAGTACGATCATATCAGGGATCGCGGTCTTCATCCCGGTACTGGTGCTGATCCCGTATATGGTCTACGGGATCAACGGTGCAGAAGGTTTCAGACAGGGATTTACAGAGATGATAGCGATCGGTATGATCTATGGTCTGTTTGACAGGTTATTTATCGATTACTATTGGGTGGGAAAGACCAATGCATGGAATATTCCCGGCACAGAAGACCTGAAGCCATATATTCCCAGACAGGCCCTGATCCGGAAATGGTTTGGAACCCTGATCGGTTTCCCGGTCATATTCGCCTTGATCGCATGGATCATGACATTATTCGGAAAGTAAGAAAATTATGGATGAATTATCAGAACAGTATTTTGTACAGACATTTGTCAGAAAGAGCAGACGGGAAAGGCTCCTTTTCGAGCTGATGACACCCCGGAAACGATATGACGGGATCAGCCGCTTCTGTCATCAGGCAGAAGAAGTGCTTGACCACTCAAAGATCATCATGAGCGGAGAAGACATCGACCGTCTCCCGGAATTTGAACGTTTCGTCCGCACGCATGATGAGATCTGTTATATCCTGTCGCCTGACGGTTTTGTTGACGGACAGTCTGTTCCGCTGAAGGACGCCGTACCGATGGCAGTGATGTGCCCCGATGCTGTGGTGATCATAGGAAGTTCCTTTGCCATGGTATTCGGTGAACCCGCTAAAGGCCGCAGAGGAAAATACCTTCTGGCTCAGCAGAGAAAGCCAGCAGAAGAGATACGAAAATATTGAGGTACGCATGATGAACAAAGAAGAACTCATCACTTATGTCAGAGAAAAAGAACCGAACATCTGTCAGATCTGTGTCTGGAAAGACGGGAAAGAGATCTTTTCCGAGGAATGGAACGGATATCGGAAAACAGACTGCACACACGTGATGTCCGCAACAAAAAGCATCGTCTCCCTGCTTTTCGGTATAGCTGTTGATATGAAACTGATCCGCAGTACGGAAGAAAAAGTGCTTTCCTTTTTTCCTGACTACAATGTCAAGCGCGGAGAAACGACGATACAGAATGTCATGATCAGGCATCTTCTGACGATGCGCGCGCCTTATAAGGGAAAAGGAGACCCGTGGTCAAAGGTCTGTTCCAGTGAAGACTGGACGAGTGCCTCGCTTGATTTTCTGGGAGGCAGAAAAGGCATCACAGATGAATTTGATTACCGCACGGTCTGCCTGCACATCCTTTCGGGGATCCTTTATAGAGCAACCGGAATGAAGACGGTGGATTTCGCGAATAAATATCTGTTTTCACCGCTGGGCATTCCGGAACATGAGAACTATTACGCGATGAATGCGGAAGAACATAAGCAGTTCACGATCTCAAAGACACCCAAAGGCAATATCTGGTTTGCAGATCCGGATGGCCTCGGGACACCGGGATACGGCTTGTGCATGTGCGCTGAGGATATGGCCAGGATCGGACAGCTTTGCCTGGACAAAGGATTATGGCAGGGAAACCGGATCATTTCCGAAGAATGGATCTCTGAAATGACTAGGCCGAGACCTGTCGACAGCAAGTATTTCCGCGGAATGCAGTATGGTTACCTCTGGTGGATCATTCACCCTGAGAAGAACATCTATGCCGCCATCGGCAACAGCGGGAATGTCATCTATGTAGATCCTGAAGATCGTATCGTTGTATCTGTCGCTTCTTATTTCAAACCGACAGTATTCGACCGTGTCGATTTTATTGAAGACTTCCTGCTTCCGTATTTCAGATGATCAGAACAGCAGGAGACGTATATGGATTTCAGGATCAGATACCGTGTACATCATCGTGTACCTGCTGCACCGCTTGAAGAAACAAAACAGGAAACGGTCATCGATCATCACGGAACCGTCATCGTCAGAAACCATGACCGCTCCGGACCTGACGGACATTTCCGTTTATCCGGGCGTACAGAGAGTTCCGTTTCAGCTGAAGATGCGGAAAACCTGTACAGACAAATCATGGACCTCCTGCATCATCATGAAAGCATAATGCTCAGTGATGATACGGACTGTGAGATCATCCTGGAAGAGCCGGGAATCAGGATCTCACTGGATGCCGGGCTTTCCGACGGCACGGTGACAGGTGCCAAACTGTTCGAGGCATTCATGGACCGGGCTGTACGATCGAAAAGATCCGCTTAAGATCTGACGCATTGAAAAGATCTCACATTGGAAGATCATTGTGCTTCCTTTGTGAGATCTGTTTTTGTGTGTATTGCTGTGATCGGTCAGTCAGGCAGCTGTCCGTCATGTGCTTTCCATGCGCATTCCGTGAACTGCATATCTGTAAACACCGCTTTGAAGCTGGAGTCCTCGGGACTGCATGCATAGATGCCGAAGCGGATCTTCCCTGCTCCTTCATGCATATGGCATACACGGATCTGGGTGAATTGTTCACCGTCCTGTGAACATTCGATACAGTAATCGTCTTCCCTTCTGCTGAACCTGTACCACATGACTTTTACATCTGCCGGGATCGCTGTCGTCGCCCAGTCGGAGTAGCCATGATTTGTCACAACGGAACCGAGATGCTGGAATGTTTCGTTCTCATATTCCACAGAACCTTTCAGCCAGTTCTCGGAATCCAGATACATCACGATGCCGCACTGATCGAAACGGTGATGGCTTTCCGTAAAGTCTGTTTTGACAATGAACGAGAAAAATTTTTCCTCTGTCTCTGTCTGAAGTACCGGCGCATTATCATTGCGGAAATGATAATAGGTGCGCTGCCAGAGATCTGTGTGCGGTTTTGTCGTGATCTCGATCCTGTTGTCTGTGACAAGACATCCCGCGGGTTCTCTTGTCCACTGTGCATTTTCAAAACTGATATCAACTGTTTTCATGATCTCCTCTTTTCATTGACGTATATTGACTGTCTTCAACAGATCTTTTTTATCATCTTAGCATAAAGATCAATTTCCCGGAAACCCTCCGTACCCGGTGCCCATCAGTATCTGTGTTTCCTCGTTCAAATCAAACGATTTCTGAATAGATCCGATAATTAATTTCCGGAAAGATACGCTGCATGGCAGACCTGTATTCATTACAGACCGGAAATCTGTACAGCATGTTATGATGACATCAGCAGAATACATTGAGGTTGGACTATGAGCAGATGGACAAAGAAACGGATCGACGAAGCGTTTACCACACTGGTAACACAGCATGGTTATGAAGACATTACCGTCGCGATGATCATGGAAAAAGCAGATGTCAGTAAAACGACGTTCTACCGCCATTTCCGAAACAAAGCGGATGTCATGGACTATCATTACCGGAGTCTCTATGATGAAGCGTTTGAAAACGAAAACTGCCGTACACTGGAAGACCTCTTTACCCTGCTGTTCAGAACGACCCGTGAACATCCTGAAGAACTGGCCATGTTTGATACGATCGGTTATGATTCCTACCGGGAGTTTATCTATAACTATACATACCGGAGAGGAAAACAGATCATTGAGACTGCATGGGGCAGACCTTTGACAGAACGTGAGGATTTCAACATTGCGTACTTCTGCGGCGGCGGAGCCAGGATCCTGGAAGAATGGGCATGCGGCAGATACAGCGGAATGACACCGGAAGAAGCCGGCGCAGCGACAGCAAAGATCATTCACGGCAGATACCAGGTACCGATCATCAAGAAATAACAATAAAGGAACGAATTTGCAGAAACGTTCCTTTTTAAGACGAATCGGCAGATTGGTCCCGTTTTTGTTTTTTCAGACATGCTATGGTGTGAGCAGTAAAGGAGAACCAAACATGAAACAGCTGAAAAACGAATACAGGATCATCATCTGGGGACTCGGAAGTGTCGGCAGAAGTGCCCTGCAGATCATCAACGCGAAAGAATCACTGAAGCTTGTCGCAGCATATGACATCGACCCGAAAAAGATCGGCAGAGATGCCGGTGAAGTATGCGGTTTTGAACATGCAGGCGTTACCGTCACAAATGACCGGGAAGCAGTTCTGAATACTGAAGCAGACATCTGTCTGTATTACGCGGCATCCGTCTGGGATGCAGGAAAACTGCCTGATCTTGAGACATGCCAGGCCAATGTTGACGACATCAAGGACCTGCTCAGGCACGGCAAAAACGTCACGACAACAGTCAATGTATACTTTGCGGAAAAGAACCAGCCCCGCTATTTCAAAGAGATCGACGAGGCTGCCAGAGAAGGCGGCGTTACCTTCACACAGCAGGGCATCTTCCCCGGTTTCTTCACACCATACCTGCCCACGATCTTCGGTCTGCTGACCAGAAAGATCAACAAGGTCATCGTGTATGGCGGACAGGATGACTCCGCAAACACGGCGCCCTGGGTCAACTTCCTGTGCTATGGAAAGACTGTGGAAGACATTCCGGCAGCACAGTTCGCATTCCTGAAGAGCCTCTTCTTCACATATTATGGTCCGACCGTCATTGAGATCACGGAACGTCTTGGCCTGAAGTATGACGAATACAGGTGTGATGTCACGCAGATCATGGCTGACAAAGAGATCACGACACCGAATGCTCATATCACACCCGGCACGATCGGTACGCACTTCTTTGTTATGGCAACTTACCTGAACGGTGAGGAAGTTGTCGGATTCCATTTCAACCACAAAGGCTCCAATGAGATCCTGGATGACTACAAAGTCGACAAGGCGATCGAGATCTTCGGTGAACCGCATGTCAGAGTTGATATTGACGGCATCATCGATCACTTCGATCCGTTCCTGACATCCGCTGCGCCGAATGTCAACATGATCCCTGCGATCGTTGAGGCGGAACCGGGCTATCATGACGCACTGGATATCCCGCTGATCAGACTTCCGAAATAAGATGTATATAAAAACTGCCGGCAATTCGTCGGCAGCTTTTTCATCTGTTCAGTCCCATCGTTCAGTGATGCGTTTGACTTCCTTCAGCAATCGCTTCAGTTCACTGTTGCGGGCATTCTTTTTCTTTTCGATCAGGCGCATCAGCTTTTTGCCCTGCTCCATGAGTTCGTTGTAATACTGATTCTGGCTGTAGATATCCTGTTCCTTTTCCTTCTCCTGCTGCTTCAGTTCTTCATGACCGGACTCTGCTTTACTAACAGCGAGTTCCGGCTCATCTGTCTGCAGGTATTTGTTTTCCAGAAGATCAAAGACATATCCAGTATACGGAGCAGAAGCCTGATAACCATGTTCCTCCTGCAGGATCCGGGCATACTCTGTGCATACTTCATCTTCACCATGCACTACAAATATGTTCCGGGGGCTGTCCGGATTATCCCTCAGCCAATGGATAAGTCCGCTCTGATCGGCGTGAGCACTGACATCATTCAATTGAACGATCTCCGCAGCCACGTGGATATCTTCCTGGAAGATCCTGACATCTTTCTCACCGTCCACAAGTCTTCTGCCGAGTGTTCCCTCAGCCTGGTAACCGGCCAGTGCGATCGTACACTGTTCCCGCCACAGGTTGTGCTTCAGGTGGTGTTTGATGCGTCCGCTCGTGCACATACCGGATGCGGATATGATCACGGAAGGTTTCGTGGAGCTGTTGATCGCGCGGGATTCCTCTTCGGTCGTAACTGCTCTCAGGTTTCTGAATCTCAGAGGATCATTACCTGCCTTGATGATCTTCATGGATTCTTCGTCATAATAGCCGAAGAAGTTCTGTTCGAAGATCGTTGTCGCTTCTTCTGCCATCGGGCTGTCTACATATACGTCAAAGTCTTTATATGCGACCAGATTCCGTTCCAGGATCTCACGGATGAAATACAGGATCTCCTGGGTCCTTCCGACCGCAAAAGCAGGAATGACGACATTTCCGCCTCTGGCAAATGTACGGTTCATGATGTCCGCCAGCTGTTTCAGAGGATCCTGTGCCTTCTCATGATCACGGTTGCCGTAGGTGCTTTCCGTGATGACATAATCCGTCGTTTCCCTGGGAGAAGGATCGTTGACGATCGGCATGTTGATATTTCCGAGGTCTCCGGTAAATGCCAGAGTCCGTGTTTCCCCTTCTTCTTCCAGGGTCAGATAGATGACTGCGCTGCCAAGGATGTGTCCGGCATCTTCAAATTTAGCTGACACGTATTTCACCGGACTGAATGTTTCTCCGTAGTCAACAGGTCTGAGCAGATGTGACACTGCTTCAGCATCTTCTACGGTATACAGCGGCTGCACTTTCTTTTTGCCGCTTCGTTTTGCCTTACGGTTTGCGTACTCTGCTTCTGATTCCTGGATCTCCGCGGAATCCTTCAGCATCATCGTACACAGGTGTTTCGTCGCTGATGTGCACCAGATCTTGCCGCGGAATCCTTCTTTATAGAGTTTCGGCAGCAGGCCCGAATGATCGATATGCGCGTGTGAGAGGAGGACCGCATCGATCTTGGATGGAGGTACCGGGAGGTCTTCATTCACATAAATATCCCTGCCCTGTTCCAGGCCGCAGTCCAGCATGATGTATTTACCGCTTGTTTCAATGACATGGCAGCTTCCCGTCACTTCATGGTCTGCCCCGATAAAATAGAGTTTCATAATATGATCTTCCTGTCATGATGACGGATCACGATTTTATAATGATCCG
>JAFRJJ010000029.1 GCA_017432325.1 Solobacterium sp. | reverse complement strand
AGAAAGATCTTCATTCTGCGCATGTTTCCTCCTTAAATCGATCATTAGTCTCATTTGTGGGCTAAACAAAATAGGACTAAGCTTCAAAAACCCTTTATTTGCCGAGCCTTTTGAATTTAGTCCTATTATTCCATACGCATCAATAATGATATAGTCCCAAGTATGCTTATCAAATAGTTCTAACGCATTTGCCATTGTTACATTTGTTGAGAACACAAAATCTGCGGTGAATTCTTTGAAATCAGCATTATAGATACCATATGTACGATCACTTCCAAATACTCTTTGGAATGTATCATATGATTTCATCAGAATTGATCCTTCCTGAACGATATATAGCAGTCTTTTAGGGTTGAAATTCAACGCATCAAAAGCAGCCATGTATGTCTTACCACTACCAGCTGATGCACATACAAGAGCGCGTGACGCACCCATTGCACGGATACGATTCAGTTCCTTCAATGCCCTTCTTTGCATGTAGTTTGGTCTAATCTGAGAGTTGGCGATGTCGTAATCCATATCCCAGCGCTCAATGGAATAGTAAAGACGTGTCTTATACTCATCGATTAAATCTCTACTCAACGGAAGCGTTTTATCCCATAAGTTATTGAATTCAGCTTTTGCTGAATGATATGTCTGATTATTTTCTTCACTGATCAGTACATCCCATTCAATATTCTTCAACAAAGCATACACTGTGATGTTTGAAGACCCAACTAATAGTTCATTATGATCTATAAATTCAAACAGATATCCCTTTGAATGAAAACCTACTGTATTACCTGCAAAATCATGAAAACAATCCCGATCTAGTCTACAAGAAAAGGATTTTGGATAGCGAGATTGTAAATCATAGAAAAATGTAAGTGAATCTATATCTGTAAAATTTTGATATGTAGAGGTGATAACCTGACCCTTTACACCTCTTGCCAATGCGGCTTCGATATTTGGAGCAATTAGTCTCAAGCCGGGTTTCTTAATAAAACTGACAGAAAAATAGAACTCCTTACAGGTATCAATATTCTTCTTAAGTTTATCAATGAACTTTGTATCACTGTAATTTGTAAAAAAGCCTGTCAACATATTTTCTCCCTACGCTATAGTTACATCATATTATCGTTATATTTTTAGTTATTCATGAAAATCCAGTTAACGCTAAAAAGCATCCACCAATAATTGAAACATGTATCTATTAACTGACACAGGCTTTAACAGCGTATTTTTTTCTTTAGTTTATGACAAGGAAGATACCATTTTATATGATTTATTGATCGCTGGCAGAATATCACTTATATCAACTTCATTTTCTTCTGCATTATTTTCAGCAACATTAACAGCGTACTGTCTCAGACTTTCATTTACAATATTCTCAAGCTTCGCATATTTCTCTTTTGTATTCAGATCTTTCATAAGAGTCATTTGATCATATATTTCAATGAGTTGCTCATTAACAAGAATCTTCTGAATTGTAATTGCTATAGTAGCTTCATTAGCATGGAGTCCTTTTTCAAGAAACAAATAGTCATGAATACTGTTGATAAACTCTGAAGACTGTAAGTCATAGAATAAGCTCATATATGTTCGCTCATTTCCATGAGTACCATGTTTATCGAAATAGTAGTCTTTCTTAAACTCAATCAGGATCACTTTGTAAGCAGTGATTAGGGCATTGATCATTGAAAGCATAGTATCCACTTCGAATGTTCTATTTTTTATACTGTTTACAAGTCTGTCTTTGATAAAAGTATTACTGTTTCTTAAATAAGCATCCATTTCATCTCTGCTTAACGTGTCATGATCTTTGATCTTTGTTGCAAGAGAATTGAAACGCATAACCAAAGAATGGAATTCTGACTGAACTTTGTCAAACTCGATATCTTTTAATTGAACGATTTTTGCATCAAGTTCCTTGATCCTTTGGTCAATTTGATTCAGTTTGTTTTCAATTATGATGATACCCGCAACTGTAGCTGCTAGATTCAGCCCATTTAGTGCCACATTCAAGAACTGAAGTTTATTCACGAGCTTCATCGAGTCTACGAGATTTTCAAAATTTAACGTAAAATCACTGATATTGTCCGACAAGTTCTTGACTGTATTTTCAAGATCAGAGGAATGTTTTACGAGATTCTTCATAACATGAATTGCATCTTCGGTTTTTTTCGGCGCAAGTGATTTAGTTGAAGGTGAAAGTACATCATTTACTTTTTTTGCGTCCAAATCAGGATTTTGAAGAATAATGCAGTCAATAAAAGGCAAGTACCGTTTTTTCGTATTTCTGAGAACGATCTCAGCATTTTTGAAATCATTCAGCAGTTCTACTGCTTCTTTGGGAACTTTTATTGCCACATCCACATAATTACTCATGTTACTGCTCTCCTTCCAATGAATACTCACCATCTGCCTGCATAGCCCGACAATAAAGAAGAATTGAAATTATATACGTAAAGTATTTACTATCCTCACTCTTTGAACGTGTAAGTATCTCTTTAGTTTCTGATCTGATTTGTCTTGGTACAACATTGATCAACCCCTTTTCAATTCTACTCTGAGGGATTTTAAAATCGTATTTATTCATATCTTTTAGGAGACATGCATCTTCCATATGAAGCGTAAAATCAATATCAGAAAGCGATCTTCTCTTTCTTTTATTCTTCATACGAGGAAAAACTTCACGCATCATGCTCACATAGATACGTGTAAGGTCAATTAGATCTTCAATATTAGCATTTCCTTCTTCTGTTGTTTTAATGATCTGCTGGGCTTTCATTAAGTATTTGCTTGCCCTTCCACCTTCATTACACTTAACATAAGCATCTAAATAAAAACCTAGTTCATTTGCATAAGTGCTGTCAGTAATGTCATTTTTCTTCTTATCATAATAAGTATGATCCTTCTGAAATTCCAGCAGTTGCTCTTTCAGATCCACTTTTCTGAATTCCTCTTGTTTCATAACTTTATAATCAAAGCAATCAAAGATCATTTTAGAGCAGTGTTGAAAAGCTCCATTGCTCATTTCTTCTACAATTCCAAGATAATCAATAGCTGGCATGAAACTTTCCCTCCAGAACAGAATAATAAATTTTGTTAGAAAACGGTATTTCCTTCAATGAGTTTCGATCAACAGTCTCGCCACTCTGTAAATGTATACTTTTTTGTCGTATCAAAGAATACTATTTGAGAACATTATACAATTCCTTTTCACAAAATAATTTTGGTATTTGATTTATAAAACCGACTGTATTTCCTACAGCCGCCTGTTCATTGTGCTATGTATTATTCTTGTTTTTCCTATTTGACAGTAATACGTCCCTCTGTCTGCTTGTATGTTTCGGGTATCGTATCATGTGTCTTGAAGTATTCGATCAGTGCTACCAGGTCTGCAGGACCTGCTTCTACGATCGGTTCACATTCCGCAAGCACGCTGTTGCCGTCTCCGCCCTGGAACATGACATAATCGATCGACGCCAGTGTATAGACCGCTTCCGGATCAATAGGGACATATTCTCCGTCTTTCAGTATCTGTACATCACTGACTCTTCTTTCTCCTTCAAAACCAGCAAACATCTTGTTTTCATCCTGGAGTACAGGTGAATCGATTGAGGTATCGATCGTATACTTCAGACCGGATACCTGCAGGAATCCACCGAATTCTCCTACCGGGTTTCCGTCAAAGTTAGCGAGACCCTGCGTTTCTTTTGATGAGTATTCCAGCACATCAATGATCTGCTGTCCTGTAGCGTAACAGGAGGAAAGAAGGCTTTGGAACGGCATGACATTCAGGAGGTCTTCCATCGTGACATCCCCTGCTTCAATATTCGCACGTACTTCACCGCCGTTGATCACGCATGCATCTGTTCCCATGTATTCTCTCACAGCATCCGCACTGAGGTTGCCCAGAGGCGCTTCCCTGTTTCTGACAAGACGCAGTCCGTTCTCATCCTTGATCGACAGGGTAAACGGTACTTCCCCTACCTTTTCGGAAAGGATACCGTTCAGTTCTTCCTGAGCGTCATCCACTGCTTTTCTGACCGTTTCATCTTCCCGGTCATATTCCGATATCAGCATGGATGTCAGTGTCCCGTCTTTGCCGATGATCAGTTCTCCGGCATTTTCCATCTTTGTACCGACAGAAGAAAGCAGTACATCCTCACCTTCTTTGTTCGGATACATGTCACCCACGATCACAGAATGGGAGTGTCCGTCCAGCACAGCATCGATTCCGGTCGTATTATGGATCAGTGAAATGGAGTCATATGGTGCAATAGCTTCGATGGATCCAAGATGTGCTAAAGCGATGACATAGTCCGCTCCGTTGCCGCGCATCTCATCAACGGAATTCTGGATCTTCTCTGCCAGTTCCTTCCCTTCACCGCCATCATAGAAGTTATATACAAATTCACCGTTTTCCATAAAATTGGCAGGTATTGAGGTCGTAATGGAGTATGGTGTCAGTATACCGATGAAACCGACTCTTACGCTGCCGTAATCTTTGATAATGTATTCCGGGATTTCCGTAAATGCATTCCCTTCCGTTCCTGTATAACGGACATTGGCTGCGACAAACGGGAACTCAGCCATATCGATCAGTCTCTTCAGCTGGGGCATACCATAGTCAAACTCATGGTTTCCGACTGTTGCCATATCATACCCCATTTTGTTCATCAGATTGACAATGATCTCACCCGAAGACAATGATCCAAGTGTACCGCCTGACACAAAGTCACCCAGGTCTACCAAAGCAGTATATTCATGTTCTTTCCTGGTATCTTCCACAAGAGCCTTCAATGCAGGGAGTGACAGGTTCTCATCAATTCCGCAGTGTACATCGGAAGTATAGAAAATATAAATGTCATCCGTCTGCTCCGGTTTTTCCGGTTCTGCTGAAGGTTCTGCAGGTGCTGTTGACGACTCAGCCGGTGCTGTGCTTTCAGAACATCCTGAAAGAATCAGCAATGGCAATAATATCGCTAATAAACGTTTCATAGAAATACTCCTCTTTGATTGTGTAGCAGTATGTCATGTGTTCCTTCCTGCAGTTCATAAACTGCAGGAAGAGAAACACACTATCTCACAACACACATCATACTATGTTTCCCGTTATTCTGCAGTGATTCATGCTTGATCTTTCATCACTCCTGTTTATCAGGTAAAGAACTATACAGACAGGTTCAGTTCAGTATTCATGGTACTTTCTGAAGCATTGATAGTACTCCCAGGAAGGAAAACAAAACAGTGACAGAAGCGGATCACTGCATCCATACAGCGGTCCGTTTTCTGTCATAATAGGAATATGAATTACATTGATGCGCACTGCCATCTGGGAAACAGACAGTTCTCTGATGACAGAGAAGAAATGATCAAGGATATGCTGGATGTGGGATTGAACAGAGTGATCCTGATCTGCTGCAGCGAACATGATTACAGACGGGTATCCGACCTGCGTAACCGGATACTGGGTTTTAAGCTTGCCTGTGCCATTCATCCGCAGGCACTGCGGACAACAGACACCTTGGAACGTTTTGACCAGTTCGCGGAACAGATGAAACAGATCAGACCGGATATGATCGGTGAAACAGGTCTTGATTATGCGTCCCATAAACATACAAAAGAGCTCCAGAAGCTGTTCTTTGAAAAGCACCTGGAACTGGCATGTGATATGAACCTGCCTGTTAATATCCATTCCCGCAAAGCGGTACTGGATACACAGCTGATCCTGAAGAAATATCCTGTTAAGGGAGTCCTGCACAGTTTCAGCGGTTCCCCGGAAACAGCCCGTGAATATGTCAAAGCAGGATGGATGATATCCTTCGGTGCCAGTGTTCTCTTCCCCAATGCCAGGCATCCGATGGAAGCGGTCAGAGTAGTTCCTCTGGATCATCTGATGATTGAAACAGACGCGCCCTACCAGAGTCCTGTGATCGGTAAACGGCATGACCCAACTGATGTCATTGCCATCTACCGTAAGATTGCTGAGCTTAAGGGTATTTCTCTTGAAGAACTTTCAAGAACCACATGTGAGAACTTTGACCGTTTGTTCCGTGAATGAGACTGACGCATTTGTGCTTTATCAAATTCCAATCATTCCAGCCGTTTTACATGATCCCTTCAGGGATCTTTATCATATTGTATGACTGCCTTTTTGGATTCATCGTATTTCTCAAAAACAAAAGACATCAGAAAACAGAACACTGTTTGATGGATGGCTGGACCCTTCGTCTGTTTGTCTTCTGATGTCTGTTTTCGCCTGTTCAGTTATGGTGGCACAACCAATTCACAGTACAAAGCATGAGCTGTTCAAGATACAGTGTCATGATCATAATCTGATTCCTGAATGAGCCTGATCCAGTACCCATTCCAGTTCATTGTCCGGGTGATCATGGAGATAAACGAGGATCTCTTCCAGGATCATTTCTTCCGTAACCTCACCAAGACCGGTAATATATGCCAGACCTTCTGTATCTTCCGATACAGTACCGGAATGATCGATATGCAGTTCTTTCATAATGGATATGAGACTGTTCATGGTCTCTTCATCAAGTAACCGCATATCATGCAGCTTCAGAACAAAATCATACGCATTCAAAGGTTTATCCTGCTTGGTATACGGGGCGCACTCGTAGTCTATGACAGTTTCAACAAGGTCTTCGTAACTTCTCGGAAGACTGTTTTCAAGATGGTGAGGCTGCCTCTGTACATGCAGAAGCTGTGCAGTATGCTGGTCAAGAAACAGATACATCAGCATCTTGTCCATATCATGCACTTCTGCCCGTTTCTGCATTTCTTCTTTCAGAACAGGGTCATGGATCAGTTTGTTGACGCAGTACGCAAACGCCCTTCTGTGCCTGTATGTATAAATATTCCACTGCAGATTCCTCATACACTTATCCCGGTCCTTCTGTATCTTTACGCTCAGTTTCATTATGAACGGTCTGCTTCAGTATATCCACCTTCTCAAATCAGTCAATATGCTTCCGTATCACGAAAATGAGATGCCCGGCAATTCAATTGCCGGGCAGTTCATCTTTGTTCATTTATTCTGCAGGCTGTGCCTTGATATGATGCTTTTCCGCATATCCGCTCAGCATCAGTGTCAGTGCTCCGTCTCCGGTAATATTGCATGCAGTGCCGAACGAATCCTGCAGAGCGAATACTGCCAGTACCAGTGCCGTTCCGTTGGCGTCAAAACCAAGGATACCTGTTAACAGTCCGAGTGAAGCCATAACCGTTCCGCCCGGTACACCGGGTGCGCCGATTGCGAAGATCCCCAGCAGGAAACAGAACAGCAGCATATCCCCGAGTGGTGGCAGATGTCCGTACAGTACTCTGGAGATCGCCATTGTAAAGAACACTTCTGTCAATACCGATCCGCACAGATGGATATTGGCAAATAAGGGAATACCGAAGTCCACGACATCCTTTCTCAGGTTTTTGCTCTTGCCGGCACTCTCCAGCGCTACGGCAAGCGTAGCTGCTGAGGACATCGTACCTACCGCGGTCAGATATGCCGGTCCGTAATTCTTCAGGACTTCCAGTCCGGAATGACCGGAATAGACGGTTGCTGTTCCGTAAAGGATGGCAAGCCAGATAAAGTGACCAACCAGGATGATCAGGATGACGATCGCGAATGTCGGCAGCTGCCGGGTGATCGTTCCCTCCCAGGAAAGCGAAGCAAATGTGACTGCGATAAAGAACGGCAGGATCGGGATCACTGCCCGTTTTACGATCTCAAGGACGATATTCTGGAATTCCTGAAGCACATCACTGATGACATTTGCCTTCGTCCATACTGCCGCAAGACCCAGCAGTACCGAGAATACCAGTGCCGACATAACCGGCATGATCTGGGGAATGTCCAGTTGGAAGGCAGCCTGGGGAAGCTCATGGATCGCTTCCGAAGTGCCGGCAATATTCAGATGCGGAATGATCAGGTAACCGCCCAACGCTGACAGCAGTGAAGCCAGCAGGCTGGACATGTATGCCATGATCAATGCCGCCGACAGCATCTTTGTAGCGTTGCTGCCGAGTTTTGTGATGGAAGGCGCAATGAAGCCGATTATGATCAGCGGTACACAGAATGTAATGAACTGGTTCAGTACATATTTCACGGTCACGACAATGACCATAATATCCTCAGGAACGACCAGTCCGGCGATCATGCCGACGATAATTCCCAGTACCAGGCGTGCAGGAAGACTCTTGAGGAACTTCATGATGTGCTTCCGCTCTCTTCTGTCATCATGCGGATGATCTCAAGATCCGTTTCACGCATGCCGACTCTTGCCAGACGGGCAAAGTTGGCAATAGAATTCTCTACACCCTTGACAACCAGACCGTCACCTCCGTAGAACTGCTGTCCGTTCTGGTACATCTCAAATCCGAAGATACCGGTATCTACTGCTGTAGCAATCTTTGCCGCACAGGAAGACTTAGCCCCGTCACAGACGATACCCGATGTAATTGCAAGAGCGTTGACCAATGAATGAGCAACGACCTCTTCATCCCCGCCATGCAGGTAGGCAATGGCTGCGCCTGCTCCGGCTCCGGCGCTGACTGCGCCGCAGTATGCGGACAGGCGTCCGATACCTGCCTTGAGATGAAGCGTGATCAGATTTGATATCAGAAGCGCACGGTACAGCTGCTCTTCTGAAGCATTCAGTCCTTTTGCATAAGTAATAACAGGCAGTGACGCTGTCAGTCCCTGGTTGCCGCTGCCTGAACAGATCACGACAGGCAGTTCACAGCCGTTCATTCTTGCGTCAGAACCGGCAGCCGCAACTGCTTTGGCATGTGTCTTCAGATCATGACCTGTCATCAGAAGCACCTTGCCGATATTCGCGCCATAGTCTTTATTCATACCTGCTTCACTGATGGCTGTATTCTGGGAAATCTGACGATCCAGTATCTCTTTGACATCAGCGATATCGCATGTGCAGGCAAAGTCATAAATGCCCGATACGCTCAGCAGTGAATAATCCGGTACATCCTCTTCTTCAGAACTGATGTCCCCTTCCTTCTGCAGAAGCACTTCCCCGTCTTTTTCAATCAGGATAATGTTGGTATGTTCATTGGCGATCCGTACCTTCGCGTAAGAGTCTCCGGCACTGACTGTCACGATCATATCCAGCAGATAGTCGGACAGCAGAGGCTTTACTTCGGTCTCAGTCTGTTCCATGTACGTACCGAGGCGTTCCTTATCCTCCTCGCTGACATGTGAAATGACTTCCAGTCCGGCATTTTCATCACCGGCAAGCACGCCGATGCATGCGGCTGCCGCAATACCTCTCCGGTTACCGGTATTGGGGACAACGACGCTCTTCACATTTTTGATGATATTTCCGCTGGCTTCAACCTTGATCTTCTCAGGCAGACAGCCAAGCGCTGAACGGGCAGAAGCGGCACAGTAAGCGACAGCGATCGGCTCTGTACAGCCCATTGCACTGATCAGCTCACGCCGCAGGATCTCGAGATAAGTCTGATAGACTTTGTCATTCCGGTTCATAAAGCACCCCGCTTTCGGAATCCTGCATATTTAGGAAATAAAATGAACGTTTGTACAGAATATTTATACCATTCCTGCTGTATTTAATGAATGCGGCTGTTTAATTCCGTATCATTTCTTTACCTGTTGTCACTGTAACTTTGAAAAGAAAAAAAACAGGTTTCCCGGCAACCGGAAAACCTGATCAAATTCGTGCTCAGTGCAGTTTCAGGCCCTCGAAGTACATGTACTTCGGTCCCTTGAATGACATTCTGCCTTTTGCGCTGACAGAAGCTGTCTCTTCAGAGAACTTCGCGGTATTGACTGCTTCGTAGATATTGCCGCTGACGGAGAACCCGGTAACCGGAGTGACCTTGTCTCCTTCCACCAGCAGGCCCAGACGGACTTCTCCTCCGAAGTAGCCGCTGGAGGATTCCAGCTGCGGTGCGGAGAAGTTCATCAGGTACAGGACCGGTCTCTTCTTATCTTCCTCAGAGATCACCGGATAGTTCTGTACACAGGCGACCGGATAGGAACCGGTAATATGTTCTTCCTTCAGGTAGTAACCGAAACGCTGGTCGCCCCAGAAAGCAGAAGCCCTGCCCTGGTCAATGACCTTTGTATCCTTCAGAACGATACCGTTCGGATCGACCGGTGAAGAACCGCAGATGCCTTCTTCCTGTCCTTTTAATACCATGTCAAACGGTACAGCAGAGATCTGATCGTTTAACTGGCTGTGGCTCATCTTGTAGTACTGCCTGCTGTAGGACAGTTCCTGCGCGAAGTTCGTCATGATGTTTCTCAGCATGTCGCCCTGTACTGCAACCAGGCAGTTCTCGGGAATGGTGACATCTTCCAGCTTCACTGCATCGTATCTGTAACGGACATTGGACAATGCCGTACCGACTGTTTCTGTAAATTCCGCAGGATCGGAAATATCCGCATATCTGCTGAAATACAGTTCCACATCTTCCTTCTCACCGTCATAACTCGGGATCGTCTCACAGAATACGGAATACGTATCATAGCTGTGATCGACACCGCTGCTGTTGAGGAAATGAATGGTATTGTGGTCCGCAAAAATCTCCGTTGCATTCAGCTGAGCATCACTCTCTGCCTGTGCCGCAAATACAGCGTCAGCTGTATTCCTGGCGATCAGGGACAGATCGCATGTACCGTCTGATACGGTATGGACGTTCTCTGTCTTCTCTGCCAGCGGGTAATACGGGTTGAGTGCCTGTCCTGCTTTGCGGACTGCCGCCTTCAGTTTTTCCGTTACAGTGTCACGGTCATCCGCGGATGTGATCACGACTGAGGAGGAACCTCTGGATCCTTCTGAGTCTGTATAGATCACTGCTGTTGTTTCTTCCGCATTCACACATCTGTTTGTCTCCAGTTCTTCCATGACATAGAAGAGCTGATATGATTCATTGACCGTATTCCTGATCTCATAAGCACTGATGTCCTGATTGCTTTCGATCAGTTCTTTCAATTCATTGATCGTCATCATCCCAGTTTCGCCCTCGCTTTCATAAACGGACCACCGTCAGACACAAAGACCCATTCCTTATGTCCTTTGCCGCAGCCGCCTGATCCGATGATCTTATATTCATCTGATACCATGGTGATCGAATTCAGCAGGTCCAGAACGGAACCTGAAATGACAACGGGGGCAATGATCTTACCGGTCAGTTCCCCGTCCTTGATCTCCAGACCATACTCGGCCGTGCACTGGATCTGCCAGTTCTTGGGATCCTCCATGCCGTTATTTGTATTGCAGAGATAATAACCGTGCTTGATGGAACGGAACATATCTTCCACCTTGTCTGTTCCCGGAGAGAAGAATGTATTCGTCATACGGGAATAGGACTTGCGCTGGTATGATTCACGTCTGCCGTTGCCGCTGGGCTTCTGTCCAAGCTCCAGCGCGGACAGCGCGTCACTGATGCCGCGTCTCAGGATGCCGTCTTCAATGATGTGTGTATCCTGTGCCAAGATACCGTCATCATCGAAGAAATAGGATGCGGCAGACAGGACTGCGCCTGCACCGTCGTGCATGTTCAGCTTTGTGCTGCCGACCTGCTTGTTAACATAATCTACGGACTTTGCCCTGTGCTTGACGACCATGTCCTGCTCAACACCATGTCCGAATGCCTCATGACAGATCAGACCGCTGATCGTCGGATCGGTAATGACGTCATAAACACCCGGTTCTACCGGTGTCGCCTTTAACAGACGCAGGACAAGATCCGCTTCCTGATCCTTTCTCCGGTCCAGTTCATCCAGTGCCTTGCGGCTGTCTGCTTCACCTTCCACGGTGTAGTGCTGCTGGATGACGTCTCCTTCTCTGGCCGCCAGCAGCATCATCGCGTTGATCCATTCATAGTGCTGGTCCAGTACTTTTTTCTCAGATACGAAGATCTTGGAAACAGAACGTTTGCGGTAACCGATCTGGGCATTGATGATGCGTTCATCCTTCTGCTCGCAGTACGTACGGATCGCCTTCAGCTGTTCCATGATCTCTTCATCGCTCATCGGATGCGCGTCCTCACGTACAAAGGACTGTACCATCTCCTCTTCTTCCAGCAGCGGTGCCTTGACAAAGGGCTGCTTCATTTCCGGAAGTTTTACTGACGCAATGACCTTCTCCGGAGACAGTCCCCGGATCTCATCGGTCGAGTATTCGCTGTAATGCGTCCCGTCAAACAGACGGATGACAAAGCCGCACTCATTATCAATGTCATCTGCTGCGCTCATGCGGGTCGAAGAAATGATGCTTTTTGTTTTTGAAACAGAACCCAGCACGGAAACATAATCAAATGTTTTGCGGAGTTCCTTTACCAGGACTTCCGCATCCGTGATGCGCTCTTTCAGAAATTTCTCAAGTGCCATAATTTTCCTCCGCTCTCCATTATATACGACGGAACGCACATTCAGAAAAATAACGGTACGGGCTGCCCGTACCGTCATGGTTCTTCATATACGTCTGTCGATTGTCCTGGGAACGACATCGCATGTTTCGATCATCCGTTCCAGCAGGATGTTCTTCATATCCTGGATGATCCCGGCATATTCCGGATCACCTGCCAGGTTCTCCCGTTCCTCCGGATCATTCTTCAGGTCATACAGTTCATCCTGTTCGTAGTAGCGGAAGACATACTTGAAGTTATGATCCCTCAGCATGACTGCCTTGGTATGTTCCGGGATCCTTGTCTGTACGCTCGTTCTTGCCCACCAGAGGGTATCAGGCGAATGATTGTCATCCTCGCACTGTTTCTCAGACTCTCTTCTGCCGCCTTCGCACAGCACCGTATCACGGTGTTCTTCATCACAGGCAAACAGGTGGACAAGCGATCTGCCGAATTCATCTTCGGAAAGTTCAAAGCCTGCGATCTCGGCAACAGTTGCCGGAATGTCCAGCAGTTCCGCAAGTGCTCTTCTCTTACCGGGCTTTACCTCATACCTCTTCGGAGGCTTGATGACCAGCGGGACTTTGCTGAGGACGTCCTCAAATGTGTTCTGGTTGATCTCGGTGATCTCGTAGTCAGCGGCATAGTCGCCATGGTCGGAGTACATGAAGATCATGGAATCGTCATAACGCTGTGTATCCTTCAAGGCATTCATGACCTTCCCGAAATTGTCATCGACATGTCCGATCATCGCGTGATACGTCCTCTTCAGGGAAAACAGTTCTTCATCGCTCCACTGATACAGACGGTGGTTCTCACGGATGCCTTCCAGGATCGAAGCCTTCCTTGCCCTCTGCTCGTCATTCAGACGGATCGCCGGTTTGACAAATTCGTCATGCACTCTTTCATAGTCTTCCGGGAATGCCGCATACCATGGATGCGGGCATACCAGGGAAAGATACATGCAGAGCGGCTGTTCGCCATGATAGTTTTTCAGATAATTGATGGCATCTGCGATCTGCGCGTCTTCCGCCCCAAGGCTTCCTGCCGCAAGCGGATTGTCACGGGATACTTCTCCCATGTAGATCGCGTAGTAATACTTGCTGTCCGGTTCTTTCCGGGAAGCTTCCTTCATGGCAGCTGCTTCAGCACACTGTGCCTGTGTATAGGCATTCAGGATCGGTGTATAGCCTTCCGGAAGGGACTGACCTTTGATCTTTGCGGTCATTTCCTTATAGGCGTCACTGCGGTAGTCGCAGTATTCCGACAGCGGTACATCTTCCCGGAATACATCGTTCTTTCCGCCGAAATAGATATGATATCCCTGCTTCTTCAGTTCCCTGAGCAGGTTCAGGTCATCGGGTCCCTGCAGATGGTGCATGGTACGGTGACCTCCGGTATGCGGGTACCTGCCGCTCAGAAAGCTGCACCTGCTGGGAACACAGACAGGGTTCTGGCAGAACGCGTTGTCGATGGAAATACCGTCATTGAGCGCTACAGCATCGATATTCACTGTTTCCACTGCCCTGTTTCCGTTCAGCGACAATGCGTCGCTGCGGAAATGGTCGGAAATGAACATCAGGATATCCGGCCGCTTCATGACTCACCTGAAGAACTGAGGCAGGAATTCTTTATGTGCCTCCAGCATTTCATCCAGGATCAGTTTCGCTTTGGCTTCTGACTGGACCAGCGGATTGACCGTCATGGCCAGCAGCGCGTCATCATAGTTCCCGCTGAGGGCGACATTGGTCGTCAGGATCTCAAACGCCTTCAGCTGCTGGATCAGACCGACAGCCTGCAGAGGCAGCGGTCCGACATGGAGCGGTACCGGTCCGTCCTTTGTGATCACACAGCTGACCTCCACCGCAACATCATCCGGCAGGTTGTCAATGGCGCCATGGTTCAGTGTATCCACGACCTGGACATCACCTGTATCGTTGTAGATCGAGCAGATCAGATTGCATGCTGCATCCGAGTACAGTGCCCCGCCTCTGAGCTCGAGTTCCTTCGGTTTCTCGCACAGCTCGGGATCGCTGTATTTACGGAACAGTTCCTTCTCTACTGCCTTGACGACTCTTGCCCGGTTCTTTCCTTCTGCCGCATCCTGCTTCAGGTGTTCCAGCATCTCCGGCTTCATGTAATAGTAACGGCAGTAATCAATGCCGAAATAACCCATGCCTCTCAGGAAATGCTCGGACCAGGGAATATTTGTAATGTTCTTCAGCGTATCGCTGTGCTTCTGTTCAATGATCTTTTCGATCAGTTCTTTGTTTTTGTTTTCACCGTTTACCTTAACATCCAGCGCGAATACCATGTGGTTGAGTCCGCCGAACTTTGTCTCCAGCACATCTGTTTCACTCAGGCCAAGGTAATCGCGGATGTTTTTGATCATGTTCACCGGTCCGTTGCAAAGACCAACGAATCTCTTCCAGCCGGTATGGCGGAAGACAGCTTCCGCATTGATGCCGCTGGGATTCGTAAAGGAAATGATCCAGGCATCCGGACACAGCTCTTCGCAGTCACGGATGATGTCAAAGATCACCGGTATCGTACGGAGCGCCTTGAACATTCCCCCGGGACCATTCGTTTCCTGACCGATCACATCATATTTGATGGGGATCAGTTCATCTTTATCCCTGGCATCCAGTCCGCCCACACGGAACTGTGTGGTCACAAAGTCAGCGTCCTTCAGTGCTTCCCTGCGGTTCAATGTCGCATGTACTTCAACATCCAGGCCTGCTTTTCTGAACATCCGCTCAGTCAGCCCGGTAATGATATCGAGTTTCTCTTTGCCTGCCTCGACATCAACAAGCCACAGTTCACTCAGCGGAAACTGCTCGTACCGTTTGATGAATCCTTCTACCAGTTCAGGGGTATAACTGCTTCCCCCGCCGATCGTTACTACCTTCAGTTTCTTCATATTTCCTCCGAAAACAAAGATCAATGATACAAGTTCCCTCCGGAACTGCCGGAGGAAAGAAATGATATGTGTGTACAGTATTTTCTGCTTTTATTATTTCATACCTTTGGAACATAACACTGCGTTCAGGTTGTTTTGTTATGAATAACTGCAGATTATTACCGGCTTCCGTCCGGAAGACCTTCATACAAAAAACGCAGGAACTTAGTCCTGCGATTGATATACCGTATCTCGGGAGTTTGACAGTTAAGAAATGACGCGACATTCAGAATATGCGATAAGCACGGGAAATAATCTCGTTTTTATTTGTCAAATAAGTTGTGTCTTTATGTGGTGTGGTCATGTGTTTTATGGTATAATATATTTGTATTT
>JAFRJJ010000028.1 GCA_017432325.1 Solobacterium sp. | reverse complement strand
TCCATTATCAGGAACACAAAAGAACATTCGAAATAATTTACGCAATATCGCCGCAAAACTAAAACACGGGAAATGTCGCATATTTATCGCACTTTCTCGTGTTTTCTATCTTATTCAACTGTCAAAGACAGGATTATATCAATAAGGATAATGAATTGAATGCGGTGTACAAGTTTTCTTGATTCCGGTGGTTTCTTTCAATATAATAGTCGATGTGTTTGCGCACCGTCAGTAGCGGCTACCTGACGTACACCCAAAATAAGGAGAACATTCAAATGAACACAAAGACATTCGCAAGGGTCGCCATGATCGCAGCGGTCTACACTGTTGTATCGCTCTTTCTGGCACCGTTTTCCTTCAGCAATATCCAGGTAAGGATTGCTGAAGCATTGACACTGCTTCCTCTGATCTACAAGCCTTCGATCGTCGGTCTGACGGTCGGGTGCTTCCTGACCAATCTGATCGGCGCTATGACAGGCGTCAATCCGACAGGTATGATTGATTCAGTGATCGGTACAGCGGCTACGCTGCTTGCCGCGATCTGCACATATAAGCTGAGAGACCGTAAATATAAAGGGATCCCCGTTCTGGCGATCCTGATGCCGGTCATATTCAATTTTGTGTTCGTCGGGGCAGAACTCGGTTATCTGTTTTTCCCGGACAACGTCATCATGGGTTCCCTGATCTGCGGCGCTGAAGTGGCGGTCGGAGAACTGATCTCAGTCTTTGTCGGCTGGTTCCTGATCCAGGCACTCAGCAAAACCAAAATATTCGAGGAGTAATATATATGAAAAAAGTCATGGCATTGCTGTTGATCGTACTGATCGGTGTTATGGGAATTGCGTTTCTGGAAGACAGAAAGCAGGTGCTTGAGGAAGAAGCTGAGCCTTCTCCCACACCAACGCCGACTGTAATGACAGTTGTCGTGACGATGCCCCCCGAACCGGAAGAATTACCCGACTTCTACGATACTGACAGTCTGCTGGTAGTAGCCAACAAAACACATAAACTGCCGGATGGATATGAACCGTCGGACCTGACCCGACCAAACGTAGCTTCCTCAGCGGACTGGATGCTGAGGGAACCTGCTGCCAGAGCATTGGAAGAAATGTTTGCGGCAGCTGAAGCTGACGGGGTCCATATGGTACTTGGAAGCGCGTATCGTTCGGAAGCGTATCAGAGACAGCTGTGGAACGGCTATGCTGCACAGTACAGTCCTGAGCGGGCTGACAGGATCAGTTCCAGACCGGGATATTCCGATCATCAGACAGGTCTGGCAGTCGATATCGTGCAGGGTATGAATTCCGGACTGGGTACGGATTTCAATGAAACATTCGAGAACACGCCGGAAGGCAAGTGGCTTCATGATCATGCACATGAGTACGGATGGATCATGAGATACCCCAAGGGAAAAGAAGAGATCACCGGGTACGCCTATGAACCATGGCATTTCCGGTATATCGGAAAAGAGTATGCTGAAGCCGTGCATGCGGTGGATGAATGGGAAACATTCGAAGAATACTTTGACGTTGAAGGCGGACAGGAGTATAAGGAATAACAGCTGATGAAGCTGTTTTCTTATCTTCCGGAAAGCCATGCATGAATGTGTGTTCAAAGGTTTAAATTTATGACTTCTGACGTGTGCGGAAGGCATCCGGAAAGATTTCCCGGGAAATAGTCTGGAGGGAATAAAAAACAGCATAAAATCAGGCAGAAGTATCAAATTGCCTATATTCGAAATATGAGGTTTCCTAATACAGAGAAATCTGCTATAATTCTCGAACTGAGGAAGGTTTTAACATGTTTGAAAACAAAACGGACTTTAAAAAGGAATTCAGTAACCGTTTGATCCAGTCTTATGGTACGACTGTTGAAGATACACATCCTACCGACAGACTGCTGGTTCTCGGACAGATGATCCGTGATTACGCCAGCCTGAACTGGAAAGAAACGAAAGTTGCTGAAAGGAAACAGGAAGCAAAGCAGGTCTATTATTTTTCAATGGAATTCCTGCTCGGAAAAATGATGACCAACAACCTGAAGAACCTTGGGATCTACGACATGGTAGTAGAAGGTTTGAAGGACCTTGGCATCAGCTATGAAGAACTTGCCGGACGTGAAAGAGATGCAGGTCTGGGCAACGGCGGTCTGGGAAGACTCGCAGCCTGCTTCATGGATTCCGCAGCTTCAGAGAATCTGCCGATCAACGGCAACTGCATCCGCTATCAGTCAGGTTTCTTCCATCAGGCTATCAATGAACAGGGCGAACAGGTCGAACGTCCTGACATGTGGCTGAGAAACGGAAACCCCTGGGAAATCCGTAAGATCAAGCACGCTGTAGATGTACGTTTCTATGGAAACGTTGAAGTATGGAGCGATGATAAAGGAGATCTGCATTTCCACAGAGTCAATACGGAACACGTACTGGCAGTACCTTATGATGTTCCGCTGATCGGCGCAAATACGGAAATGGTCAATACACTGCGTCTTTGGGCTGCAGAGCCTGCAGATGTTTCCCCGCCGTGGAAGAACTATCAGCAGTATCTTTCCGAAGTCAACGAGATCTGTGAAAAACTGTATCCGGATGATTCCACACCGGCAGGCAAGTACCTGCGTTTAAAGCAGCAGTACTTCTTTGTCGCTGCAGGTCTGCAGTCGATTATCATGGACCATATCTCCAAATACGGTACACTGGATAATCTGGCAGACAAGGTATCCATCCAGCTGAACGATACACACCCTGTTCTGGCGATCCCTGAACTGATGCGTATCCTGATGGACAACCATGGATATTCCTGGAAAGAAGCATGGAAGATCACTACAGGCGTCATGTCTTATACAAACCATACAGTCATGGCGGAAGCACTCGAAACATGGCCGTGTGAATATCTGAGAAATCTTGTACCGAGAGTCTTCATGGTCATTGAAGAAATGGACAAGCGCTTCAATGCAGAAGTCTCGGAGAAATATCCGAACGATCCTTATCTTCATGGACGTGTTTCCATTATCTCCAACAACATGGTCCATATGGCAAGAATGGCCGTGATCGGTTCACATTCCGTCAACGGTGTCGCGAAGATCCATTCCGGTCTGCTGACGACAGAACTGTTCTCTGACTACTACCGCATGTGGCCGGAACGCTTCAATAACAAGACAAACGGTATTACACCGAGAAGATTCATGATCTATTCCAATCCGGAACTGAAACAGCTCCTGGATGAAACGATCGGCAGAAGCTATCAGCGTGATTTCTCCAAGATCATCAAGCTGATGGATCATGTAGATGATCCGAAGGTCCAGAAGAAGTTCCTTGAAGTCAAAAAGGCAAGGAAACAGATCCTGGCTAATTATATTCTCAAAGAAACAGGCATTACCGTTGATGTCGATTCGATCTTCGACTCACAGGCAAAGCGTCTGCATTCTTATAAGAGACAGCTTCTGAATGTACTGCACATTATTTATCTGTATCAGAGGATCAAGGAAGATCCGACGTTTACCATCACACCGCAGACATTCATCTTTGCGGCAAAAGCGGCTTCTTCCTATGTGTTCGCGAAGAAAGTCATCAAGCTGATCAACTGCATGGCAAAGATCATCAACAATGACCCGGATGTAAAGGGTATGCTGAAGGTCGTATTCCTGAAGAACTACAGTGTCTCCATGGCTGAGATCCTGATGCCGGGTTCCGACGTCAGTGAACAGATCAGTACAGCCGGCAAAGAAGCCAGCGGTACCGGAAACATGAAGTTCATGATGAACGGCGCGATCACACTGGGAACGCTTGACGGTGCTACTGTTGAGATCGATGATCTGGTAGGCAGAGAGAATGATGTTATCTTCGGACTGACCGTCGATCAGATCCCTGAACTCCGCAGACATTACAAGGCATGGGATTACTTCCAGAATGACGCAAGGATCCGCAAGGCAATGAATACCATGATCGATGGATCATGGAACGGCAACAAGGAAGACTTCCGTGTCATCTATGATGAGATCCTCGTCAAGAACGATGAATATCTGGTTCTGGCAGACTTCGACGCATATGTCAAAGCACATGAACAGATCTGTGAAAAGTACGCAGATCAGTCCGCATGGGCTAAGAGCTGCCTGATCAACATCGCCAAGAGCGGATATTTCTCCAGTGACCGTACGATCAATCAGTACGCTGAAGAGATCTGGAATATCAAGCCTCTGAAGATTTAATATGATAAGCTGTATCTGTGAAAGGTACGGCTTTTTCTTTTTATGGGTGACTTCATGGAAAACAACAGAATGCAATGGTATCAGGATGCCCGGTTCGGCATGTTTATCCATTGGGGCGTATATGCTGTTCCCGCCAGAGGGGAATGGGTCATGAGTGACGAAAAGATCAGTGTTTCCGGCTATCAGGAATATGTCCGGTCATTTCAGCCGGAAAAGTTTGACGCGGACGCGCTGGCCCGGCTGGCAAAAGAAGCGGGCATGAAATACGCGGTCATGACCGCGAAGCACCATGACGGTTACTGCATGTTTGACAGTCAGCTGACAGATCATACGTCCGTAAAGTACACCGGTCATGACTTTATCAGGGAGTATATCGATGCATTCCGCAGAGCGGGACTGAAAACAGGTCTTTATTATTCTCTCCTTGACTGGCACCATGAAGATTATCCGCACTACGGGGACAGACATCACCCGATGCGGGACAACAAAGAATATGCGGACAAACCGTATGATTTTGAGAGATATCTGGAATACATGCACGGACAGATCCGGGAACTCTGCACCAATTACGGGAAAATAGATATCCTATGGACAGATTTTTCCTATGATGATAAGCGCTCGGACACATGGCATGGTGAAGAACTGGTCAGAATGATACGAAGTCTGCAGCCTGATATTATATTGAACAACAGACTGGAAGCCAGCGGAGAAGGATTCGGTTCGTTATTATCAATGCATCCGAAGATCACTTCCGGGGATTTTGTATCTCCGGAACAGATCGTCCCGCCGGAGGGAATACGCAATGAAGCGGGAGAGCCTGTGATGTGGGAGTCGTGTGTGACAATGAACAATCACTGGGGTTACTGCAAAGACGATCATTACTTCAAACCAGCGGATATGATCATACATAAACTGACGGAATGTGTCTCCAAGGGAGGAAACCTCCTGCTGAATGTCGGACCGGATGAACAGGGCCGGCTTCCGGCAGAAGAAACGGAGATCCTGAAAGAGATCGGACGCTGGATGAAGGTCAATCATGAATCGATCCATGGGTGCGGACCGTCCGGCATCGGGAAACCGGAATACGGCAGGATCACCCGGAACGGCACGCATATTTACTACCATGTATACGAAGGACAGTTCGGAGGCATTCCACTTCCCGGCATCAGGCGCGAAGATATCGCTTTGATCCGACTGCTGGGAAAAGGGAATGTCAGGATCTCCGACAGCTGGATCACATCAAACTACCCGGAACTTATATTCGCGGATCTTGGGGATGATCCCGTGCTTCCGGATCAGACAGATACGGTCATTGAGATCATTCTCAAAACATGTGACCATCACGATCATTTTCCTGTGTATCAGAGTGAAGGGAGTATGAGATGAAAGACAGCGAGATTGTAGAGCTTTATTGGAAGCGTGCAGAACAGGCCATACTTGAGACCATGAATCAGTATGGCAGATATCTGTATTCAATTGCGTACAGGATCCTGTACAGCAATGCGGACAGTGAAGAATGCGTGAATGATACGTATCAGCACGCCTGGTATGCAATGCCTCCGCATAAGCCGCAGAAACTGGGCCCGTTTCTGGGAAAGATCACGCGAAATCTGGCATTGAATATGTATGAACGGATGACAGCAGAAAAACGAGGGGCAGGGGAAACACCCGCTGCTTTGGATGAATTGAGCGAAGTGATCAGGAGCGGGGAAAGTGTTGAAGCAAACGTTGACGCAAGCATCCTGCAGGATCTGATCAATGAATTTCTCGGAACGCTGAATGCAGATACAAGAAAGATCTTTGTCCGCAGATACTGGTACATGAGTTCAGTCAAGGAAATAGCGGAAGAATACGGGATCAGCGAGTCAAAAGCCAAGATGTCTTTGATGAGGACAAGGGAAAAACTCAGAGAATATCTCAGGAAAGAGGGGTATGCCGTATGAAGGAAATGGATCTGCTGCGTGCAATGAACGACATTGATGACAAATATATTGAAGAAGCAGCACCAGGGGAATCTGTAAGGAAACCTGTATTCAGAAAATACTACAGACAGTTCACTGCGGGAGCAGGCTTCTTTGCTGTACTGCTGTTCGCATTCGTCTGGGTGAGGATCGGCAATTACAGAATGGGAAGCGCTGCCGGCGGAAGTATGGATTCAGCAGCTCCCCAGGCAGTAATGGAGAGTGCCGCGGAACCGGAAGAAAAGTCCGCGGATGCAGGTTATGGAAATGTTTTGACGACCGGTTCGGCTGCGACGGCATTTACATATCCGGTCAGTTTCCGTGAATATACAGTGGTCACTGAAGAAGATACTGAAGAAGGCTTTGCGGTGGTTTACAGAAACGAGCAGGGTGAAGAGGGCATGAGGATCATCTTCAGCCGCATGACAGAATCATTCAGCGCAAATATGCCTCAGAACGATCAGCCTGCTGAAGAAGCAGAGGAACTGAGGACAAAGGATGCTGTATGGACAGAGGGTGACTGGACATACCGGATCATTCTGACTGAAGAGATCAGCGCAGAAGAAATGAAGGAACTGATGAATGAAATACATCAATAAGAAACTGATAAGCCTGCTGGTATCACTGGGTATGCTTGCCGGATGCGCGTCTGAACCTGTAAAACCGGAGCCTCCGGGGAACACCGCAAAACCGGGATCAGGCGAACTGCTGGAACCGGTTCTTCCGGAAGTCTTGCCGTTCCCTGTGACGGAAGACTATAAGGAATCCGGAAATGTGAATTATGAAAAGTATGACAAGGCACTCAGCAACTGGTACGCACAGCAGGAGGAACTGCAGTCACGCTCACAGGCATATCAGGAAGACCTGCACCGGTTTGCCGAAAAACTTTTCGGACATCTGCTGAATGTAACCGGAGATCAGAACGCGGTGTATTCACCTCTGAATATCTATATTGCCTTGAGCATGCTGTGTGAAGCAGCAGACGGAAATTCCCGGGCACAGATCATGGATCTTCTCGGAGCGGATGACATTGCTGTATTGAGAGAGGCAGTACAGGCATTATGGGAAGCCAACTACAATACAGATGAAGCTATCACAAGCATTCTTTCCAATTCACTCTGGCTGGACGAGAGACTTGCGTATAAACCGGATCTCCGGCAGAGACTGGCAGACGATTATTATGCGTCTTCCTATGTCGGGGACCTGGACTCGGATGCAGGCATAAACACATTCAGGAACTGGCTGAATCATGCGACAGGCGATCTGCTGAAAGATCAGGCAGAAGGGATCACACCTACCCCGGATACAGTTATGATCCTGGCTTCTGCGATATATTACCGCGGTAGATGGATGTCCGCCTTCGAAAGCACAACAGAAGAAGTTTTCCACGCACCGACCGGTGACATCATGTGTGATATGATGCATTCCGAAGATACCGGAACTGTTTATTACGGAAAGAACTGGAAAGCAGTTTCGCAGGCTGTTCTGAACAGCGGCCGGATGTGGATTGTCCTTCCGGATGAAGGAACAGATGTCCTTGACATCATGAATGATCCTGCTGTCAGGGCAATGCTGAAGGATACCGCAGACTGTGAAAGCGTGCGCGGGAATGTTCAGCTGTCAGTACCAAAGCTGGATATCGTGTCGGACCTGGACCTGAAAGACTGCCTGATCGAAATGGGCATTACCGATGTATTCGATCCGGAAACAGCGGATTATTCCCCCTTATCTGATCAGACCGATCTGTATCTGGATGCCGCCAGACATGCGGCAAGACTGAAGACAGATGAAGAAGGGATCGAAGCAGCGGCCTATACAGTAATGATCGTCAATGAAACAGGACTCTTCATCAGCGATCCGATCGAGTTCACGGCAGACAGACCGTTCTTCTTCTCACTGCAGGCAGCAGACGGCAGCCCGCTGTTTGAAGGGGTCGTCAATTCGCCGGAATAATACAGTTCCAATAGCATTAACAGACACCTGAAAGACTGCTGATCAGGTGTTTTTACATTGTTTTCTATCAATTAACTCAACAATGATAGATAAATAACAAAAAAAACGGAAAAGATTCCAGTAATGTCGGTATAATAACAGTATCTGCACTAAATAAACTGCATCATAATCGGGAATGATACGCTTTATTTAGCAGGTCACGCAGACTATGGTCTGTATCTAAATAGCAAAAGGGGGCTGTTTATGAGTGAAGTATTAGTTGGTGTACTGGGTTTCCTGTGCATCATCGCCATCGTCGTTACTCTGTTTAAGAGCTTGACTCTTCCGAGTATTGCATTTATTCTCTTCCCGTCGATCCTGGCATTGATCCTTGTCATCGGCGGCTACTATTCATTCGACAACATTGCCGCACTGATCAAAGCCGGTTTCAACAGCACAGGACCTACAGCAGCACTGTTCGTGTTCTCGGTTCTGTACTTCGGAATCATGACAGATGCAGGTATGTTTGATGTCATTATCGGCAAACTGATGGGTCTCGTCGGCGACAGCGTTGTAGGTGTCTGCATGATGACAGCTGTCATCGCGCTGATCGGTCACCTCGACGGAGGCGGTGCATCAACATTCTGTATCGTTGTTCCGGCAATGCTGCCCGTTTACAAGAAGATGCATATGCGTCCGACAACAATGCTGAGAATTGCCGTTCTTTCCATGGGCGTCCTGAACCTGATGCCTTGGGCTGGTCCGACAATGAGAGCTGCTTCCGTTCTTGGTATGGAAGCAGGCAAACTCTGGAACACATTGCTGCCGATCCAGATCTTCGGTATCATTCTCTCACTGGCACATGCATTCCTTGCAGGTGTGCAGGAAAAAGCAAGAGGTGCCGGCCTGAATGGCAAACTTGCGCAGCTGGGTGATGCTGAGGAAGAGGAAGAAGAGGAATCAGAGGTTAAAGGAAATGATCCTGCTCTGGCACGTCCGCATCTGTTCTTATTCAATGTTCTGCTGACAATCGCTGTTATCGCAATGCTGATCTGGGACGTCTTCCCGAGCTACGTTCCGTTCATGTGCGGTGTTGTAGTTGCACTGCTGGTTAACTATCCTGGTGCAAAACTCCAGAAGAAGATCATCAACCTCCATGCCGGACCTGCTCTGACAATGTGCTCAACACTGATGGCAGCAGCTGTCCTGATGGGTATCCTGGTCAAGAGCGTTACTGTTAACGATGTTGCAGTTGCAAGCGTTGTTACATGCATGTCCAACCTGATCAAGATGGTTCTTCCTGCTGCACTTGGCAAACATCTGCCTCTCGTTATCGGTATCCTTTCTGTTCCGCTGGCTCTTGCCTTCGATACAGACAGCTACTTCTACGGAATGCTGCCGGTCATGATCGGTATCGGTCAGGGATTCGGTATCGATGCACTCCCGATTGCTGTAGCAATGGTTGTATGCCGTAACTGTGCAACATTCATTTCACCAATGGTTCCTGCTACACTGCTTGGTGTAGGTCTCGCAAACGTAGACATCAAGGATCACATCAAAGCAAGCTTCTTCTATGTATGGGGCTTCTCAATTCTCTGTATGCTCTTCGCGATCGTACTCGGCATTATGCCTTTCTGATCAGAAATAACAATCAAATACAGATGAACGAAAACCAGGATATCTGCAGAAGGTATCCTGGTTTTGTGTTATATATGACTGTTTTCAAATCTGATATGGTTATGCCTGCCTCTGTTCTTCTTCCAGAACTGTATTCAGCGCGGCGCCGTAGAACAGGATCGTCATCATTGTCTGCAGCCACATAGCAACAAGGAATACGGAAGCCAGTGACCCGTAAAGGGAAGAAGCTTTCCAGAAGCGGGGAATAAAGAACGAGAAGAATAATGAGAATACCGCCCATATGATCGATGTCAGAACTGCACCGGGAAGCTGACTCTTTATAGAACGTTTGCCGCCGGGCAGATAGGTATATGTCAGCAGTAATATCAGCAGTGAGATCACGATCGTTACAGCACCGCTTGAATTGATCACGGCACTGATCGTTCCGACATATTTGAACAGAAAGAAGTCAGATGAGAAAGAAGCCATGATCTCTTTGAATGTTGAGCCAAGCACCTGGAACAGCAGGAGAGAAAGCAGCTGTATCGCAAACAGGAATGTATATATAACAGCGAATACCTTGTCTTTCAAACCGAATGACGGCACCCGGTTCATTTTCTTCAGGCCTTTCTGTATCGCGGAGATCCCGTTGCTGGCCGACCATAGGGATGTCAGTGCTGACACAGACGCAACAGCCGAAGAGGACTGTTCACTCAGATTGGCAATGATACTTGAGATCAGGTTCTGTATTTCCGGTACTTCAGGCAGGTAACTGAACAGCAGGTTCTGGAAATCTGCTGATGTAAACCATGGCATGAGGGAGACTGCAGCGATCACTACCATCAGCATCGGTATGAGCGACATCATAATATATAAGGTAGCGTTTCCCGCATATACCGCGAGATCCTGGTCGGAAGATATCTTCAGCACTTTTTTAACCAGGGATATCAGTTTTTCTTTATTCATTTTCGTCACCTTGTTTATTCCACGAGATGCGGAAGATTCTCACACAGCAGTTCATCCACAGCTTCCTGCAGTTCTTTGACAGTATGTGTTCTTGATCTTGCACATTCCTGCGCCTGTTTTCCGCAGATCAGGCATTTCCTGTATACCGATCTGGACAGCTTGGTCCCGTCGGTATTGATCACGTCCATATCATACAGCCGTCCGAGAGGACTGCTTTCTTCGATCTGTACGGTAATATCCTTGATCTCTTCTGCAGACCCGCGGACAGATACAAGCAGCTCATCTCCGCAGTTTTCATGTATTTCTATTGCGTATCCTGTCTGCAGATGCGACTGCCTGAGTTTTTCGAACAGGTCCCGTTTGCCCAGGCTGAACGCCCTGCGGATCTCTCTGTTGGTTTTGATCGGCCCGGGAATATTCATTGAGAAGGAGATGACGGGCATCTGTCCGTCTTTGATCAGCTTCTGCTGGAGAGAAACGCGCTTTTCACGGAATACGAGCATTTCTTCCAGATCGATCTCTGTACCGTTCATGGGAAACCTCAATAATGGATCAGGTCTGATTCATTTTTGATCCTGGCAACCACAGGTACAGCTTCTTCACTGTTCAGCCAGTTCAGGGTAGATACCGGCAGACAGCGTTTCAGGATCTCCTGATCCCCGTCATGAATGGCCTGCCGGACAGTAGAAGCGCTGATGACCATGTCGCCGTCCTGCTTCCTGGGAACGATCTCGCACTCAATACCGTGTTCCGGAAGAAGGGAAGACATGATGCTGTTGTAGATGCCGGTGACCTGGGATGTCGGCTCATCCCCGACAAACCGCTTCTGAATACCCAGCTGATCCGCGATCCTTGTGAAGATGATCAGATCGAGCATAGCATGGCTGCTGATCACAGATGCCTCATCTTTCTGGAAATAGCTGGGGAAAGTCGCTGAAGAGATGATATAAGGACCGCTGTCATGATAGATGATATTATCCAGATGGGCAGTTCCTTCTTTGATCAGCTGTTTCCTTATATTATATGGAAAGATGCTCTTGTCTTCACTGACCATGAAGAGATGAAGCACATCGCATTGTGCGGCTGCGTATTCGGCAAGGTACTGATGGCCGAGCGTGAACGGGTTTGCGTTCATGACGATGGCACCTGTTTTCCGGCCTTCCCTGCGTTCCAGGGATGACAGCCACTGATCAAAGCCGTTCCGTTTGTTTTCCATGAATACGACCTGGTCGGGGATCCTTGCGATCTCAAAGAATCCCAGTGATGAAAAGAATCTTGCGGAACTGCATTTTGTATATAAGAACAGATGGATATTTCCCCGTTCGTATTGTTTTTCGATCAGATGTGTGACGATCTCATTCATGAGACCTTCTCCCTGATGATTATGATCGACAGCCATGCAGCGGAGCGTATTGCCGAAACAGCTGCCGGTAGCGATGATGTTCATTTCATCATCATACATTCCGCAGGTATAATCCAGATTTGGATCCCTGCGGATCCCTTCCTGCTCAAGCAGACGGTCGATCTGCCTGTTTGCCCGGGTATCCTGTACATAGATCTGAGATATGGAATAGTCGGACATAAAAGATCCTCCTCGTTTTTTCAATCATATCATATTGTTCATCTGAAAGACGGGAGGCATCGTGTATCATATAAAAGAAAAAGCGGAGGCACATATGAACATTGCTGTTTATCTTGGTTCCAGTTCCGGGAATGATCCTATATACGGAAAAGAAGTTTACAAGCTGGGAGAGTGGATCGCTTCCAACGGACATACACTGGTCTACGGAGGCTCGCATATGGGCCTGATGGGTCTTTGCGCCGACGGCGCGCTGTCAAAGAACGGGCACGTGATCGGTGTCGAACCGAAGTTTTTTGTGGACGCTGAAGTCCAGCACAGCAGCCTGACGGAACTGATCGTTACCAAAAACATGACGGAACGCAAGGCAAGAATGATCGAGCTTTCAGATGCGTTTATCGCTTATCCGGGCGGAATCGGTACACTGGAAGAAATCTCCGAGATCATGTCCCTTCATAATCTGAATCATACGAAATGCCCGTGTATTTTCTTTAACGTGAACCATTATTACGACCCGATGAAGGCACTGATTCAGCATATGCTGAAGGAGGGTTTTGTCAGGGAATCCACTTACCGGAAAATACATTTTGCGGACAGTATTGAAGAGATCGCAGGGCTTCTTGAACAGAATGCATAATATATCAAAATGTAAAAAAGGAGTTCCTGTTATCCTCATTTCAGCCATGTTATAAAGCTGTTCTATATGAGTTATAGACAGCACTTTATGAAAGAAAAAAAGAAACAGAAAAAAAGCTTGTTTTCATGCGCAAATGCCGGAAGCGCATGGTTGGTTTCCGAATTTATACGATATAATAGATACAGCAGTTATCAGTATGCTAATGTATCAGAAAAATTCTGAGAAAGGGGAATTATGGAGATCAAAAAACCTGCAGTGGCAGGCACTCTTGAATCGAGTGACTGCCTGGTCACTGTTGAACCCGGAGAAGGAAAAGTAGAATTCTCGCTCGACAGTACCGTAATTCACCAGTTCGGGAACCAGATCCGCAAGGTGACATTTGAAACACTTGATAATCTTGGTATTGATAATGTCAAAATTTCAATCGTGGACAAAGGTGCTCTGGACTGCACGATCAAAGCAAGAATTGAGGGAGCAGTATTCCGCTCGGTCGATCAGTATGACAACCTGCCTTGGGGAGGAGCCATCAAATGATTAACGAACAGAAAAAGAAAAGACTTCGCCGTTCGATGATGTTCCTGAACGGTCAGAAACCGTCACTGATCAAGGATCCGTATATCTATAAAGCGGATTCACTGATGTTTGACCTGGAAGACGCTGTTGCGGTAACCGCAAAAGACACAGCCAGATTTTCTCTTTACCATGCTCTGACAACGATCGACTACCGCGGAGCGGAAAGAGTTGTCCGTATCAACGGTCTGGACAGCGATCTGTGGAAAGAAGACATCCGCTGCGTCGTCGCAGCTGATACAGAACTGATCCGTATTCCGAAGTGCGAAAACAAGGAAATGGTTCTGGAAGTTGAAGCAGAGATCGAAAAGGCTGAAAAAGAATTCGGCAAAGAAGAAGGCTCTGTTCTGATCATGGCTGCGCTGGAAAGCGCAAAGGGTGTTATGAATGCATATGAAGTATGCACATCTTCACCCAGAATGATCGGTATCGCTCTGTCCGGCGGCGACTATACCAAAGACCTGCAGACAAAGATCACAGGTACAGGTATCGAGCTGATGGGCGGCAGACAGCAGATGATCATTGCGGCAAGAGCTGCCGGCGTCCAGTGCTTCGACACTGTATGGACAAACCTGGATGATATGGACGGCTTCCGCAGAGATGTTCAGATGATCCATGATATGGGATTTGACGGCAAGTCATGCATCAACCCCCGTCAGATCGACATCGTTCACGAGATCTTCACACCTGCCAAGAAAGATATCATCTTCGCGGAAAAAGTTATCCGTGAGATCGATACCAAGAAAGCACAGGGCATCGGTGTATTTACTGTTGATGGCAAGATGATCGACATCGCATTCTATGACGGTGCACAGAGAACCATTAAGATGGCAAAAGCTGCCGGTGTATACGAGGGGGATTTATAATGAAAAACGCAGTTGGAAGAGAAATCCCTGATGAGATCCTGAAACTGACAGGAAAAGATGTCTACAGGGGAACACATCATTTAGACGGAACAGAATTCAAGAAAGACGGTCCGGTCACAAGAGTTGTCATCAATTCAGGCGGCTCCAAACTGGTCGACAGCATTCATGACGCGCTTGTAAAGTGCGGAATCAAAGACGGAATGAGACTCGGTTTCCACCATCACTTCAGAAACGGTGACAAGGTTCTGAATCTGGTCATGGAAGAAGTCCATAAGATGGGTATCAAGGATATCACATTGTGCGCTTCCTCACTGGGTGCTCAGAACGATCCGATCCTGCCGATGATCGAAGACGGCACGATCACAAACATCGAGTCTTCCGGTGTCCGCGGATCCATCGGACAGGCGATCTCCGAAGGTAAACTGAAGGGACTGGCTATCATGAGAAGCCACGGCGGACGTGTCAGAGCGATCGAATCCGGTGAAGCTCATGTTGATATTTCCTTCATCGGTGCTCCTACAGCCGATGAATACGGCAACCTGGCTGCTACAGGCGGCAAAGCAAACTGCGGCGTTCTTTCCTATTCTGCAGTAGATGCTATGTTCGCTGACAAGGTAGTCGCTGTTACCGATACACTGGTTCCGTTCCCGAATCTGCCTGCACAGATCACACAGACATATATCGACTATGTCGTTGTTGTTGATGAGATCGGTGATCCGAAGAAGATCGCTACAGGTGCCGCAAAACCTACAACTGACCAGAGAAAGCTCCTGATGGCTAAGTACTGCACAGACTTTGTCGTTGAGACTCCTTATTTCAAAGAAGGATTCTCCTATCAGACAGGTGTCGGCGGAGCTTCCATCGCTTCAACACTGTATCTGGCAGAGATCATGCGTGAAAAGGGCATTCATATGAGCTTCGGCGTCGGCGGTATTGCAAAGCCGATGTGCGACCTGCTTGATGAAGGCCTGATCCACAAACTGGTCGATACACAGGACTTCGATGAACCGTCCATCCGGAACATCGAAACAAACCCGAACCACTTCTACATCACAGCCGGTGAATATGCGAACCCGTTCAACAAAGGCGCATATGTCAACAAGCTTGACTTCGTCATTCTGGCATCCCTGGAAGTCGACACACACTTCAACTGCAACGTTGTTGTAGGTTCCGACGGCGTCATCACAGGTGCCCAGGGCGGACATCCTGACACAGCTGCCGGCGCAAAGTGCACGATCGTCATCGCACCGATCATGCAGGGCAGAATGCCTACGATCTGCACAGACGTAACAACAGTTACAACACCGGGTGAAGATGTTGACGTTGTTGTCACTGACTACGGTATCGCAATCAACCCGAGACGTCAGGACCTGATCGAAGCGACCAAGGACTCCAAGCTCCCGCTCAAGACGATCGAAGAACTGAGAGACATTGCTTACGCGATCACAGGCGCACCTGAGCCTGTACAGTTCGGTGACCGTGTTGTCGGTATCATCGAAGCAAGAGACGGCTCGATCATGGACGTTGTACGTCAGATCAAGAAATTTGAATTCAAAGACTGAGTTCGGAATCATCAGATGAATGAGTAAACGTCCGGCAGAGAACCTGCCGGGCGTTTCGTTCGGGAAGAACAGATATGATCACAGAAGAAGGCAGACCTTTCAGAAACAGAGAGAAACAGGAACTGGAACAGTTTCTGAATCAATGCGGATTGGAATACGATCCGTCCATTTCGTATTCCGTGGTTTTACGGGAGGATGAAACAGGCGGGATCATTGCGTCCGGTTCTCTTTCAGGCTGCCTTTTAAAATGCGTTGCAGTACGTGAAGAATGCCGCGGTCATGGTCTTCTGCCGCAGGTCATGGATAAACTGTATGAAGAGATGTATCAGTCCGGTAATTACAGGTTCGGCGGTTTTACCAAACCCGAAAAGCGGACATCATTTACACACGTCAATCTGTATCCGGTCATACGTACGGAAGATATGGTCATGGTGGAATACGGCAGAGGACATTTTTCCGGGGAGCTCCGGAAGCTGCGCGCAAAGTGTGCAGATATGTCTGCGGCACAGCGTAGCGCATTCTGGAAAGAACTCATACAGAAACCGGGAAGCTTTCCGCTCTGCCTGTTCTCTCCGGAGGAGATCCCGCATTATTTTCTGAAGCCGGAAAAGGCAGTGAAAGCACAGTACAGGATGGCAGACGCGCTGGCATCCGCTGTCCATACAGCAGTGATCGGCGGGGATGAAATGACATTCCGCACAGAATACCTGATCCGTTATGCACTCCGGGCTGAAGTCATGACTACACCGAAACCGGGTCTGGTCGATCTGAATGACAGCGGTGCCCATAACGATATGGATTTTGCCCTGTTTATGAAAAGCACGGATGCGATCGCGCCGTATCTGACGGTCATGTTTGAGACCGGAAGACAGCTTGAAGATCTGAAAGAGGTCTTTGCGGCGATCCGCAGGACCGGGATCGAAGCTGAACGTGCGATGTTTGGAGCAACAGAGGGCGTCAACACCCATAAGGGAATGATCTTCTCAATGGGTATCATTGCGGCATCAGCCGGCTGCTGTCTGAAGCAGAGCGGACACATCAGTGCGGACCGTGTACTTGAGCTGTCCGGTCTGATGTGTGCGGAAACACTGCAGGAAGACTTCAAAAATATGGAACAGCGCGATCCGGTCACACACGGTGAGAAACTTTATCGTCAGTACGGGGAAAAAGGTATCCGGGGAGAAGCGATGAAGGGATTCCCGGTACTGCGCAGAACAGCGCTGCCGGTCATGCGGATAAACCGCAATGATGATGAAAACCGCATGTATCTGAGAGTCCTGACAGCCGTTATGTCTGAACTGCAGGATACGAATATCCTGACACGCGGATCATATGAAGACCTTGCATGGCTGAAACAGGAAGCCGGAAGACTTCTGCCTGATCCTGAAGAGGATCAGCTGAAGGATATGAACACGGAATGCATCAGGAAAAACATCAGTCCGGGAGGAGCTGCCGATATGCTGGCTTGCACGATCCTGCTGGATAAGCTGGAACGGTTATCGGAAGAACTGTCAGAAGGTCATGTGATCTTGCCATGTATGGAAGAACAATGAACGGAAGAGAACTATCCCGGCAGGTCTTCAACATTCTGAAAAATACATATTGATGACAAAGATCATCGTATTATCATGCCTGATATAAAGGTTTTTGCGTTTCCGCATGATATGCATGAAATTTGATAGATTATTAACAAATTTACAAATATCAGTTTAATTTGACTGTGAAAAATATTAGAATATAGAGTGAAATCGGCTGTTTGTTAAGCCGAAGAGAGAGGATAATATGGCAAAGATTGATTTGGAAAAGTATGGCATTACCGGTGCGACAGAGATCGTCTACAACCCTTCCTTTGATCTTCTTTTTGAAGAAGAAATGAAGCCTGAGCTTACAGGCTATGAAAAGGGTCAGATGACAGAACTTGGTGCAGTTAATGTTATGACGGGTATTTATACAGGACGTTCTCCTAAGGATAAATACATTGTTATGGACGAAAACTCCAAGGATACTGTCTGGTGGAATACACCTGAATATCCGAATGACAACCATGAGCTTTCACAGGAAAACTGGGAGATCCTGAAGGAACTCGCTCAGAAGGAACTGTCCGGAAAGAGACTGTTCGTTGTCGATGCATTCTGCGGTGCGAATAAAGATACACGTATGGCAGTCCGCTTCATTATGGAAGTTGCATGGCAGGCTCATTTCGTTACAAACATGTTCATCAGACCCACAAAGGAAGAAGCAGAGAACTTCGTTCCTGACTTCGTTGTTTATACAGCATCCCTTGCTAAAGTTGACAACTACAAGGAAATGGGACTGAACTCCGAAACAGCAGTCGCATTCAATATCACAAGCCATGAACAGGTCATCCTGAACACATGGTACGGCGGAGAAATGAAGAAGGGTATGTTCTCCATGATGAACTACTATCTGCCGCTGAAGGGCATCGCTTCCATGCACTGCTCTGCAAACACAGATATGGAAGGCAAGAACACAGCTATTTTCTTCGGACTTTCCGGAACAGGCAAAACAACACTTTCCACAGATCCGAAGCGTCTGCTGATCGGCGATGATGAGCACGGCTGGGATGACAGCGGTGTCTTCAACTTTGAAGGCGGCTGCTATGCAAAGGTCATCAACCTCGACAAAGACTCCGAACCGGATATCTACAATGCGATCAGACGTGATGCGCTGCTCGAAAACGTTACTGTTGATGAAGCAGGCAAGATCGACTTCGCAGATAAGAGCGTAACGGAAAACACACGTGTTTCCTATCCGATCGAACATATCGAAAATATCGTTCTGAAGGTCAGAGATACTTCATCCGGACCTGCAGCAGAAAACGTGATCTTCCTGTCTGCTGACGCATTCGGCGTACTGCCGCCTGTTTCCATCCTGACACCGGAACAGACACAGTACTACTTCCTGTCAGGCTTTACAGCTAAACTGGCCGGTACAGAACGCGGTATCACAGAACCGACACCTACATTCAGCGCATGCTTCGGACAGGCATTCCTGGAACTGCATCCGACAAAATACGGCGAGGAACTCGTCAAGAGAATGCAGCAGAGCGGTGCTAAGGCATATCTGGTCAACACAGGCTGGAACGGAACGGGCAAGCGTATCTCCATCAAGGATACACGCGGCATCATTGATGCGATCCTGAGCGGTGATGTCAACAAGGCTCCGACAAAGATGATCCCTTACTTCAACTTCGAAGTACCGACAGAACTGCCGGGCGTTGATCCTGGTATCCTGGATCCTCGTGATACATACGCTGACGCTTCTGTCTGGGAAGAAAAGGCAAAGGATCTTGCAGGAAGATTCATCAAGAACTTCCACAAGTATGAGACAAATCCTGCAGGTAAGGCACTTGTTGCGGCAGGACCTAAAGTCGAATAGTTTTCAAATGTGCATATGGGGAAAAGTACTTCTTTTCCCCTATATTTTTCCATCAGGGCAACATGCATGAATGTATTGCCTGCTGTACAGACCGGCTTCTGCTATACGTTGAAAATGGATTGTAACATCTTTGTGCAAAGAATAACAATATTGCATGATTATATGGCAATTTAGCAGACAAAGAATGACTTTTATGATATAAGTAATAACTGATATGTAATAAAAAGAGGAGGCAGAAAACCTTATGAAAAGAAAGGTACATATTACTGAGGTAGTTCTGCGTGATGCCAATCAGTCGCAGATCGCAACCCGTATGCCGCGTTCTGATTTCGAGGATATTCTCGAAACAATGGACAAAGCGGGTTATTACTCAATGGAAGTATGGGGAGGCGCTACATTTGACAGCTGCCTGCGTTATCTGGATGAAGATCCGTGGGACAGACTGCGTTTCATCCGTTCCAAGGTAAAGAACACCAAACTCCAGATGCTTCTGAGAGGCCAGAACATTCTTGGTTATAAACACTATTCCGATGATACCGTACGCGCATTCGTACGCAAATCCGTTGAAAACGGTATTGATATCATCCGTATCTTTGACGCACTGAATGACCCGCAGAACATGGCAACTGCTATTGATGAATGTCTGAAGGCTGGCGGTCATGCTCAGGGATCGATCTGCTATACGATCAGCCCGATCCACACATTCGAAAGCTATGTTGAACTGGGCAAGACACTTGAAAAGATGGGATGCAATTCCATCTGCATCAAGGATATGGCTGGCATCATGAGCCCGCAGGTATGCTATGATCTGGTATCCGCACTTGTAAAATCAGTCAACCTGCCGATCTATGTGCATTCCCACAGCACAACTGGTCTGGGACCCATGACACTGATGAAGGCTATCGAAGCAGGAGCAGCAGGAATCGATACTGCGATCTCCATCTTCTCAGGCGGAACATCCCATCCTGCTACAGAATCCCTCGTATATTCCCTGGAAGAAATGGGCTTTGACACAGGCGTTAACCTTAAGGTATGCCAGAAGATCAACGACCACTTCAAGCCGGTACAGGAAAGATTCCTGAAGGAAGGCGGACTGAACCCGTCCGTTCTGACAACAAAGATCGAAGCGCTGAACTATCAGATCCCGGGCGGCATGCTGTCGAACCTGATCTCCCAGCTGACTGCTGTTGACAAGCTCGACAGACTGGATGAAGTTCTGGTGGAAACACCGCTCGTCAGAAAAGATATGGGCTATCCGCCGCTGGTAACACCGATGAGCCAGATGGTCGGAACTCAGGCAGTCACCAACGTACTGACAGGCGAGCGCTACAAGCTGGTTTCCAAGGAAATCAAAGCTTACTGCCGCGGTGAGTACGGTGCACCCCCGGCGCCGATCTCCAAAGAACTGATGGAGAAGGCACTCGGTGATGAAAAGCCGTTTGAAGGCCGTTATGATGATATGATCGAACCTGAGATCCCCGGCGCAAAAGAATACCTCGGAGATCTGGCTGAGAGCGAAGAAGATGTACTGAGCTATGTAGCATTCCCTCAGCAGGCAGAGAAATTCCTTAAGGACCGTCGTGAAAAGAAAGCTCTGAAGGTCAGTTACTCCATCCAGGAGGTAGAATAGTATGCCGATCAGCCAGGCAGTGATGATCGCATTGTCAGGCTTCATGGTTGTCTTCATGATGCTGTGCATCCTTTGGGGACTGATCGTCCTGATCAGCAGGTTCGTCAAAGGACTTACACAGAAACAGGAAGCGGCAGCACTCAGAACTGCTCAGGAAGATGCTTTGAAGGCACAGACTGAGACAGTTTCTGAAACAGTCAAGACAGCCGAACCGGAACAGGAAGTCGTACATCTTCCTTACGGCGGAGAAATTGCACTGTTTGACGTTGACGAGAAGACAGCAGCCTGCATTATGGCAATCGTAGCCGATTCAACAAAGATTCCGCTCGATCATCTGATCTTTAAATCAATCAGGGCTTTAGACTAAGGGGGTTTGCAGATATGAAATATATCATTACATTAAATGGAAAGAGATACGAAGTAGAAGTAGAAAAAGGTGAAGCTACAGCATTATATACAGGACCGGCTGAGACGATGTCCGCTGCTCCTGCGCCTGCTGCTGCACCTGCAGCCGCACCCGCTGCTGAACCTGCACCGGCACCTGCCGCTGCACCTGCTGCTCCTGCAGGAGCCGGAGATCCGGTAAAGGCACCGATGCCCGGTACGATCCTGGATGTTAAGGTTTCTGTCGGACAGACTGTCAAAGAAGGCGACATCCTGTTCATACTGGAAGCTATGAAGATGGAAAACGAGATCGTCGCTTCAAAAGGCGGCCAGGTTACTTCCGTTACTGTTGCGAAGGGTGCATCGGTTAAGACAGATCAGATTCTGGCGACAGTGCAGTAAGGAGGGCGTATGGTAATACTTGATGTCCTTCTGAAGATCTTCGAAGAATCAGGTTTTGCAGGACTGCTGCAGGACCCGAGATATCTGGTGATGATCCTGATCGCATGTTTCCTGCTGTACCTCGGTATCGGCAAGAAATATGAACCGCTCCTGATGATTCCGATCGCGTTCGGTATGCTGCTGGCAAACCTGCCGCGTACAGGAATTACGGACGGCCTGATCCATTATCTGTCACTTGGTGTTGAATATGGTATTTATCCTTCCCTGGTATTCCTGGGAACAGGCGCAATGACGGACTTCGGACCGCTGATCGCGTCACCGTCTTCACTGATCATGGGCGCAGGCGCTCAGTTCGGTATCTTCACCGCATTCCTGATGGCGCTGGCTCTCGGTTTTGAACCGAATGTAGCAGCTGCGATCGGTGTTATCGGCGGCGCAGACGGCCCGACGGCGATCCTGACAGCTTCCAAGCTCGCTATGGATTATCTGCCGGCAATTGCCATTGCAGCATATTCATACATGGCTCTGATCCCGATGATCCAGCCTCCGATCATGCGTCTTCTGACAACTGAAAAAGAGCGTCAGGTCGTCATGAAGCAGGCACGTACTGTTTCCAAGACAGAAAAGATCATCTTCCCGATCGTTGTTACGATCTTCGTAGCACTTCTGATCCCGGATACGGCACCGCTGATCGGTATGCTGATGTTCGGAAACCTGCTGAAAGAAACAGGTCTGACAGATCGTCTGAGCGACACAGCACAGAATGCTCTGACAAATATCGTTATTATCTTCCTGGGTATTTCCGTTGGTGCGAAAGCAGTTGCGGTCACATTCCTGACATTCAGAACGATCGAGATCGTTGTTCTCGGTCTGATCGCATTCAGCTTCAGTACAGCCGGCGGTCTGCTGCTTGGCAAGATCATGTACAAGCTGACAGGCGGAAAGATCAATCCGCTGATCGGTTCTGCAGGCGTATCTGCTGTACCGATGGCTGCACGTGTCAGCCAGATCGAAGGCCAGAAGGCAAATCCGAGAAACTATCTGCTGATGCATGCGATGGGTCCGAATGTTGCCGGTGTTATCGGTTCTGCTGTAGCTGCAGGCTTCATGCTGAAGATCTTCGGCGGCTGATCCAGCAAATAAATTAACCAGACAAAAGACGAGGCGGCTCGTCTTTTGTTTTGGCAAAGAACCGGTGCATTTTTCACTGTTTTTTCACCGCTGTAGTTTACAGTAATATCAGAGGAGTATTTGATATGGAAAACAAACTGAAACTTGGATTCGGACTGATGCGTCTGCCGAAGCTGGAAGACGGATCCATTGATGTCGAACAGGTCAAGACAATGACAGACCTGTTCCTGGAAGCCGGCGGAACGTACTTTGATACAGCATTTGTTTATGAAGGCAGTGAAGAAGCGATCTGCAAGGCATTGATCGAACGCCATCCCCGCGACACATTTACACTGGCAACCAAACTGAACGGCTGGCGTGCTTCCACAAAAGAAGAAGCTGAGCAGCAGTTTACGACATCTCTCGAACGTACATAGGCAGGTTATTTCGATTATTACCTGCTTCACTCCATCCGTGATACGAACTATCCGATCTATGAGAAATTCGGACTTTGGGATTTTGTCAGAGAACAGAAAGAAAAAGGCCTGATCAGGCATTACGGGTTCTCGTTCCATGACACGCCGGATCTTCTTGACCGGATCCTGACCGAGCATCCCGATGTTGACTTTGTCCAGCTGCAGATCAATTACGCAGACTGGGAAAACCCTGCGATCGCTTCAAGAGGAAACTGGGAAGTCGCCCGGAAACACGGAAAACAGGTCGTGATCATGGAACCGGTCAAAGGCGGTATCCTTGCGGAACTTCCGAATCAGATCGGTGACAGACTCAGAGCCTATGCGCCGGAAGCGTCCCTGCCTTCCTGGGGTATCCGCTTTGCGGCATCCCTTGACGGAATTCTCGCAGTGCTCAGCGGTATGAGCAATATTGCACAGATGCAGGACAACCTGTCCTATATGAAAGATTTCAAACCGCTGAATGAAGAAGAACAGGAACTGATCCGCCTGGTACAGGATGATCTGAATTCCCTGGACAGGATCCTGTGCACCAGCTGCCATTACTGTGAGCCGGGCTGCCCGATGAACATACCGATCCCGAAGATCTTCGGGGCATGGAACCTGTACAAGCAGTTCAATGAAAAAGAACGTGCTGTGTCGAACTACAACCTGAACTGCAGACTGCGCAATAAGGCAAGTGCCTGCATTCAGTGCGGACAGTGCGAAGGCGCATGTCCCCAGCATCTGCCGATCATTTCCCTGCTTGAAACCGTCGCAAAGGAATTTGAAGGATAATTTACAGAAGCTGCTCATAACGGGCAGCTTTTCATCTGAGAAGAACGAATAAGACCTGCTTTTTTACGGCAGGCCTTGTTTCATTGTTTGTTTTTCCTGATCCTGAATATCAGCAATACTGCGGCAGCAGCACAGGCTATCAATGCAGGAATCAGATAGTTTGTTTTTTGTGTGATATGTTCGATCGGATCATACGGGACATCAGCCTGTACATGAAGTACGAATGTACAGAAGAGAAGAGGGATGATCGTCATCATCACAGTGATCTTTCTCAGAAAATGCTTAACCATAACAGTCCTCCAAGCACCGAAGCCAGATTCAGGATCAATGATAATCTGAACGGCTTTATATCTTCTTCTAAATCATAGCGGTAAATCAGGAATTCGGAAAGTATGACAACAGGTTCAAATATGCCGTATATGATCAGCTTCCGCATAAGGGCTTCTGCCGGCAGGAACGATATGGCGATCGTCAGCAGCGGATTGGTAAAGCAGTTTGCCAGAAATATGATCAGAAATGAACGCCTGCTGCGCACACCGAGCATATATGCCGCAGCCAGCTCGATGATCAGTGTCAGGACCAGGGGATACAGGAAGATCATGATCTCTGTTCTCCGGTGACCCATAATAACAGGATCAATGAGATCAACGATGAAGCGGTACCGAGTTTAACTGGTGATGCACTGTTGATCTGATTGAAATATACAGGCAGGAATCCGATGAACAATGCCATTGTCAGTATACCGAACGCTGTTCCGGGAAGATCGGGCATCTTCCTGGCAAGCAGATAGAGTGTGACCGGCATCGTCATATTGAACAGAAAGACCGCCGCAAGTCCTGTGATCGTATGATTTCCCAGGAAATAACAGACAGCAGCGGCTGCCAGAGTGACTGTGATCGTCTTTCTGTATCCGATAGACGCGCCGAGAAAACCGCCTGCTGTTTTGCCTCCTGCCAGCAGCAGGGTGGCCAGAACTGACAAAGGAATTCCTGTTTTCCAGGGGAAACTGACAGCCAGGCCGGTCAGGGACCGCAGTACAACGACTATGAAACAGACGATGACCGGAATCAGAGGGATATCAAAATCCGCACTGTCTGGGAGAACCGGATCAGGACAATTCCTGTACAGCTGCAGACTGCGGAAACAAAGTCCGGCAGTGATCAGCAGGATGACAGCAGCTGTGCTCCTGACATAGAAGAAATAGGAGATCAGTCCGCCGATATACAGTCCGATGGCACCGGGGGCCACAAATACACCGAGACCTTTTCCCTGATAACTGCTTCTGTCATCTTCTTTGATCGAAATGACACCTCCGCCGACATGAAACAGACAGTTTCCAAGACATAGCAGGATTACTGTCAGGCCGGATCGCACATGCAGAAAAAGACATGCAAGATAAACCAGTAAAGTAAGGACCAGCCCGCCCAGAGCGAATATCATACCCGGCCGTAATTTACGGTCTGTTTTCTGCATCCACAGATCGATCAGTGCTCCGAACGGCAGCTGCATGGCAAACGCGCAGAAGTTATACCAGAGGAACACAAGCTCAGGTTCAGCGATCATTGTGAGGTAACCAAATACCGTATAGGCACATAAAAAGTCTTCCAGCATGTGCGCGGCAGATAATATACCGATCAGATGAAATGATATGTTCTTATCTGTCATTTTGTTATTCCCACGACCTGAGTGAGACCTCGCCGGAACTCAGGACATATATCCGCTCGGCCTCAACGATCAGATTGCCTTCATCATTGATATCTACGGCAGTTCCGGTGATGGACTGCCCGTTCTGTTCAAAAGAGACCTCCCTGCCCAACAGGAAAGAATGTTCCTTGTACGCGGCGATCAATGCCGGATCATGGAGGCGGTCCGCCCACCAGATCAGACGTTCAGTCAGGCGTGCAGTCAGAAGATTCTTATCAAGATCAGGGCAGTTCAGGGAACCTGCGGTATCCTTAATGTCATCCGGAAAAGATTCTGTATAGATATTGACGCCGATCCCCGTAATGATGCCAAGCAGACAGCCCTTGCTGTCGCGGGGCGCTTCACACAGGATACCCGCTGTTTTCTTTCCGTTCAGATAGAGATCGTTGACCCATTTGATGTCACAGGAGATCCCGGAGCAGGAGAGTACTGCCTCATATAGTGAAACAGCAGCCGCGATCGTCATGCGGGCGATCGCTGACTGTTCATCCTCCGGATGCAGAACGAGCGTGTAATAGAGTCCCGAAGCAGGGGAAAAGAAGCTGTGTCCTTTTCTGCCTCTTCCGGCTGTCTGTTCATCGGCAGCGATCAGGATCGTACCTTCCGTACCTTCTTTGAGCAGCCTGCGTGCTTCATCATTGGTGGAACCGGTCGTTCTGTACGTTATGATCTGTATATGATCACAGTTTAAATGTTCCGCGATCCGGGAACTGTTCAGATAAGATGTTCGATTACTATCAGTCATGATGTTTCAATTATACAACAAACCGGCATTTCTGCCGGTCGTTCATAATGTTATAAAAGTGACAGCTTCTGATTCAGTTTTGAGTAGATATGCTCCCTGAACCATGGTTCGCTGGACGCGCTGACCGCGGCGTCTTTTTCAAACCATTGGACGGCTTTGTTTTCATCTTCCTTCGGACGTACCGGCAGCAGGGGATCTGCCTCGATCAGATAGGTGACATTCAGGTGCAGATGGGAAGGTACATAGACGCCCTTCTTCACGTGTCCGTCAACTGTCAGGATCTCCAGGGAATAAATGTCTTCCGAAACAGGCCGGAATTCCGTCAGTCCGCTTTCCTCGGAGACTTCCTTTTCCGCCACGTGCAGAAGATCATGATCCCCGTCCGCATGACCGCCAAGCCATGACCAGGAACGGTACAGCCTGTGATATGCCATCAGTACTTTTGTTCTGTCCGGTGAGACGATCCAGGCGGACGCTGTCAGATGAGCTGCCCTGCAGTCTCTGCTCCAGACATCAAGACCGCTTTCCAGCCATCTGAGCAGTTCTGCCTGATCCTGTGCCTCCTGTTCGTTGAACGGACGGTATGATCTGATCTGTTCATAGATATCCATAACAGCACCTCCTGTTAACATGTATCATCATATCATTCTCCGTACCGTTCACGCAGTGCCAGAATATCTGCCGGGTCGATCCATTCTTCCGAATAGCCGCATTCACAGCACAGATATCTGTTGACCTTGACTGCGGAAAAGATAGTCATACCGACCATGATGTTATTGCCCGCTCCGTAGCCTCTGATATCACCATCGATGCGGATGATCTTTTTACTGCTGCATTTCGGGCATTTGTTTGTTGTTTTCATGCAAAATTCACTTCCTTTTTATCAAAAACAGATACAGCATATGCTGTATCTGGCAGAAATTCGTATTTCCTCATACACAGCATATTGCTCTGCATGAGTCTTACCTCCTGTTATGGACCAGGACAGTGTCCGTGATGTTGGTCCATACGGTGAATGGATCACCGGTTACTCCCTCATGTTGAGCATATTATATCAGGCGGCCGGAAGAATTCAAGTACTAAGTGAATTAATTCACAACACCGCAAGGCTCAGTGTGCAGGCTTGCGCTATCATGCTATAATATTTTATAAGTCTGTAGGAAAGGCGGGTTTTTACTATGTCCGGAGCGAAATTTATTACATTTGAGGGACCTGACGGAAGCGGCAAAACGACTGTCAGTGTTAAGGTTACAGAACGTCTGATCAAAGAAGGTTATTTGGTGATCCTGACAAGAGAACCCGGCGGAAGCGCGATCGCAGAGCAGATCCGCAATGTGATCCTGGATCCTCAGAATACCGCAATGGATGACCGTACGGAAGCTTTGCTGTATGCGGCAAGCAGACGTCAGCACCTGGTGGAGAAGGTACTGCCTGCTCTGGAAAAGGGAGTCCACGTGATCTCCGACAGATTTGTAGACAGCTCCCTGGCTTATCAGGGATGCGGAAGACATATCGGGATCGATCCTGTTATGAGCATCAACGAATTCGCAATCGAAGGGCATATGCCTGACTATACGATCTTTCTGGATATTGATGCGGAAACCGGACTGGAGCGTATTCATAAAGGCAGAACATACCTCGACCGCCTGGATCAGGAAAAGCTGAGCTTCCATATGGATGTATGGAACGGATACCGTGAGATCATTAAGCGGTACAAGGACCGCATGATACTCATTGACGCCTCAAAGAGCGTTGAAGAAGTCACAGAAGCAGCTTACCAGGCAGTCAAAAAGATATTGGACGAAGCGTAATGGAGAATCGGATCAAAGCAAGAAAACTGCTGGAACAATATGAATCAGTTCCTTACCAGGCTCTCGAACGGGCAATGAAGGGAAGAGGACTGAGTCATGCCTATCTGTTTCACGGCCCGCAGGGAACCCTGAAAAGCGAGCTTGCTTTGTTATTGGCGCAGAGTCTGCTCAGTGGTCATATGGACGGTCTGGTCCATGAAGAAGACTGTGATGAAGTACAGCGGACACTGCTGCAGCGGATCGCGGACCACGGCTGTGTGGATCTGATCTGGCTGAACGGCAATGAAAAGAAAACGATCGACAAACAGAGCATCGATGATCTGCAGAATACCTTTGCCAGAAAGCCCATGGAATGCCCGTGCCAGGTATATGTTCTGGAGCAGTGCGAGAATTCCAGCAGTGCTGCAATGAATTCCATCCTGAAATTTCTGGAAGAACCGGGTGAATATGTATATGCCATACTGACATCCGACAACGTCGGACGCGTCCTGCCGACGATCCGCTCAAGATGCGTATTACTGCCGTTCCAGGCATTGCCGCAGGATGTCACTATGAAACTTGCGGAAGAAGACGGCGTTGACCATGAAGACGCATATTTCATGTCAAGGGTAGCGCATCTGATCTCAGGCCAGGCAGATTATGCTGTATCGGCAGTATGGCAGACCGCGAGAAAGATGTTCCGTCAGTTCCTGGGAGTTGACGGGGATCCCCGGCTGCTGGTGGTGGACTATGATCTGGTCTACCGCTCCGGAGCTAAAAAAGGCACGGAAGAAGGTCCGGCGGGAAAAGATGAGGACCTGGCTGTCATGATCCTGTTTTTCAGTTTTCTGATCATGATGTGCGAGGATGCATTGACTGGGTCCCCGGAAGGACCTGTGTGGTATTATGAAGCCATTCAGGATCAGAAAAGACGCAGATCGTTAAAGGATGTACTGCGTATTGCGATAGAACAGCGTGACCGCTGCAATCGGAACAATGATCTGGGACTGCTGCTGGCGCAGGCAGTCTGCAGACTGGAGGAAACATATATATGAGTGAAGTAATAGAACAGACCGAAGAAATAGAAGCTGTAATAGAAGAACCGGTTATAGAATATCCGTATGTTGTCGCCGTGAAATTTAAAAATGCATCAAAAGCATATTCATTCGGTACGGATTCACCTGATTTTGTACAGGGAGAATGGGTCGTTGTTGAGACAGCCCAGGGACTTGAACTTGGAGAAGTTCAGGCAGCGCCTCTGAGCACGGAAAAGTTCCCGATCAGGACACCTCTGAAACCTGTCCTGAGGAAGGCGCTTGATCAGGATAAGCGGAATTATGAGGAGAACTTTGCCAAAGCAGAAGAAGCTTTCAAAGTATGCAATGAAGAGATCGCCAGCCTCGGTCTGGAAATGAACCTTCTGAGTGCAGACTATACACTTGACCGTTCCAAAGTCCTGTTCGTATATCTTGCTGAACAGAGAGTAGACTTCCGTGAACTTCTGAAACGTCTGGGTTCCAGACTGCACTGCAGGATCGAACTCCGCCAGATCGGTGAACGCGACAAGGCAAAGATGGTTGGCGGGATCGGTATGTGCGGCATGGAATGCTGCTGTTCAAGGTTTAAGAGCCGCTTTGATGTTATTTCCATCAACATGGCCAAGAACCAGCTGCTTGCCCTGAATATTGAGAAGCTGTCGGGAATGTGCGGAAAACTGATGTGCTGTCTGAAATATGAAGATGAGAACTACAAGGAACTGACAGCCGGACTCCCGAAAATGGGTGCCCATGTCGAATATGAAGATGAACTGTACCGCGTTACTTCGATCAATGTCATGACCAATGAGGCGAAGATCGAAAATGCCGAATCGGTCCATATTCTGACCATAGGCGATCTGAGAGAAAAGACCCAGGTACGTAAAGGTGTTTCCACCCCGAAGCGTGTACCGGGCAGAAGACCTCAGAAGATCACTGTGGCAGCCAAAGTCATTGAAAACAACGAACAGAAACGTGAAATGGCCCATCCTGCCCAGGTACCGCTGGCACCTTCCGTACAGACTGTCCGTGACAAACAGCGTCCGGCAATGCCGAAGCCTGCTTTCCCCAACACCAAAAACAATAAGCAGCCGGCAGTCAATGTCAATAAGACGGAAAATGCCTCAAGCAGCAATAAAAATCAGAAGAACAGCAATAACGGAAACAACAAGCGGAATAACAATAACAACAATCATCACCGCAATAATCAGAGGCCGAAGTCAATGGATACAACAAAGAATCCGAACATGACCGTCAGAAGCTTCAAGTCCTCTAAATCTAAGGAAAAGGAAGCTTCGAAAGGAGCCTGAGCGTGATCAGACAGAAGAGTTTTGAAAATGAGAAGCCTACGTTATTTCTGGTACCGACTCCGATCGGAAATCTGTCGGAGATGACGCCCAGGGCGATCGAAGTACTGAAAAACGTTGATGTTATCGCGTGTGAAGATACAAGGACATCAGGACAGCTTCTGAAGCACTTCGATATTCACAGCCGTCTGATCGCGTATCAGAACTTCAATGAAGAGGCTTCGGCACACGGCATCATCAATCTTCTGATGCAGGGACAGAATGTCGCGCTGATATCCGACGCCGGATATCCGCTCATCAACGATCCCGGACAGAAGGTCGTGTCAGAAGCAACAGCCAAGGGGTTCAACGTTGTACCGCTTTCCGGCTGCAACGCTATGCTGAACGGACTTGTTGCGAGCGGACTGATCGCCCAGCCGTTTATATTTGTCGGATTTCTTCCGCAGGGCAGCGGTGACAGAAAGAGGAAACTCGGAGAATACAAAAACTATCCGATGACGCTTGTATTCTATGAAGCACCGCACAGGATCGAGAAGATGATGAAAAGTCTTCTGGAAGTGTTCGGTGACAGGAGATGCTGCATTGCCAGGGAACTGACCAAGGTACATGAAGAATTCCTGAGAGGCACTGTATCCGAACTGATCCCGGAACTCGACGGCCTGAAGGGTGAGATGGTCGTGATCGTGGAAGGGAATACAGATGATTATTCCAAGGATGTCGACAGCGATCTGATCCTGGAAATGCTCAGGGAATCCCAGGCACTTGGCATGACAGCGAGCGATGCTGTCAAAGATATCGCAAAGAAGACCGGAATACCGAAAAATACGATTTACAGGATCGTGCATCAGTGCAATAACTGAGGAAAGAAGGTATATATATATGTTTTTACTGACAAGCCCGATGGCTGCTACTGTCCTGATCTACGCACTGGCTGCGTTCTTTCCTGCCGTCTTCCTGATGAGATTCATCTATAAGCATGATATCTACGAAAAGGAACCGATGAATCTGCTGGTAAAGCTGATCTTCGGCGGACTTCTGGCTGCCGGGGCATCGATCCTGCTGGAGCAGCTGCTGCTGGACGGATTCCTGCCGACAGTACCGATCAGTTCGGAGACGATGTATTTTATTGCGACTGCCACGATCGTAGCGCTGGTCGAAGAAGGAACAAAGCTGTTCTTCCTGAAACGCTTTACCTGGCGTTCTCCTGACTTCAACTACCGTTATGACGGAGTCGTATATGCGGTATTTGTATCACTTGGTTTTGCGGCGATCGAAAACCTGCTGTATATCTTCCAGTACGGATTATCCGTTGCCTGGGTCAGAGGTGTGCTGGCTGTGCCGGCGCATATGGCCTTTGCGGTCTATATGGGTGCCTTCTACGGAAGGGCGAAGATCTGCGATGTCCAGGGGGATCATCAGGGTATGGTCACCAACCGTGTGCTCTCCTATCTGGTTCCGGTTGCGTTCCACGCATTCTATGACGCGACAGCCATGGTCAATACGAGCACCGCAACGATGCTGTTTGTCGGATTTGTCGTGATCATGTACGTGATCGTATATACCAGGATCAAGAACGAATCCCGCAGGGATACAGAGATCTATTGATCATTCACAGAATCAGTTCGAAAACCAGAAAACATCTGGTTTTCTTTATCAGGTGTATTATGAACGAAACCTTTTACCGGATCAGAATGGATCAGCTGCAGATGACGGAACGCCCTGTCATTGCTTTGGTCGCGGACATTCATAACAATCCGCCCGCGAAGGTGATCGCTTCTCTGGAAAAACGGAAACCGGACCTGATCGCGTTATGCGGGGACCTGATCTACGGAGTGGAGTCTGACCCTGGCTTCCTGAAAATGGAAGAAAGCGAAAATGCCGTGGAACTGCTCAGCAGCTGCGTACGTATCGCCCCGACATATTTTTCATTCGGCAACCATGAATACGTTTTGACAAAGCAGGATATGGAACTGATCCGCAATACCGGTACCGTCATTCTGGACAATACATGGACTGAGTTCCGTCCGGGTATTTTCATCGGCGGGTTATCGTCTGCCAGGATGAAGGGAAAGTCAAAGATCCCGAACTATCACTGGCTTGATGAATTTGAAAAGCTTCCCGGATACAGGATCCTGATGTCCCATCATCCTGAATACTGGGCTCTGCAGGAACCGTATCTCAAAGAACGAAAGATCGACCTGGTAATGAGCGGACATGCGCATGGGGGACAGATCAGGTTCCGCAGAAAAGGAAAGTGGCAGGGACTGTACTGTCATAACCAGGGCCTTTTTCCGGAATATACAGAAGGCATCCATGAAGGGCCGTACGGAATCATGGCAGTATCAAGAGGACTTGCGAATACCTCACAGCCTTTGCCAAGGCTCTTCAACGAACCGGAACTTGTATATATCGTTCCGGAAGGCAGGGATATCAATTCATAAAAGGGGATCCGTCCGGATCCCCTGTATATTTTTACTGATGGAAGGAATTATAGATCGTAATGATGCGCTGGATCCAGTGGGTATTCCCGCCGCAGTACCATGAAGCGATCTCTTCAATGGTACGCTTTCCGGCGTTTTTATAATTCCGCAGTGTATTCATGAATGCGTTCAGACCATCCTGCGGGGTGTCGAACGTGATGACACCTTCATAACCGATCAGTCCTCCGTAGTTGTTCTGTTCACATGCCGCATAGGATGAACCGTAGCCGGTCTCCTGATCCGAGATCGCCAGCGCAAGATACGGGTCAACACCATAACTTTCCGCTGTATCAAAGAACTGGTCTTTCATATCGACCATACAGGAACGGAACCAGAACGACATGTCATCATTTCTTGATACTGTCGGAACATAAAGATTGCTGTCGTAATCAGAGGTATATCCTGTACCGGAAGAACCTCCCTGAGGTGCCGGTGCCGGCTCGGATGCCGTGGTATCCGGCGTCGGAGTGGGAGTCGGGGTCGGTGTGGGTGTAGGAGTCGGCGTCGGCGTCGGAGTCGGAGTCGGCTCGGTCCAGTTGACCTGGATCATTTTGGATACAGGCTCATAACCGGTACCTGATGCCGTAACCGTTACAGTACCGGCATTGGATGGGTAGATATACAGGATCCCGGGATCATACCAGGTGGATATACCGGGAGAACAATATGTCGTGATCGAAACATCGGAAGCTGTCGTGATCCTGACAGACACTTCATTTCCGCCGACAGTCGTTACCGTTTCTTTCTCCAGGACAAGCGGCGCGTCCGGCAGAGGTGTCGGTGTGGCAGTCGGTGTCGGAGTTGGCGTCGGAGTCGGCGTAGGTGAAGGTGTGGGAGTCGGAGTGGGAGTGGGTGTCGGTGTTTCCGTCGGCTCCGGTGTAGCGGAAGGAGACGGTTCCGGCGTGGCACTCGGAACTGCGGATGCTGTGGGAACAGGTACGGCAGAGGGCTGCGGAACTTCATCCTGCTGTGATGTCATATAATAAACACCGCCGCACAGAAGCGCGGAAAGCGGTATAAATATCAGGGTTCGTATCCACAGAGCCGGTTTCATAACGCAATTGTATTGTATTTGAACGATAATCGCAATCTTATCAGAGTGGTGAAAGTCATCGTCTGCCGTGATAAGATATTCCGGTAAACATGGAGGATTTATGGCTGAATTATTAAAAGAGAGAATTGATATGGATCCCGCGTATCAATGGGATCTGAGCAGTCTGTTTAAAAATGATGAGGAATGGGAAGCAGCGTTCCAGGAAACAGATTCACTGATCGCACAGATCGCGCAGTACGAAGGAAGGCTGAATAACGCGTCTGATATCAGGAATTTCCTGGATGCGGATACGCAGGCAGAACGGAAAATGGACAACCTTCTGACTTACGCGTCCCTGCGCAGAAGTGAAGATACCAGGGCAGAACAGGCACAGTCCATGTATGCCCGTGTATTCGGGAAGTACGTTGCTTTTATGACAGTCGCTTCATTTGCGGAACCCGAGATCCTTTCTCTGGATGAAGATCTGCTGAAGGAGATCGCAGAAGACGAACAGCTTAAGCCGTACGCATTTACACTTGAAAATCTGGTCAGGAGAAAGCCGCACACATTATCTGCAGCGGAAGAAAAGCTGCTTGCCGGACTCGGTGAAGTGATGTCTGCGCCTTCCGAGATCGCGGACAACCTGCTGGATGCGGACCTGGTGTTTGACAGTGTGAAGGACGGAGAAGGAAACGAACATGAACTGACCGGTTCCAACTATATTCTTCTGCAGACTTCCAATGACCGGGTGCTCAGAGAGAATTCGTTCAGAAGCTATTACAGGACATTCAAACAGCATATCAATACCCTGGCTGCCACATACAGCGGCGCTGTGAAAGGCGCTGCCGCAGAAGCGTCCGCCAGACATTACGGTTCCTCACGTGAGATGAGCCTTTCGGAAACGAATATCCCGCTGTCCGTCTATGACAGCCTGATCGAATCAGTTCATAAATTTATGCCGGCAATGTACCGTTATGTTGCCCTGAGAAAACGTCTCCTCGGACTGGATGAGATCCATTACTATGACGTGTACGCGCCGCTCGTCAAGGGCAGTGAAAAACGGTATACATATGATGAGGCCAAGCAGATGGTGCTGAATGCCGTATCCCCGCTTGGCGCAGACTATGTGGAAACTGTCAGAAACGGCATGAATTCAGGATGGATCGATGTATATCCCAATAAGGGCAAAACAGGGGGCGCATTCTCCTCCGGCACATATGATTCCAATCCCTATATCCTGACGAACTTTACCGGTACGCTGGACAGCGTATCAACACTGGCGCATGAGATGGGACACTCCATGCATACATGGCATTCCAAAACACACCAGCCTGCACAGTATGCCGGCTACACCTTGTTCGTGGCTGAGGTGGCTTCTACGGTCAATGAGAATCTCCTGGTCGACCAGCTGCTTCAGGTAACGGAGGACCCGAAAGAGCGTCTGGCTCTCCTGAACCTGAATCTTGAAGGATTCAAAGGAACAGTTTACCGCCAGACCATGTTCGCCGAGTTCGAAAAAGAAGCACACGCAATGTATGAGCGCGGTGAGGCATTAAGCCCGACAGCACTCAATGAACTGTATAAAAAACTGATCAGTCTGTACTTCGGACCGGATATGGTCATCGATGATGAAGTGCAGTATGAATGGGCGAGGATCCCTCATTTCTATAACCCGTTCTATGTCTACGTATACGCGACAGGCTATTCCACTGCCGCAGCATTGTCAGAAGGTATTCTGAGGGAGGGAGAACCTGCAGTGAAGAAATACAGGGAATTCCTTTCCATGGGCGGATCCCGCTATCCGCTGGATGAACTGAAACATGCGGGTGTTGATCTGACAACACCGGCACCTGTGGAAACAGCCCTGAAGAAATTTGAACGCCTGCTGGATGACGCAGAGCGCACAGCAGAAAAACTCGGATATTGAGAAACAGATCTTCCGTATGATCACATGGACCGTGCGGAAGATTTTCTGTTTTTCCGTCATGTCAAAAACACAGAAATCAAAAAAGAATAATAAATGCTTTGTTATAATGACATCAAAGGTAAATGCGTATGAAATATAAGGGAATTGTTTCGGCTGTCGCTGTGACAGCGTTTACGATAATCAGTGTACATGCAAATTCAGCCATTACATATATTGATGGAAGTGACGGAACAGGTGTTGTTGTGCTGACTGAAGACTGTCCTTTGGTCGTCGAGCATGAGGACCTGACATTTCATATTGATGATCTGCCGTCAGAATATTACAGCAGTGCCTCTTTTTTTGAAAATTACAACGCGAATGTAACTGCTGAATATACTGTCTATAACCCGACAGACCTGAATATTCATGCTGTACTGGCATTTCCGTTCGGTACACTCCCTCACTATTTCCCTGACGATGCAAGACAGAGCGTCAACAGCGGGAAATACGATGTAAAGGTCAACGGGGAAACCATCAGCAGCGAAGTGCGTGCCACATATAAAGACAACTGGTCCGACTTCAGCCTGGAACATGATATCCCGCTGCTGCAGGACGGGTATATGGAAGATGCTTTCTATGATCCTGAATTGCCTGTAACAGAATATGTCTGGCTGATGGAGACCGGGGAAACCAATCCTTCCTGTACCGCATCTGCTGTATTCCATACAGACGAAAAAACAAGGATCCTCATTGAACCCGAAGAAAGCACCATATACAACCGGGAAGAGGGAACATATGAAGTCGGGATCCGCGCTGAAGACAGGAAGAAAGTGACGCTGTATGTTTTCGGGGAAGATACCGGGGAGCCGGAATGGTCTTTTTCAAAAGAAGGGGACGACCAGGCAGAGACCGATGCCGCAATGACACTTCAGTCCGGGAATGAATATACACTGCTTGATTTTGTATGCAGGGACTATGATGAGTCATCCGGAGTGTCCGTCACGGACTGGTACAACGCTTATGTAACAATGCTGAAAGAAAGCAGCGGTTCCTCTTACATCCTGAATGAACCGTACCGTTCACTGGAAAACTTTCTGATGCGCTGGTATGTCTATGAGCTTGAACTTGGACCGGGTGAACGGCTGATCAATACAGTGACAGCTCCCATGTATCCGAAAATCGATACCGGATATAATCCGCCTGTATATACATATACCTATCTGCTGTCACCGGCATCCACATGGAAAGAGTTCTCTTCCCTGGATATCCGGGTCGAAACATCGTATGAGATACTGAGATCCAATCAAGGTCATTTTGAAAAGGACGGCAGTGTATATGCGCAGTCGTTTGATCATCTGCCCGAGAAGGAACTGGAGTTTGAGCTCTGTACGGTCACAAACCCGAAACGGACCAACAACTACGGCACATATATCCTTCTGCTCCTGGCAGGAGGCATCCTCATACCGCTGGTCCTGTTCATCCTGCTGGTATGGCTGATCATCAGGGTCATACGTAGAAGAAAACACACTTAATGCTGAAAAACAGCGAAAACCGTTTGAAATATAACGGTTTTTTCTCTGGCATGTGACCTGCTGTACGTAATGTCTGTGTATAGATTTGAAGCCGGATAGAATATTACGGCGGATAAGGAATGAGTAATATGAAAAAGAATATCAGAAAAACAGCAGTATTGTTTATGACAGCAGTTACAGCCGGAACATTATGTGCCTGTACTGCACAGCCTGAAAAGGTAAATATACCCGAGATCACACCCGAAGAAACAGAAGAAACCATGACAGTGCTTCCCGGAGGATGGGAAATGATCAAAGACGATACATCTCTTGATGCGAACCCTGACGCAAAATCTGCATTTGAAAAAGCACAGGAAACACTTGACGGATTTGAATATGAACCGCTGGCAGTACTGGCAAAACAGATCGTTAACGGAACCAATTACTGCATCCTGTGCAGGGGCAGGTTCGCCGTTGAGAATGCACGAACGGAAATGATGCTGGTCTACGTATACGAAGACCTGAATGGAAACGCGTCAGTGACCGGTATCAGAACACTGATCAACACGACAAATGTATTCGGTGGCTGGTCAGCAAATGAAGGGGATATATCCCTTGATCAGAATGAAGATGTCAGAACAGCCTTCGAAAAAGCAATGGAAGGACTGACGGGAGCTTCCTATGAACCGGTCGCATATATCGGTTCACAGCTTGTGTCAGGCAGAAACTACATGATCCTCTGCAGGGAAACGATCGTTATTCCCGATGCCAACAGCAAATATGCCCTGGTAAAGGTATATGCAGACCTGAACGGCAATGCAGAAATACTTGAAGTGACCGGGATCGAACCGGGTGAAACAGATGAGGTACTTGAAGTTATGAATTCACAGATCGCAAATCCGTGTGTACAGTATGATACACTGCAGGAAGCGGAGGCAGTATGCGGCTTTGAACTGGCACTGCCGGAAACAGTCAGCAGCGCTTATTACCGTGTCATCAGCGGACAAGTGCTGGAAGTGATCGTCAGAAATGCTGCAGACGGTCTGGAAGTCTATCGAGTCCGCAAAGCCAACGGTGAAGGCGACATCAGCGGAGATTACAATTCATACGAAGAAACAGAAGAAATATCAGTTGATGACAGAACTGTAACGGTCAAAGGAAATAACGGTTCTGTATCCAATGCAGTATGGGAAGACAATGGATACGCATATGCGATGCAGTTCGCGGAAGGTGTATCACAGGAAGAGATTTCCGCACTGATCGCACAGATCAGATAAAACCGATAAATGAAAAAGCCGGACGTACCGGCTTTCATATTATCTGATCAATGGCAGGCAGAGATGATCTCTTTCAGCATTTCAAATGCTCTGTCGAAAGATGCCAGATCGAGTTTTTCATCAGGTGTATGCGCACCGGATGCGATCGGTCCGAAGGTAATGATATCCAGTTCCGGAACCAGTCCCTTGAAGATCGAGCATTCAAGACCGCCATGGGAAGCGGACTCTTCCAGGGTGTTCCCGTGAGCTTCTTCGACTTTTCTCGCGATCTCTCTGAGCGGGGAATTCTTAGCGTACGCCCAGCCCGGGAAACGGTCCTTGAACGCTGTGTCCATATGCAGGAGCGTGCTCATGACCTTGACATGGTTGATCATATCATCCATGTGGCTCTCCAGTGCGGAACGCATCAGGGCTGTCGCTTCGAACTTTGTGTCATCTGTTGTAATGGTACCGAAGTTCAGGGAGGCTGCAGTCAGGCCTTCGATCGCCATGGATTTGTGCTGGAAACCGTTGATGACAAGGAACAGGAAATCAATGAGCTCATTGCTGAGGGATTCCGTGTATCTTTGAGCAGCGGTGTCAGCCGCTTCAAACAGGACTTTGAAGCCGGCATCGGAGAATTCCAGTTCGGAAAGGATATTCTTTTCCGAAACGCGTACCTGTGCTTCCAGTTCTTCTTTCGGTGTCCTTGATGTGAAGTAAACATCTGCTTCTCTGGGTATCGCGTTGAATTTCAGGCCGCCGTTAAAGCTGACAAGACGGACATCCATTCCTGCAAGCTGCAGTTCCTTCAGGATCCTGGCAGCCAGTGTGTTGGAGTTGCCGCGTTCCAGATGGATCAGGCCGCCGGAATGACCGCCGAGCAGTCCGCGGATACCGAGCATATAAGTCGGATCTGCATTATCTTCAAATTCAAGAGCTCTTGTAACAACGGCTGTGCATCCGCCGGCAGAGCTGACGGATGTTTTTGTTTCTCCGCCGCTGTCCAGGTTGATCAGACGTTTGCCGTGAATATCTTCTTTCTTCAGTTCCCTTGCGCCAAGCAGGCCGATCTCTTCCATGGTCGTAAACATGCAGGACAGAGGGGGATGCGGAAGTGTTTCGTCTTCCAGTACCGCCAGCATATAGGAAACACCGAAACCGTCGTCACAGCCAAGTGTTGTTCCTCTGGCGTGCAGCCATCCTTCTTCATCCACATAGAGATCCAGGGGATCTTTGGTGAAGTCATGCTCGACATCTTTATTCTTTTCACATACAACATCAAGATGCGCCTGCATGATCAGCGGTTCAGCGTCTTCATATCCCGGGGATGCCGGTTTGTCCACGATCACATTCCATACATGGTCCTGCTTATAGTTCAGGCCGTGATCTTTCGCAAACTGTACGATGAAATCACTGGCAGCTTTTTCATTCCCTGAGCCGCGGGGGATCTGCGCGAGTGCATCAAACCAGTAACAATGCCGTTTATTTAAATCGAATTCCATAAGAAACCTCCATGAACACATTTTATGCGCTGACAGGTTAAATGAAAAGCAATTCACAATGATGAAAAGATTTTCATCATACGGGTTATCTGCGGAAATGAAAAAAGCTCTGCGGCTGACCGCAAAGCTTTACATGTTTATTCTCCGGCGATCGCGCATCCGCTGAACGCGATGCTCGGGCACGCTGTGGAACCGCAGCCCCAGTCCAGATCGTTTCCGACAGCCGTGACATTCTTCATCAGTTCCAGGAAGGTGCCTGCTGTTGTAACGAGCGAGACGCTGTGATCACGCACACCGTCCTTTACCCAGTAACCGCTGCACTGCAGGGAGAAGTTTGTTGTAACGGAGTTAATGCCCGCATGCAGACCGGCAAGGTCTGTAATGACAAAACCGTTCTTCATTTCACTGCACAGCTCATCCAGGGTCTTATCCCCTTTCTGAATGAAGCAGTTCATCGGACGGACGCCGACTGTTGAAGAGTAGGAGGCTTTGAAACCGTTGCCTGTACTCTCAGCATTCATCTTTGCGGCACTTGAGGAATTGTGAAGGATCGTTGTGAACACGCCCTGATCAACGACTGTCTTGCAGAATGTGGGGCATCCTTCATCATCGTACCGGTACATGCATACCGGTTCCTGACTGCCCGGATCATCGATGACCGTGATCTTTTCGGAGAAGATCTTCGTGTTGAGTTTTCCGGTCAGAGGAGAGATGCCTTTTGAGATCAGTTCACCGCTGAACATTCCGCTGAATGCTGTAAACAGGGAAGTCATCGCTCCATGTTCAAAGATGACGGGATATGTATTGCTGGGCAGGGATGAAGCGCCAAGCTTGTTGAGCGCTGCATCGCATGTCTTTGCGACAAACTTGTCCAGATCGAATGTTCCGATCTCTCTGACCGGCTCTGACTCATATGTGTTTTTGACTTCATTTCCTTCTTTTGCGGCAGCGCTTGCCATCAGGAACTGAACTGTGTTTCTGTCTTCAGCCTGCATGCCGTATGAATTGACGATCGTACGGACGGCTGTTTCCTCACCCCACTGAATGCGGGAGGCCATAATGATCCTCGGATCATACGCAAGGATCTGCTTTTCCGTTCTTGCCAGAAGGTCTGTGATCTCTGCGACAGAAGGCCTGATCCATGACCCGGGTTCTGCAGTGACCTTGGGATCCTGCGGTCTGCGGATGATGCCGGGTTCTTCATTTCCGGTAACAGCTGCCTGGTTTTTCATGGAAGTGATCACGGAGGACATCATGCTGTCGTCAGGATCCTCGGTCGCAAACGTGATCATTTTGCCGTCAATGACACCGCGCAGGGATGTGCCCGTGACATTGCTGGTGACAAATGTATTTGTTCTGCCGTTGTACCAGGAGACGGTACGTTCCCTGGTCTCTTCCTGATAGATCTCAAAGCTTTCAAAACCCTGTTCTAACGCACAGGTGATCCACTGCTGCTTATTCATGTGAGGTACCTCCGACTGTAATGGATGTGACGCGGAGCGCCGGCTGACCGACATCGGTCGGAATGGATCCGCTGAGAGAACCGCACATACCCTGTCCGGTCTTAAGATTGCTGCAGATCTTGTCGATATTGAAGAGAATATCCGCGCCGTTTCCGATCAGGGAAGCGCCTTTGACAGGATAAGAGATCTTTCCGTTTTCGATCATATAGCCTTCAAGTACAGTAAAGTTGAATTCACCGGTCTGCGGGTTGACAGAACCGCCGCCCATCTTTGCGGCATACAGTCCTTTTTCAACACCTTCAAACAGTTCTTCAAAGGACGCATTGCCGGGAAGGATAAATGTATTTGACATTCTGGAGGTCGGTTCGAACTGATAGGACTGGCGTCTGGAACTTGAGGTGGACTCCATACCCATTCTCCGTCCGTTCAGCCGGTCGATCATATAGGACTTCAGGATCCCGTTTTCGATCAGGACTCTGTGTTTCTGGAAGTTTCCTTCATCGTCGATATTTTCGGAACCCCATGCATTCGGGATCGTACCGTCGTCCACTGCCGATACGCATTCATTGGCGATCTTCTGTCCCAGTTTGCCGGAGAAGACACTCATGTTGAGTGAAACACTGGTTGCTTCCAGGGAATGACCGCAGGCTTCGTGGAAGATAACGCCGCCGAATCCGTTGTCAATGATAACAGGCATTTTTCCCGAAGGGCAGTCTTTGGCAGACAGGTTGACGATCGCGATCCTGGCTGCTTCTCTGCCTGCATCTTCCGGTGTGGATGTTTCATAGAATTCCAGCCCCATTCCTCCGCCCGGGCGGTCTGCGCCGTTCTGGAAGTTGTCGCCCTCTTTGGCAAAGGCGTTGACCATGAGTCTTGTCCGGACTCTTGTGTCGCTGATCAGTCTTCCTTCGCTGTTGGAGATCTGTACATTCTGCTTTACGTTCAGGAGATTTCCCTGTACTTTGACGATCCGGTCATCATACGCTTTGGCGCTCGCGTCAGCGCGCTTCAGCAGGGAGACCTTTTCTTCCAGAGGAACCTTTTCAAAATCGATCTTCACAGGATGTCTGTTTTCGTATTCCACACGCGTCAGTTTTACTTCAGGTCCCTGATCTGCAGAACCGATCGCATCCCTCAGGTCATTGATCAGTGCTGTCAGATTGTCGTCATCGGTATTGTTGGTGTAGGCGTAGACAGACTGTACGCCTTTGTACAGACGGAAACTGATCCCGCTTTTGATGACCGGATTGACGTTTTCCACTTCACCGTTCAGAGCGGAGATCGTTTCACTGACTTCGAATTCCTCAAACACTTCCGCGAAATCAGCTTCTGATCTCATGCACAGTGTCAGATAATGTTCGAGCTGTAATTGTTCAAGCATAATTTGATCCTTTCTGAATGGTTCAATCATATCACAATCTGATATGATGAACGCGGTAGGTATATCTATGAAGTATCTGAAGAAATATTCGTCGAATATCATCATGCTGGCAGGCGGTCTTGTCGGAGGGATCCTCCTTGGTCTGTGGATCGTCCATATACAGGACCGGATGGCAGATGTTCCTATGCTCCGTCTGATGGCATGGGCTTTGGGAGGGTTTTACTTTTCCGCGTTTGTCCAGATCATCCTGCATGAAGGCGGCCACCTGATCGCCGGACTGCTGAGCGGGTACCGCTTTGTTTCTTTCCGTATCCTGAGCATGATCTGGGTCAAAAAGGATGGCCGGATCGTACGCAGAAAGTATTCCCTGGCAGGAACAGGCGGGCAGTGCCTGCTGGACCCGCCCGGTACATGTGATGATTATCCCGGCGTGTTCTATAACCTGGGCGGGGTGATCATGAACCTCCTGACAGCTTTGATCGCGATCCTGGTCTGCAGAGCTGTATCATCCCCGCTCGTACAGATGGTATTGATGCTGTTTGCGGGAACAGGCATTATATATGCCCTGATCAACGGCATTCCCCTGACCTCCGATTCCGTCAGCAACGATGGCCGCAATACACTTGAGATCATCAGGTCTTCCGAGGCGAAGAAGGCGCTGTGGAGACAGCTCAGGATCAATGCGCTCCAGTCATACGGTGACCGTCTGAGGGATATGCCGGAGGATCTGTTCGAACTGCCTCCGGATGAAGAAATGAAGAACAGCCTCTGCGCGTCCATAGCGGTACTGCGAATGGCAAGGCTGATCGATGAGCACAAATTCCCGGAAGCACTGGAGCTGATGGAAAAGATCAGACAGTGGCCGGCTGTTCCGGGTGTTTACCGGAACCAGATCATCATTGAAAAGGTGAGCATGGAGATCCTGACCGGAAATACGGATCCCGGACTGGTCACGGAAGAATATAAAAAAGCACTCAAAATGATGAGGAACAGTATGAGTGCGCAGAGAACCGAATACGCAGTACAGAAATGTATCATGAAGAATGAACAGAAAGCTGCAGTTCTGAAAAAATGGATGGAATCCATGTACAGAATATGGCCGTATGCCTCTGAAGTAGAGGCAGAGCGGGAAATGATCGAACTGATAGATCGGAGTGTGATAAATGATGAGTACGCAGAAGCAGGAAGAGAAACGGACGAGTCTGTTTGAGGAAGAGGAAGAAACAGAGAACATACAGCAGAAACCCCGTTCAGCTTCCCCCCGCAGAGCTAAGACTGAACAGCCGGTTAAAAAGGACAGGAAGTATTACATGAAACGGTTTATTGCTGTGCTGACTGCGACAGTTCTGGCAGTCAGTGCCCGCGCTGCATACAACAGCACAACACTGTTTCTGGAAGATCGGTCGGTAAACGGCTATCTTTCCGTAGAAGATTATGTCTTTTATGAGGAAGGGGAAGCGGTGCAGAATGTCCGTTCCATGCATTTTGAAGATGATTACATCAGTAAATATTCGAACGAAGGCGTCACGACCAGCAGAGGCATTACATACGGAAGCAGCTGGGAAGAATTTGTAGAAGCGTACGGGGATGTCCGCTGTGATTATATCTGGTACCGGCATGTGACAAAGGACGGAAACAGGAATTATCAGTTTGAGGATACCCAGTTCCCCGATACGGACGGGATGAAGATCTCTGATTTTGACAGACAGTATATACAGAGCGGTGAGATCGACCTGAACGAAAACAGCATCACGGTCGTCTTCAGTGTCGATTACGGCGGCAACAAGCTCTTTTATACCCCGAAGGAAAAGGATGAATATATTGATGAGTATTATTCATCCTGGCATGAAATGGTGCATACCTTCAGCCGGCACGGTTCATTCCGCATGTACTTCGACTTTGATCCGCCGGGAGTAGATGATGATCTTCCCGAAGGCGGTATTACCGATATCTCTTCATATAACTATTGATGACAGGAGGAACCATGAAAATACCTGAGATGAATTACTGCATGCACTGCGGTACAAAACTGATCAGAAAATACCTGCAGGACGAGGGTGATATCCCGTTCTGCCCGACCTGCAATGAGTTCCGTTTTCCTGTTTTCAATACCGCTGTATCCATGATCGTAACGGACGAAACGAATGACCGGATCCTGATGATCCGTCAGTACGGCGGAGATGAATATATCCTGGTGGCAGGATATATCAACAAGGGTGAGGACGCGGAAGACGCCGCGGTCCGTGAGGTCAAGGAAGAAATGGACCTGGATGTGGTCGGTGTTCACTTCAACCACAGCCATTACTTTGTCCCGTCCAATACACTGATGCTGAACTTTACCGTCACTGTTGAAGGACAGCAGCCGCATCCGAACCGGGAGATCGATTCCTGGAAATGGTTCAGCAAAGATGACGCGAAACAATATGTCAGAAAGAACAGTCTGGCCAAAGCGTTCCTCCTGGGATACCTGGATGGGGAATACCATTTCCCGGATGATCCGGCAAAACCCTATAAATGAACCTGATGAATATCCAAATAATCATCATATCTGTACGGAAATCATGGGACACACCTTGTCCCATTGCCTGAATTGATTCATTTGCTCACTTTGTGTCCTGTACGGACAGTTAAACTGACATTACTCTGAAGTCAGAAAGGAGGTCATCGACGATGGATCTCATGAAAATCGGAACGTTCCTTCAGGAACTCAGAAAAGAAAAAGGATTGACACAGGAACAGCTGGCAGAGCAGCTCGGCGTTGCCCGGCGGACAGTATCACGCTGGGAGACCGGAGCCAATATGCCTGACCTGGATATCCTGGTCGAACTGTCAGATCTGTACGCTGTTGATCTCCGGGAGATCCTGAACGGAGAAAGGGAGCGTGAGCGTATGAACGAAGAATTAAAGGAAACAGTACTTCAGGTAGCAGATTACAGCAGCGAGGAAAAGGCAAGACTGATGCAGAGGATGCACTTGATGTTTATTGCCGGACTGATCGGATTTACAGCATTTCTGGTGACCGTCTTATTGGGGCTGGACACAACACCCCCGTATGAATTCATCGGAAGCTGCGGACTTGGCATTGCGTACGGAATGATCATTGTAGGTGTGATCTTTACAAGCAGATATGCCGCAAAGATCCGGGAAACCAAACTGCGCATCCTGCGCGGTCTCAAGAACTGACGGAAATGAACTCCTTCCTGGACCGGCTTAACAGCTGATCAGGAAGGATTTTTATATTTTTCTGTTACGATCTGTCTGTTATATTCGTGTATCAGTCAGAAGGGGGAGAGATGAAAGAAAGTGAATTTAACCGGCTGTATGAGCTGCTGCACGATACGGCATACCGCATAGCGTTCACCTATGTGAAAAACACGGATGACGCTCTGGATATCGTGCAGGATGTGATGCTCAGACTGTACCGGTATGAAGGAGCGTTTACAGACGATACACACTGCAGACAATGGGTGATCCGGGTGACGATCAACCGGGCAAAGGACCTGCTGAGATCCTCATGGCTGAAAAAGAGACAGGAAGCCGATCTGAGTCAGATTCCTGCCGTCTCACCGGCACACCGGGATATTCTGACTGCACTGCTGGATCTGCCGCGAAAATACAGGTCGGTGATCGTTCTGCATTATCTCGAAGGTTATTCCTATGCCGAGACTGCCAGACTGCTGAAGATCACGGAAGCCGCAGCGAAGATGCGCGCGAAACGCGGCAGGGAACTGCTGAAACATATATGGACGGAAGGAGATGAAACAGATGAATCGGAATGATCTGAAAGACGCATATACCTCGATCAGTATGACCGGACAGCAGAATAGGGGGGTCCTGGAATATATCAGGTCCGGACCTGTTGTAAAACGCACATTATATAGAAAGGCAGTACCGGTACTGGCTGTGATACTGCTGCTGTTCCTGATACCGGGTGTGCGGGTCAGTGCCGCCCAGCTGCTGGAAAAGCTTCAGTACACACTGTTTTCAGACAGCGGGGAACAGCTTCCGGTAACGATGGAGAACCAGGAAGTAACATACCATCCATCGCTCCCGGCGAAATTCGATTCTCTTACGGATGCCGAAGCAGCATTCGGGATCGATCTGCTGGATTCAGCGGATGATACATGTGTGCGTACCGGAAAACTGGTGCATTATTATCCGATGATCGTATATGACAAACAGCAGCACGATCATATCTGCGGCATGTCGTTCCAGGACTTTGCCTATGTGACCGGAGACCTGAAAGGCTTCAAAGTCCTGCCGTCGGGATCCGATACCACTGAAACGGAATTCCGCTACAGGAAGGGAAAGTCATACGGCTCACCGATCGGCCTGCAGATCAGGATCATCACGGACGCAGAAACTGCGGAAAGAGCCGGTCTGATATTCAGCACGGATATCAATGTGCAGGACCCGGATCATCATTCGGAAAACGAATCAACGGAGATCTATCATATTAATTCGATCGATACAGACGCGATGATCGTATCAACACGCAATGTATCCATGTCGGGCATGGGTCCTGCCTTATGGGAAGCGCCAAACCCGGGCATTGAGCATATCACGACAGCATATCTTTCCCATGAAGGGATCGAATATACGTACTTCGCTGATATTTCTTCAGATACAATGAAAGCATTTCTCGAGACACTGCGGTGACCGGAAAACAGACAGGTGGATATGCCTGTCTTTTTTTCTGTCAGGGCTGAAAAAGCATCTGCACAGTATATTTTGTGTGCTGGTTCAATGCAAGGGCAGACAGTTTGGGATAAAATAATAATGAAAGTTGAGGACTTGAAAATGAGTGATCTTGAACGTGTATGCGAGTACCTGAAGAATGCAGGTACCTATTATCTGGCAACGGTTGACGGGGATCAGCCTCGTGTCAGACCGTTTGGCACGGCACATATTTTTGAAGGGAAGCTGTATATTCAGACAGGTCTGAAAAAGGACTGCGCAAAACAGCTGCTTGCCAACCCGAAAGCAGAGATCAGTGCAATGGGAAAAGACGGCACATGGATCCGCGTCTGCGGCAGACTTGTACTGGATGAGAGGATCGAAGCACAGGAATCCATGCTGGAAGACTATCCGAGCCTGAAGAGAATGTATCAGCCCGGTGACGGCAATACAGCAGTATTCTGTTTCGAGGAAGGAAAAGCAGTGATTTCCAGCTTTACGGCTGCTCCTGTCGAACTTGAATTCTGATGCAGATCAACGAGCTGATTCATGGCTTCCGGATCAGACAGATCCGGGGAGTTCCTGATTGCGGCGGGGTTCTGTATGAAATGGAACATGAAAAATCAGGTGCACGGCTGCTGTGGCTTGACCGCGAAGACCAGAACATGACCTTCGCGATCACTTTTCAGACCACACCGACTGACGACACCGGAGTTTTTCATATACTCGAACATTCCGTACTCAACGGATCCGAGAAATATCCTGTCAGGGAACCGTTTGTCGATCTGCTGAAAAGCAGTCTGCAGACATTCCTGAACGCAATCACATATCCTGATAAAACGATGTATCCTGTTTCGTCCAGAAACAGGAAGGATTTCATGAACCTGACATCTGTCTATCTGGACGCTGTATTCCGTCCCAGGATCTATCAGGAACCGAATATCTTCCGTCAGGAAGGATGGCATTACGAGATCCGTGACCCGAAGGACGCGCCTGCGTACAAAGGTGTCGTACACAGTGAAATGAAGGGTTCATTCTCTTCTGTAGATACAGTTCTGGTAAATGAACTGAACAGGCTGCTTTATCCGGACAACTGCTATCAGTATGTTTCCGGAGGAGACCCTGAATGCATCACGGATCTGACTTATGAACAGTTCCTGGAAACACACAGGAAGTATTATCATCCGTCAAACAGCAGGATCATCCTGGACGGAAGTGTGGATATCGATGAAATGCTTGCGTTCATCGATGATGAATATCTGTCCAAATATGACAGGATCGATCCGGCACCGCCGATCAGACTGCAGGAACCGGTAAAGGCATGTTCTTCCGTGATCCCGTATGAGATCGGTGAAGATGAGGATCAGGAAAATATGGTGCATGTCGCACTGGCTAAGATCATCAGCAGATTTGATGATCTTCAGCAGAATGCCGCATGGAGTGTGCTGTCACAGATCCTGGTCGGTACGAATGAATCACCTTTCAAAAAAGCAGTCATCGATGCCGGGCTTGGGCAGGATGTTGAACTTGAACTGTATGACGGGATCCAGCAGCCCTGGGCAGTCCTTGTGATACGCAATACAGACGAAGACAAAGCCGCTCTTGCGGTTCAAACAGTTATTGAAACTGCCAGAAAGACTGTAGAGAACGGACTGGATCATGAAGAGATCCTTGCGTCTTTGAACCAGCTGCAGTTCCAGTATCTGGAACCCAAGGAACCGGCAGGCCTGATGTATGTGTCATCTGCCATGAATTCATGGCTGTATGACGGAGATCCGATGCTGTATCTCAATGCCAATTATGTCTTTGATGAGCTGCGGGAAAAACTGAAGGAAGGCTATTTCGAACAGCTGCTAAAAGATTTCCTGCTTGATGAAGAACATCTGGTCAGAGTGACGGCAGTTCCTGATCCGGCACTGGCAGAAAAGCGTGCCCGGAGAGAAGCGGAAAAACTGGAACGTACCGCAAAGGCATGGGATGAAGAAACTGTCAGCCGTCTGGTACAGGAAAACCTCGTGCTTGATGAATGGCAGAATACAGAAGATACACCGGAACAGAAAGCGACGCTTCCTTCATTGAAACTGGAGGATATCGATACTGATTTCAAGGAACCGAAACCTGAAAAGATCACCGATTATCACGGGGCACAGATCCTGAGTTATCCGGCGGAACGGTCCGGGATCGTTTACCTGAATCTGTACTTCTCACTTGCCGGCGTTAAGATCGACGAGCTTCCGGCTGTCAATTTCTTTGCAGGACTGTTCCGCAGCCTGCCGACAGAGAATTATTCCGTCCAGCAGCTGCAATCCCGGATCAGAAGAGATCTTGGTGCGTTAGGATTCTCCGCTGATGTATACAGGGCACCGGCCGACACCACAGCATGTCTGCCTGTGTTCAATGTCTTCTGCTCTGTTCTGGAAAAGAATCTGGAACAGGCAAAAGAACTGATCCTGGAAGTCCTGCAGAAAACAGTCTTTGACAGGAACATGATCCTTCCCCTGCTGAAGCAGGAACAGGAATATATGCGCCAGGCAATGATCGCCAACGGTCAGGCACTGGCAGGTCTGCGCACTGCTGCCCACATCACGGCAGACGGTGCCGCGCGGGAAGCGCTCAGCGGGTATACATACAGCAGATTCATCAATGACTTCGCGAATCACTTTGATGAGCGGATCGATGAGATGATCAATGAGTTTGAACTGTACCGCGAAGTGCTGTTCTCCAGAGCCAGACTGACGATATCATGTACCGGAAGAGAAGGCTTTGATACAGCACAGGAGCTGATCATGGACCTGCCGTATTCCGAAGCACACCGGTCAGTAGTGCATTATCCGAGACTGGAAACAGGAAACGAAGCGATCCTGATCCCTTCCCAGGTAGGATATTCCGCAATGGCAGGCGCTCTGCAGAATGCCGGGGACGATTACCGCGGTATTTACCGCACAGCAGCACAGATCCTGACATACGGCTATCTCTGGAATGAGGTGCGCGTCAAGAACGGTGCTTACGGAACAGCCTTTACACCGGGATATTCCGGACTGATCACATGTTCATCCTACAGGGATCCGAATCCTGCGAATTCACTGAGCGTATTCCGCAGGTGCGGTGATTACCTGAAACAGTTCGCCCAGAGCGAACAGGATCTGACGTCCTATGTCATCGGCGCGCTGAATACGATGGATCCGCTCCTGTCACCGAGTGCAAAGATCAGGGTGGCAGACGGACGTGTCTTCACAAATCTGACTCCGGAAAAGAATGCCGAGCTCAGGGAACAGCTGCTGAAGACCAGCATGGAAGATCTTTCCGAAGCAGGCGGCATCCTGAACAGAATGTTTGAGAATGCCGTATTCTGCATCGTCGGACCGCAGGAACTGATCGACAGCTGTGCAGATGAAGATCTGACAGTCTATTCGATCTGAAAACATCCATACAGAAGCTGTCTGCTGAAAACGGACAGCTTTTTGTGTGGAAGTACTAAATAATAGTGTCAAAATATATAATATACTACTAAAAAATAGCAGTTTTAAGTGGCGGCACAAAAAATATCCTGTCCAGACAGGACAGGATGCTCAGCAGAAGTTATCAGAACATAGATGAATATTTTCGCATCTGCTGATATATGATCTCCCGTACTCTTTCCTTTATTTCAGCAGGATAATACGGCTCCTCAGCCAGGATCTGATCAACAGTCTGATGTGTGAAGTGAAAATGAAGCTGCTGAGGATACATACTTTCCACTGCGTCAAGCTGTTCCTGGAAATCCCGTGCGATCGTTTTTGACTTTACGGTTTTCATCAGTTTGATCGTGTCTTCACTGAGCGGGTAGTCCATTTCAGTGTCAGACATCAGAGAAGCTCCATTGTCAAAAACAGGACACAGCCGGCAGTTTCCATCCGGTTTCTGGATCACTGCAATATTGTGAAGATGACGGTCTTCGTTCAGAAAGAACGCATCGATCTCAAGCAGTAAGCAGAGGTAGTCACCAAAATGATGAAGGCCGGTCAGTGCTTCAGTCTGCCTGATCAGGAAAGATGCACGATCCGGCACTTCCGGTATTCTGAAAACCGAACCGTAAAAGCTTTCTGTACTGTGAAATTGATGGAACAGCCTTTCCAATGTAATCAGGGATTCTCCGGGTTTCAGAAAATCAGCACTGGAACATCCGTTCAGTATGCGTGATCTGTATTTGATCTGTTCTGTTTCATACATTGTGATCATTTCCGGTTTCAGGTCTGAATATTTCAGCAGGCATGAAACTGTATATTCCGCCAGGCCCTGATAACCGGATTGATCCGCTTTGTACCAGCGGCCGCCGGTATTCCATTTCAGCTGATTTCCCTTTGAAGACTGTCTGTTTTCTGAACAAATATCTTTTACAAACAGTTCAATCATAATGTTTCCTCACGATCTTGATCCAGAAGTGGTCCTCTGCCATTCTTCCCTGTGTTTTTTCGATGATCATGAAAGGATCATAGAAAGGAAGTCCAAGTTCATCCAGCTGCAGTTTCATCTTATCCCTGGTTCTGGGGAAACATCTGCTTTCAAGGAAGTCAAGGTATTGGGAAAACGTCGGCTGGTCTATTGTGCCAAACGCTCTGTACATAGGAAGCGCTGTGAAGTTTTTGATCCGTATGATCCGGTCTTTTTCATTCACGTCGATCATCGTACAGCACTGATCATAATACATATACAGCAGACGGACAGGATATTCCTGCTCCGGAAGTTCATATTTTTCCGGAATCGTTCTGTCCTCAAACAACAATGAGATCAATGGGATAACAGGTCCTTTGACAGGTGTGTCGTTCTGTTCCCATTTCGAAACAGTCTTAACCGATACACAGAGAAAATCTGCAAATTCCTGCTGGGTCAAGTTCAGGCGCTTTCGTGCGTTTTTAATGTCTTCCGCATGAAGTTCATTGGGAAAAACAAAAGTTCTTTTCTTCTTCATGATTCAAAAATACTATAAAATAGCAGTAAAATCAATAAATTACTACTAATATGTAGTAGTGTTGCGACGATTCATCAGTACTCGGAGAGAATGCGGCATGGATGAAGAATTTCTGCCGGAAAATCATGAAGCAGGATATACATGAAATATGAGCATAAAAATACAGCTGATCGTATATGAATCATCGAAAATTGTTTTTTCCATTGCCAAACAGATCATTTGTTATATAATGAGATGGCTTGAGGGAGTAGCCGGCATTGATGCCGGGCAGGTCGTCAGCACGGTGGAAACACCCGGGCTGCCATGAAAGGTGAGACTCGTGCACAGATTTTGCCGTGGACGAGAATATGAAAATTCCGGATACAGCAGGTCTGTATCCGTTTTATATAGGAGGGGTTATGTTAACTGCAATACTGTTATTCCTGTTAGGATTTCTGTTATTGATCAAGGGCGGAGACTGGTTCGTAGACGGCGCAACCGGAATCGCTCATCGCTTCCATCTGCCGGAGCTTCTGATCGGCGCAACCGTTGTGTCCATCGGTACGACACTGCCGGAAGTCATGGTATCTTCACAGGCTGCTCTGCAGCACAACAGCGGTATTTCCTACGGAAATGCCATCGGTTCCATTATCTGCAACACCAGCCTGATCGCGGCGCTGACACTGGCTGTCAAGCCGGGTCCTGTCAACCGCAATTCATTAAAACTGCCTGCAGCTGCGTTCTTCATCGCTGCGCTGTTCTATTCCATGATCGCTTATACGGCAGGTGCCTTCTCCAGATGGCAGGGTATCCTGTTTCTGATCTACTTCGTGGTATATATGTTCCTTTCGGTCAAACAGATGACAGCCTCCGGTGAACAGCCTGAGGAAGAAGAGGAAGAACATCCTCAGCGTACGCTCCTGATTGAGGTCGTACTGCTTGTAATCGGTGCTGCAGCGATCGCTGTCGGCGCAAACCTGCTTGTTGAAAACGGAACGATCATAGCCGCTGCGCTGGGGGTTCCCGATTCTGTTATCGGTCTGACGATGGTAGCGCTCGGTACGTCACTGCCTGAACTGATCACAGCCATTACATCCCTGATGAAGGGACACGGCGCTCTGTCACTGGGCAATGTCATCGGCGCAAACCTGTTCAATATCATCCTCGTTTCCGGTATGGCGATCACGATCTCACCGTTCGCGATCCCTACGGAAAAGACACTGATGGGAATGAATTCATCGCTTCTGGTGGATATCCCGGTCATGCTGGGTGTCATGATGCTGTTATGCTTCCCGCCTCTGAAGACAGGCAAACTGTACAGATGGCAGGGAATCATTCTGCTGTGCATCTACTTCGCATTCACAGCATATCAGTTCCTGATCTGAGTTCAGACAATGAAGATGCTTCGGCATCTTTTTTTGTCTCTGACTTTATGACAGCATTCCTGTTATACTTGAGTCAGGAGCATGAATATGATAATCAGGGAATTTGACGGGAACAGCCCGCTGTTTGTACTCGTGGGTGAGCATGAACCGGAAGCCTTTCATAACATTCTTCCGGACATCCGTATGCTTGCGGTATCCGGTTTTGACTGGAATGAAAAGCTGTCCCCATGGCCAGCTCCAAGAGTATTCAGAAACGGGAACGATTTCGGCGGAAAAGCTGACGAACTGATCGAAGAGCTGCTGAAAGTACTGGAACAGTATCCCGGCAGGAAATACATTGCCGGCTATTCACTGGCGGGACTGTTCGCGCTCTACACAGCAACAAAAACGGATCAGTTTGAAGGGTGCGCTTCCGTGTCGGGATCACTCTGGTATCCGGAGTTCGAGGATTATATTCAGACACATCCTGTCCGCTGCCGGTCTGTATATCTGTCATTGGGTGATCTGGAAAAGAACAGCAGAAATCCTTTGATGAAGACTGTGGAGGATAAGACAGAACGGATCAGAAACATCATTGCGCAGTATGCAGACACGATGTTTGAGCTGAATCCGGGCAATCACTTCAACGAGCCCGAAAGGCGTATGGCAAAAGCGGTCAGGGGATTATTGCAAATGGATCAGAAATGATTCATAATGAAAACGGTTCTCAATAATATGAGCGAAAGAAGAAATACACGCCAAAAGGCAATCATCGAACATGCCGTTTCAGAGATGGGTATCCACCGAACAGCTGAAGAAGTCTATGACATTGTTCATGAGAACGACGCTTCAGTGGGACTGGCTACCGTATACCGTCATCTGAACCGGATGTACAAAGACGGGAAGGTACAGAGGCTGTCAGTCAGCGGTACCTACTATTATGATGTCAATTCCGAGCCTCACGATCATTTTCACTGTACAGTATGCGGGAGGCTGATGGATATTCCCGCGGAATATGATCAGTCGATGGACCGGGAGACGGCTGAGAGGATCGGAGCGGTTATGGTAACACATACCGTGATGTATGAAGGTATATGCAGTAATTGTCAGAAATATAATGAAGGGAGAACATGACATGGAACTGAAAGGATCAAAGACAGAGAAAAACTTACAGAATGCTTTTGCAGGAGAATCACAGGCTCGCAACAAGTACACTTATTTTGCTGAAAAGGCAAGAGAAGAAGGCTACGAGCAGATCGCTGACCTCTTCCTGGAGACAGCACGCAACGAACAGGAACATGCAAAGATCTGGTTCAAGGCACTGTGCGGCGGCGAGATCCCCACAACAGCTGAATGCCTGAAGATGGCTGCTGAAGGTGAAAACTTCGAATGGACAGAAATGTACAAAGAAATGGCAGCTACAGCCCGTGAAGAAGGCTTCACAAGGATCGCTGCTCAGATGGACATGGTTGCCAAGGTAGAAAAAGAACACGAAGAACGTTATCTGAAACTCAAGGCAAACGTTGAAGGTTCCAAAGTGTTCGAAAAAGAAGAACCTGTTGTATGGCAGTGCGAGATCTGCGGTTACACACTGACTGCTAAAAAAGCACCGAAAGTCTGCCCTCTGTGCGGATACAAAGAGTCATTCTTCGAGATCAAGAAAGAAAACTTCTAAGCTCTGTCTGACAGCACGGTCAGAAGACTGCGTAAAGAAGAAGAGCCGGTCAATGCCGGCTTTTTCATTTCTCAAAGATGATAGATGTTTTCTGCAGTATCGGAGAGGATCAGTTCTTTTTTCTCTTCGGAGATATCCAGGTCTGTCACAAACTGCGGGCCTCCGGTCAGCCATATCTTCTTGACAGGATAACTTGATCCGTAGATCATGTGATCCGCGCCAAGAATCTTTACAGCCAGCTCGAGGTTTTCTTTGCCCCAGGGCTGTGAATGGGACAATTCAAAATAAATATGTTTTCTGAACTGTTCCTTGATATCCGTTCTGCCGGCCTGGAATCGTCCTCCGCCGGAATCGGTCGGGAAGAACATCGTCACAAAGGCATAATAAGCACCGCCCAGCATGGAATGCACCATCTTCAGGTTGGGAAGTTCATCAAACATTCCGCTGAATATTTCCCGGGAAACAGCGGTCACCTGGTCCTGGCATCTGCCGAATGACCTTCTCAGATTGTTATAGTCGATCAGTGACTGATAATCTACAGGCAGAGGCGTATGGTGAACATACACAGGAATATCCAGGTCATTGACATGTTTGAAGAATGCCCGGAACATCGGGTCATCCAGATACTTTGTGCCGTAATGCGCAGAAACCTGCACCCCGTGCATATGCAGTTCATGGATGCATCTGTCCAGTTCATCCAGGCTTTCCTGATCTCCATACGGAGGAACAACAGCCAGCGGAACAAGTCTTCCTTCTGAGCGTTCAGAGAACTGAGCAGCCAGATCATTGAATTTCCTGCACAGATCAAGGTTCATCCATTCCTGACATCCGGGAAGCTTCATCACTGCTTTATCAACACCTGCTTCGTCCATTTCTTTCAGCTGGTGTTCCAGGACATAGTCACCCTGGAAATAGTTCAGATTATCATATCCCTCAGGCTTTTCGATCCTGATCGCTTTCCTTCCGTCGTCAAGAACATATCCCACAGCCCTGACACCGTATTCCTGCGGAACAGTGCGCAGGAAAGAACTGAACAGTTTCTCGTCCGTGAACAGCTCTTCGGGGATCCAATATATATTTGCATCGGTCACACGGTATTCTTTTTTATCTTTTCTCAGCATATTCCCTCCATGATTTCGTTACTTCTACAGTATAGGTGCCGATGATGGGAGCTTATCAGCGACAATTGCGTATGAATTAAAGCAGTTCATGATATGATTACTGACGGAGCCGATATGCTGGACATTACATTGCTTGGATGCGGCGGCACGATGCCGCTGCCGAACCGTTGGCTGACATCTCTGATCGTCAGGTACAAGGGAAGAAATATACTGATCGACGCGGGTGAAGGAACACAGATCGCACTGAAACAGGCCGGTTTGAGCGCGCATGATATCGATCTGATCCTGATCACGCATTTTCATGGTGACCATGTCATGGGTCTTCCCGGCATCCTGATGTCCATGGGAACTTCCGGAAGAACCGAGCCGGTAACGATCGTCGGACCGAAAGGCCTGCTTGAGATCGTACCGAAGCTTTGTGTCGTCGCCGGTATCCCGTTTGAAGTCATGGGACATGAACTCAGCGGCAGGAAGGAAGCATTTGATGTTCCGGGATTTACCGAACTGCATGTGAATGCGTTCCGTGTTTCACACAATGTGGAGACATGGGGCTATTCACTGGTCCTGGACCGCGCGGGAAGGTTCAATGCAGAAGCAGCGAAGGAACTGAACATCCCTCTGAAATACTGGAACCGGCTGCAGAAGGGTGAAGAGATCGACAGTGAAGAAGGTCATTTCACACCGGATATGGTGATGGGTCCGCCGAGAAAAGGACTGAAGCTCACCTATACGACCGACAGCAGACCATGTGATTCGATCAGGGAAGCCGCTGTAAACGCAGACCTGTTTGTCTGTGAAGGGATGTACGGCGATGATGAAAAACAGTACGCTGCAGCACTGAAGAAACATATGACATTCTCGGAAGCGGCTCATATCGCTGCGGAAGCACAGCCGAAACAGATGTGGCTGACGCACTACAGTCCGTCCGAGCAGGATCCGGAACACTGGATGGAACAGACAAGAAATATCTTCCCTGAAACATATCCGGGATTTGACGGAAAGTCCGGAACCCTGAAGTTTGACGCGGAATGATGAAAGTGATGAACCCTGATGCTTCATGGCAGAGGGGTTTTTTCATGCCTCAGAAGTCATTTATACCGCATTGTTTTATGAATGAGAGTTCTGCGTACTGGCTTTTATCATAGTAATTGCAGAATATAAAGCAACCAAACAAATCAGGAGGGAAAGCAACTATGTTAGAAGCTGCTCATGCAAAACGGATCATTACACCGCAGGGATCCGTCCCCATTCAGGGACACGCTATGCGCAAATCGCCATCAACAGGTGTTCATGATGAACTGGAAGTACATGTTCTTTTTCTGAATCTGGAAGGAACTGAGCTCTGTTTCATCAACGCGGATCTGGCAGGCATCGACTTTGCGTTCGGGAACCGTGTAAAGACAGCTGTCAGGGAATCATACGGAATCGATGAAGAACTGACAGTATTCAGTACAACACATACACACAGCGGACCTGTCACTACGACCGGCGGAGATCATAAGCCGGATCCTGAATATATGGATATGCTGTTTGAACGGACAATGGAAGCTGTACAGGAAGCGTACACGAACAGAAAACCGTTTGATCATGTAACGTACCGCCAGGATGAGGTGATCGGTTTTTACGGCAACCGCAACGGACGTGATCTGCCGGGAGACCAGACGGTTACGATCCTGGAATTCCGTGATGCGGAAGAACATGTTGTTGAAGCATTTGTCAATATGGCATGTCATTCCACAGTCAACAGTCCGCTGGAACTGAATCTGAGCGCAGACCTTCTCGGAAATGTCAGAAGGGAACTGACGCTTTACCTGGGTGTGGAACCTGTCATGAGCAACGGTGCTGCAGGTGATATGTCCAATCGTCTGTACAGACACAATAACGATTTTGCTGAGCTGAAGAGAGTGACTGTCGGGATCGCTGCCAGGGCTGCAGGATTTCCGGATACAGGCAGACTGTATCTGACAGATGTCAGGCACCGCACAGTCAGTCATACGGTCGATTATGACACCGACAAGTCAGGACTGGAAGAAAAGAAGGCGGAGCTGGAAGCGAAGCTGGAAACTGCCGTGGCATTCGATGACAGGAAATGGCTGCTCTCCGAGATTGCCGGCTGTGAACGCAAGCTGAAAGTCGATCATGTACATATCTGCCTGGACAGCACGATCATCCGTCTGGGTGAACTGGAGCTGGTGGTAATACCGTGTGAACTGGCAAGCGCATTCGGAAAACAGATCAAATCAGCTTCCAATGCGAAGGTATGCCTGATCTGGGGATATTCCAACGGGCACTCCACATATATCGTGGAAGCCAAAGGATTCAACGGAGGTCACGACGGTATTTCCACACAGCTGAAACGCGGACAGGCAGAGGAATATGTCGGAAAACTGATACAGGCTCTGTACTGAAAAAAGCTCTTAATCACGAAATTACATATTAAAAAAAGATATTATGACAGAAAGATTGGAAGCGCTGCCATTACAATGATATTGCATGGATGAACATGCTGCAGAATTGATAAAGAATAGTTTCCTTAAATTTCCGCATTAATGAGGAAACAGACAGAAGGTATTCTTTGGCAGATAATTCTGTGAGCGCATTTTTGGTTATATATACCGCAATGATTGCTGATTAATACGGAAAAAACAAAATGACGCAAAATTGTGTGATGATGTAAAATTGAAAATGTAAAGTGGAAAGGAGGAAGTATTCATGGCATATGAACCACTTCCCAATGGAATCATCGAAGTCCGCGTAGACGACAGAATGGTACATGGAATCGTCGCAACTATGTGGATCCCCGGCCTGAACACGACACGTGCAATGGTCGTCAACGAAGCAGCATCGAATGATCCGATGCAGCGCAACCTGCAGAGAATGTCAATTCCTGCCGGTGTCAACATGTCTCTTCTGGCTCCTGCCAAAGCTGCCGCAAACCTGAATAATGGTAACTATGCCAGCCAGCGTGTGTATGTGTGCGGAAGATTCATCAGTGATATCTACGAACTGTTCAAAGCCGGTGTCAAGCTTCCTCGTGTCAATCTCGGCAACGTCACACAGAATACAGGTGAAGTTACTGTTCTTGACAACACGGTGCGCGTCAATGCTGAAGAAAAGAGAATGCTGAAGGAAATGTCCGATGCGGGCATCCCGATCGTTGCTCAATTCAGAAATGACAATACACCAAAGGATCTGAGCGGACTGCTTTGATCAGTAACAAAAGGTTTTATGAAAGGGTAAAACAGAAAGGGGACAAATAATTCATGTTTACACCATTTCAAGTAATTCTTGTCTGTGTGTATTGGTGGCTGTTCACACTGGTATCCGGTGACATCCAGCTCATCAACTATGCGGCAGAAGTTTTCCACGGACTGGTTTGCGGACTCATTATGGGTGATGTTAAAACAGGCCTCGAAGTCGGTGCTACAATGTGCCTTATGGGCATGGGTATCGGCGGATTCGGCGGTGCTTCCGTTCCGAACTATCAGTTCGGCGCTCTGACCGGAACGATCTTCGCTGTTTCTTCCGGACAAGGTCTTGAGGCTGGTCTTGCGATCGGTATCCCGATTGCTACACTTGGAACACAGTTCGATATGCTGTCCAAGATGGCCGGTTCATTCTTCCTCCACAAGCAGATCGATATGTCACATGCTCACAGATTCAATGAAATGGGCAAGTGGATCTGGGCTTGGAAAGCATTCAAGGCAACATTCTACACACTCCCTGTATTGCTTGGTATGACAGCAGGTGCGGGACTCATCAATGGCCTTCTGCAGAGTATTCCTGGTTGGCTGATGAAGGGTCTGAACACAGCTGCCGGCGCTCTGCCTGCAGTAGGTCTTGCAATCCTCCTGAAGTATATGAACCTCAGCAAATGGTGGGTATGGCTCGTATTCGGTTACGTAATGGTTTCCTATTTCGGACAGTCCATGCTGTCAACAGCATTGCTTGCTATGATCGCAGCAGTTCTTACATTCAAGTATCTTGAAGACCGCGACTCCAGAACAGCAGTTGTTGGAGCTGCAACGGGAGGAGATGACTACGATGAGTAACACACAGGGCGTTCTTCTGACCAGAGAAGATTTAAAGAAAGTACTGCATCGTTACCTTTGGGTACGTCAGTCACCATTCAACTATGAAACAATGCAGTCCGGCGGCTGGGTATGGGGTATTGACCCTGCTATGCAGAAGATCTATGACGGCGACGCTGACCTGCTCGAAAAGAAGTATGATGAACACTTCAGATTCTACAATTCACACCCTTGGATGAATAACCTCATCATGGGTGCCGTCCTTGCAATCGAGTCCACAAAGGCTCCGGATGCTACTGAAACAGCAATCAACCTCCGTACAGCACTTATGGGCCCTCTGGCAGGTCTGGGTGACGCGCTGATCTGGGTTCTTGCAAAGAACATCATGTCCGCTATCGCTGCTTACATGGCTCTTGACGGAAGTACGATCGGTATCTGGATGGCTCTGCTCGTACAGTGGGCTATCTGGGCGATCTTCTACAGAGGATTCTTCACAGCTTATGATCAGGGAATCAGCTTCGTTACTGACAGAAGACAGCAGCTCGACCATCTGACAGAAGCTGCTCAGATCGTTGGTCTGGCAGTAGTCGGCGCAATGGTTGCTTCAACAGTTAACGTCAAGTTCGGTCTGACTTTCAATATCGGAGAACTGACAAAGAACCTGAACGACCTGCTCGATTCTATTTTCCCTCACTTCGGAAACATCGTAACAGTATTCCTGGTTTACTGGGGACTGAACAGACCGAAGATGACATCAGGAAGAATGGTCGTCATCGTACTGATCGTTACAATGCTTCTCTCTGTGATTACATTCCTTGCATAAACAGAACGGTATCATAACGGTAACTATCTAAGGCGTATATGCAATGTATACGCCTTATTATTTCCGTCTGTTCCCCTGCGGGGAGGCAGACGGAAGTAATCTGATATAATGAACACAGCGCAGGTAAATAAGTATGCTTGAATTTGAAACCAGAACAAAGAAATTTATGGAATGGTTTGAGAAGAACCATGTCTCCATTGAACGGAAGATCGTGAAAAATGACTTTTCCGATGTCAACGCAAAACTGCGGGACCAGCTGAACAAGGTGCTCCCGGGCGTAGCTTTCCGTCTCAGCAAGGTCAGGAAGGAAGAAACATATATCCTGGAATTCAATACCCAGCTGATCCCGACTGTCAAAGCGGCGGCGATCGCTTTCTGCGGAATGCTGCCGGAAAATCTTTCCGGTACATGGAAATTCTGCTGGTCGCATCCTGCGTGCAAGGGAACTGCAGAAGTGAACGGCAAGACGTTTGATTCTTCCGATGTAAAGGTCATACCGAAGTTTGATGACAGCAGAAAGAAAGTCACGCTGATGATCGAAAAAACGGACAAACTGGCAGAGCTTTCCAATGAAGAAATGTTCTCGGTCCTGTATATGCTGCTGTCAGATTATCTGGGAGAGACCGCGGTCGAAGCCTATATCGGAGCGACTCAGTTCCTCAAAGGACTGTCCAAATTCAAATACCGCAACGAGCATGCATATACGATGAATGAGTTTGCGCAGGTATTCAAACGTGAGATCAAGGAACGCGGCTGGCAGGACCCTGAGCAGATCCTGATGCAGTCGACTGATTATCAGGCGAAAACCAAGAGTTATGAGATCCGTATGGATATCACACAGGGCAGGACGCTCTGTCCTGACCTTCTGAAGGAAGAAGGGCTGCCGGAAAAGGCAAGACATGACTTCCTGAAACGCTGCAGCATCGGCCTGTACAGTGCCGTAACGGAACTAACACCGGATATGTCAAAGGATGAACGGACAAGATCCAGGATCAATATTGAAAAGGATGTGCGGGCGATCCTCGATCTGAAGAAAAAAGGCATGGTGATCAACAGCGCAATGGGCAACGCCCACTGCTATGCTGATTTCCTTGTCTACAGCGATGAAGCTCTGGAAGAGGTCAGAAAGATGGCAGCCCAGTATGAGGACTGCAGGATCATCAATCTGCAGAAGGACAACTATGAATCAGATTAGCCTGATCCAGAAGCGCCTGCTGAGTGAACTGTATAATGAAACGCCCTACAGCTCCAAGACACTGGGGAATCTTTTAGGTGTGTCTGACCGTACCGTACGCAATGAGATCATCAAGCTCAATGAGATCCTGAAGAACCATGGGGCGCAGATCGTGACCAGGGCAAGGACCGGATGTGTACTGGAAATAAATGATCGCGCTGCTTTTGCTGAATTCTGCGAAAAACGCGAGATCGACAGTGAATATACGACCAGACTTCCTGAGCATCTTCAGCTTGCGCATGCGCTGATCAGAGCGATCGTCTGTTCGGAAAGACCGCTGCATCTGGCGGATCTCGCGGAAAAGTATTATACGAATATCACCGCGATAAAGAATGCTGTCGGCAGTGCCAGGGAGATCCTCAGGGAATACCATCTGACGATCACCAACACCAGAGGCGGTCTGCAGATACTCGGACGCGAACATGATATCCGTATCCTGCTGGTCAACGAATACAACTTCATGAATATTTCAGATATGGTGGATACTTCCAACGAAGAATACAGGCAGCTGATTACATTTGATCAGCATAAAATGGAACAGATCCTGAATGCCGTTGCGGAGATCCAGCAGGGATTTGATGCTGAAAACTATAATCTTTCGGTCTACAGTATTGAGTATATTGCCGGATTGATCCTGGTCTCCGAAGTACGGCAGATGAAAGGATATCTGCTGGAATATGATTCCAGAACGGTACTGAACCTGTCAGAATACCGTTCATACCTGGTTGCCAGACAGCTTGCGTTCAGACTGCGTGATATTCTTGGATACCAGCTGGATGAGATGCATGTGGTCATGCTGACAATGTGCTTTGCGGGATTGAGGATCATCAGGACATATACCGAAGAGATCAGCAAAAACTATCTGGTATGCCGCAGATTTGCGATCGAACTGATCGATTATCTGTCCGGCATCAATCATTTCGGACTGTTCCGGAATGATAATGTCCTGATCAACAGTATCTCTTTCTATCTGATGAGCTATATGATGCGTGCAGATCACGGTATCGTCACAACACAATACGCGGCTGAACGTATCCGGCAGCTTCCCCCGATGGCACAGAAGCTTTCCATGCAGGCTTTCTTTTACCTTTACCGGGAATACCAGCTTCCCTATAACAGGGAAGAGATCTACAAGCTGGCCAATATATTTCATCCGGCACTTGGAAGAAACCGTCTTCAGATCATCCAGCTTAATGCATGTATTGTTTCAAGGGTCGATGTGACAGCAGCCTCAGGTACAGCAGAACGTCTGAAGCGCAATTTCGGTTCTATCCTGAACAAGGTCGATGTATTTGAGATCTATCAGCTGAAAGATGTTGATCTTTCCGAATATGATGTCATGTTTTCCACATATGAGGAGTCTGTCCTCAGAAAATTTGCGGGCCAGCAGCTTCCTCAGATATATCATCTTGGCCTGTTCTTCCATACGATCGATAAAAACAGGATCTACGCGTTCCTGACAAGCGTGCTGAACTATAAGAGCAACCTTGATACACCGTTCCGCTATCTGGATAAAAAAAATCTGTATTACGGAGTCAAAGCAGCCAACGAACAGGATTGTCTGAGACTGCTTTGTGAATATCTGGAGAATGACATCGATAACGCGCAGCAGCTACAGTCCGAATTGGAGATCATGGAGTACACCATGCCGTCATACGCATCCAACAATGTTGCCATTGTTTCCGGGCTGCTCCCGCACGCAGAAAAGACCATGCTGGGCATCATGATCCTGGAAAAACCTGTTCCCTGGGGAAATAAAGTCAACAAAGCGCAGATTATCGTATACTGGGACCAAGGAATGAATGATACAATGTCTTCGTTGTTTGAATTCGGATATCTTCCGAATTTCATACAGAATGTTTGCAATAAACAGGAATTCATTGAAGCGCTGATCGCCGGGGAATCGTGTGACAGGATCAATGAAATGATTGCCGGGTATCAGGCAGTAACATTCTGATACATATAGGAGGAACCAGATGAACATCTTACTTTACGTGACCGCCGGAGCAATGCTTGCATTTGTAGGCTATTCGATCATCAGAGGAAAAAAGGAACAACAGGAAAATTTGGAGCGCTTTTACCAGCTTTCCAAAAACAAGGTCGAGATCATTCCGTGTTCTTCCAGGTGGCTCAGCACGCAGGTCGGTATTCTGCTGCTGGTAATATTCCTGGCAGTCTATGTATCCCAGCATCCTGAACAGTCCGGTTCCGCAGATGCGACAGGATTCCTGCTGGTTTGTGTCGGCCTGATTGCTGTGCTCATCATGAATATGACATTGATGAAAAAATACCAGGATCTCTATATCAATAAGGATGGTTTCATGGATGATGGCAAGGTCGTTCGTTTTACCAGCATCAAGTCTGTTGAGCCGAAGCTGACGGGATGTACGGTAACCACATATTCCAATCAGGAGTTAAAGCTCAACAGTATACAGGGAAAAGCACTGATGAACCTGCTTGATGAAAGAGAACAGGCAAAGACAGCTAAGAAATGAATCAGGACGGAGTATCACTGCTCCGTCTTTTTGTTGTCTACTAAAACCCCCGGATAGTCCGGGGGTCCAGACAAGCTTTAGCGGAGAGATGATGAAAAAAAGCCTCCTGGCATATAATTTCGTGTGTGGTCTGCGAAACTACAACGAAAGAATAAGAGGAGGTTTTTG
>JAFRJJ010000027.1 GCA_017432325.1 Solobacterium sp. | reverse complement strand
TCAGAGTTGTCATCAAGCGTCTGGAAATAGGCGTCGGACTGATTGTTGGCGTATTCTGCGTTGTACTGATTGTAGTTGTCGTATCCGTAATCAGTGAATGAAATATTGCCTTCATCGTCAACGACTGTCAAAGGAGAAGAAATATCGGTGTTCTCGCCTTCGGTGAGCCCCTTTGAGCTACCCTCCTCAAAATACTGAAGCGTAGAGTTGACGGCAACGGCTCTGGAGTCGATCCGGTAGGCAAAATCCTCAAGATCCGGGGTGAATTCTATCGTGATCTCACAAGCGTCGGTCGAATAGACGTACCTGTTCTTGTCAATCAGCGAAGACATGCCTCCGCTTCCGCAGTTCCATTTGGAAGCCACATACCGCGAGATCATACTCGATGCATCCTTTTTCTTCTTTACAAACCCTCTTTCCAGAGCGTGAACGATATATTCGATTTTCGTAGGCTCCGAATCAAACAGAATCGCTGCGTTCGATGTTGTGACAATCAGTATAAAGACAGCCATAACGACCAGTGCCACCGGAACAAATGCCGAACCGCCGGCAATTCCGGCGGCCGCACTTCCGCCTCCACCGAATATGCCGCTTTTTGCAAGAGCGGTTCCTGCGGTTTTTGCTGCGCCGAAAAAAGACGAGCCAGAATTCCTTTTATCTTCAGCCATTATATGTTCCTTGGTTCATATACTTTTTCTGAAACGACGTCTGAAGACGCATCTTCAGTAAACGGGTCGGATATGCTTTCCTGGCCGGAAGCCTTGATATCGCTGTATTTCATATTGGGATCGCTTAAAGAAGTGGCATAGACCGACCCAAAGCTGTTTTCAGTGATGTAGAGACTGCCGCTGAAGCCCTCCGGGGCATACGGAAGATTGGCGGACGGTTCAGTCAGATTCCAGACCGGAATATCCACAGTCGAACCGGGAGAAAGCCTTGAACCATCATCCAATGCAAAGAAAGCGTTTCTGGATGTTTCGACCTGACCGTTTCTGTTGATCGCCGCATCGCCCACAAATCCGGAAACAGCCCTACCATCTGAGGTCCTGACCATCGCCGGCTGAAGCATTGACTGAGGCCCGTTGCCCAAAGCGTGCACACGGCTGGAACTGTTATATCCCAGTGCCGAGTTGAGCGTTGCAGCGCTGATGGCGGTCTGGTTCTGCATGGCGCTCTGGACGGAAGACATAGCTCTGTTCTGCGCGTTGGCGTTTCTGATGGCTGTAACAGGCCTCCAGGAATTGGCGACTTGCCAGGCTTGTGAGGCCTTCATGCTGGCGGAAGAACGCAGACTCCCGTCGGCGGCAAAAGCACCGGTTGTTCCAGGTGCCATTTCCATCCCGTTTCCAGCAGGTCTACCGCCTCCTGCGTGCATTCTCTGCAGACTGGCCACGCTTGTTACCGAAGTCATGAACAGAGCAGCACCGGCAACTGCGGCTCTTGCACTGTCTCCAAGCCTCATCGTCTTGAATCCCATGGCGTCAAGTATTTTTTCTGAGTTTTTCATGACGCCCAGTATTGCCAGCATGATGGCATAGTGAAGCAAGGTATCTGAATCCGAGGCTGCGCTCTCGATAAAAGCAACCCACATGATCAGAGAAATGAAGATCGCCATAAACTGCGATATCACTCCCATCATCCAGCCTTTGAAGATGCTTTCGGTGTTTTTCGATGTATACATCGCTGTTGCCACCGGCCCCAGAATAATGTAGATGGCAAAGCATATGATCCTTTCAACATACTGCAAGGCCGCGGAGACGATCATGGTCAGCAGAGAAAACTCCAGAAGTATTACTCCGATGTATTCAGCAGGATTTGCATGAAATGCGAACTTGAACGTGCTTGAATCCGGCATTTTTCCGATCTTGGAAAGAATTGTTCCAAACCACCTTCCAATGACATCGAGAAGACCGTCAAACTGAACGGACGCTGCACCGCTGGCGTACTTTGTACCGAAGATCGCCATGATCAGAATAATGGAAACAGCAGCTCTGATCACCGACTGGGCCGGGTTCTCCGTATCGTTTCCTGTAAAAGGCGCGGATATCGATTTGAGTACGGATATGATCATCAGCAGAACGACAAGTCCGTAGGATATTCCTTTGATGATCGGCCCGAGATGAAGCGAACCGGAAAACGGAATCAGATTAATGAATGACTGGAAGATGTTCTGGTTATCGTTGAATGTGGTAATTGAACCGTCAAGAATCGATTTTGCGACCCATACCACGGCACTCTCAATCAGTTTCAGGATGGTTTCGAGACAGGTATATATTAATGTAGCAATTATCAATTGGAATCATCTCCCTTCTGAAACAAAGGACAAAGGCCGCGATGCCTTTGTCCCTAAAGTTGTTTGCAAACAATTCGATTTTGAATCGAAAAACCCACTATTTGATTGTCTGAAGCCAGTTTACGATCGGTTCCGCCATGTTGATCAGGACAATACCGATAATGACACTGATAGCCCATCTTTTAACCTTGCTTAAAGTCTGCTGATCGCTCCCCAAAAGCAGATACACGCCCATCAATACAAGTGAAAGTACGGCGATCGGATTAGCGATGTTTCTGACTGTAGCGATAACTGTTTTTATGGCGCCGCTTATCTGTTGATCCACGAAAGTTCCTCCTTTCCTTTTGGTTAAAACAAAAAGCATCATAAAACGATGCTCCGTTCAACCTCTGACAGCTTCCGTCTTCAAGGACGGCATAACGCACTGCCCTGCGCCTTTAGGCATACGCCTACACATAAATAATATATTGTATTTTTGTCTTTTTCAAGTTAAAAACGCATATGTTAACATATACAAGTATAAAAAGAAACGAAATGAATATTATAGTTTAATAATAGTGGAAATTCGTTCAATAATTTAATGTTTATTTGACATGAAATAAATATGTTAATATATACTTGGAAAAACAATGGACACCAAGATCCGCATCTTCATAAAAACCTACAAAACAGGCAAGTCGTTTGACTCTTTTTCCTGTGTTGTCATGGGTGACAACGGAAAAAGAGGAAAGATATTTGAGACGGGGTTGGCAGGCACTGGCATGAACAGACACCGGATCACGCTGGAAGCGATCCGCCGTTTCATCCAAAGCATAAAGGATACGAAAGACTATGAAGGTTACAGGCTTATCTTTTATGCCGACAACGACGAAATCGCATATGAATGGAACAAGGAACACATGACAGACGGGACCTTTTCCGAATCTACGGAAGATCTCGATCTTTACAATCTGATCATCAGGCAGCTGAAAAGAAAGAATCTGACAATGGAGGTCATAGGAAAGGACAGTTTTCTTTCCTCGATGAGAAGCATCGTATGACAATAGATCTTCAGGATTACATAAACAGAGAATCATCCTCTTCCCTTCTGGAACGCGTTCCCTCATATTCCGCGCACGGGACGCTCGCGAAAAAATACATCAACGAAATACTGGAAACGAATATGGAATACCGCGGTTTTGCCAGGGCGGTTGCCGAGTATCCCGTCATGAAATGGGGCAAGCTTTCAAGAGAGAAGATAATGCTTGATCCAAGGCAGATCAAAACGGTCTACTTCGGTATTGAAGGAAGCGAGTTTGTTGAGAAACAGAAGCGTCATCTGTTGTTCTGCGACAGAATCATCGACTTCATTGAAAAGGCCATCAACGGCAGCGTCGACAGAGAGCTTCTGTGGTCTGTTCATAAATACAGGGCAGAAGGCGTTTCCACCTATAAGATCAATACCTACTATAAAACCGCCTTTGAAAATCTCTGCAAGGCCAATTACAAGGCTTTCAATGATTTGATCGGCGATTATGCTGAGGAAAAACCGGATGACGACGATATCCTGTTCGTTTACCGCAAAGCGGATATCCTGCTGCGCTTGAGATCCGTACTGGAAAAACGGGATACGTTTGCCTATCAGGATACGATCGAATGTATTGACCGCTGCATCGCCTGCTTTGACAGCTACTATCTGAAGGAT
>JAFRJJ010000003.1 GCA_017432325.1 Solobacterium sp. | reverse complement strand
ACTGCGGTCTATGTGCTTCTCTGTCTACGCTTAAACCTCGTCTCACGACTTCGGCTCCAAGACTGAGTACCGGCTGCCCGCTGCGGCTTTGCCGGACAGGGAGTTTCACCCTGCTATATTACTGACGCCGAACTGGCGCACCCAGGGTTTATTATATGACATTTTATCAGGCGCATGATCCGTCAAAAAAATCAGCCGGAGCTGATTTTCAGAACAGATATTTTTTGATGTTGATCATGCAGGCGATGATGATCAGTCCCATCGCAAAGTAGAACAGCTTGTCGACGGTATTGTCATCGATCTTCTTGTTGACCTTTCTGCCGATGATGCCGCCGCCGATGCCGCCGGCGATCATCAGGATCAGTGTCAGCGTATCAAACGGAGGGATGGCATGTGAGAGGATGGTCTTTCCCAGGTTCGTGATCTGTCCGAATAGGATGATGAAGATACTGCATGTAGCTGCCGATTTTGTCGTCAGTGAGAAGAAGAAATACAGGACGACAAGGTTGATCGGACCGCCGCCGATGCCCAGGAAGCTGGACATCGTACCGAGGAAGAAACCGATCAGGCATGAAGCCACCGGATTTTTGACTTCCATCGTTTTGATCTTCGATTTATTGAGTGTATAGATCGTACATGCGATCACGACGATGCTGAGGCAGATGGACTGGATGCCGCTGATGATGTTCGGGTTTTCAAACTGGTTCTTCACAAACGAGAACAGCGAGTTTCCGAACAGGCCGCCGATCGCGGAACCGATGCCCAGCGGGATCATTTTGCTGTAATCGATACTGCTCTTCCCGGATGTGACTTCCTTGATCACGGAATACAGACTCATTGAGAATACGGTACATGAAGACAGGAAGTTGATCGTTGCCGAACCGTCATTGGTCAGCAGATCAAGAACAGGTTTGATAATAACACCGCCGCCGATGCCGCATATCGCGCCGATCAGGCTGGCAAACAAACTGATTAACAGATACATACATTTCCATCCTCCTGACTTTTACTGTATTGTGCTGCTGTGGATCATATGACCGCGGTCATATTCTATACAATTATATAATCAACCTCCGTAAAAAAGAACCCTTACAGATCCTCAGGCAGCCTGACTGCAGCCTGCATGCATGGGTCACTATGGGATAATAAAAGGCAAGAGGTACAGATTCTCTGTTGGCGACAGGAGAATATATACGTACTCATCTTGCCTTTCTGATTTTAACACCTTTGATCAGGTTTGTCTTTCCCTTTGTCCGGGATCAGCGCTCGTACAGATGGCAGGCAACCATTCTCGTACCGACCTGGATCGGCTGAGGCATTTCCCTGTGGCATCTTTCCGTTGCCTTCTGGCATCTCGTGCAGAACGGGCATCCTGCGGGAGGATTGATCGGGCTGGGAATTTCGCCTTCCAGAATGATCCTGCTCTTTGCCTTGGCAACATCCGGATCGGGGATCGGGATGGCTGACAGCAGAGCTGTTGTATACGGATGCAGAGGTCTGTGATAGACGTCGTTTCCGGGACCCATTTCAACCATGTGGCCCAGATACATGACGCCGATACGGTCGGAAATATGCTTGACCATGGAAAGGTCATGCGCGATGAACAGATATGACAGACCGAGTTCCTTCTGAATGTTCTTCAGCAGGTTGACGACCTGTGCCTGGATGGAAACGTCCAGCGCGGAGATCGGTTCATCGCAGACGATGAACTTCGGGTCGACTGCCAGCGCTCTTGCGATACCGATACGCTGTCTCTGTCCGCCTGAGAATTCAGCCGGATAACGGCGGATATGGTCAGGCTTCAGACCGACGATCTTCAGCAGTTCGACAACACGCGCTTCACGTTCTGCATCTGTGTCATAAATATTGTGAATGATCATCGGTTCCTTAATGATCTCACCGACCGTCATACGGGGGTTCAGTGATGCATAGGGATCCTGGAAGATCATCTGCATGTTCTTTCTATAGGCCTTCAGCTCGGCACCCTTGATCTTGGCAATGTCCTGTCCTTCAAATGTAATGGAACCGCCGGTCGGTTCATATAATTTGACGATGGTTCTGCCAAGTGTCGTCTTGCCGCAGCCTGATTCACCGACCAGACCGAATGTCTCGTTCGGCATGATGTCAAAGCTGACATCATCAACTGCCTTTACGATCTGCTTTTTGGAAAATAATCCTTTTGTGACGTCAAAATATGTTTTCAGATGGCTGACGCTCAGAATCGGTTTCTCACTCATTTTGCTACCACCCTTTCATCATACAGCCAGCATGAGCTGACGTGTGTATCGCTGAATCTGATCTCTTTCGGAGGATAATTCTTGCAGACATTCATGGCTTTGTCGCATCTGTCCACAAACGGGCATCCCTTCGGAGGATTCAGAAGATCCGGCGGGGAACCCGCGATCGGATGAAGTTCTTCTTCGTCGTCATCTTCCGGATTGGCGATACATCCAAGCAGACCTTCCGTATACGGATGCTTCGGATCATAGAAGATATCCTTGTCCGTACCGAATTCAACGATCTTGCCGCCGTACATGATCGCGATCTTATCGCAGAGCTTCGCAACGACACCAAGGTCATGCGAGATCATGATGACAGCGGAGTTGCTCTTGTTCTTCAGTTCATCGATCAGTTCCAGTACCTGTGCCTGGATCGTAACGTCCAGAGCTGTCGTCGGTTCGTCCGCAATGACAAGCTTCGGATTGTTCGCCAGCGCGATCGCAATGACGATACGCTGACGCATACCGCCTGAGAATTCGAACGGATACTGTTCAATACGTTTTTCAGGTGAAGGGATACCGACGAGCGTCATCAGTTCGATGGCACGTTTCTTGGCATCTTCCATGGAAATTCTATTGTGGTTGAGGATCGGCTCAGTCAGCTGTGTGCCGATCTTCAGTACCGGGTTCAGGAAGGTCATCGGATCCTGAAAGATCATACCCATCGTGTTGCCGCGGATCTCTTTCATGACATCTTCATATTCTTTCGCGTTTTTGAAATTTTTCGGTGAAATATCTTTTCCGTCAAATGTAATATCACCGCTCTCTACTCTTCCGTTCCCAGCCAACAGACCGATAACAGAGTACATTGTCTGGCTCTTTCCCGAACCGGACTCACCTACGATACCGAGTGCTTCACCTTCACTCAGTGAGAAGGAAACATCGCGTACCGCTCTGACGATACCCTGATCTGTTGTAAAGACTGTTTCCAGGTTTTTTACGTCAAGTAATGGCATTCTCCCACCTGCTCTTTCTTTTCCGGCCGCTGCGGCCGAAACAATACAAATCCATCCTGCAGCTCCCTGCAGGAAAGATGACATTAAATTACAACATATTGGGACTGTTTTCAAGAATATTTCACCAATTGTTACATGAAAATACTTTCATGTTTTGATAAGAATGAAATGTGTTTTCACATATGTTAGGATTGTGTAGTAATCAAACAGGAGAGTTTATGAAACCGGTAGAACGAGATTTATTTACTGAATTCCACTATTTATCGGATCTGCAGATCAGTTCCGATAAATCCAAGCTCTACTTTGTCGAGACACAGTGCGACATGAAAGAGAACGGATACAAACACCGTTTATGGTCTATAGATCCGGAAACAGCAGAGCGCCGTCCCCTCACGCCATGGGCTCCGGGATGCAGTTATACGGTGAATGAAAGAGGTCTGTACCTGCTGGAGCCGGTCAAGGAAAAGCCCGGCACTGTCATCAAAACACTTTGCCCGGACAACGGTGAAACAAGAGGTTCCTTCACACTTCCCCTCAGGGTCCTGGATCTCAGGACATTCGGAGAGACCGGCTGGCTCGTTACGGCAGCCTGCAGTACGGACTGTCCCGACTATCACCTGCTGACGGAAGGCGAGCGGCAGGAATACCTGGATGAAAAAGCAGAAGACGCGGATTACCATGTTGTTACGGAATATCCGTTTGTCTTCAACGGCAGAGGCTTCATCAACGGAAACAGAAACAGATTATTTACCGTAGATGAAAAACAGAATATCAAGGCACTCGTTTCCGGAAACACCAATGTTTCTTCCGCGGACATCTGTGGTACGAAAGTCGTATATAGCGGCGCAGAATATGAATATGTCCAGAAGTTCACTTCAAAGATCTGGCTGTATGACCAGGCAGCGGACGAGACGAGCGTTCTTTATGATAAGGATGACATGTCCGTCAGGAAGGTATGGTTCTCTGAGGGAAGAGTCATGGCGATCGCGTCGATAGACGGAACGAACGACAACCCGAAGGTCTACGAAGTCAAAGACGGCGAAATGGAACTGGTGATCGACTGTGATGTGAGCTTCGGAAGCTCGCTCGCTACAGACGCACAGTTCGGTAAGCTGAACGGTATGTATAAGGATCAGGAAGACCTGCTGTTCAACGGTTCTGACTGTGATGAAGTATCGCTGTTCAGGATCAGCGGCAATGAACTGACCATGGAATACCAGTGCGGCGGCAGTGTTGATACAGCTGTTGCGGGTGATGGCGTCCTGTACGCGATCATGATGAAAGGCCAGGCACTGCAGGAGGTCTACAGGATCACAGGCAGCCAGGCTGAATGTCTGACAGACTTCAATGAAGCAGTTCTGAAAGACCGTTATGTGGCATATCCCCAGCCGGTCGTACTTGATAAGGAAACACCGATCCACGGATGGGTGCTGCTTCCGAAAGACTATGATCCGGAAAAAACATATCCGGCCATCCTGGATATCCATGGCGGCCCGGAAGCCATCTACGGTACCGTTTATTACCACGAGATGCAGTACTGGGCAAGCCGCGGCTACTTTGTGTTCTTCTGCAATCCGAGAGGCTCGGCAGGACGCGGTACGGCATTTGCCGACCTGAGACCTGCATGGGGTACGATCGATTATGAAGACATCATGGACTTTACAGATGCAGTCCTTGCAAAGTATCCTGCGATCGATCGGAAACGCGTCGGTGTGACCGGCGGAAGCTATGGCGGATATATGACCAACTGGATCATCGGCCATACGGACAGATTCGCGGCAGCCGCGTCCCAGCGTTCCATTTCCAACTGGATCTCGGAACTGCTTGTCTCCGATATCAGTGTCGGCTTCATCCACAACATGATGAGTTTCCCGGATATCCGTCATTGTGAAAAAGAGCTGTGGGATATGTCACCGCTCAAATATGTCAACAATGCCGTTACCCCTACCCTGTTCATCCACTCGACCGAAGACTACAGATGCCCGATGCCCGAGGCTGTCCAGATGTTTACAGCGCTCAGACTGGTCGGCGTCGATACGAAACTGGTGATGTTCAATGGTGAAAACCACGGACTGTCACGCGGCGGAAAACCGAAGCACAGGATCCGCAGACTGAAAGAAATCACCGGCTGGATGGATCATTATCTTGAAAACAACGAATAAACATATGTTAAGATTGGTTTAGCAATTAGGAGGAGAATGTTATGTCTAAAGGACTTGTATTGATCCTGAGCGGTGCCAGCTCAGTCGGAAAAGGAGATATCCGTGAAGCACTTCTGAACGATCCCGATATGAAGCTGTTCTATTCCATCTCCGAAACAACAAGACCTCAGCGTCCTGATGAAGTAGACGGAAAAGACTACTACTTCGTTTCACACAACGAATTTGCAGAGTCTGTCAAGAAGCATGAGCTTCTCGAATATACAGAGTTCAACGGATACTATTACGGAACACCGAAACCCCAGATCGACTTCCTGATCAATAAGGGAAAGAACGTCCTGATCGAAGTTGAGGCACAGGGTGTCGGTCCGATCAAACTGAATATTCCCGAAGCAGTCGCGTTCTTTGTCATGCCGGAAAGCTTTGAGCAGCTTGAAAAGCAGGTATCGGAACGCTATAAGGATGACGAAGCATCTATCCAGAGACGTCTGAACAAGGCAAAGATGGATATGGAGATCGCTCCCCTGTTCAAGCATGTTGTTTCCAACGCTGATACAGACGCAGCGGTCGCAGAGATCAAACGCGTCTTCATGGAAAGACTCGCAGAGAATCAGTAACAGCATAAAAAATGGACTGCATATGCAGTTCATTTTTCATTATTAAGTAACACCGGCGGATCTGCGGATCCGCTTTTATTTCCAGGCTGCGATCTCTTCCGAAAGCTTTTCACCGATATCCCTGCGGGCAGCCAGGCACTCCTTCGGATACTTTTTTGCGTCACTGAAGCACAGTCCGACCAGCGCGGAAGAACCGAACGGGATGATCCCGTCCAGCATATCCTGCGGGAATACAAAGTGTGTCGCGTGTTCGTACTTCAGCGCTCTGTATGTACTGTTATGAGGCAGTCTGTCGAGTCGTTCCGTCATCCTGTCGATATACCTGCAGGTATCCCAGAGCGCGTCATCCTGCGCTCCGACAAAGATGATCCTGCCATGGATCCGTTCCACTTTGATCAGTTCTTCTTCCTGCAGAGGATGGAGCCGTTCCGATTCGTCAAACATGTCCCTGCATGCGATCATTTCGCCTTTCCGTCCGGATTCTTCTTTGATCTTCTGCCAGTACTCAGGATGCCGGTATGCATATGGAAGATACGGGAGCGGTCTGCCTTCCCAACTGAGGGATGACTCATTGTCTCCCGGTCGTTCTTCTGCCCCGTCCTTTCCGTCACGGTAGAAACCTTCCATGACAAAGTCACACGGTGTCAGAGCAAGTGTCAGTGTAATGTCCGGATAATAAGAAGCCGCCGCCAGTGACAGCATACCCGTCGTTGACGCGCCGCAGATCCCGATCTTCCGGAATCCGAGGCGCTTCAGCCATGATACCGCCCTGCCGATCCTTTCGAGAGGATAGTTGTGGTGACCGTAATCCTTCTGCGCGGGCGACATTGCCAGGGCACTGAGACCATGTTTGTGGACCCACCTGACAGCCGCTTTCGCCAGCAGATCATCCGGAGAGTCCCCGATCATCAGGATCATCGCGCGGTCCGTACTTCTTCTGCTTGGATAGTAACAACCGTAAAAGCCGTCTTTGGCTATGCTGAAATCATACTTTTTCATTTCAGGAAGTTCTCTTCGATAAAGACGCCGATCCCGTCGTCGTTGTTGGAAGCTGTATGGTATTTCGCGACCTGCTTGACACGTTCATCCGCGTTGCCCATGGCAACACCGACATAATCACGGATCATATCAAAGTCATTCATCATATCGCCGAATGTCATGACCTGGTCCGGCCTGAGGCCGAGCTGTTCCAGCAGGATAGCGATCCCTTTGGATTTGGACAGCTGGGGATGGATGACTTCCAGACGGACATCCGCCGATCTGGCAGGCTTATAGTTCCGCTGTTTCGGGTTCTGTTCATACATGGCAACGATGCGGTCCATTTCTTCAGGTTCCGCCGTAACCAGTACTTTATTGACGCCGCTGTGTCTGTATGCCTCGAAATCATCAACGACCAGTTCCAGCTTGTTCATCTCAGCGGTCCTGATCATCAGTTTGTCTTCCCTGAGGGTATGAAGCGTATCTTTATCGTAGATACACGCATTGAATTCAAAATCCTTCAGGTCATCCAGGAGCTCAAACACAGTCTCTCCGTCCAGCACGAAGTTCGAACTCATTTCCTGCGTATGAACGTTGTAGATACTGCCTCCGTTGAAGCCGATGATGTAGTCTGTCGCATCATCCAGCCCCCAGTCCTTCAGCAGCCTGCGGACCGCGTAAGGCGTTCTGCCTGTTGAGATCCCGAACCGGATATCAACGTCTTTCAGCCTGTGGATCGCTTCGCGGGTAAGCGGTGTTACCTGGCCCGCATCATTTAGAAGCGTACCGTCAATGTCAGCCAGGATCAGTTTAATATCTTCCATACTTCACTCCTTAAAACTGCCCCTTCCGGGGCAGTTTTCTCAGCTCTTATTTTTCGTTGAACCTGAATACCGCGCATCCGTATCCCGGCAGAGGATAGCTGATGCGGTAAGGCAGCTTATCGCATTCACCCTTCTGCGCAGTAAACATACGTGTCTTTTCGGTGGACGGCTTGACTTCACCATCCTGGTCAAAGATCAGCGTATACTTGCCTTTTACCGGTGCGCCGACCATGTAGTCGTCATATCCGACCGGCGTCATGTTCACGACAAACAGCAGGCTGTTCTTTCCTGTGCCGTCCCTGCGGATAAAGCTGAAGATACTGCGGGAATTGTCATCCGCATTGACCCAGCTGAAGCCGTCCCAGGAATCATCGCGTTTGAACATTGCAGGATACTTGCGGTACATGTGGAGCAGGTCCCTGACAAAGTTCTGCATGTCCTTGTTCAGAGGCTCATCGCACAGATACCAGTCAAGCGCGACCTTTTCGTCCCATTCATGATACTGTGCGAAATCCTGGCCCATGAAGAGCAGCTTCTTTCCGGCATGGCCGAACATGAAGAAGTATCCGCACTTCAGGTTCCTGAACTTGTCGCCGTCGAGTCCCGGCATCTTGTTGATCATGGAGCACTTCAGGTGAACGACCTCGTCATGCGACAGCACAAGGATGAACTTCTCGCTTGTCGCATAGCTCATGCCGAATGTCATCTTGTTGTGGTTGTCCTTGCGGAAATACGGGTCGAGCTTCATGTAGTCGAGGAAGTCATGCATCCAGCCCATGTTCCACTTGTATGTGAAGCCTAGGCCGTCGTTTTCCGGTGTTTCCGTGATCTTCGGCCATGCGGTGGATTCTTCGGCGATAATGATCGCTCCGTCTTTTCTGCCGCGGATGACGCTGTTCAGATGCTTGAAGAATTCCATCGCATCCAGGTTTCCGTTTCCGCCGTATTTGTTCGGGATCCACTGGCCGTCTCTTCTGCCGTAGTCCAGATACAGCATGGAAGCGACAGCGTCGACACGCAGTCCGTCAACGTGATACTCGTCATACCAGTACAGCGCGTTTCCGATCATGAAGTTCTTGACTTCAGGTTTGGAGTAGTCAAAGCACTTTGTACCCCAGTCAGGATGTTCTCCCATTCTCGGGTCAGCGTATTCGAACAGCGCTTCGCCGTCAAAATCAGCCAGACCGTGCGCGTCCTTCGGGAAGTGGGCAGGAACCCAGTCCAGGATAACGCCGATGTTGTGCTGATGCAGGTAATCGACCAGATACATGAAATCCTTCGGATCGCCATATCTGCTGGTCGGTGCGTAATAACCAGTTACCTGATAGCCCCAGGAACCGTCAAACGGATATTCCGCGATACCCATCAGTTCGACATGCGTGTAGCCCATGTAGGTGACATAGTCGACCAGCTCATGCGCATATTCACGGTAGTTCAGGAATCCGCCGTTGACATCCGGGTTGTCGGATTTGAACCAGCTGCCAAGCTGTACTTCATAGATCGCCAGAGGCTGGTCAAACGTACCGGATTCAGCGCGGTGCTTCATCCATTTCGCGTCATGCCATTTATAGTTTTCGATATCGGCTGTTCTGCTGGCTGTGCCTGGTCTGAATTCAGCGGAGAATCCGTACGGGTCAGCCTTATAGAGGATCTCGTCTTTCTTGGTCAGGATCGCGTACTTGTAGATCTCTCCGAATCCCATGCCCTCGATAAAGCCTTCATATACACCGCTCTTTTCCAGCGGCAGCATATAATTGGCTGTCGGATCCCAGTTGTTCCTGTCGCAGACGATCGAAACTGCTTTGGCATGCGGTGCCCATACAGCAAAATGCATGCCCTGTTTACCATCCAGTTTTGCCGGATGTGCCCCCATTTTCTTGTAGACCTTGTAATTCGTCGCCTGGGCCAACAGATATCTGTCAAAACCGGTCAGAAAAACAGGATCCAGCGGCTTCTGTTCCGCTTTCTTTTTGGCAGCGGGTTTTTTATCCGTGCCTGTCTTTTTCAATGTTTTTGCCATAATCTCTCCAATTCAATGATATTGATCATTATGTGCTGCATTAACTACTATCTCTATTTTATGTGAAAACGCTGTTTTAAACAACACTTTATCATGCATACAAAAAGCTCCCTTTCCGGGAGCCGGGATGTATCGTTCAGGCAACACGCATTGCCAGATAGTGGTTGCGGAATTCTTCCTCATCGGTGATCTCCCTGATCACATGAATCTCTTCCGGGAAGCGGATCTCCGCGTCTTCGGAAGGGATCTGTACAGAGAGGATCGCCTGTTCGTGCCAGAACGGGAACAGGTCGATGACGAAGTACTGTCTGTCATAGGCAAGGAAATACCTGGTCTTGTACAGGGAACGCAGTGAAGTATCCGCCTCCTCCAGCAGTTCCAGATAATGGTCTTCCGTCAGCCTGCGCTCAAGCTCCAGTGACTTGACGCCTTCCTGTCTGATCTTCTTGGTCGCGACAGCTGTCCAGTGTCCGTTCTCACCGGTCTGCTTGATATGATATGTGCTTCCTTCAGGAGCTTTCAGATATGTTTCGATGACATCCAGTTTCCTGGTCAGAGGATGGCTGTCGAGCCAGTCAAGATCGGGATATTCGATCAGGTATTTTCTGCGCATCGCGACAGGCTCAGGTTCCCCGAGGAATGCGATGATCGCGTTCAGCAGACGCATCATCTTATGTTCAAAGTCTGTGGAATTGTCAATGATCGTGAAATGCGGATGTCCCATCCACGCGGAGATCAGACGGTTGTCCAGGTCGATTGCTTCTTCCGCAGTCTCATATCTTGCAGCGTTGGTTTCATTGGAATAGAAATCCAGGGCACCGTTGGCAGCAGTCACCAGATGGAACACCGCGTCATAGCGGTCTCTCAGTTCATGGATATTGCCGTTGACGGAGGCCGCCGCTTCAGCAAACTCTTCCTCAGTCATATAGGCTTTGTTGTCCATGAAGCCTCTGTCGCAAACGATCAGGATCTTATCCTGCTTCATGGTACGCGCCGCCTGCTCAAACAGTTCCTCCTTTGTCAGCTGCAGTTTGACCTGTACTTTCTGGTAATCCAGATTTGTACCGCATGTCCATGGCGCAACGCCGCCGCTGATCAGCTCGGTAGCTGTCTCCGGCACAAACAGGACGCACCAGCCCATCCTGGTGAGGTTGTTCATCACCCAGCTCATCGCTGTTGTCTTGCCGGCACACGGTCCGCCGGTGATCACGATCTTCTTCAGTTCCATATCATTCTCCCGTATAAAAACGATCTCTGTTTCCTGCGGCAGGCTCAGCCTGCTGTCTTTTTGATTCCCGGACACATCAGTGACCCCAAGGCCTTCAGCAGGTGCGTATCACGATGTTCTCTCCATCTACAGTATACAATCTCCACTGCCTTTTCGGACAGGGATTCCCGCAGGAAACCATGTTCAGCCGAAAAAAAAGCAGATGTTCCCGGTTCCGTAAAGGTTCTCCGGGATGTTTCACACCAACGCATGATCATGCGGTTATAACACCGTTATCAACAGTTTTCCGGTGCCTGGTGAACCAGGCGGTCCGGATATTATAACCGGGCTGTTTTCTGACAAGTACACTTCAATTTCACGGTCATTTCATTTGAAGCACAGGCCGTTCATCAAATATACTGGATACAGAAAGAAAACGAGGTAACCATCATATGAAAGATGTTTTGAAGGCGATCGCTGACAGAAGCTCTACCCGCAGCTATACAGAGGAGCTCCTGACGGAAGAAGAACTGGAGATCTTGATCAACGCAGGTCTTCAGGCACCGACTGCAGCCAACAGGCAGGAGATCCATTTTACCGTGCTGAAGGGTGACAACCCGATCCTGAACGAGATCCAGGAAGAACTGGTCAAGGAAAGAAAACCGAACGGCCATAACTTCTATTATGAAGCGCCTGTTGTCTTTATCCTGAGCGGTGACAGCAGCTTCCACTGGTCCGGAGTTGACGCCGGCATTGCCGCCCAGAACCTGGCTCTGGCTGCGGAAGGACTGGGTCTTGGCAGTCTGATCATCGGATGTATCAGAAATGTCATGACCGGTGAAAAGATGGCTTATTTCAATCAGGCGCTGCAGATCCCGGAAGGATATGTATATGAGATCGCTGTCGCTGTCGGACATAAGGCAGCTGAAAAGATCCCTCATTTATACAGCGCAGTCAAAAACGTTACCTGTCTCTGAGCAAGTAAGATCAGAAAAGAACCTCCCTCTTTTCCGGCAGAAGCAGCAGTTCGCTTCTGCCTTTTTATGATGCACACAAGAAAAAGACATCCCGGTTCATCCGGAATGTCCCTGTTCTTCTCTTATTCCCCGATCAGTCCGACCGTCACGTCGTTGACGTTTGTCCCGGTAGGTCCGGTAAAGATCAGTCCGCCGCATGTTTTCAGCGCATGGTACGCGTCGTTGTTATCCAGTACATCCGCGATTTTGAGGCCGTGCTGAAGGAGTTCTTCCGCCGTGCTGCCGTCAGTGTAGCCGCCTGCCGCATCTGTCGGTCCGTCCGTACCGTCACTGCCGAATGACAGCAGTGCGGCATTCGGAAGTCCCGCGATCTGGGCTGCAGCGGAAAGCGCGATCTCCTGGTTTCTGCCGCCGAGACCCTGGCCCTTCAGATGAACGACCGTCTCACCGCCGGCAATGTACGCGATCTTTCTGCCCTCGTTAGCGTGTGTCTTCAGAATGGCGCCGAGCAGGCTTCCCGCATCCCTTGCTTCACAGCTCATCAGGTCTGTCAGCAGGACTGTTTCATAGCCAAGCACTTCACACTGTTCTTTCGCGGCCGTGCACAGTTCCCTGACGCTTCCCGTGATCTTTGTCGTGACATTGTCCAGGTACTTCGCCGTTTCGACATGGAGCAGTCTGTCAGCTTCTTCCGTGAGCTTCAGACGGTATTTCTTGACGATATTCAGCGCGTCTTCACATGTTGATGTATCGGGCACTGCAGGACCGCTGGCGATCATATCGAGCGGGTCGCCGAGAATGTCGCTGAGAACGATGCTGTAGATCTTTGCCGGAGCTGCCGCGTCGGCAAACTTTCCGCCTTTGACTGCGCTCAGGCGTTTACGGATCGTGTTCATCTCAACGATATCTGCGCCGGAAGCGAGCAGCTGGTTTGTGACATCCTGAAGCTCTTCTCCCGGAATGAGCGGTTTTTCAAACAGCGCGCTGCCGCCGCCCGAGATCAGGAAAATGACAGTATCCTCTTCCGTGAGTCCGCTGACCATATCCAGTGCCTCCTGGGTAGCGCCGAAACTGTTTTCGTCCGGTACAGGATGCCCTGCTTCAAAGCATCTGACACCGGGGATCTCTCCCATGACGTGATCATATTTTGTAATAACGATGCCGTCATCCACATGATCAAGGCACTTGACCGCTGCCGCAGCCATCTGCCATGCGGCCTTGCCGATCGAGACAAGCAACGTCTTTCCGGAGGAAGGACGGAACTCTTTCAGAGCCCGTTCTACTGCAGTGTCGGGCAGAACAGCGCGGATACTTGCGTCAATGATCTGCTGGGCGTCGTTTCTCAGATTTGTGTTCATAATTCACCTGCTTTACATGATAGAAAAAATGATAGGATTCATTGATGCTCTGTTTTATTTTAGCATCTTTTTATGACTCTGACTGCAGTCAGTTCTTTTCTGACCGGCAGGTCATCCGGTACCCCGGACAGTATAAGATCCCCGCAGTACGCGGGGATCCTTGTTAGGTTCAGATCAGTCCTGCCTCTTTCATTGCTTTCCGCATCGCTTCCAGCTGAGGTCCTTCCTCTGTGGGCAGACCGGGCAGATAAGGTACTCCCGCTTCCCTGCCTTCCAGACGGATCATGTCTTTTGCGGCATTCGGGAACGGAACGAGATCCATGGACAGACGTACCGGGTTGAGTTTGAACTGTGCTTCCAGTGAGCCTTTCAGGTCACCTGCTGCAAACTTTTCATATACATCGCCGATCAGTTCAGGCATGAAGTTTCCGGCTGTGCAGACACCGCCTGCAGCGCCGACACACAGACTGGCGTACAGCAGCGTGTCTTTTCCGCCGAATACCTTGAAGTCGATATCTCTTGTTCTGCGGATGCACTCTTCCGTCAGCGTGATGTCTCCGGATGTGTCCTTCATACCGACGATGTTCGGTACTTCATGGGCAAGACGGTCGACAAACGCGGCTGTCAGGCCATAGCCGACTCTTCCCGGGTTGTTGTAGATCAGCACGGGAGTTTCCGGAACGGCTTCCGCGATCGCCTTGAAGTGGTTGAACAGTTCGCGCTCACTAGGTTTCAGGAACATCGGCTGAAGGATGGAAACAGCGTCAGCGCCTTTGGATACCGCCATCTTTGCAAGGCGGATGCACTTCTTCGTGTTGATCGCGCCGATACCGAAATACACCGGCACACGTTTGTTTGTCTGATCGATGATGATCTCAAGCGTTCTTTCCATCTCATCTTCTTCCGCCTGGAAGAACTCTCCGTTGGAGCCAAACGCGAGGATCCCGTGCATCCCGTGGCTGATGACATATTCTGTCTGTTCTCTCATCAGCTTCTCATCGACTTTTTCATTCTCATCGATGGGTGTTACGATCGGGACGACCACACCCTTCATAAATTCTGTGTTCATATTCTGATCCTCGTTTATCTGTTGTTTCTTATCGTCCGAGCTTGATGCCTGTCAGCTTCTCATAGTAGAGTTCGATCGCGCTGTGGTCGAAGGAGCCTGCTTCGTTGTTGTGGAGCCACTGCAGGACTTCCTGTACAGCTGCTGTCATCGGAACAGGCGCGCCGACTGTATGCGCAGCGTCCAGCGCGTTGTTCAGGTCTTTGATGTGCAGATCGATCCTGAAGCCCGGCTTTGTATTGCCTTCCAGCATCATCGGTACTTTTGCGTTCATAACTGTGGAACCTGCAAGTCCGCCCTTGATCGCCTGGAATACGAGTTCCGGATCAACGCCTGCCATCTGGGCAAGTGTGAACGCTTCTGCGCATGCCTGGATGTTGCATGCGACGACGATCTGGTTTGCGAGTTTTGTTGTGTTGCCGGCACCGACTTCACCGCATCTGACAACAGAAGCGCCCATGACTTCCAGCAGCGGTTTCGCTGCGTCAAACAGTTCCTGGGGACCGCCGACCATGAAGCTCAGTGTTCCGTCGATCGCCTTGGGTTCGCCGCCGGATACCGGAGCGTCCAGCATCGGGATATTTCTCTTGGCCAGTTCAGCGCTGATCTCTTTGGAAGCGATCGGGTTGATGGAAGAGCAGTCGATGAAGCAGGAGCCTTCCTTCATATCATCCGCAATGCCTTCAGGGCCGAAGAGAACATCTTTGACCTGGGGGCTGTTGGGAACCATTGTAACGATGACATCGCATATCTGTGCCAGTTCCTTGTTGGAGGAAGCGGAATGACCGCCTGCTTCAACAACTGCTGCCATGTTTTCTTCTTTTCTGTCATAAACATGTACTTCGTATCCTGCTTTCACAAGGTTGATCGCCATGGGTCTGCCCATGATGCCGAGACCGATAAAACCAATCTTTTTTGTCTTGAAATCTGTCATATTTTCCTCCTTACAGATCAATTGCGCGTTACCGCATCTTTTTACATTTACACTCTATCAATTTGTGAAAACCACTTCAATTTAAGGTAATCTAAATAATACATTCTTTTTTCACAGAAACAATTAGCGTGTTTCAAATTGCACGTTTCACTTTCAATTGAAACAAATTATTTCAAAGTCGGAATGGTACGTACCAGATCCGGATAGATTTCCGGGTAGTAGGACATGACCTCTTCAGCCCTGTTGACAAGCATGTCATGCCAGCTGTAATCATTCACGAACCATGTATAGTCATTCAGGTCTTCCGGAAGATTTTCATCCAGATTTGCCTGATTGAGGTGACTCGGAAGATTAATGTCCACATCCATCTCCGCCAGTTCCAGACAATCCCGTATGAAGCGGAATGCCCCTTCCGGCGTCATCAGTTCATGTTCCATACGCTGTGTTCCGGGTTTCATCATCGCAGTCCCAAGTCCGCCATGCATTGCGCAATGATATGTCTTTCCTGTCTCTTCATCCGTATCATCGAAGAAGAACGATGTAGCACCCCATGTATGTCCCGGCGTCAGTCTGGTACGGATCACAAATCTGCCCAGCATGATCGGTTCCTGCGGATCATAGAAATTTGTCACTTCATATGGAAGTACTTCCATCGGGACCGTTTCATCCTTTGTTCTCTGATGATTGATCTCATCTGCTTCAGAAAGCCAGATCTCACAGTTTTCCTTGCCTCCTGCCATTTCCTGGATCAGTCTGGCGCCTTGGGAATGGTCCCCGTGATAATGAGACAGCAGGATCTTTTTAATATCCGCAGGGTCATATCCGATCCTCCAGATATGATCGATCAGCAGATAAAGCGTATCCTCATATCCGGTATCGATCAGGATCAGTCCCTCACCACTGTCCAGCAGATATGCGGAAACATCATCCTGTCCTCCGACATTCCATACATGCGGTGCCATCCTGTAGGCCGGTTCAGTATAATTCCATCTTGTTTTCAGGTTTCCTCCGCATCTGGGTTTTGGATTTTTGTAGGCAAATCGTTTTCTGTCAGTCATATGATCGTCCTCCACTTAAGATTCCATATATGAAAAACAGGATCGTCTCTGATATCAGATCCGACCCGGTTTTTCACAACAAAGGGGAATTTTAACCGGTAAGCTGCTCGACTCTTCCCGGTTGATAATGGATCTTTCGTTCCACAACCATAATATATACAAAGCGGACCACCCGTTCCACATTCCAATCATCCAAAAATAAACAGTTTCATCACACAATGGCTGATCGGATCAAATATCGAAACGAATCATTTCATTCGGCTGAAATAGGTTTCACCATAATGAAATTCCCGCCTGAAGGATTTCCATTTACATCATCGGTGTCAGCAGATTCCCTGTCTCATCAAAGATCAGCGGCTCAGGTTTATCAAATGCTGTCAGTCCGGGGTATTTCCCATTGACCGCATCATCATAATACGCTTCCGACAGCATGATCGTTCCGATGTGCAGACTGTTTGCGATCCTGACGATTCTCACATGTTCCGGATCGATCCTGCTGCATGTCCTTATACAGAGCTGAACTGCCTCACGGTCATTCCCGACGACGCACGGGATCATAGCAGATCGCAGTACCGTGCTTGTAATGCAGTTTGGATACATCTTTTCCACATCGATCTCATCAAATATCTTTTTTGTAATACAGCTTGCCAGTCCGACCCCTAGCGCATTGCCATGTGATTCCTTACTCAGGTTCAGAAAACAGGTCCTCTGTACATCAAGGCCTCCGGAAGCGTACGGTGTAGAAAAAGTCCCGGTAATGTTCGGATCAACGCCTGTACCGCTGTAGTTCTTGCCGATCTCATCTACGATCAGCACGTCTGCGCTTTTTACAAGGATGGAAGGCATATTGGCGAATGCAGTTTTCAGCAGTTCCGGTTCCCTGCTCAGCACATGCTCAGGCAGGACCGCTTCAAACATCATCGTCTCATCATAGGCGTTTTCAATACATGGAAGCCCGAACAGGATCTTCCCGCTGTTCAGTACAACTTCTGCCATTGCCGGAATATTCTCTGCCATATGGTCCATGCCATCTGAATGAACAAAGGAAGCACCCTTCTGTTTGCCAAGACCAACCGTCATCATCTTGCATATACCGCTTTCTACAGGACCGCGGAACGCATTGTGCGGTTTTATACGGCAGGACACAATGACACCATCACTTTCATAAGCGTTTCTGTCCATATAAACAGGTTTTCCATCAGGTGTTTCACCCAGCAGCACTGTTTCCATCGAGGACAGGATCCTGCATCCCATTGAGCTCTCGGTAATGCCGTATCCGGCAAGGATCTCCAGCTGTCCTTCTGCGCTGGCACCGCCATGACTTCCCATAGCCGGTACGATAAACGGAACCGCGCCATGTTCACGCACATGATCTGCGATGGTCTTCGTGATCAGCGCAACATTGCGGATCCCGCGGCTTCCTGCAGTGATCGCAATTCTGCTGCCGGGTCTGATCTTTTCTGAGATCTCAGGTCTGTTCAATTCCTTTCTGATCATTTCTGGTATATCCGAAACATTGATATGCTCTTTTGGAAACTGCTGAGCCGCATGGAACATTGCTGGAATATTGGTTGATGCAAGCAGTTTAGAAACGATACCGTCATTCTTTGTTTTCATTGTCGTATTCTCCCTGTATAGCCCACAAGTACTATAAATTGCTGAAAGTACATAAAACATGCAGCGTTCATCCAAAATCCGCAGGTTTCATTATGCGGCCATCAATTCATGCAGATAACGAAACAAATCATTTCATTAAGCTGAAATACGTTCCTTTCTGTATCGAGAAAAAGAAAATCCTCCCGGTTCAGTTTTTCGATCCGGAAGGATCTTTCTAAGTATTAACGATCGCGCAGCCCCAGCTCGATCTCAGCTGCTCTTTCCATACCTTTCATATGTCCGGTAGGATAAGCAAATGCGCCGAGCATTCCGCCGAATGATTCATATCCCTTAAACGCATGGTCAACGGAGATCGGTCCTTTATAACCGCTTCTGACAAGTGTCTTCATGATCTCATACATGTTGGCATATCCGTCTTCATCCAGTGTTTCCTCAAAATAAGGAACCGTTCCGCTGACATTGCGGAAATGAACACTGACGACTTTATCTGCAGCTACGAATTCCTCGATGTCCTTGATCACATTACCGAACTGTTCACCGCCTTCCAGCCAGCATCCGATGCAGAGTTTTACGCCGACACAGTCCCATTTATCGAGTGCGAATGCTCTGCGGTAATCATCGGAACGGTAGATCAGGCTTCCGACACCGCATACATATTCCACAGGCGGATCATTCGGATGCAGTGCCATGCGGACACCGCATTCCTGCATTGTCGGACCGACACCTTCCAGGAAGTATTCAAAATTCTTCCAGATTTCATCAACCGTATAAACACGGTCATTTTTGATCTCTTCGATACTTCCGTCAGCTGCGTCGAAATAGGCGGATACGCCGCCTCTTGTCTGCGGTCTGACCGCTCTGCCGGAGCGATGGATCCCATTGGGCTGCCAGGCAACCGATACGGTATGATAGCCTGCTTCAGCAGCCACTTTGACAAATTCATTGAATTTGCGGATCTCTTCGTCCTTTCCTTCAAGGCCAAGATCAATGATCTTATTCTTCTGAAGCGCATTGCAGGAAAGCAGGACCGGTGTGAGTCCGTACTGTGCGAAACGCTCACGCACTTCATTCAGATGTCCGACATCAATTTCGTCTTCTTTAATGTTCAGTTCCACATGTTCAACGCCCATTTCACGGATGAATGCAAGGTCTTCATCCTTCATGCGTGACATAACAGGAACGGTCGTCTGCATTGACATAACTGCTTTTTCCTTTCCGTATCAAAGTTATTCAGACAAGTTTATTGTAGTTGTCCAGGGCCAGCTTCATGACCTGATAGCCATCCAGGCCTTCCATCCTGGCTGCTTCCATAATGAAGTATCTTGTGCCTGTTTCTTCAGCTGCTGTCTTGACTGCCTGGGCATTGATATTGCCGAGACCGAGCGGTACTCGCTGGATCATATCCAGTGTGAATCTCGGGTCTTCCTTCACAGCGATCGCAATATCGGAATAGTGGATCAGGTCAACTCTTCCGGCAGCTGTCTTCAGGAAATCGATCGGTGAAAGACCGGACATCTGGACTCCGAAGATATCCATTTCATAGTGAAGTTCCGGACATTCTTCTACAGACCACTGCCACTCGGTCTTGCCTTCGATCTGATGGAATTCACTCTCATGATTATGCGCACACAGTGTGATCCCTTCTTCTGCAAGGCGCTTTGCGAATTCTGATGTGAGTCTGAAGTATTCACGCATTTCTTCGACATCATCATGGAACATTTCGACCGGCTGACCGGCAAAACGGAGCGTTGTGCAGTTCAGACGTTTCGCAACTTCAACAGTTCCTTCAAAGTCATTCAGCAGGCTGAGCTGACGGTGTCCGGGGAAGAACGACTTACGCTGTACCTTACCTGTATATTCGCAGCTCAGTGCGCATACTTCAAGGCCGAAGTCTTTGCATGCCCGTTCGATCTGGTCGATCATCTCATCATCAAGATTCAGATGACCGGAGATCTCAATTACTTCATATCCGATCTCCTTTACCTTTCTGAGCGCCTCATATGCGCCGATCTTTTCGATGTCTTCTTCAATGACCATTGTCTGTAATGCTGGTTTCATACGTTTCATTCTCCTTCTATTTTATTCTTGAAAGCTGTCCGGAAGAATACAAGCATTGCATCACGTTCCGGAAGCGGATTGCGTTTCAGTTGTGTTTCGGACGGAATAAATCCGGGGCGGACCTTTTCCGTGTAAAAGCGGTTGTTCAGATAGATCCATACACCTTGATCGTCTGTTCTGACAGCTCCAAGTGCAGGAACTGCACGGATCAGTTCAAGATATCCGGCGGTCAGAGATGCGTCCGGTTCTTCTTCACCCCCTGCATACAGGCGGAACCCGCATTCTTTATCAGAGAACGGGAGCTGATGATATCTGCTGATCAGATCCTGTTCAGCCTGTCCGGTAAGCATATTCTTTTTGAGCAGCAGAAGGTCCGGCAGTTTTCCGCTGTCATCCCCAGTGCAGCTGAACAGGGAACCGCTCATGAACTCATATTTGTTTTTACCTGCAGACAGATCCGGATATCTTTATTCAAACAGAAGAAGTCTGAATGAGACCGACCTGATCATCATTAACGAATTCATGGATCACGTGAGATAAAACATACCGGGGCATGCCCCGGTATGCTTTATCATTCTTCAAATTCAATGTAGTTTCCGACCCGGATCCATTTGCCTGCTTCCGGTACAAATACAGATGCGTTGATGCCTGCTGCCTGAAGATCCCTGTTCATATCTCCGGCTGTCTTCACAGGATCCTTTGTCTTGTGATGGTGGCACATGAATGCCATCAGTCCTGTCTGCGTATCCTTTACGCAGTCGATCAGTTCATCATAGATCTCGGGGAACATGTCGATCCTGGAGAGCTGGCGGATGACAAGGTTGGGATTGCTGTGCATGAATCCGTACTTTGTCACTGCTGTATAAACGCCCTGAATAAATGCAATCCTGAGTCCGCCGGGCACTTCCATCAGAAAGTTTGTGTTGAAGCAGGAACCGAATGCCTGTGCTTCATTCATCAATGTCGGTCCCGTTTCACCGGTCAAAGGACCGAACGTTTCGTACACTTCGCTTAACGGTTTATCACCGATCGTCTGAACATGTGTTCCGGGATACGGAGTGAATTTAAATGAACCGAAGTCATATGTCTGCTTATCTACGACCGGGATCATCTTTCTGACCTGAAGATCCAGTGCTTTGGACAGAGGAATGATGTTGTTGGGATTGATCAGAATATACGGATTGAACTTTTCCTGCACTTCCTTCAGCTGATCGATATGGTCTCCATGGATGTGGCTGATGAAAACATAGTCGCACCGTTCAATGTCATCCACTGTATAACCGGATTTGAACCCTTCATACAGTCTGCTTCCTTGCCTTGGCAGCATCGGATCGATAAGAATATGCTCTCCTGAAGGAAGTACGATCTCATGACAGTTTTCCACAAACCATCTGTATTTTAATCCTGTGCTCTTCATGATTTTCTCCTTCTCAAAAGGCTGTGCACAGCACAGCCTTCCTGTTTGTATCAGCGGACCAGTGCCGGTTTTTTGTTGTCGAATGTCCAGCCGGGAATCAGATACTGCATGCCTACAGCATCGTTTCTTGCGCCCTTGCCGAAGCACTTATCCATATACAGCTGATGTGCTTTCAGGATCTGTTCTCTGTCTGCTTCGATGCCAAGACCCGGTTTCTTCGGCAGGTCAATGCATCCGCCTACGATCTGCAGAGGTTCTTTTGTCAGACGTTCCCTGCCTTCCTGCCAGATCCAGTGTGTATCAAGACCGTTCATCTTGCCTGGGATCGCTGCTGCGCACTGAACAACTTGTGCCAGTGAAATGTCGAAATGGTTATTGGAATGGCATCCCCACATCAGACCGAAATCATTGCAGAGCTGTCCGACGCGAACAGAACCTTCCATTGTCCAGAAATGAGGGTCTGCCAGCGGGATATCCACTGCCTGCAGCGCGATCGTATGGCACATCTGTCTCCAGTCTGTGTTGATCATGTTCGTGGCTGTCGGCATCATGGTTGCCTTGCGGAATTCTGCCATGACTTCTCTGCCGGAGAAGCCTGCTTCAGCTCCGCACGGATCTTCGATATATGCCAGTACCTTCTTCAGTTCCGGTGCAACTTCCAGTGACTGTTTCAGTGACCAGCATCCATTGGGATCCAGATCAACTCTGGCATTCGGGAACGCTTCCTTGATTGCCTGAACTGCTTTGACTTCTTCCCACGGATCCAGAACGCCGCCCTTCAGCTTGAAGTCTTCAAAACCGTACTTCTCATGTGTTGCTTTCGCCATGGCAACGATCGCTTCCGGTGTCAGTGCTTCTTCATGACGCAGTCTGTACCAGTTACAGCTGCTGTCTTCTTCACTCTCATATTCCAGGTCTGTCTTTTTTCTGTCTCCGACATAGAACAGATAGCTCAGGAATCTGACCTTCTCTCTCTGAATTCCTTCGCCCATCAGCGCAGCAGCCGGTACATCCAGGTATTTTCCCAGAATATCCAGCAGCGGTGCTTCGATTGCTGTCACAACATGGACTCCTGTTCTGAGGTCAAATGTCTGCAGGCCTCTGACATCATCTTTAATGTTTGAATTCAGCCATGCTCTGACTTTGTTCAGTGTTGCCTTGTAATCAACGATCCTTGTACCGACAACAAGATCCTTTACATCTTCCAGTGCCTTTGTGATCTTTTCTCCGCCCGGAACTTCACCGACGCCTTCTGTTCCGTCTGACGCTGTCAGAAGGACCACGTTTCTTGTGAAGTAAGGTGCGTGCGCACCGGAAAGATTCAGTTCCATGCAGTCATGTCCGGCAACCGGATAGACTTCCATTTTTTCAATAACAGGAATAGCCATGTATTTCTCCTCTTAATAATTTCTGATTTCAGTATAGTTGTTTCATGCAATTATCAAACTAGACAGTTGCCGAATTAATACCCGTTTTTTTCAGCAGATCCATTGTTTTACACATGGTGAAAGATTTCGTTTCAGTTTCTTTCACATATGTGCTGATCAGGTGATCGGTGCCGGATTGAAAATACAGAGGTCATTTGCAAGTCCGTATTTTTCCGAGAAGGTTTCCTCTCCCTCTGCTGTGCGGATGATCTTATGGAACAGTTCCGTACCGATCTCTTCGATCGATGCTTCACCTGTTGCGACAGGTCCGGCATTGACATCGATGATGTCAAACCACTGATCCTTCATCTCATTCCTGGAGCAGACCTTGATCACAGGCGCTGCAGCCAGTGAATAGGGCGTTCCTCTGCCGGTCATGAACACTTCCAGTCCCATTCCGCTGGCAAGCTGGCAAGGTCCGCATACCAGGTCACTTGCAGGTGTTGCGGCATAGATCAGTCCGTGCTTTGTCGGACGTTCTCCGGGAGAAAGTACTTCCACGATCGGTGATGTGCCTGACTTGGCAATACTGCCCATGGCCTTTTCAACGATATTCGCAAGACCGCCTTTTTTATTACCGGGTGTCGGATTCGCAGAGCGGTCGACTTCTCCTTCATTCAGGTATTCGTCATACCACTTCATTTCTTCAGCCAGTCGTTTTCCGACTTCTTCATTGATGCATCGCTTTGCGAGCAGGTATACCGCGTCACGTACTTCCGTGACCTCCGAGAACATGACGGTACCTCCGCCTTTGACGATCATATCTGCCGCATATCCGGCAGAAGGATTCGCGGAAACGCCGGAGAACGCATCAGATCCACCGCACTGCATACCGACCAGCAGATCGGACAGGGGAAGCGGTTCCCTTCTTCTTTCATTCAGGATCTTCAGCTTCTTCTCAGCCATTTCCATAATGGCATTGATCATCGCTTCGTATCCCTTCTGTTCCTGGAGAACGATCACGTTCTCAGGTGTATTCAGTTCCGGATAGTCTTCGCAGAAGCGCTCGACAGTGAACTTCTCACAGCCCAGTGCTACCAGCATAAACTGTCCTCCGAAGTTCGGATGCAGAGCGATATTTTTCAGGATCCTCTGAGGGATGTATGCATTCTTCGCATTGATCGCTACACCGCAGCCATAGGGATGATTGATCGCGATCACATCGTCCACATGAGGATACTTCGGCAGCAGTTCTCTCTTGATCTTCTGAATGGCCGTATTCAGTACGCCTGTGACACATTGCACTGTCGTATTGATCGCAAGAATGTTTCTTGTACCGCCGTAACCACCATTCGGATTTTTATATCCCATCCATGTTCTGACCGAAGGTTCCGGCAGATCAGTGACGATATTTGTTGCGAACTCCATATGATCCACATCGGGCGGTTCAGGCAGATCGAGCATGAACTCATTGATCCAGTCGCCCTTCGCGATCGGTTCTTTTGCATAGCCGAGCACAACTCCGTACCGGATCACTTCACCGCCTTTAGGAATATCCGTCAGGGCTGTCTTATGTGCCTGCGGGATATCTGTGTTCGTAATGACACCTGGCCGGATCTCCGTTCCTTTCGGTGTGTCATGAATTGCGATCGCTACATTATCTTTGTCAGTCAGTTTTACACAAAGCTGAGGCATATCTGTGTTCCCCCCCTTGTCTTTATTCTACATTCGGTACTGTCCATTTGAAATCAGGATACTGTTCCGGATATCTCGACATCACATCTTCGGCACGGTTGACCAGCATATCATGCCAGCTGTAATCCGTTATGAACCATGTATAGTCATTCAGGTCTTCCGGCATGTTCTCGTCAATGTTGGTCTGGTTCAGATGGGAAGACATATTGATGTCTACCGGCCACTCTGCCATTTCGAGGCAGTCTTTGACAAACCGGAAGGCTGTTTCCGGAGTGACATGTTCACGGGCACCCATTTCGGAACCGGGATACATCGTACCTGTACCCATACCGCCGTGTACCGCGCACCAGTATGTCTTTCCTGTTTCTTCATCTGTATCCTCAAAGAAGAATGAAGTCACACCCAGTGTATGACCGGGACAGAGCTTTGTTCGGATCGTAAAGCGTCCCATCTGAATCGGCGTATCGTCATCATAGAAATTGGTCACTTCATACGGCAGACAAGGCATCGGGAATGTACTTTCTGCTGTTTCCTGGTGCATCAGTTCATCTTCTTTGGAGAGCCAGATCTCGCAGTGTTCCTTACCGCCGGCAAGTTCCTGCAGAAGTCTCGCACCCTGGGAATGATCTCCGTGGTAATGTGTCAGGAAGATCTTCTTTACATCTCTCGGATTGAAGCCGGTGCTGTACATGCGGTCAATGACAAGATACAGTGTTCTCTCATATCCGGTATCGATCAATGCCAGTCCTTCGCCAGTATCCAGCAGATATACAGATACGTCATCCTGTCCGCCGACATTCCATACATGCGGGGCGATCCTGTAAGCAGGTTCTGTATGTTCCCACATGTTGCCGGTGAAATAATCTCTGAGCGCTCTTCCCATGCGATACTTGGGCTTTTTATATCCAAAACGTTTTTGTTCCATGATTTTTCCTTTCTTCTTATCTGATCAGACACGGCTTTTTCGAGTCGTATTTCCAGTCTTTGATCAGATACTGCATTGCCATTGCATCATCACGATCGTGAGATGTGAGGGTGTTATATAGTTTGTTCGCTTCTTCGACACGCTTCATATTCAGTGTCACACCAAGTCCCGGTTTATCCGGTACTTCCAGATATCCGTCACGGATCTTCGGTGCATCTTCCAGCAGATCCTGTCCGTCCTGCCAGATCCAGTGCGTATCCATCGGAGCCGGATCACCGGCTGCCGCAGCACCGACCTGGGCAAATGCCGCAAGTGTGATATCGAAGTGATTGTTGGAATGAGAGCCCCATGTAAGACCCCATGAATTTAGAAGCTGTGACATCCGGATGGTTCCTTCAAAACCCCAGAAATGAGGATCCGCAAGCACGATATCTACCGAACGGTGTGAGAGCGCATGATAGAACTGACGCCAGTCGGTCGCGATCATGTTTGTTGCCACGGGTATCTGCACTGCGTTTTTGAACTCCGTCATGATCTCACGGCTGGAATAACCTGATTCCGGACCACACGGATCTTCAACATAGGTCAGGACATTCTTCATATCACGGCACAGACCGATCGCTTCCTGCAGTGACCAGGCGCCGTTGGGATCAATGTTGATCCGACCTTCCGGGAATGCTTTCTTCAATGCCCGGACTGTCTCCACCTCATAGGCACCGGAGAAGACGCCACCCTTCAGTTTGAAATTCCTGAATCCGTATTTTTCATGCAGACAGCGTGCCTGGGCAACGATCTCTTCATGCGACAGCATCTTTTCCCTGCGCATGCGGAACCATGGTTCACTGCTGTCGGACTCGTCCAGATAATGAAGTTCTTCTGCACGATGCCGGTCGGATACATAGAACAGATAACCGAGCACTTCGACTCTGTCTCTCTGTATTCCTTCCCCGAGCAGATCGCACATCCGCATGCCCAATGCCTGACCGGCCAGATCGAGCAGCGCGCATTCGATCGCCCACTCGGACTTTACAACATATTTCAGTTTGGAAATATCCAGTGTCTGGATACCTTCTCCATCATCATCCGCAGCCCTTTTCGCTGCTTTGTGGATCGCATCCAGGATGCTGCGGTAGCGCATGACCGGCTGGTTCACGACCAGAGGGATGCACGCTTCCAGAGATTCCTTTGTATAGTCTCCGCCATGGATCTCACCGATCCCGGTATGACCGAAGCTGTCTCTGAGAATGACAAGATTTCTTGTAAACATCGGTGCATGTGCTCCGCTCAGCGTCATCAGCATACTGTCATAGCCGGCTACCGGTACCACCTCCATGGAGGTGATGACCGGTATATTCAGCTTATCTGTCATAATTCTGTTTGCTTACTGAATATTCGGAACTGTCCATTTAAAGTCAGGATACTGTTCCGGATATTTTTCCATGACGTCTTCAGCACGATTGACGAGCATATCATGCCAGCTGTAGTCCGCAATGAACCATCTCCAGTTATTCAGGTCTTCCGGCATGTTTTCATCAACGTTTGTCTGATTCAGGTGGGAAGACATGTTGATGTCAACCGGCCACTCTGCCATTTCGAGGCAGTCTTTTACGAAACGGAAAGCAATTTCCGGTGTAACTTCTTCACTCTTGCCCATTGCGGAACCGGGATACATCGTACCTGTTCCCATGCCGCCGTGCATAGCCATCCTGACTGTTTCGCCTGTTTCTTCATCCGTGTCTTCAAAGAAGAATGATGTGACACCAAGTGTATGACCCGGGCAGAGTTTTGTGCGTATCGTGAATCTGCCCATTTTTACCGGAGTATTATCATCATAGAAATTTGTAACTTCATACGGCAGCACAGAGAACGGCTTGGTGTTCATCGCTGTCTTCTGGTGCATTGCTTCATCTTCACGGGAGAGCCAGATCTCGCATTTTTCTCTTCCGCCGGCAAGTTCCTGCAGGAGTCTCGCGCCCTGGGTATGATCACCGTGCCAATGGCTCAGCAGAATCTTGCGGATGTCCTGCGGTTTGAAACCGATGCTGTAAATACGGTCAACGACCAGATATACAGACTGTTCATAACCGCTGTCGATCAGCATCAGTCCTTCACCGGTATCCAGCAGGTATACTGCAACGTCATCATTTCCGCCGACATTCCATACGTGAGGTCCTACTCTGTAAGCAGGCTCTGTGTGATCCCAGGAGTTGCCTGTGAAATAATCTCTGATGGAATTGCCATAGCGGTACTTGGGCTTCTTATAGCCGAATCTCTTTGTTTCAGTCATTTTCTTTCTCTCCTTAATTTTTTTGATACTCCGGATATCTATCCGGCCAGAACCGTTTGACTGCTTCTGCACGGTTGAGCAGCATGTCATGCCAGCTGTAATCAGCGACAAACCATGTATAATCATTCAGGTCTTCCGGCAGATTGTTGTCGATGTCAGCCTGATTCAGATGGCTGGGCATGTTGATGTCGACCGGACGCTCTGCCAGTTCCAGACAGTCTTTTACGAAACGGTGTGCCGCTTCTTCCGTCTGATCCTGGTTTGCCAGCATATCCGGTCTCATATACGCAATACCAAGTCCTCCATGCACTGCGCACCGATAGGTCTTTCCCGTTTCTTCATCGGTATCTTCGAAGAAGAATGACGTGCATCCCGGGGCATGTCCCGGTGTCAGCTTTGTTTCGATCGTGAATCTGCCGAGTACGATCGGTGTATTGTCATCATAGAAGTTTGTGACCTGATACGGAGCGGTATGGATACCGTGGCGGTCAGCCCGGCAATACAGCTGATGCATGCGCTCATCTTCTTTAGAAAGCCATACCTCTGCATGAGAAATATGCACCAATGAAGCAACGCCGTTGACATGATCCCCATGGTAATGGGTCAGCAGGATCTTTTTGATGTTTTCCGGATTAAATCCCAGCTTCCATATATTGTGAACGACCAGGAATACAGACTCTGTATATCCGGTATCGATCAGGATCAGCCCTTCACCGGTATCCAGCAGATAGACTGCCACATCGTCCTGTCCGCCGACATTCCATACATGAGGTCCGCAGCGGTACAGAGGAACACTGTGCTCACTGATCCGGTCAGTCGCCTGTCCGAAACGTACGGGCTTCGGATTTACATATTTGAACTTCTTTTCACTCATATCATCTTCTCCTGAAATGAAACCCGGGAAGAAGTACCTCCCCCCGGGCTGATCGAAGCGAATCAATTACCCGTAGATCGGGAAGAACAGATTTGCTGAGAAAGCAATTGTAACGATTGCTATGAGAATGTAAGGTACTGTAAACTTCCAGACATCCTTCAATGAATAGTTGCCTGCAGCGTAGATTAGAGCTGTTTCAGCAGCACCGGAAGGGAATCCCAGAGAGATGACGTTTCCGATTGCGATGATCAGCATGATTCCGCGGGGATCCCAGCCGCCTGCCAGGCATACTGTAGCAGCAACTGTATACAGAATGTTAGATGTTGCGGAGTTGGACATGATCGTTGTCATAACGATGGTAACGACCGTGAACAGAAGCATAACGAACAGGGATGACGGATGACCGCCGAGAACGCTCAGAATTGCATTTCCGATCATGTCGCCGGCACCGGACTTGGCCATCGCTGCAGCGACGCCGAGAACGCCTGCCATCAGGAAGATCATGTCTGCGGTCATTGCCTTGGTCACTTCGGGAACTGTCAGGGCTCCGCCATAGAGCAGAATGATGACACCGGCTGCCGGCGCAACGTACATGAGGGATCCTGTCCATTTATTCAGTACGAGAACTGCCATAACTGCTGTAAACACAATGAATACGAGTTTTTCCTGTGCAGCCGGAAGTACTTTCGTTTCTTTTACTTCCTTCATTCCTTTCGCACTGACATTGCCTTCTTTCGGCAGGAGTCTCCATGCAAACAGGCACCAGAGTGTCAGAGCAATGACCGGAATCGCAGCAACCTTGAACTTATCCATCATCTTCAGGAGATAGTCAGGGTTGTTGATGATCGTTTCATAACGCGCGTTGACCGTTGCGAAGGATGTAGCACCCATACCGATGGGGATGTATCCTTTCCATGCACAGCTGATACCGAGCATTGGCATCAGAAGGCGGCTGGCTGTCACTTCACCGGAGTTGGAAAGTGTTGTCAGGAATACGACCAGGATCGAGAATGTCGCTGTTGCGGGAATAAACTGTACGAACGCGATCGTTACGAGAAAGAAGAAGAATACAAGCGCCATGCCGGTTTTTGAACCGAGGTCATCGACCATAGCGCGGATTCTCGGAACGATACTTGTCTTTGTGATCGCAACAGACAGAGCCATCATCGGTGCAACAAGAATAATACTGTTGTTTGTGAAACCCTGGAATGCTTCAGAAGGTGTCAGAACCTTGAAGATCGCCAACAGTGTGCAGCAAGCCATGGTAGTCAGTCCCATTGGGAATTTCTGCCACAGGAAATTGATAATCATAAATGCCAGTACTGCTAAAGTAATGTAGAGCTCCATGCAATTATCCTCCCTTTACTAAATTGCATCTTTTCCAGCGTTTCCTGAGCAGGGAAACGCTTTCAGTGATCACACTATAAATGTTGTCAAATGAACCGGCAATTTCATGAATTTCAAAAAAAGTTATAATTTATAGTCAAAATAGTTAGTGTTTCAAAATATGGAAATCATAATTTCAAAGTGAAATAAAATGTCATCCCGGAGTTCTGAACAGTCATTAAGAATTTCTTAACCAGATTACTTGTATCGAAATTATTGCTTAACAGAAAAAAAGCAGTTATGATCGAATCGGAGAATATCATCATGGACATCAAACACCTTGATTACATCATCACGCTTGCGGATGAGCAAAGCCTTACCATAGCAGCACAGAAACTGTCGGTCACTCAGTCGGCAATCAGCCAGCATCTGACCAAACTGGAGAAAAGCCTGGGGGTTCCTTTGTTCAACCGTGCCAATTCTGAATGGACACTGACAGAAGAAGGCAGACTTTATCTGGATATGGCCAGAGAGATCGTGCGTCTGGAAGAGCGGACAGCTGCAGCCATATCCGAACACGCAGGTTCCGGAAGCGGTACGGTCAGGCTCGGCCTGACCATGGGACGCGGACCGGACATGTTCATTCAGATCTTCCCTGACTTCCACAGGGAATTTCCACAGGTTCGTCTGGAACCGATGGAACTCAGTACTGTGCGCATGCAGGAAGAGATTCGCAAGGGAAATATTGACCTCGGCATCATCACGCTCCCGGAACATCAGAAAAACACGGACACTTATATTGACCTGTCCGAAGAGCAGATCTATCTCTGCCTGCCCGATTCATTTCCTGTTCCTTCCACAGTCAATACTATGGAACCATATCCATTCTTCCCGATCGAAGCAGTGAAATATGAGCCGTTCGTACTGATCTACAAAGAATCCACATGGCGATGGGCGATCGATCAGATCCTAAATAAAGCAAAATTTATGCCGGATGTGCTGTTTGAAACCGCATCATGCAGGACGATCCTTGCCATGATCCAGGCAGGGATCTGTATCGGCTTCCTGCCGGAATACTACGTCAAAAGCAAACCAGAGGGTATCCGGGCATTCCGTCTGCCGGACTCTCCACGGCTGAAAGTATCCGCATGTCATCGCAGTGATTTTGCCATGACCTCTGCAGAGCAATATCTGATCCGTCTTGCCGGAGAATACTTCCGAAACTCTTTGAAATAACAAAAACGTCCTGTGGGACAGGACACTATGGGCACTTCGGTGTCCTTTTCAGTATCAGACCATATCCAGTCCATAGACATGAGCAGGTTTCGGGAACGCATTGTTCAGAAGATCCTTTTCTTCTTCACTGAGTTCGATCTCAGCTGCTTCCCGGTTTTCCTGTACATGTTTCAATGTACCTGCCTTGGGTACAGCAAATACGTGATAATCACGGATTGCAAATGCCAGCATGATCTGGAAAACGGTCGCATTGTGCGCATGGGCTATTTCATTCAGGACCGGATCCCTCAGCATTGACGAGCGCAGTTTTCCCGCCTGTGCCAGCGGGCAGTATGCCATCATGGGCATATCATGTTCTTTCAGCCATGGAAGGAGTTTTGCCTCTGCCCCACGGCTGCCAAGATGATAAAGTACCTGGTCGCACTGACAGTTCAGGCCGCCAGGAACAGCAGACAGTTCTTTCATGTCCGAATCATCCAGATTGGATACGCCCCATCGCAGGATCTTTCCCTGTTTAATGAGTTCCTCCATACACTGCACGGTTTCCCGCAGCGGTACACTGCCGCGCCAGTGCAGCAGATACAGATCCAGATAATCCGTTCCCAGACGTTCCAGCGAAGCCTCACAGCTGTCAAAGATATTCCTTCTGCCGGCGTTCCACGGATAGACCTTTGATACAATAAACAGTTTTTCCCTGTCAAACGGAACGATCGCATCTCCGATCAGTTTCTCCGAAGCACCGTCACCATACATTTCCGCAGTATCGATCAGGTTCATTCCGTGTTCGATCCCCCAGCGCAGAGATTCGATCTCACTTTCTCTGAGCGAACGCTTTTCACCCATATACCATGTTCCCTGGCCAAGTGCGGGAACCGGGGTTCCGTCTTTCAGCAGTACTTTTTTCATCAGACTGTCCTCCTGGTTTATTGAATCATAAACGTTATTGTGATCAGTAAGAAAGATCGCTGAAAATCTCTCATTTTTCTGACATGATTAAGAAATCCGGAATTCGTGAAAGATATCGTTTCAGCTGTTGATGCCGTATTTCTTCATATATCTCCAGAGCGTTGTCTTGGAAATACCGAGTTCCTGGGCAACTTTTTCTCTGGAACCCTGATGTTTCTGAAGCAGCTGTGTGATCTCTATCGCTTTCTTTTCACGGAACGTAATGACCTCCCCTTCGGGATTCCTTGCAAGTACCGGGAATGACTGATCCAGCTGCCTTCTGACAAACAGCTCATCTGCGTCCCGCTTCTGGCAAAGCAGCACGATCTTGTGACATACACTGCGTACCTGCTGTACATTGCCCGGCCAGTCATACCCTTTCAGCATTTCTTCCGCACCTTTTGTCAGGTGTACATAGCGGTCATATTCCTTCTGGCATTCATTCATGAATGAGTGCACATACATACTGATATCTTCCCGTCTGTTTCTCAGCGGTTCAATATCCAGCCTGACCATGGACATCTCGTAATACAGGTCGCTCCGGAACAGGCCATGTTCTACCATATCCACCAGATCACGTTCAGTTGAAGCGATCACTCTGACATTGGCAGATGTGTACATGCCTCTTGTGCCGATATATCTTCTGCCGCGGATCAGCTGATGCAGGTAATACTGACCTGTCTTATCCAGCGCATCAACATCCTTCAGATACAATGTTCCGTCCTGTGCAAGTTCCGCATAGGAAGGTTCCTGATCCTTCGATTCTCCAAACAGAAATTTTCGTATTATATCAGGATCTGCTGAAGCACATTCCACTTCAATAAAGCTGTTGTCACGGACCATGGAGTCATTATGGATGCACTCTGCCAGCATCTTTTTCTCCACACCGCGTTCTCCGGTGATCAGAACAGGCACCTGGAAACCGGCAACCTGTCTGGCTGTGCGGCGGATGTCTTTCATCTGCAGGGACATCCATTCTGTTTTCTCAAACGTTCTTGCAGCGACAAACCCTCTTGCCAGCAGATCCCTTCTCAGTTCCTGGTCCAGCTGACGGATCCTGCGTCCTTCCTGGAATGTCAGAATCGCGGTTTCGATCTCACCATTGACTTCAACAGGTGAAATATTGACTGCATAACTGACATTGTTCAGCAAGATCATGGAGGTGAAGGTTTCACGTCCGTCATAGATCGCGTCGTGCAGCTGGCGCAAGGAGATGCCCGGAATCAGATCCTGGATCCGCTTCCCGATGATATCCTGCATATCCAGAGAGAGTATATTCGTCATGATCCTGTTCGCTCTCAGGATCAGATTGGTTTTCCCGACCTGGAGAATACCGTTGAAGTTATTTTCAACCATTGCGGTGATCTCCGCCGTGTCATTGCGCTTGGTATCGGTCAGTTCACAGATCATCTCCGCCATGTTCAATGTTTCGGACAGGCCTTCCGTTCCGCCGGAAGCAAAGAATGCCGGAAGGCCGAATGCTTTAGCCTTTTCACAGCTGTGTCTTCCACCGATGATCGCATTCATGCCGTCCTTTACAGCATCATGAAGGACCTGGTCGATCTCTTCCATACTGTTGAGCAGATATCTGTGCAGGCGGACATGGAACAGTTCTTCAAAATGTTCAACATCACAATACATGTTGGAGAAGCCGATCAGTGCAATGGACGGATCATGTTTTTCCAGCTTTTCACATACTTCTTTGATCAGTATACCCAGTTCCTGGGCGGTGATCCTCAGCGGAACGACCGGTATTCTGGTCATTTCCGACAGCATCTGTGCCTGCAGTCCTCTGGCAATAAATAGATCGCATTTCTCACGAATCAGCTGCTCAGCAACAGTTTTTACATCGTTGTTAGAGATCTGCTCGATAAAGATCGGTTCTATATGGGGATACTTCCGGATCTCATTCCCGACAGTTTCCTTTGGAATCGATCCGGGTAGGAATACTGCTGTTTTTGCCATGATTACCTCCCGGTGTTCTGATGATTTCTGACCATAAGTGCTGTTTTGAACGTCATTGCGTCGTCAAACTTTCTGAGATCAAGACCGGTATCCTTCTGGATCTTATTCAGACGATAGATCAGTGTGTTCCGGTTGATATACAGTTTCTTGGCTGTTTCGGATATGTTCAGGTCATTTTCCAGGAATTTCCTGACCGTAAACAGCATTTCTTCATCCTGCGTGATCGGGGTCGGATCGGTCTCCTCAAGATACTTTATGCATTCTTCCGGCGACATTCTGCCGATGATGCCTGAGTATCCCAGATGTCCGTTCATCATCACTGTTTTTGCCGGATCACAGGCGCAGGCTGACCTCATCGCAAGATCCGCCTGTCTGTAGAGTTCCGGCAGATCCAGCAGATCCATGGAGACCTTACTGATTCCTGCCGATGCAGAGATGCCATACTGGCTTTCCAGCTGCTTCAGCTGCTGAAAGAAAAGAGTTTCGATATCTCCTTTGGTATCTTCACGGATAAGAATGACATTTCTTTCTTCATCCAGAAATATATAGTCTTTGTCATGAGATACCAGGAATGTGTCACAGAAATGATAGAATCTCGGCTGATAGCCGGAAACGGAATGTACTGCAGCAACATAATGGCCTACCTTGTCATTGATGCTGAGCTTTTTGAGTTTTTCATACAGCAGGCCTTCCGGGATCTGCCCGTACAGGACCTTTCTCAGGAACTCCGTCTGTGAGTCGGATGATTCGTCCTGATTCAACATGATCTTCAGGAAAGATGCGATCAGAGACGCCTGTTCGGCAGCGGATGGCTCTGTGCTCTGCACAAATACCGCATACCGGTTTGCAGAACTGGCGGGAAGTGTCCTGAATGTTATTCCGTTCTGTGAAAACAGATCCTGTTCCATCCTGAAACCGTCGATCATCCTTCCTATCTGTGATTCATCGGAGCATGCGATCATTTCACCGTATCTGTCTGTAACTCCGAATACCGGCCTGATCGTCATACGCAGTTCCGAAATAATTCTCTGATAAAACCGATTTACCATAATTTCTGTCCTCTGTTTCAAATTGAACTGCAATATTTCGTATGTTTCAAAATTATCACAATTTCAACAGATAAACAATAAAGGCAGAAACGACAAAAACCATCTTTTTCCGGATCAGTCCCTATGTATGCCTTCCGTAAAGCAATCAGTTCCTGCTGAACCGTTCTTCTTCATGGACGGCAGAATGTTTCGGATCGTACATAGGCCGGTCAGATCTGTGCAAAAAAGCGATGCCGCTATGACATCGCCATGTTCTTCCGGGATCAAATGTTAACGTCTGTTGTTTCTGTTTTCGAGCATCTGAAGGACTCTCTGGAACAGGTTGATGAAGTCCGGTTATAACCGGAAGTATCTGCCTCAGAACGGTTTCCTGATTTCATTTTGCTGCAGTGTTTTACGCTTTCCATTTCATTTCTACGAATGAAAGAGTCCGCAGATGCTCCGCGGACTCCATTCAGTTGTTTCTTTTCAGCAGCTCACATGATGTGCGGTGCGCCGTCGGATGTATATGCGCGAGGTGAATTCAGATTCACTCTGCTCCAGACGATCGCTTCATGTTCTTTCAGGAAGTCATAGTTGAGATCCATGCCCCAGCCCGGTTTGTCATTCGGCTTGATGAATCCGTCTTCGACCTTGAGGACATCTGTGACGAGTTCTGCGTCAAGACCTTCTTCTCTCGGTTCGTTCTCGAGGAAGGTCGTGTTGTATGTGCTCATGCAGAAGTGGACGTTGATGCAGTTAGCCAGTGTGCTGAGCGGGTTGTGAGGTGAGATCAGACGGAAGGAAGGTTCTGCCATAGCAGCGATCTTTCTCATGCCTGTCATGCCGCCTACCAGCAGGATATCCGGCTGCAGTATCGTAACTGCATGGGACTGGATCAGTTCTTCAAACAGCTGAGGCGTGAAGATCTGTTCGCCTGTTGCCAGTCTGACATTTGTCTTTGATGCATATTCGACCCAGTTCCTGAGGTTGTCGGGACGGATCGCTTCTTCAACGAAGAACGGACGGTAAGGTTCGATCGCGTTTGTGATGTTGATCGCTTCAGCAGGTGTGTAGATCTTTGTCTGCAGGTCTGTTCCGATCTCAAATGCATCACCAAGTGCTTTTCTGAGACCGCTGAACATTTCAACTGCTTCATTGATCGCTTCGCCTTCCGGAAGGTACCCGGCGCCGCGGATGCCTACCTTGACAGCTTTATATCCGTATTTATCGATCTTGGGCTGGAGGTTTTCCAGAGTTTCCTGACTGTTTCTGCCCATTGCGTGGCAGTATACGGGAACCTTATCCCTGACTGCGCCAAGCAGCTTGTATACAGGAAGGTTCGCGATCTTTCCTGCGATATCCCAGAGTGCCAGGTCGATGCCGGAAGCTGCTGTGCGAAGAACAGAACCGCCTTCAAATCTGGAGTAGTTCAGGATACGCTTCTGGATGCGTTCCCTGTCCAGCGGATCCATGCCGATGACCCATTCGGATACATAATGGACCATTTCAGCGACCGCTGCGTCTGCGCCGACACAGAAGAGTTCACCGACACCGTGGACACCCTCGTCTGTATCGATCCTGACAAAGTTGAAGTTTCTGAACTGCGTAGTGTGAACCGAATAAGTCGTAACATTTGTGATCTTCATGTTGGTTTTCCTCTCTATCTATATTGTATCAGCGTCCGCCGATCAGTCCGCTTGTACCATTCATACCGTACAGGACAAGGATCGTTGCGAATACGACTACTGTATGGATGATCCAGGGAACGATCGATGCTTTCATGACTTCTTTCTGGGAATATCCGCCGGCACCGTAGGCAATCGCGACAGACGGTGAGGACATCGGTGTCAGCATAGCTGCTGTTGTCATTGCGGACAGAGCCAGGACACATGCGACAGGGTTGAATCCCATCTGCATAGCTGTAACGATGGACAGCGGGCAGAATACGTTATATGTAGCTGAGTTGGACATGAACTGAGTCAGGATACCGCCGACCAGCATGAATGCGAGAATGAATACCGGGAAGGAAGGATTTCCGCCGAGCATACCGACGATCGCGTTTGCGACGATCTGAGCTGCGTTGGATTTCTGCATAGCTGTTGCCAGAGGGAGAACGCCGCACAGCATGAACAGTGCATCGATATTCATGGAATTTCTGACATCGGGAACCTTCATGATGCCTGCCAGCAGGAGAATGATATCAGCGATTGCCGGAATAACATACATGTCGATCGGGAAGCCCTTGACCATGTTGGAAACGACGATCAGGACCATGACTGCGCAGAATACAGCGTAGATGATTTTTTCCTGTGCAGGAGTGATATCGGATTTCTTTTCGTTGAATTCTTTGATCTTGGATGTGTCGATCTTATGAACAGGGTAGTGCTTCCAGCCGACCAGTACCAGATACAGATATGTAGCAAGGCATGCAGGGAAGACGACGAATACCTTATCGAGAACGCCTGCTTCAGCAGTGGAACCGTTGGCAGCGAGCATTGCGTTGATCGTTACGAACGCTGTCAATGTGTTTCCGAAAGGCAGGGAGTTCTGAGCTGCGTGAGCCATGATGGAACCCGGATACAGCAGATGTGAAGGCTGAACTTTGGAGTCTTCACCAAGAGCGTTCATCATCGGCAGGAGCAGTGAGATCAGAGCCAGCGGTGAAACGAAGTGGACCATCAGCCAGCATGCGCCGAAGTAGATCGCTACGATCGTTGTCGGGTTGTTCGCATGTGACAGCATCCATGCCCTGAGCTTCGAAACGATACTTGTTTTCTGAAGTGCGCCGGAGAGAATGAACATACCTCCGATCATGATAATGTTGGTCGATGAGAAGTAAGCGAACGCCTCAGAGAATTCCAGGACTTTCGTAACTTCCAGGATGACCAGACCTGTCATGGCAACTGTACCCATTGACCATTTTCCTGACATGAATCCGATAATGATCCATAACAGGACAAGCAGTGTGACGACTGTGTTGAAATCAAACATACTATCCTCCTGGTAAGCGGTCTGCATAATTTATACTTATATAATTTTCCTTTATATAAGTTTTATCTATATTGTATCCGCTTACTTTTTACACTTTCACTATAGATAATCACTTGATTTTATACAAACAGGTATCTATTATATATTTAATCAGAATTATTTATAAAAGGAGATTATGATGGATGTACGTTCCCAGACTTATATGACCGCCCTCGCCGATCAGGGTTCCCTGCAGAGCGCAGCACGGGAACTGGGCATATCCCAGCCTGCGCTAAGCACCTGGCTGGCCAATCTGGAACAGGAACTGAATGTCCAGCTTGTGATCCGCAGTCGAAACGGCATCATCCTGACGCCTGCCGGAAGGCTGTATCTGGAGGGTTCCCGGAAAATGATCGCTGAGCGGGACAGATTTTACCGTGAAGCAAAACTGATCTCAACCTCTGACCAGGAGATCATCCGTATCGGAGGAACTCCTTCCGGAGGAACGAGAGTATTCGCCAGAATGTACAAACACTTTCGGAATGCCATGCCTTCTGTTACTCTGCAGTTCACAGAGTGCTATAACCGCGACATGCTGGAACTTGTCCGCAAGGGTAAGATCGATTTCGGGGTCGGAAGCACATCCGATCCGGATTTTCCGGATCTTGAATGCATTATCGGTACGAGAAATGAACTGATCCTGCTGATCCCTGAAGGATTTGCCGGCTACTATGACCCTTCCGGACTGGTAAAGGACGCACAATTCCCTACCGTTGATTTTGAACTCATACGTGATCTGCCGTTTATCATGCCTACCGAGCAGGTATCCTTCTGCGAAGCACTGAACCGATTGTTTGAACAGGCAGGATATAACCCGAATATCATCTTCCGCTCATCCAACACAGGAGCGATCGCCGCTATGATCAAAGCCGGGAATGGGATCGGTGTCGTTACAAGAAGAGCATTCTCCCCGCTCGAGCACGCTGCGCCTTACAGTTTTGACCCTCCGTTCATCGTCTATCCGATCCTTGGATACCGGAAGGACCGGGTGCTTTCAAAAGCAGATAAAGAGCTGATCCGGTTCCAGAACGAACAGCTGATGTCATTGAGAGGCTGAATATGAACACGAACAATTATGAATATATGCTTGCAATCGCCAGGGAAGGGACGATCCTGAAAGCAGCGGAAAAACTGAACATCTCCCAGTCCGCCCTCTCCCAGGCGCTGGCAAAAGAAGAAAAGGAAGCCGGAGGTCTGCTGTTTGAGCGTACCCGCGGCAAAAAAGTAACTGTCACCCAGCTTGGTGAACTGTATCTGCGAACGGCCGAGTCAATGATCCGGATCAAGGAAGAAACATATGAAGGTATCGAACGTCTGGCACATGATACTTCCAGGACGATCCGCATCGCCATATGCAACCAGGCATACAATTCGGTTTCCGACCGGATCCTGACGATTCTGAAAGAACAGTTCCCTGACATCAACATCTACTTTTACCGTTCTGATTCCAGCCAGTCCCTGCAGCTTTTAAAAAACGGTTCTGTCGATCTTGCGATCCTTGCGGCAAGACAGATCAGTGACAGCGTCATTGAGACTGCGCTTCTGTATCATGAGCATCTTGTTCTGGCAGTCTCCTCCGGTTACCCGCTCAGCGATGATGTCCCGCTCATGAAACAGCTCAAAAAGATCCCCTTCATCTATTACGCGAGGGATACATTCCTGGAACCCCTGATCCCGGAAGAACTGCGTATCGATCAGCTGAAGCCTCCGGCTGTCTACAAATCTCCGAGTGCCGAAGAAGTGCTCCGGCTTGTCGAAAACGGATACGGTGCAGGTATGGTTCCGAAGCATCTGGTGAAAGAGGACCATGACTATACTGTCATTGAAACTGACCTGCCTGTAATAAGCTATGACATCATGATCGCGATTCCCAAATACAGCCGCGATAAAGAAAACCTGTACGATATTTTCCGGATAATCAAAGAACTGAAATGCTGAAAAAACCGGAAAGAAAAAATGCTGTCTGTTTTGTTATCAAACAGGCAGCACTTTTTATCGTACTGATTCCGGCAGTTTATTTTGTCTGTGTTTTTGAGATCAGCGGTCCGCAGAGACCTTCCACACCGGTCAGTGCAAGCACGCACAGCAGGTTCTTTTGGACGCCTTTGTATGCGTCAGTGGGATCATACCATTCACTGATATCATGTGTACCGCCGCTCTTTCCGCCGCTGCAGATCGTGGCGGCAGGGATGCCTTTTGAAAGCGGGATATTCGCGTCCGTGGAAGACAGGCTTCTCAGGACAGGCTGAACGCCCGACACTTCAAATGCATTCTTCAGGATCGTTACGATCTCGCAGTTCTCATCCTGGATCCCTCCCATGGAACCGCTCAGTTCTTCCGTGCTGATCTGTATGCGTGCATCCGGATCAAAATTCTTCCGTCTTCCGTTTGCGGCCGACCAGTTCCGTTCTTCTTCCCATCTTGCGTATTCTTCATCAGCGCATTCATGTGCGATATCCAGGCATTTCTGATGGAACGCCTTCATCACATCGCCGCTCGCGCTTCTGACATCCATGGTGAATGAGCATTCGCTGGCAATGGATGTGACGCCTGTGCCGCCCTTGACCGTGGATACGTTGAAGATCGTGAACGGATCATTCGGTACGCGCTGTTCGGCGATCCTGGCGATCGTCCTGCCCATGCACATGATCGGATTGACCAGTCCGAAAGCGCCCATGGAGTGACCGCCCGGCCCGCGGAATGTAATGCGGTACTGTACATCGGAAACACCGCCGTATGTCAGCTGGTCACCGCAGCCGTCGATCGAGATGAACGCGTCAGCTTTCGTATTCTTCGTTTCAAAGATATGGCGCATGCCCCGGAAGTTTCCGACACCTTCTTCACCGACATCCCCGCCGATGATCAGCGTACATGCCGGTCTGATATCCGCTTCTTTCATTGCACGCAGCAATGCCAGTACTTCTGCGCAGCCTCTCGTATCGTCACAGATGCCGGGAATACAGATGCGTGGGCCTTCCCTTCTGAGCTTCAGTTCCGTATCCATCGGGAATACAGTGTCAAGGTGCGCGCTGACCCAGACGATCGGGCTGTTTTCCGGTCCCCTGATCACGGTATAGGTATTCAGGACTTCATCCTGCACAGCTTCATAGCCTATTTCTTCGATCATTTCTTTGAATCTGGCAGCTTTCTGTTCCTCATGGTTGGAATATGCGGGGATCAGTGCCAGCTCGATCTGCTGTTCCGTAATGTGATCAGCATCCTGTTCGATGAATGCCAGTGCTTTCTGTACGCACGCGCTGTCGTGAAGTTTCCTGATCTGTTCTTTCATGTGTGACCTCTTTTCTATTGCAGTATGATGAACACGCTTTTCGCGGGAACGATCTGTTCATGGATCTCTTTCTGCGCAAAACTGTAGAGCACGGTACCTGCGGTACCGGTTTCCAGACGGATATCGTTATCAGAAGGATTCAGGATGACCAGGATCCGTTCTGTACCGGAACTGCGTTCATATACAAGCGGATAACCGTGATAATTGATCATTCTGAAGCCGGACCTTCCGGACAGGGAAGGATGCTGTTTGCGGAGAGATATCAGACGGCGGACTTCGTTCCATATGGAATCCGGATCATTCATTTCCGTTTCTGCGTTGATCTGATCCGTATGTGCTGTGTCCTGCGGCACATACAGCATGGATGCCGGCGCAGCCGAGAAGCCGGCGTTGACCGAACGGTCCCACTGCATCGGGGACCTGGATCCGGTACGGTAATAGCCGCCTTCTTTGGAATGCAGGCCTTCCACATAATTCATACCCAGTTCATCTCCATAGTAGATGAACGGAATGCCCGGCATGGTAAGCAGGAAAGCAAACGCGATCCTGATCTCATCAGGCGTCAAGGTCCTCGCCATACGGTACATATCATGGTTGCCTGACGGGATGCAGATCAGCCCGTTCCCGTCTTTTGTCTTTGCCAGGTTATTCAGATATACATCAAAGAACGCTTCTGCGCTGCCATGACCCGCAAAGTACGGATGTTCTGTCCGGAACAGATCCGGATAATGTGACGGTCCGAAATGCAGGACGAAGTCCATGTCAAAGCCTGCCTTCAGTGCCTTGTCCGCTTCACCCCATTCCGAAACGATCACAGCATCGGGATATTCCCGATCCAGCCATTTTCGGATATCCTGCCAGAGACTGATCGTGCCTTTACTGTCGGGATCGTTCTTTACAAGCGAACCTGCCATATCGACACGGAAGCCGTCCACGCCCATATCCAGCCAGAACTTCATAATGTTTTTCAGTTCTGCCCTTGTGGACATCGGACCCTCATCATCCACTGACTGTTCCCAGTCACAGCCTTCGTCTTTAACGGCAAAGCCGTAATTCAAAGCAGGCTGTGCCGTAAAGAAGTTGACGGCAGCAGAACCATCGCGGTCATAGCCGCCTCTCAGCCAGCCCATGATATTGCCGACGTTGTTCGGAGCGTTCCATACCGTATCCGTCCAGACATATCTGTCGGTATATTTGTTTTTCTCCGGCAGACAGGACTGGCGGAACCATTCGCATTCAACGCTTGTATGTCCTGCGACAAGGTCCAGGATCAGGTGCATGCCCTTTTCATGCATTGCCTGACAGAGACGTTTCAGGTCTTCATTGGTACCGTATCGTTCCGCTACTTTATAAAAATCACGTACATCATATCCGGCATCCACGAACGGGGAATCAAAGCAGGGATTCATCCAGACCGCATCACAGCCAAGTTCCCTGATATAGTCCAGTTTTTCGATGATGCCGTTCAGATCACCGATGCCGTCCGCGTTCGTATCTTTGAAAGACTGCGGGTATATTTCGTAAAACACCGCTTTATCGAGCCATTTTCCAGCCATATGCAAAACCATCCTTACCGTAATCATACCCCATATGAGCCCTTCGATGGATTTTATGACTATAATAATTTATACGAGGTGTTTATCATGCACGACAATCAGACAATGAAAAAGAACCTGATCATGTTTCCGCTCGGCACAGTCGGCAGGGATATGGTCTACACACTGGTCACAAACTATCTTCTGACATTTATCCTGTTCACAAAGCAGCTGACGAACGGACAGCTCGGGGCGATCACTGCGATCATGGTCGGCGCCAGGGTCTTCGATGCCCTGAACGATCCCATCATGGGCGATATCATTGAGCATACCCATACCAAATGGGGCAAGTTCAAGCCGTGGCTCGTCATCGGCATCCTGACGACATCCCTTGTCGTCTGGACCGTTTTCAACGTCAGCCTGACCGGATGGAAATTCGTGGTACTGTTCGGCTTTTTCTATTTCTTCTACTCACTGACCTATACGATGCATGATATCTCCTACTGGGGCATGATCCCTGCGCTGAGCTCCGACGCGGATGCCAGAAACAGGTTCACTGCCAAGGCAACGCTGTTTGCCGGGATCGGCAGCACCCTGGCCGGCATTGCCATACCGATGCTGACGACGGGACAATATGCGCTCGGTGGAAACGCCAAAACAGCATACGGCATCATTGCCGGCATCGTCTGCGTACTTGCGCCGCTCTTCCTGTCATTTACGATCTTCGGTGTCAGGGAACGCCGTGACAATTTCAGCAGCAGTGAGAACTCCTTCAGCCTGAAGGCGATCTTCAATACGATCAAGGCAAATGACCAGCTGAGCTGGATCGCTGTGATCTTCCTGATCCAGCAGATCGGCAACGGACTGATCATCGGCGGTCTTGGCTCGACATATATCTATATCGAATTCGGCTACAACGGCGGACTGTATTCCCTGTTCACAACGATCGGCATGGCCGCGACAGCGTTCCTCATGATCTTCTATCCGGCGATCTCCAAGATCATTCACAGAAAACCGCTCATGAAGATCATGCTGTATATCTCTATAGCAGGCTATGCCCTGATGCTGGGCAGCGGACTGATCCTGCCGGCAGGCCATATGGCAAAATACAGCTGCATCGTCTTCGGCTATATGCTTTCCAATTTCGGCCAGTACTGCTACTACCTGATCATGATGATCTCGATCATCAATGCGGTCGAATACAATGAATTCAAGACAGGCAGAAGAGATGAAGCGATCATCACATCACTGAGACCGTTCATCACCAAGCTCAGTTCTGCCCTGACTGCCGTTCTGACTTCCGGAAGCTATATGATCTTCGGCATCACGCAGTTCACCAACAGGATCTCCGAATATGAAAGCGCGGCTGCCGCGGGAACGATCAGCGAGACGCAGAAAATGGGCCTGATCTCACAGGTCCTCGCCAACGTGCAGCGTTTCCAGGCATCCGGCCTGCTGATCCTGATGACGGTACTGCCCTGCTTCATGATGGTCATTTCCTATCTGCTCTACTTAAAGCACTATATTCTTGACGAAGATGAATACCTGCGTATCTGCAATATCCTGGAAGAAAGACAGTGGGAGGAATCCTATGAGCATAACTAAGCTGGCATTGAAATTCGCGGCTCCCTTTCCCGATATCGGATCATTTGACCGGTACCTGTTCTTCGGTCCGCATCCGGATGATATTGAGATCGGTGCCGGTGCCACAGTCGCGAAGCTGGCCGCGGCAGGCAAAGAGATCTGCTTTGTCATCTGTACGGACGGCCGCTTCGGAGGCGGTTATGTACCGGAACTGAAGCCTTCCCAGCTGGCAGAGAAAAGAAAACAGGAAGCTCTGGATTCCGCGCACCTGCTCGGAGTCCATGATATCCGTTTCCTTGGTTTCTCTGACGGGGGTTTCTACAAGTACAAGACATTCAAGACGGCGATCGCCAAGGTCATCGGTGATTTCAAGCCCGACGTCATCTTCGCGCCTGACCCGGATGTATCCAGTGAATGCCATATCGACCATCTCAATACGGGAAACGCCGTCAAGCAGATCGGCATGTTCGCACCGTTCGCGGGCATTATGAAAAAGTATGATGCCGGGAAAGCAGATGTAAAAGCGGTCGCATTGTATATGACCGCAAAACCAAATCAATTTATCAGTACAGGGAAATACATGTACCTGCAGGACCGGTCGGTATTCCGGTGTCATCAGACACAGTTCCCTGCAGGCTCAGCAGAGATCGGTTCGATCCGCGCTTACTGGAAGCTCAGGGCCATTGACTTCGGGATCCGAAGTCTCAAAGGACAGGCGGAGGGCTTCCGTGTGCTTGGCCCGACCCAGATGCACTGCCTGCCGGAAGCAGGACTCTGAACGGTCCCATATGAAATGAGGCTTCACAGAGACTGCGGAAAAAGCAGTCCAATAAAACAGACGCTATGAAAACAGGGAGGAAATCACATATGACTTCTTCCCTTTTAATTTTGCCGGTTTTTCTGCGTTATGCGATTTGTGTATCTATTCTTTGCCGATCATGATCAGTCGGTCGCTTTCGGTGATTTTGACCGGCAGGACAGACCCTGCGATGATCTTGAACGGAACGTCTTTGGTCCGGATCCCCATCAGGATACCGCCGCGTTCATATACATGCTTCAGCAGTTCTTTATAGGTCATTTCTGTACCGGCAAGGCCCATCTCGGATGCCGGTTTCAAATATGCTTCCGAGCCTTCTTCCGACAGCAGTTCATTGAAGACAGGTGCCCTTCTGACATCAGCACTGATCTGTGACAGCATCATCGAGGAGAGATCCGTGGCAACGATAAAGTCTTCGGAATCTTCCATGGTGATCAGATCGCGGTTGTTCTCACAGCGCATTTCCGCGGTGATGGTAAACGACCATCCGTATTTCTTCTTGATGTTGCGCAGCCGGATGATCCTCAGCATGGTTTCGGTATCGGAGTCTTCTTCCTTCTTGCGGTGATCGGACAGGATGCAGACGTGGCTGGCGTCCCTGACCATATCCAGGAGATTGCGGTCGTATTCAGTGCTGCGGTAATCAGCTGTCAGTTCGGAAACGAATTTTTCATTTTCAGGGATGAAAGCTGCTTTATCCTGCTGGGAAACACCGATCAGTTTGATGTGCCTGATATTGTCAGGCAGTTCCTGCAGGATCGTTAAGATCGATGAGTTGATCCCGAAGATCACAACTTCCTCGATCGGTTTCGAAGGTATTTCGATAAACCCGGAGGGAGGCTGAAGCTCTTTAGGATCTTCAAGGATCAGATCCCCGGGATCTTCTTCAAATGTGATCAGGATGTCATTTTCCTTGATGATGGTATCCGGTGCCGGATTGATGAGCGCTTTTTCATTGCGGAACAGACCTGTGACGATTCCTTTTCGTCCGGACAGTACGACTGATCCGAACGGCAGCCCGGCTGTCTCCGGCCGGTGCTCAAAATAGAATTCATAATTGTCAAAGTCGATCATGTCGAGAAGCGCTTCAAAGATACCGGTCTGTGTCGTTGAACGGGCGATGATGCGGGCGACAATATCACCGGAATACAGCATCGTGATCCCGCTTTCTTTCATCATTTCCCTTGAGAACACCCTGGTATTTGAATCGACTGACGCAACGATCCTCGGACGCCTGCTGCTGCCCATCATCAGGATCTCAGCCGCCAGCAGAGTCTTGACCGTGCGGCCGCGGTTTCTGGTGTTTACCACAAGTGTCGAACAGTCCGGGATCGCGCAGCAGCGCAGATCGTTGGGGCTGGTGGTATCGCCCTTGATCGTGATCAGCCGGATGTTATTGGGAACAGCGACATTCTTCCTGATTGCCTGCTCCATATCCTGGCGTTCCATATCCTCAACAATGACGATCGTGCGCCTGTCTTTCCAGGTAGACTTGATCATCTCCTTCAGCAGGGCGTATTCACCTGTGCGGAAACCGAGAATGACGGTATGATTTTCTTCAATGATCTCCGGATTTTCCTCCTGCAGGGCAATGATGCGGCCGCGGATGGTGCTGGAAAAGATACCTATGAGCATGCCGGTAAATACCATACCGGTGAGTCCGAGCAGGGTATACAGGACAATATACAGAAGCGAACCGGAATCAGAGGACGGGAAAGAGGAAGACATTGCCGATCTGAGATTGTCCCAGAATATGGCAATGACACCTTTCCCTTCCGCCTGCAGGTGGAACAGCAGGACCAGCGCTGTTACGAAAACGACAGCGGTCAGGACAAGTGTCAGCAGAAGCTTGACCATACTTGCGGTTCCCGATGCCATCCGGTAATCCAGCCAGTAGCGGATTTTTTTACGAAGTGTTACCTTTCTCATAATGACCTCACAGAAAAACAAAGTTATGTCCCTATTGTAACAGCAAACATGAAAATATCATTCAGACTGCTCTTTTCGTAAATAAAAAGGAACATGACAAACAGATATCATGTCATGTCCTATGCAATATGAATGAGGTTGGAGAAGGAGTTCAAACCGTCCGGTTATTTTTTGCTGTTATGCTTTTCGTAAAGACCGACTTGTTCGACTTCCGGGATCCGGCTGATCTCATCGAGGATCTGGTTGATCACGGACTCATTGGTCGTGATCAGATCGGTCTCAAGGACACGGTGGCCTTCCGACTGATAAACATTGACTTTGCCCGGATTGCCCGAATACTGACGGACCTTGGCGGTGACCGCGGACATATCCGTTATGCCTTCCTTCAGCATAATGGTGACCCTTGTTACAAACAGGAGCCCGGCGCTGTAGCTGGCATTGTGCAGAATGAACTGGATCACGACGATCAGAAGTCCGGTCAGCAGACCGAGCCCGCATAACCCTGCACCGAAGCAGATGCCGATGCCGGCAGTGGTAAAGATACCGGCTGCTGTTGTCAGTCCCTGAATGCTTTCATTTCTTACAAAGATAATGCCTGCTCCGAGAAAGCTGATGCCTGAGATGATCTGCGCCGCGATACGTGCCGCATCAAACCGTACGGTGTCATCAAATCCGTACTTTGAAACAAGTGTGATCGCCGCTGCAGCTACGCAGACGATCGCATGTGTTCCTACACCTGCTTCTTTGGAACGGTCATGCCGCTCAAAGCCGATCAGTGTTCCTGTTCCTGCAGCCAGCAGCACACGGATGATCCATTCCGGATTCAGATAAAAAATAGTCATGATAACCCTTGCTTTCCTGCGTTATCCGCAAAACTTACTTCTGCCAAAACATTTCGTCATGGTCTGTTTCATTCATTTTACAACAATCGGTACGGCAATGACAGCGTTCCGATATATATCTTCATTTCTGCGTACAAACAGAAAAAGGAGCCGGAGCTCCTTGTATCTGTTCAGTGCAGAAGTTCTGCCAGTGCCTTGCCGCATTCCTGCGTGCTTGCCGTGCCGCCCTGATCAGGTGTCAGAGCGATCTTCTCTACCAGCATCTGTTCGATCGCGTCAACGATCTTTTTGCCCCATTCTTCATAGCCGAAGAAATCGAGCATCTGTCCGCATGTCCAGATCGTTGCCAGAGGATTCGCGATGCCCTTTCCGGCAATATCCGGAGCGGATCCGTGGATCGGTTCAAACATGGACGGGAATTTCTTTTCGGGGTTCAGGTTTGCGCCTGCCGCAAGACCCATGCCGCCGCTGATCGCTGCGCCGAGGTCTGTCAGGATATCCCCGAACAGATTGGATGTTACGACGACCTGCAGACGTTTGGGATCCTTTACCATGAACATGCTTGCGGCGTCTACCAGCAGTGTATGTGTTTCAACATCAGGATAATCTTTTCCCACTTCCCGGAAGATCTTGTCCCAGAAGACCATGGAATAGTTCAGGGCATTGCCTTTTGAGACCGATGTCAGCGTCTTCTTCTCTTTGCGGGCAAGTTCATATGCGTAGCGGATGACCCTCTCACAGCCTTTGCGTGAGAAGACACCGTTCTGGATCACGACTTCCTGTTCGCTGTCAGGATAGAGCCATGCACCGCTTCCCGCATATTCTCCTTCACTGTTTTCCCTGACAAAGATCATGTCGATATCTTCCCTGGGCACATCCTTCAGCGGGCAGTCTGCCCCTTTCAGGAGCTTGACAGGTCGCAGATTGATATATTCGTCGAAATCATGACGGATCCTCAGAAGGAGATCTCTCAGTGAAATATGATCGGGAACTCCGGGATAACCGACTGCGCCAAGCAGGATGGCATCATAATTCTTCAGGGTCTCAATGCCGTCCTTGGGCATCATTTCCCCGTGTTCCAGGTAATACTGACAGCCCCAGGGATACTCGGTGAATGAGAAACTGATCCTGTCATCCAGTTCCGTGACACGGTTCAGGATACGCACGCCTTCTGCGACTACTTCTTTACCGATCCCGTCTCCCGGGATCAATGCAACTTTATACTCTGTCATCTTTTATTCCTCCATTGCGATCACGTCACTGCCGATGCTGTACCACTGCCATGCGACAGGGTTCAGGAACTGTGCACCCGGGTCAAGCCTTGAAACTTCTTCCGCGACTTCATCCATGTATCTGTTGACAGCGTCCAGGCCTTCACGCTTGATCATGACATCATGATGGAACGGGATGATCGTCTGCGCGCCATAGCTCGTCATCAGCTTTGCCAGTGTTTTGGCGTCGACCTGTTTGCCTGTACGCATGTCTCCGGTACCTTCACGGACACCTGCCTGGCGCAGCACGAGATCGGGCGCTTTCTCACGGCAGATATCATAGAGGTCATTCCATACAACACGTCCGGAAGCGCAGAGGATACGGAAATTGTTCTTTGTCGTCAGAATGAAATCCAGTGACTCGATGGAACCCCATGTATCGCATGCCTCATGTCCCGCAACCGGAGCGATCGCTTCCGGTGACCAAGTACGGCCGCCGCTGGGATTGTGCTTTGCCTGATAGAAATCGATCCGGAAATCCTCCAGTGTGAATGTGGAATTCGGGAATACCGGGAAGATGTTGTCATAAGGGATCTTGTGGAATTTGACTTCGTCAAGAGCGCACATCACGCCGCAGAATACCTTGCTGTTGAACTTCTGTACGAAATATCCGATATCCAGGTCATGGTCAAAGTGTGCGTGGGTCAGAATGATATAATCTGCCCCTTCGATCTCCTCTTTTGTATGTCCGTCCGGAAACTCGTTGCCGGTAAACCAGGGATCGATCAGTACCGTTTTGCCGTTAGGCAGTACGATCTGGAAGTTGCATCCTACATTAAAGGGTCTGATCTTGATGTTTGTGACTCTCATAATTCTCCTCCGGGTTTTTGCAACCGCTTTCTTTACTGAAAGCATAGCATCCGTATATAATTATGTAAAATATGTTATTTCATTGTTTTAATAGCTTTTTCCTATGAATAGGAGGTGCATATGAAACTGACCCAGCTGCATTATTTTGTTACGGTATGCCGTTACGGGAGTATTGCCCGTGCCGTGGATGTTCTGCATATCAGCCAGCCTTCGATCTCGGCGGCGATCAGGGAACTGGAACATGAATTCGGCGTCAACCTGTTTATCCGGGAAGGCAAATCGTTAACACTGACGCATGAAGGCCAGGCACTGTTTGAGCAGGCGGAAGACCTGCTGAAACATGCCGAAAGGATCGAGCGGCAGATGATGAACGCGGGACATAACCGCAAGACCCTGCATATCGGCGTCCCTCCGATGATCGGTTCCCTGATCCTTCCCCAGGTCTTTTCACGGTTCTGTGATGACGCGGACCTGCATCTTGAGATCACCGAAGCGGGTCATAACAAACTGTTCAGTGAACTGAAAAACACTGCGCTGGACCTGGCATTCCTGCCGCATGACGGACCGGTCGCCCCGGAGCTTGGAAGCACACCGATCCAGATGTTGGAAACAGTCTTTGTCACTTCCAGAGATAATCCTCTGGCTTCACGTTCATCGGTAAGCTTTCCGGATCTGCGTGACAACCGCCTGATCCTCTTCCAGAGCGGTTTCTTCCAGAACACCATGATCACCAGGAGCTTCCGGGAACTTGGTATTGATCCCAATATCCTGACGGAGTCCAGTCAGCTTTCAACGGTCATCTCGGTCATCCGTTCCGGGATCGCCGACGGCTTCCTCTTCCGCAATGTCGCGGAAGCTTACAGCGGGATCGTTCCCGTATCGCTGGATCCGCGTCTGCAGGTGCAGATCAGCGTCTGCTGGAACAGATCCTCTTATATGAATACGGATATGCTGAGGTTTATCGAAGCTGTCCGGACGATTCGTTTATAAAAAAACCGGAATATCCGGTTTGATCGTTCACTCATTCTGCACATGTGTTCAGGTAAGCCTTCAGTGTTTCAAGACCACCCGGCGGCACGCAGTATGTCTGATCATGATTCTTCACGCCTTCACAGACTTCTTCCAGGGAAAACCATCTGACGCTCTCGACTTCTTCCTTCTGCAGCGTCAGTTTTTCAATGTCTACAGGTCTGCTGTATACATAGACGAACGACACTTCGTTGTCCCTGAACGGTTTGTCATGGAAGACCATGTCATAATGGATCCGGAACAGGCCGGCATACGCAAGTTCTTCCGGTTCTGCCCGGATACCGAGTTCTTCATGCAGTTCCCTGATCGCTGAAACAAGCGGTTCATCACCTGCCTGTATATGACCGGCAGAGGAAGTATCATATCTTCCCGGGAACGAATCCTTGTTCATAGAGCGTTTCTGCAGCAGCACTTCAATATGGTCATCCGCCTTCCTGATTACCCAGATATGGGCGGTGCGGTGAAGGATGTCCCTGGTATGCGCATCCGAGCGTTCTACGGTCTCTCCGGTCGGGATCCCGTTTTCATTTACAACATCAAACCGTTCCATGCCAGTATTATATCCCCGTTCAAAGCATACGGTCAGGAAATAAATCCGGAAATGATCAGGAACTGGGCAAGCACGTATGTCAGCATGATCCCTTTATATTCCCCTTTCAGGAATGTCCTGCAGGCGATCAGTGTATCAGAGATCAGGAACAGGACGGAACCGATCCACACAGGAAGTCCGCCGGATGCCAGGCACCTCAGCAGTGCCGTCCAGCTCATGACCAGAAGCACGACCATATAGACCATGACCGGATACCGCATCTTCCTGCCGGCATGCGGGACGATGTGCTTCATCGACAAAGCCAGATAGATCAGATACGGGATCAGGCTGAGATAATAGACCGTTCTGATACTGTATATCAGGAGATCTCTTGTGAATACGTAGATATAGCAGAAATGACCGATCATGAAAGCTGTCAGTCCGAACACAAACGGCCATTTTCCGTCTTTCATCAGGCACAGGTCACCGATCCATCCGAACACCAGGGCGGCGCATAAAAATGTGCTGACCATATTCGCGTTCAGCACATAATATCCCAACAGCAAAGGCATCAGAAAAACCTTGCATATCCGTCTGCCATGATGTTCCGATGCATATACATCAATGGCTGAACATACAATGTATAAACCAAGTACGAATATGGAAATGATCCTCTGCAGCATATCTTCTCCTGTTATTTATATTTTTTCAGCATATTTGCCATACTGCGGCGTCCGGGATATTCAGAGATCCACTTCTGTGCCAGTCGTCCGGCCATCTGTTTTCCTCCCTCATAGCCGATGACAACATTCAGTTTCCGGTCCATTTCATTATAAGCTTTTGTATTCCGTGCCCTGTATGCCATCATATCAAGCTGGTTTTCATACAGTTTCAGGATGTCTTTATCATATTCATGCGGAAAAGCAGTTCTGTACAGGTCGAGAAGATCATAGTCATGTGTTTTCTTCAGCACTTCAAGCAGTTCATCAGTACGCATTTCTTCCGCAAGTATCATGCATTTCTGTTTTTCATTCGCGTTGACTTTCAGGATGGAATTGATCCTCCTTGTCCACTCATCCGGAATGCATAACTGTTTCAGCCTGCGGACATCCTTGAGATCGATGTTTCCATCTTTCATCAGCAGGCTCTGCAGATACTGTTTCTCTTTTTTTGTATCTCCGGTTTCATAGTATAAAGCAATCAGCTCTTTCAGGTCTCTTGATTCTGCGTAACCGCTGCCGCGGTCATATTCCAGATCATCAAGCAGGATCCTTTCGATCTCCGCAGTATTATTCAATGCCTTTGCTTCAGAAAGTGCAATCTCCCGGACAGCACTGAAGTGCCAATGGTCTTTCTTGTATGCTTCGACTTCTGCATCGGATGCACCGGCACGCTTCATCCATTTGAACCGCTCTGATATTGCCTTATCCGTTCTGAGCCGCCAATAAGTGTTCCCGGGTTCAGCAGATTCGATCAGTTCATCCAGTTCTGACAATTTCCGCACAGCCATCTCATGATCCCAGAAATGATCTTCCACAAATTTCTCCGATACGCTGTCCAGTTCAATGTCTGCACGTCTCTGCAGCATCGTTCTGATCGTTTCCTTTTCCTGTTCTGTACAGTGTTCCAGGATCGTTTCCCATATCATTGCGCAGCTGCCGGCAAAAGAGGACGCGTTTGCGCCATATGAACTGTCCAAATCGATCTTGTCCAGTTCGTAGAGAATATGCCAGGTCGTCCTGAAAACCGGCATACAGATTCCCTTTTCTGCCAAAAGCAGAAGTTTATCATCCAAAAACCGGTACAGACCGCTTCTCATTGAGCTTTCGTCTTCTTCGTCAACATAATAATCCTCTGTGCAGGACATCATGATCAGATCCGCTTCCCGGATCAGTGCGGCTTCATCGACTGACTGGTCATCGTGTCCGAAACTGATCCTGACCAGATTGGCAAATGATACATCATTCTGTGCCTGCTTCAGGATGAATTCTCTCATCTCCTCCTGACCGGCATCTTTCAGAAGTTCACGGATACTGACAGCGTCAGTCCTTTCCTGAAGCAGCAGTTCTTCATCAGGCAGGTCTTCGATCGTATAAAGCACTGCGGCCATGTGTTTGCAGGAATTGCCGTCCATGGCATACGGACATGAACAGTACATATCTACGACCTCATCCTGTTCCAGTTCGATCATTACATGATATGTTTCCGTTCCGTCAACTTCTGCCGTGATCCGGTCACCTTTCTGCTCAATATCGTGTACAGCTCCGCTGTACGCATAGTCCTCCCCGCGTTCCAGGATCCTGCGCGCAAAAAGACTTTTCCATCCAATTATCATAAATAACTCTCTTTACCTCCATTCTGCCACAGATAAACGATCCGGTAAATCCGTCTGTCTGTATTTCAAGGAATACAGCCTGCTTCCGTCCATATGTCTGCCCAGTATCCGGATCGTATAATGCCTCGTCAGCAGTTTTTCCTGTTCATCACTCAGGCTTCCGATCCATCTGACAGACGCAGGATAATGTTCTTTTGCCATGGACAATGTTTCTTCAAGCGTCGTCATATATATGCTCCTCCATCGTCATCATAAAGAAACATGACAAAAACGCTGTACCGGAACAGGTACAGCGCAATGATCCGGATACGCTGCTGTTCCTTTTTTCTTCATAGAAAAAAAGGAACACTCACGGTTCTGTGAATGTCCCTGTATATGTTTATTTTGTCGGATCGCTTCCTTCCACGAAATTGCGGATGTCATTGCAGAGCTCTTCGATATTGTCTTCACCGAAGTAGATCATATGACCTGACGGATAGCCTTTGACGAATACCCTGTCCTTCGGAAGACCGGCATGGGATACCGTGTAGTAGACGATGCCGATCTCGGTAGCGCCGTCATAATATCCGTTGGCGAAGAATGTACGCATTCCGGGGATACGCATCATGGCATTGCGCAGCTGTTCTGCCGTTGTGCCCTTCGGCGCTTCCCTGTTCCATGTCTCGATGACGTTGACAGAACGGACGTACTGTCTGTCAAGCCTGACATTGAGCGCAGGCAGGATCGCGCCTGTCAGTGCCGCATAGAAATATGTACCGTAGCGGTCACTGGACGCGTCATCCCTGATGCCGACCGATTCCTCGACCTTTTCCGGGATATAGCGGGGTCTTGTGAATCTGCCGTCAAAGCGGGCAGCGCTCATGTTCTTGTCCTTGATGACTTCCTGACGGAATGTACCGTCATCGATCTTCATTGCGCGAGCTTCCAGATAGTCTTTGGACATGCCTGTATAGTAGGAAACTTTATCAAGGATCGCCTCTCTGGCTTCTCCCTCGAGGTTCTCGCCTTCATACAGCGCAAGCAGGTAATCCTTATCCGCGAACGCCTTAGCTTCTTTGACGAACTCTTCCAGTGACTGATCGCTCGGATGGTTATGATACCAGTTGACTGCCGCAAAGGTCGGGAAACCGGTGACGGAAGACTCCACAGGAACTTCCTTGTTGTAGTATTTTCCGACTGTGACCGTGTTGCCGATCAGGACAAGTCCGTCGAAAGCGGCACCGTATGAACGGTCTTTTCCGCGGGTTGCCGCAATACCTGCCGCAACCGACGCGCGCGTGCATCCATAGCTCTCACCGACCAGATATTTCGGGCTCAGCCAGCGGTTGTACCTGTGCAGCCAGGACTCGACAAATGTCAGGAATGCCTCGGCATCTTCTTCGATCCCGTAGAATTCCTTACCGGATTCCGGGTCCAGCAGGACACCGTATCCTGTACCGACAGTATCGACCAGAACGAGGTCAGCGATATCGAGCAGGCACTGCGGGTTATCGATGACTGTATACGGTCCAAGCGCGCTGGATCTGTTCAGTTCCGTATAGACGACACGTCTGGGTCCCATAAAGCCTGTATGTACATACATGGACGGAGAACCGGGTCCCCCGTTGAAGCCGAACAGAACGGGACGTGATTCCGTATCCGTCACATCGGAACGGAAATAGGAGTAAGAGAATATGGAAGCGATGGGTTTTCCGTCATCGTTGTAGAACACATTGTCCTCACTGACGGTATGATACGGGATCTCAGTACCGCGCAGTGTAATAGTGTGATCTGATTCAAAGCGCTTCGGTTTGAAATCAGCAGGCGTAAAGTTTTCTGTCTTGTACATGCTTTTAAATCTCCTTTTATTCTTACCGGTCAGCGATCAGTTTTTATAATCGATCGTGACATTGCCGTCCTCATCATAGACAACAGCGTCTTTATCAAGCACGAGTTCATTGACCGCTTCAAAGTAAGCCTTGATGGATGGATAAAGCGGTTTGTAATTCGCAACGATCTTCTTCGCTTCTTCGCCCTCATTGCACAGCAGCGCGTCGACGACAAAGAGCTGTGCCTTTGCAGAGTTTACGCACAAGCGTTCAGGATCCGCCACATTGAAATCGATTCCGTGGAATGTGCCTGTCGCGCCGGCAGCGCTGAACTGAACGCCCGGCATAACGCTTGTAATATCACCGAAGTCGGAGGAACCCGTTCCCCAGGCTTCATAATCGAAGCTGACCCTGTCTTCTCCTGCCAGGTCAACACAGCACTGTTCAACAAGCTTCATGAACATCGGATCGTCTGTTTCCGGTGAATAGCCGGGACGGTCTGTCAGTTCGACACGGGCGCCGATCGCCAGTGCCGCGCCTGTCAGGGCACGGTTGATCTTGACGTTCTCGCGTTTGATCGCTTCCAGTGTCTTGCCGCGGACATAGCTTTCGATCTTCATTTCATCGGGAATGATATTGACCGCGCAGTTGACACCCATCATGATCGGGTGAAAACGGATCAGGTCCTTTTCCTGGAATGTTTCGCGCAGGTCATTGACTGCCTGCAGACCGAGCATTGCCGCATACTGCGCGTTGATTCCTCTGTGGGGAGCGCCGCCCGCATGCGCGGACTTCCCTTTATAGGTGATCGTTTTCGCCATGCATCCGTTGGAACCGTAATGGCAGGAGAAATCATACGGTTCTCCCTCACCTGCGGACGTACCGTGCACCATCATGGCAAGATCAACGCCGTCAAGGATGCCTCTGTGCATGAACTCGACCTTGCCGCCCATGTAGCTGATGACGCCCTTCTTTCTCAGATCCTCACGGAATGCCAGCTGGATCATTTCCTCAGCCGGTACCGCGATCAGACGGATCGTACCGCACAGCCCGTCCAGAGCTCCCGGTTCCTTCAGCGCAGCCGCAATGCCGAGCAGCGCGGCAGCCTGGCCATGATGGCCGCAGCAGTGCGTCATGCCGTTGACGGATTCAGGATGGTTCGCAATATCCAGCGCATCCAGTTCGCCGAAGATCGCAAGTGTCGGTCCGGGTACCCCTGTTGTGACATCTGTGTAGAAACCCGGGATGTTTCCGAATCCTTCGATCGCGCCGGCAAGAACAAGCTCATAACCCAGTTCCTGGAATTTCTCAACAAGGTAATTATGTGCCTGCCATTCCGTGAAGCCTGTCTGCGGATGTGCCCAGAGCCAGCGCTCTGCATCCAGGATCAGCTGTTTGTGTGCGTCGACATTTCTGACGATCAGTTTCTGTTTTTCATTCATCGTAAAAACCTCACAATTGTCACTATTATACCATCCGGTATTTTCGATCCCGGCTGTGCAGAGAACTTCTTTCCCGTGTAAAGCATGTTCTGTCTCTTCTTGTTTCAATTTTTCAGAACGTACCCTGCTGTGCAGAAAATAAAAAATATCATATGATGGTATACAGTCCGGAAAGGAATATAACCGTCATACGAACATACCTGTTATGATTATCGCAATCATCCTGCTTGTTTCATCCGTCATGACATATTTCACCAGCATCAGATCCGTTAACAGTTCTTACCGCAGGATCCTGGTACTCTATGCACTGATCACGATCGCTTCGGCAATTGCGGTCAGATATTTTCAGGAACTGTATCCGCAGGATCTGTTATCAGGCGCCGTGCTGAAATTCTGCGCGTCACTGCCTTCAGTACTGTATGCGTACAGGGGATATCAGCTGCGTCACACAAGGTTCGGGCTGATCATTACGCTCGCCATCGTGCTCGGCCTGATCGCTGATGTCAGCATCAATATCAGTTTCCTGGCTGGCGGGGCAGTCTTCCTGATCGGTCACCTGCTGTATGACTTTGCCTTTTTCAGTGAGCAAAGACCTTCAGGGAAACAGGTCGTATTATGGCTTGTGCTGACAGTCCTGGCAGGAGCAGCGATCTATCTCTTCAGGAACCATTTTGATTCTTTCCTGAATGCGGCCGGTCCGTTCCTGTACATATCCATCCTGATCTCAACGGTCGTTTTCTCATGATCACACGGGAAAATGATCTTCGCGGCAGCGCTGATCTTTGCCTTAAGCGACTGCTTTATGGTGGGAAACATGCTGTTCAACAGCACGATCCTTCTGAAGATCTTTGCCCTGCTTGTATATTACGGGGCATTGCTGGTGTACGGAACGGTCCTCTGGCAGCGCAGCGCTCAATGACAGCACGCCGGTGCTGTTTTTCTTTTGCCCTGATCACAAAAACACCGGATCGCTCCGGTGCCTGATGTCTTGATCAAAGTGTATGAAAGACCGGTGTCATATGGTCAAATGTACAGATCTCTGTGAAGCCGATCTCTTCCTTCAGGATGCGGTATCCCTCATCCAGGTGGTCCGCCAGCATATTCGCGTTATGCGCGTCGGATCCGACCGTCAGGATGCGTCCTCCGAGATCTTTGTATAAACGGAGAATGGCTCGGGAAGGCTGTGTATCGCTCAGCCTGTACTTCCAGCTGGATGTATTCAGCTCGATCCCTTTCCCGTCTCTGATCGCCTGTTTCAGGATCTCTGCGACCATGTCTTTGACCAGTTCAAACGGATATACCCCGTTTTTGTCATAACGGATGATCAGATCCAGATGAGCCAGTACCGAGTAATCCTTGAAGATCTTCTGCACTTCATAGATCTCACGGTAATACTCTTCGTTGTATTCCTTCTGGGTCTTTCCTCTCTGGAAATCCTGTGTCCAGAATTCCAGGTTGTTGACCTGGTGCATGGACAGCAGCACAAAGTCCAGTTCATCCCTGTATGTGTCGTACAGTTTTTGGAACGGATCAACGGTGATCGTCTGAATGCCGAATTCAAGGCCCTTTCTGATCGTGATCTGTCCTTTGAATGTCTCCCGCATCCGGTCGATCTTGGAGAAGTATTCCGGATAGTTTACATTCGCGCATGGATCCATCTGATCACGGGGCGTACCGACGCCGTCCCCGCCTCTCCACTGAATGTCTCCTTCGCTCCAGTCTTTCTTGATACCGTAATCCACATGATCCGTGAAGCAGATCTCATCCAGCTTCAGTTCGACCGCACGTTTGATCTGATTCTCCATGCGTTCCCTGGAGTCGTCACTGAATTCTGTGTGCAGATGGTAATCAGCCCTCATACCGTTCTTCCTCTCTTCATTTACATCAGTGTTTTTATTTTTTGCGGTTCAGGAAGTCGATCAGCACAGCCATCATGACCAGGAGGGGTTCATTCTCATCCCTTCTGCATCTCATGGCAAAGTTTGCGGACCTGACTTTCTTCGCGGAAACATCCGCCAGCGTTTTTCCGCTGTCCGTATCAAATATCTTATAGTCGTTTTTTGCCAGGCTTCCCATGACAGCCCAGCTGTTGAAATCCGTGATCAGTTTTCTTTCTTTTTTCTCTTTGACCGGAATGATATAGCCAAGCACATGACCGTTCAACGTCACCAGGAAATCAGTCGTTTCTTTCTCATAGGAGAACAGACTTTTCTTGCCGGAAGTATGCCTGCTGACCGTACCGATCTCACCGTCATCCTCCGTATAGAAATGAAGCACGAACGATCTGGAATCAGGCTGTTCCAGCAGTGTGTTGTACGCTTCCGTATTTTTCCTTGTCACAAGGGAATAGGTTCCCCGCCCGATCTTCTTATCCTGAAATGCCGCAAATGTATATGAAGGGGTCTTCTTTCCGGAAGAGATGACCTTTTCCGCAGTTTCCATGAATGTCTTGACGACATCCTCGGCAGCCGCGCTGATCCCGAGTTCCCTGTCCGTTTCGTATACGATATCTTCCAAAGCATCCAGCAGATTATCTTTCTTCTGTTTCTTCATGTTGAATGAACACTCCCTCACGATTATAAAACATACTGTCTGATCACAGCCAGATTCTTAAGAATTTTCCTGTCCCGGTCAATCATTGATCTGCGGAACGCGTAAATGTCAGTTCTGAATCATCGTTTATCAATGTCAGCTGACCGTCTTCATAGGTATATTGTCTGACCTTCTCTTCAGCCGTGATGGTCTCCTCGTCCCATGTCACTTTCCGGTGTTCCCCGAACAGATCAAGCACACCGCTTCCGTCTTTTTCCAGGGTGATCCCGCACTTCAGGCCTTTTTCTTCCAGCAGTGCCAGATCTTCCGGAGGTGTTTCATGTCCGTTTCTCACGATGGATGTCAGCTCATAGGTACCTGCTCTGTCCTGCATGACATCTGTCTGATTGTCCTTCCCTGCGCATGCAGAAAATACCGCCAGCAGGATCACTGTAAGTATAAGTGAACTGATCTTTCCAACCGTTTTCCGCATATGGTATCTCCTTCCGGCATTTACAGTCCTTCAATCATTTCCAGGACTGCTTCAGTATGGTCGCTTTGCAGTCCTCCGGCAGCCTGGGCCTGCAGGTCTTTGCGGATCGTTTCCGCCTGTCCGCTGCCAAGCGAAGCGATGATTCCAAGGATCCTGTCACAGTCTTCTTCATAACCGCAGTACAGGCAGGCATAGCCGAGATTCATATTTGCCAGCACACTGTCCGGCTGCAGTCTGCACGCTTCCAGGGCATCGTCATATGCCGCGGCAGGATCACGTTCATTGATCAGCCTGTGATAGGAACGCCATGTATAGTATTGTGCCTGGTCATAGACATCCAGTCCGTCATAGACTGTTTCAAATACTGCCAGACCTTCTTCAAACAGTTCTTCCGTCTGTCTGTATTCTCCTGCCTTAAATGCGTTCTCACCGGTATTCAGCAGAGACTGGGCATAAGCGGCTCCGGCTGAAGCGGTCTGCGCGTTTTCATAGATCTGCCGGTTGACCTCGGATGCTTTCCTGTAATAACTGTCCGCTTCGGCATATCTGCCCTGAATGTTCAGGCACAGGCCGTGGTTATTGTACAGACCTGACATGAGGATCAGGTCATTCATGTTTTCCCGGTCACTCAGGACCTGTTCTGCTGTTTCTTCAACATAGGAATAGTATTCTTCCGCCTGTTCATACTCACCGGCATCCGTCAGGCATGCCGCAAGTACGGACATGGTCTGCAGGTAGGATCTCTGGTTCTGGAGGCTGCTGTTTGTCTCAAGCAGGGCAGCGTATTGATCTGCCGAATCCTTCAGGTACTTTGAAGCGTCCGGATAGTTTCCCGTACGGTACAGACCGACGCCCCTGTTGTAGAGAACACCGGCTGATGCCAGCAGGTATTCCGGATCATTACTGTTATCCAGCAAAGCCAGCGTCTGGTCAAAATACGATTCCGCAGACGGATCACCCATACTGACCGCGTTTCCTGCCAGATTGCCGTATGCCTGCGCAAGCAGCAGAACATCCGTGTTCTGAACTTTTTCCAGGATCCCGATGGCATTCCGATAATTGACGGATGCTTCGGTATAATTGCCTGCCGCGTGCAGGATATTGCCGAGGTTGTTGTAAGAGGAACCGTACGCAAGTTCGTATTCTCGGTTACCCGATTCCGCAAGTGTTTCATATGCCTGTACAGCTTCACGCTGCGCGGTCAGTGCCTCATCATATACGCCCAGAACGCTTCTGGCGTTGGCAAGCTTCTCCCTGTTGGCGGCAGATTCGTATTCGGCATTTGTACTGTCTGCGGACAGTCTGATGATGCGGTCGATCGTCTGTGTATTCTCTTCCAGGATGTCCGCGATCCGGGCATATGCGCCAGGTATATTCACAAGGCGGTCAGGCAGTTCATAGGTCAGCTCATTCAGGATCGACATCGTCGCCCGTTCCCGCAGCTGTGACTGGTCCCTGTATTTCTGTGCCATATTCATCAGAATATATGACACACTGCCGGTAAACAGCAGTACCGCCGCGGCGATCAGTGCCCTGCGCACGATCGTTCTGTTTTTGCGGAAGCTGTCTTCCCTTTTCAGATCGGACAGTTTGCAGCCGGTGATGCCGGCAACAGCTTTCAGCAGTTCATCCGGCACTTTTTTCATCATTTCTCTGATCGGATCACCCGGCACACGGATATCCATGATCCGTTCCTGAATATCAGGCACCTTTTTCAGTGACGGCGGGAACGATGTTGTCTCATCCCCGTTGATCAGCAGCGGATAGATCTGCTCCGCCCTTCCAAGTTCAATGAACATCTCCACTTCACGGTCCACCCATTCCGAGGACGGTGTATCCCGGGAGCACACAACGATCAGGACCCTGGCAGACCGGAGCGCGTCATCGATCGTATCCGTCAGGATACGGCTGACAGGCAGTTCCTCAGCGTCGCGGAACGCGCGCTGTATATCCTGATATCCCTGTTCCTTCAGGGAAGCGGGAAGACGGTAGCTTTCCACCCACTGGAAAACCTTTGAAGTGATCTCACTGTCAAGCGGTTTATGGCGGTAGCTGAAAAACACATCATACCTGTTCGTCATGATCCGGCCCCGCTTTCTGTCTGGTCAAGCAGGCCGCCCAGTCCGAGCTCTTCCAGTGCCTCTTTCGCATGGCTGACGGCTTCTTCGATATATTCCAGTGCCTGCGGTTCATCCGCGAATGATGCCGGCAGGTCCTTCATAGTACGTTCCGCGGTCTCGGTGCTCAGCCTGGTCTGTTCTTCCGCGATCAAAGCTTCCCGTCTGGCTTTCAGGCCAAGGAAACCGAAGATCGCCGAAATGACCAGTGTCACGACCGCCGCAAAGCTCAGCAGGCTGATCACAGCCTTCCTGCGCCTTGTCAGATGACGCCGTTCCAGATCATCCGGATGCAGGTTCATGACAGACGCGACGATCCTGACCGTTTCATAGCGCAGCAGTTCCTTTCTGCGCTCAGGCGTATCCGCGCGCAGATCGGCAGCGATCGGTTCGATCGTCTCCATGCGCTCGATCACCCGCTTGTCAGGCAGGATATGCTGTACCATTTTCCGCTCGATAAAACTCTCCGGGAACGCATCCATCGGTTCATCCCGCACGAGCACGGCGATCACATGATCTCTTCCGTGTGTGCCGCTGAAATAGATCAGCCGTTCTTCGACCGCGCTGCTCTTCTTCGCGTCTGACGAACAGATCAGTACCATGAAGCGGCATTCATCGAGCCGGTCACGGACAGGCTCATGAAAAGGCGTTTCCTGTGTATCAAGAACGATCCTGCGGTAATCCTGATCTTCTTCAGCCTTGACGTCCGCGGGCAGGCGGTAGCTGCGGATACTGTCCGCCAGTTTTTCCGCGATCTCCGCGTCATTTACAGCTGAAACAATACAAATATCATAAGTATTCATCATCATCTCCAGAAAGCATATACTTTCAGCAATGTTATCAATACTCTGACGGCACTGTCTGTCCTGCATGCCTCATACAGCGCTTCGCTTCCTTCTTCGTATGCCCGGTCCAGGCTGACGATCACAAAGTCACCGGTCGTGCCGGAATCAAACAGGTACTGTGCGTTTTCCTGATCAAAGACTGCCGGATAAATATGAAGTTCTTCATCTTCATCCGCAAATACGGCATAGCAGTATTTCCCTGCCGCCTCATCCCGGCGCGGTGTCTTTACATTGACCCGGAAAGGCAGTTCCTTCAGTTCATCATTGCCGACCAGTACGGAGAGTTTGCGGCAGACCGGTGTATCAGCACCGTTGAATTTCACATCTTCCACACTGACCTTTGCGATCCGGAACGTACCGGTCAGGTCCGTTTCGAATGACAGGATATTCCTGTCCGGATCATAGACTGCCGGGATCCAGAGATCCTTGCCGTCCTGATCAAATACGGCATAGCATTCCATGTTCTCCGTCACACCTTCCGGGAAACGGACTTCTGCTGTTACTGCTGTTCCCTTCAGGTCATCGAGCTGTCTGCCGCCCTGATAAACAGAGAGCGTATACTGCCCGTTCCTGCCGGCAGTGACCGAAGCGCTCAGCCGGTTGTCAGGCTGCTGAACTGCCGGAGCAGTCTGCGGCCTTACAGGCTGTGTCGCCGGGGCAGCAGCTGTTTCTTCTTCATAGGGAATGATCTCCCCGCTGTTATCTTCACCGGATGAGGATCCATCATCCTTCTTTTCCGGTTTCTTTTCTTCTTCCGGTTTCTTTTCTTCTTCCGGTTTCTTTTCTTCTTCCGGTTTCTTTTCTTCTTCTTTTTCCGGTTTCTGTTCTTCTTCTTTTTCGTTTCCGAAATCAGGTTCACTGCGGCCGGTTCCCTGCCAGATCATTGTTGCGCTGCCGCCGGTGAGCGTACCTGTATTGTTTCCGAGTTTTCCCGTGCCGGTAAATGCTGTGTTGGTCGATGTTTCTGTACTGCCTCCCAGGCTGTCCTCAACACTATAAACGTCCTTCACACGCAGCAGGAATGTATTTGTCAGATCGATCGTATCACTAAACCGGTATTCTGCGTATGACAATCCATTTTCTTCATCATAGCTGAAAGCTTCCACCGGGATGTCTTCCCGGTCCTCTTCAGAAACACCCGCAGCGATCAGAACATCTTCCGCAGAAACCGATCCGTCTTCTCCTCTTGAGATTTCATATTCTGCAGGTCCTTCCTCCACAGTCATGAAGAAATATCCCTCATGTCTGTTAAACCGCTCAATTACCGCATATAACAATCTGACTGTATCCGGGGAATCCTCCAGAACCGCAGCAGCGTAAGTTTCATTCAGGACAGCCGGCCAATCGGATGCGGTCAGCTGTTCCGTATCGTCAAAGATGATCACACTCTCGTATTCAATGTCTGAGGTAACTTCAATATCCGGATCTATGATGAATCTGCCTCCGGCGAACTTCAATGTACCGCCGGACAAAGATCCTTTCAGTGTCATGACGACATCTTCACCCCATTCACCGACCGGGGCCAGAAACAGATTGCTCCCTTCAGCAATATCGATCCGGTCCGCAGAGATACCGTTCATGAATCCGATGCCCGAACCTCCGGATACTGTCACATTGCCAAGATCTGCAAGCGCAGCATAAAGCATCAGTATGCTGTCGGAAAGGATGGGGTTCAGTTTCCTGCCCTGCGTGATCCCTGTAAGATAGATCAGATCATTTTCATATACGATCTGATCGGAGGTCTCCGGTACCGCATTCAGGTAAACAGCCGCGTTCTTCATGGTTCCGCTTCCTGCCAGGACGCCTCCGTTTCCGATCTCGATCAGTCCGTCATTCACCGTACCGTCAAGGACCAGACTGCCTTCGACAGAAAGCCTGGCTTCATATTTCATGCGCATAGTTAAGGTATGTACATTGAACACAGCGTTTTCCGAGACAGTGAGTGAAGATGACGCGGGAATCATCAGCTGACCGGTCGTTTCAGTCAGATCTACCGTGCCGTCATGCTGAGCTTTCGTGACCGTATCGTCTATATCGTTGACATAAAACGTCGTTTCACGGGCAGGTGTACCGGACTCATCTGAGTATTCCTCTGTTTTCACGACGATCACGGTCATATCAAGCGTACTGCCGGATGGAACAGTCAGGTGCGTATTTGCCGGGACCGTATAGGATTCATCCAGGATGCCGGGCACACCGGGGCCGTTGATCATCAGATATGAATTCCCGGACTGCTTCAGGAATACAGCGACACTGCCGGTCGTATGGATATTCGTATCAGGCTGGACATTCAGCTCAGCCCCAGCCTCCATTTCGATACCGTCGAGCAGCAGGATGCCTGTGCCGATGATATTGACTGTCTGCCCGGCAGAGATCTTTTTCAGTCTGTTGAGTCCTGACATGGCAAGCGTCACTTCAACATCCCCTGTGATCAGGGATGTATCGGATCCGTCATAGTCCACAAAAACAATATACCCGTTGTCCGGATCATTTCTCCAGCCGCTGTTTCCGCTCCATTCACCTGCTTCTTCGGTGACCTTGAAAACAGTATTCCTGATGCGCACCAGGTCTTTGGTGTCCGTTTTGGCATTAGCGGACTGCTGTTCACGCAGTACAAAGGCATCCGGAACTCCGGCTGATACGGTGGACGGCAATGAGAAAAACAAAGATAACCCTGTCAATACGGAGATCAGTATTCTTGCATGGTGTTTCATTGGATACTCCTGTCTGCCGGAAGGCTGCGCATAAATGCGGAATGGCTGTTATGGTTTTGCAAGTATAACAAAAACACATCTGTCTGATGAATTTATCATATCACAGATGTGCGTTTCTTTTCTTTCTGTTGATTGCTTCTGTACAGTACCGTCAGGCTTTATGCGGGGTTTCGGAAAGAACTTTCAGGATCTCCCATGCATAGTCGTCCTTTTCCCTGTCCGGCACGCTCAGTTCCTGATAGGGAACAAGCAGCGGATGCTGGCGGGCAATGTTGTTGCGAACCGGCGCATAGGACCAGCCGTTCATCAGATGGAAGCGGACCCAGCGTTCATGCTCGATCATGCGCAGGCGTTCACGTTCCTCACCGCCTGTCCTTCTGAAGGTTTCATAAGCCTGCCGGTATGTGTCCGGCGTAAATACTGTGCCGTGTTCGTCCGGCAGCAGGATCCGTACTTTCACAGGCAGATGGTCGGCGGAAGCCAGGTTTGATCGGCGGGTAAAGCTGCTGAGATCTTTCCATTCAGCTGCCTTTCCTCCGGTCTGTGCCCGGTAGATCTCATTGAGTTCCATGGCCATGCGGTTCAGCGAAGACCTTGTGATCAGTTCCGGTGTCCAGATCTCTTCCGCGCTGCCGAATACCGTGACGCCTTCCACAGGTACGGATACCCTTGCGTATACCGAACCTTTCACAGCATTGTAGCGGAACAGTTCCGTTACGATCGAAAGGTTTTCTTCCTCCGTGTCCGTGCAGATGATCACCCTGTCCGCTTCCCTGAGCAGACTCAGATCATCATTCCATGGTACATCCGCGAAGACGATGCTGTCGCGGTGCTCATCGGTACTGCCGATCGTGCAGATCTTTTCCAGCGCGGGATGGTTCCTGCGGAAATGCGCGAAATCACCGATGCAGTGATAGGAAACATGCTGTTGAGGATCACATACATTCTGCAGCAGTCCCTGCTCCAGCAGTGCCTCGGCATACATGCCGCAGCCGATCAGAACGATCCGCTCCGCGGCGTCCTTCAGCGGATATTTATTCCAGTACATTCTTGCGCAGATGGAATAAACATCGAACATATGTTCATGTGCCGGGATCCTGTCCGGTTCATAGATACTCTCACAGTAGACCCTGCATCCGCTCGCACGGAGCTTTCCTGCCAGGATGCGGTTTTCCGCTTCATTCTCACTGACACAGAAGACGGATGTCCGGGAAGTGTCTTTGATATGCTTCAGCAGTTCTTCAACCGTGAGGATCGTCGTCATGCCTGCGGCAGAAGTCTTTCCTTCCGTTCCAGCAAACATGGTGATATACGGATCATCTTCTGCCCTGAGCGCCGCTGCCAGCACTTCCGCTTCCGGATTGCATGTATTGAACAGGGCTGTCTTTCTGCCTTTGGAGGACCTCAGATACCACACCGGGATCAGCCGGTTTCTCAGGAACGACACGGACAGTCCCACCAGCAAAGCCAGGAAGCCCAGGCTGAGGAGCAGGAAGATCATGCCGATCAGCCTGCCCAGCGTGCTGACGGGATACATATCACCGTAGCCTACCGTAGTCAGTGTTGTAAGTGTATACCATATGACGTCATATACATTGTGTATGCTTGCGTCAGGGTTGGTCGATTCCGCTCTGAGCATGACAAATACAAGTACGGCGTACACTGCCGCAAGGATCACGATTCTGTATATTGTCCGCTGTCTGTTCCGGTTCATTTGTTCACCTTTTCAGCATATCCGGGATCATCCGGATGTTGTCAATATCTGCTGCCTTATAATCACGGCGCACGCCCGTCAGTTCTTCTTCCAGTTCTGCCAGATGATCCAGCTCATCCCAGCCGACCATGCAGGCATGCAGACGGGACTGCGTATCCTTGGCGATCCGGATCTTTGAAGATCCTGTTTCTTTGATCTCCTTTTCCCTGTCCGCTGCTCTCTGGCGCAGGACATCCTCCGGCATCACGGTATAGCCCATTGCCGCATGGAAGGCGCACCATCTCAGGTGTTCTGTCTTTCCGAGCGTTTCCAGTTCCTGCCCGGAAGGCTGCCATCTGTCATTGAGGACATCTTCTCTTGCAGCGCCGCATGAATACAGCAGCGCATCGATGAAGTCGGTGCTTGCCCGGCAGCTCATCCTGCTGAAATAATCACATGACCGCCAGTTTTCTTCCATTGTCTTTCCGTTTCCGGAATTGTACTGATGGTTCAGTACCATTGCCATATGATCGATATTCTCATTGTTCAGCAGTTCGGAAGAATACAGCGTATGGGTTTCCGTGATCCCGGTCTTCGGATCGATATGACGGATCCCGTTGGCAGTTCCCTGGACGACGACCGCCCTGGAACCAGTACGGGAAATAAACTCCGTCAGCTCAGCAGCGATCTCAGCATTTTCCTTTTCGCTTCCCGTACATACGGCAATATAGTTCAGCGAATCGCTGATCTCACTCAGATAACGGTAAAAGGAAATACCGCGGCCGTTTTCATTGCGGAATTCAATATTGTAGGACGCGCCGATCCCGGGATACTCATAGAAGAAGTTGCCCGCGCCGGACGCGTACTTGTCATCGATCACAGCGGCATGGAAGACGCTTCCTTCGAACTGGGCATTCATCAGCAGGCTGCGCAGGACTGCCTGTCCGACGCTTCCGAAACCGATGATCACGCCTTCAAAGTTTTCCAGCGCTTTTCCATGTCCGTCAAATGTCATCGTCTGATACGGCGGATATTTGTTCATCATCAGGCGGGCGATGAATTCGACCCTGTTCAGCGCGTATACGGATCCGTAGCCGTATCTGTTCCGTGAGGCATCCGCCTGCAGTGATCCCATCGTATACTGATCTGCTGTGATCATTGTCAGGGATGTCCTGTCTTCCGGGACACCAGCGTCCTCCAGGGCATCGCGCATCGCTTCCGCGAACACCATGTTCTGGTTGGAGCTGTCCTGCATGCAGTAGATATGGATCGTCCTGCTGCCGCGTGTCATGCCGGTCTGTTTCAGGAGTCCCCTGCCGGGATGACTGACAGTGTCCCCGCTGAACAGCAGACTTCCCATATTCAGGATCTGCGCTTCCCTGTCCGCGGAATAACTGTCATCCGCGAAGACAACAACAGAACCTGTTTCCTGGAGCTCTTCGGCAAGCGAAATTGTATCGTCGGATACACCGTATATCAGTGAAATATGTTTCCGGTTCACCAGGAACAGGTTGATCAGACGGAGCAGCCTCCTGCCGAGTCCCGTGATCACCGCGCTTGCGGTGACATACAGCGCGCACAGGTGCACCAGATAGATCACGATCTGTATGGAAGGCGCCTGATAAACAGGGACCGCATTGACCGCGCTGATCTCATTTCTTCCCAGGAACATGCAGAATACGGAAAACACCGTACGGACGACTGCATGCGGAACGTATGGATACAGTTTGGAATAAGCATATCCGTAAATGCAGAAACCTGCTGCGGCCACAATGAAAAACAGCCACCCGGTGATCTTCGCCGACATTCTTGGCTGAAAAGCCAGCGATATCAATACCAGCATGAACAGTAAACCTGCAGACAGGATAACCATCAGTGAGGTCATACAGAACTTGCCCTCCGTTGCATTCTTTAATGAGATTTTAGCATAAAAGACTGTATACAGAGAAAAAGCCTGATATCTGACGGAAACAAATATCAGGCATCAGCGGGGTAATACAGCAGCTATGCAATATCTGCTGTGGCAGAAGATCATTTATACAGTCCCATGACTGAGGATACGGTCGGCCGTCTGTTCCATCCTGAGACCAAGGCGCATGCTGGTACGCTGGAGATACCGGTGCGCTTCACGTTCCGTCATTCCGCGTTCTTCCATCAGCTTCTGCTTTGCCAGGCTGACCGTTTCCTGGCTTTCTTTATCCCTGCGGGGCATTTTATGATCATGGAGCTGGGAAAGCATGTCGGCCCACTGGGCCAGTTCCGACCGGCTGACCGGGAGTTTCTGGACAAAGATCCCGGATGTACCGGACAGGTCCGTATCATCCGCCCTGACCAGTGCCAGTACTTCCGCATGATCATCCAGGTCTTCCGCAACACGCGGAAGCAGTCTGTCTTTCAGACGGTATCCCGAGATCAGGATGCCGTCATGGATCCTGTGAAAGGTGCGCTTCACATCATCTCCGTCCGTGCATACCTTGATCACTTCATATCCGCTGTCCCTCAGGAGAGAAGCGATCTTTTCCGCGGTATCACGGTCCCGGAATGCCACTACGAACTTTGCCATAGTGCGGTCAGTACATCATGAGGTATTCTTTGATCTCCCACTCGGATACCGACGTACGGTACGCATCCCATTCAGCGTATTTTCCGGCTGTATAGTGGGAAAGAACATGATCGCCGAGGGTTCCGCATACCAGGCTGTCTTCCAGCATCAGATCGAGCGCTTCCTTCAGGCTTCCCGGAAGGCTGTCGATCCCCTTTGCTTTGCGTTCTGCTTCACCCATCACAAAGATGTTTTCCAGGATCTCATCCGGCGGGGTCAGACCGCGTTCAATGCCGTCCAGTCCGGCCGCAAGGCATACCGCCAGTTCCAGATACGGGTTGCAGGAAGGATCCGGACAGCGCAGCTCAACTCTGGTGGATTTGCCTCTTGCGGCAGGGATCCTGATCAGTGCGGAACGGTTGCTGGCAGACCAGGAAATGTAGCACGGAGCTTCATATCCCGGAACCAGGCGCTTATAGCTGTTGACAAGCGGATTCATGACGGCTGTCATGCCCTTGATATGTTCAAGGATACCGGCAATAAACGCGTACGCTTCTTTGGAAAGGCCGCGGGGATCCGTCGGATCATCGAATACGTTCTTTCCATCCTTGAACAGGGACATATTTGTATGCATGCCGCTGCCGTTGATCCCGTAGATCGGCTTTGGCATAAATGTCGCGTGCAGTCCGTTCTTCTGGGCAATGGTCTTGACCGCAAGCTTGAATGTCATGATGTTGTCCGCACTTCTGAGTGCTTCACTGTATTTGAAATCGATCTCATGCTGGCCGCGGGCAACCTCGTGATGGCTGGCTTCCACTTCATAGCCGATGTCCTCCAGCATCATGCAGATCTCCCTTCTTGTCGATCCGCCGTGATCCAGCGGGTCAAGATCGAAATATCCTGCGTCATCGCTTGTCTTTGTTGTAGGAAGTCCATCGTCATCTGTCTCAAACAGGAAGAATTCACATTCGGGGCCGACATTGAACGTGTAGCCCTTCTCTGCCGCTCTGGCAAGCTGCCGTTTCAGCACATAGCGGGGATCGCCTGTGAACGGCGTGCCGTCAGGCAGATAAACATCACAGATCAGTCTTGCGACACGTGCGTGCTGCGGTCTCCAGGGAAGTACTGCATAGGAATCAAGATCCGGATGAAGATACATATCCGATTCGTTGATACGGGCGAATCCTTCGATTGAGCTGCCGTCGATCATGATCTCATTGTCGACAGCTTTTCTGATCTGGGACGCAGTGATCGCGACATTCTTCAGTCTGCCGAAGATATCGGTAAACTGCATGCGGATGAATTCAACATCGCCTTCTTCTACCAGTTTGATAATGTCTTCTTTTGTGTAACTCATGGTAAATCCTCCCTAAAAAACAAAAGGAGCAAAGGAAACCGCCGTTCGGGCACCCTTGCTCTGACAATTTCATGGTAAACGGCTGAACAGCCACTGTCAATCCGCTCCGCATTGAATAATCAACTCATTTTCAAAATTCTCTGAAACTTTTTTCAGTGAATATCACATTGCTCAGGCTTTGTCTGCCAGTTCATAGAACCGGATCCACAGTCCCTGCTCATCACGCAGACCTTCCCCGACAAACTGGTTGCGGTGAAGATAAGGTGCAAGAACCGGTGAATCCGTAATAAATGTCGGTACCGAACGGAAGGGCTTCGGCCGTGCTCCATCCGTAAACCACGCATTGTTTTCAACATAGATATGGCAGTCATTGCCGGCACAGTCTTTGCCTGTCAGCATATATCTTGCGGACATATGACGCACTTCATTCTGGTTGGTGATCTGTGTATCCACACCGCACGGCTCAACGATTCCCGTAAACAGTTCACTGTTCACTGTTCCTTTAAAAGGGATCATTTTCACGTGGCCGATCTCACTTTCAAGTTCCACTGTGGCTGCTTTGTCTGTCTGCACCAGTATCTCAAGCACAGGTGTTTCTTTCCGTTCCATAAATCCTCCATGATCGTTCTGACAGCCTCTGTGGGCTGTCTGTTCGCTGTATTCATTATAAAACAGCAGTCAGATGAAGATAAAATACAGGGATGATATGACCGGTATTAAAAAAACTTATGACTGCCGCCATAAGTCTTTCCTGATAATCATTCTGCGCTCAGTGTGATCACAACGTCACCGTTTCCGAGTAGTTCGCTCATCTCTGACTGTGTTTTGTCAGAAATATGACCGAGTCTTGTATAAGCCCAGGAATTGGAGCCGTAAAATACGACGATCTGATCACCTGAATAAAGCACGATGTCCCCGGAGTCTGTCACTGTCTGTACATCATTCCTCGGCAGGGATGTTCCGATCGGACCGACCTGTTCAAAGCCGCCGTACATGGACATCCGGATACTGAGCGGACTTTCCGCAGCCAGTTCTTTCAGCGCCGACACAGATTCATTTTCTTCCCATACGACTTCCACTGCCGTATCACCGATCATCATGTTAAGCATCTTCTCTTCTTCCTTTTCTTCCTGTATTACCGCAGCAGCTGTCTGAACCGGTTCCTGCTGTACTGTTTCCTGCTGAGCCGGAGCTTCTGACGCGCATCCGCTCATCACCAGTATGCCCAGCATCAGACAGAACAACCGTTTCACTGCGCGCTCTCCATGTATGCTTTGATGATCTGCATACGCTCGGACTGGTGTACGGAGAACGGGCATCTGGAATCGCAGTGACCGCATTGAACACAGTCAGACGCGTTCTTTTCCAGCGTCCTGTAATGTTCAACAGCCATCAGGTCCCCTGCCTGCGCAAGGTCATAGTACTTGTTGACCAGACCGATATCGATCCCCATCGGACAAGGTTTGCAGTGATTGCAGTACACGCATCTGCCGGAATTACGTACAGGTTCCAGGGAAGAGATCACGGAATAATCCAGTTCCTCTTCACTCTTGTCATAGTAGGAAAGAAGATCTTCCACCTGTGAGACGCTCTGGGCTCCGGGCAGAGCTGTCAGCACGCCCGGCTTATCCAGGATGTATTTCAGGCACTGTGCTGTTGTCAGCGCTTTGCCGAAAGGCGATGTGCTGTCGCTCAGCAGCTGTCCGCCGGAGAACGGCTTCATGACCGAGATGCCGATCCCTTCTTTTTCACATCTGCGGTAAATGGCTTCACGCTCATCTGTTTCCCCATACGCGTACTGGCCTTTTCCGAAGTCATATGCGGGGTTGACGGAGAACATCAGCATATCCACATCCGCTTCATTCAGGATCCGGTTGATCACTGACGGTGTATGGGAAGAAAGTCCGATATGTCTGACGATCCCTTTCTCCTTCAGTTCCAGGATATAGTCGTAAATGCCGTTCTTCTTATATGTTTCCCAGTCGGATATCTCATCCTGACAGTGAATGAAACCGTAGTCGATGTAATCGGTCCGCAGTTCCTTCAGCATCTTCTTGACGGAACGCTTTACTGTTTCCAGATCCAGCGACCATCCGTAATCGCCTTTTGTATAGTCGGCGCCGAAATGGATCTGATAAAAGATCCTGTCCCTGTATTCATGGAGCGCTTCCCCGTAGATCGGGAAGGAATCACCGTGTCCGGCAGCCAGGTCAAAGTAGTTGATGCCGCCTTCCACAGCCCTGCGCAGTGCTTTGACTGCTTCCTCCATGCCTGCTTCATACATATAGGATGAACCGATCCCGATCTCCGAGATCCTGTCACCTGTTCTTCTGTTGATCCTGTATTTCATAATCAGCCTCCTGAATTTATTCAACAAAATCCTGTCGTATATCGTTTTGTATTACTGCTGCTCGAATACTTCCGCCACCTGCTTCAGAAGATCGCGGATCGGCAGGTGCTGCGGGCAGACACGCTCGCATTTGCCGCATCTGATGCATTCGGAAGCCTTGCCGCTGTCGGCAACAGTTCTGGCGTAATAGTGTTTGACATTCCAGTCATCGAACATCTGCTTGGTATTGTAGCTGGAGAACAGATCCGGAATGCGGATATGCTTCGGACATGAACTCTCTTCAATGCAGTACCGGCAGGAAGTGCAAGGGATCATGTTCATTGACCTGAACACATCGCATACCTTCCGGATGGCTGCCGTTTCCCGTTCGTCCAGTGGTTTGAAGTCTTCCATGAAGGATACGTTGTCCAGCATCTGTTCCATATTGCTCATACCGGAAAGTACGACACGGATGTTTTTGAAGCCTGCCGCAAAGCGGATCGCGTAGCTGGCATTGGAGCCGCCGTGCAGTTCATCCAGTGCCTTCTGTGCTTCTTCCGGAAGTCTGATCAGGTTTCCGCCCTTGACCGGTTCCATGACAAGGACCGGCTTATCATGTTTCTCACACACCTCATATACCTGGCGTGACTCAATGGACGCGCTCTCATAATCAAGGTAATTGAACTGGATCTGGACGATCTCGATCTCAGGATATTCCGTCAGGATCCTGTCAAGGACAGCTGCCTTATCATGGAACGAGATCCCGACATGTCTGACCTTTCCTTCCTTCTTCAGCTCAAAGGCTGTTTCATATGCCCTGCATTTCTTGAATTTCTCGAAGACATCATTGTTCTGGGCATGCATCAGATAGAAATCAAAGTAGTCGACACCGCAGGCTTCAAGCTGTGATGCAAAGAGCGGACGGATATCTTCTTCTTTATTGAAATAGGACCCGGTCAGCTTATCGGTCAAGATATACCGGTCTCTCGGATAGCGCTTTGTCAGGCATTCCCGTATCGCCAGTTCGCTCTTCCCGCTGATATAGCCGTGCGCTGTATCAAAATAGTTGAATCCATGATCAAGGAAACAGTCGACCATTTTGTTTGTTTCTTCCAGGTCGACCTCTCCGTCCTTCATGGGAAGTCTCATCATTCCGAAGCCGAAATTCTTTTTGATCATATCAAACTGTTCCATTACAACCTCCTCTTGACTCCATGCAATGTCCATCATTCTTTTTTCACATCTATATTAAAAAACAGGATCGTGTCATATTCAAATACCTGTTTTATCAATTCGTATCATGCCTGAAAAGCATGGTTCGAATCTACTCCCGCAAAAAAAAATAAAACTGCCGGCTGAAGCGGTCTGACCGCATTCTGCACAGCAGCTGAATGAACCGGTTAATGAAGTGCCTGGATCAGGACGAACAGCCAGTGTGCCGCAAACCCTGCGGCAATGCCGCCGATTGTGTGGCTGACGATCGCCTTGCCGATCAGTTCCTTGCAGTCCAGGCTGTCCATCATCGATGCATGCGTGCTGAGATAACCGCTCCAGCACATGCACATTGCCGTAAACACGGCAATGTCAGACGGTCCTGCAAGTCCTTTGGAAACAAGTGTTGCCGTAAGGCTCAATGATGCGCCGGCAGCACCGAGTGCCGTTACCGGGACACCGACCGCTTCGGGTGATGTGAACCCGAACAGCGGACGCAGGATGAAGTTCATCTTTCCGGCAAGCAGCGGAAGCAGACGGATCCCTTCATATGCCGCGCCTGTATATTCGCCGCTTTCCGATGGTCCGTTGATCAGCATCATGACGATCGTACAGATGATCAGGACGCCGGGAACGATACTGATGCCCATGCGGACACCGCTGTGCCCGCCTTCCAGCAGCGCTGCCATCATGCGGCTGCCGATACCGCCGTTGCGGATCGGACGCATCTGTTCCGGTACTGTTTCCGTTCCGGTCAGCTGGGCGGAAGTCATCGCCTCGTCTTCCCCGAAATGTTTCTTTGAGAAAAACAGCATCAGTCTCGTGCTGACGATACTGCCGGCGACCGCTCCTGCAAGACCCGCAAGAACAGGCATGGACAATGACTGTCCCATCATGGGTGAAAGGCTGTACATATAGGTACATACGATCAGTCCCATGCCGAACGATGTTCCGATATTGGTCAGTGCCGGAAACTGGTATTTCAGGAAATACCTTCTGAATCCCTTGTCCTCCGCAAGCGTCAGGATCGCCGGATTGTCCGACAGGAATGTCGTGACAACACCGAGTGCCGCAACGCCGGGCAGACCGTACAGCGGCTTCATGAACGGCTGCAGCAGACGGTTGACCAATGATACAAAGCCGAATTCCGCAAGCAGCGCGGATACCGCGCCCATGATCACGCATACCGCAGTGATATACAGCACTGTATCGATCAGCAGGCGGTAAGCTGTATTCATGACTGTATTGAGCATGTTCGCCAGCCCCATACGCCAGGCAAACAGCATGAAGAAACCGATAAAAACGATCGGAAACAGGAACGTTTCCAACCCCAGCTCCTTTGTATATGATTGTTTTTTATCCTGCATGACCCTTACCCCTCTGAAGAATGATGCACTGTATCTCTGACACCAATATCAGTTTTATCATAAAATGACCAACAGTACCATAACATTCATGAATTTGACATCCTGCCGCGATTCACCAAAGCGATTTATGATAAAATTAATAACCGTATCACAGACAGATCAATGGAGAACATGTATGGCCAGAGAAAACAAAGAACCGACTGCAGCTGTTGTAAGAAAAGCATTTCTGAAGATCCTTCCGCTGCAGATATTCGGTATCGTCATCATTGCGCTGAATACATTTATAGACAGCCTGATCACCAGCCGGTTCCTGGGAACGGAAGCCCTGGCCGCGATCGGTCTGTTCTGCCCCGTCACCACACTGCTGACAGCTTCAAATGTGCTGATCGTGGGCGTGCAGATCCTCTGCAGCAAATATATCGGCAGCGGTGAAGGAAAGAAAGTCGTCAATATCTTCTCGGCGGGCGTTGTCTTCCTGACGGCAGTGAGCACGGTCCTGGGCATTCTCTGCTTCATATTCCGTTACAGCCTGGCATCCCTGCTGGGAGCCAGTGGAAATATGCTGAGTCTGCTGGCAGGCTACACAGCCGGATTTGCCTTCGGCATTCCCGGTCAGATACTGTTCGGCATGATGATGTTCCTGCCGCTGAACAACGACATGAAGCGGTCCTATATCGGATCGGTCGCAATGGTCATCATGGATATTGTTCTGGACCTGCTATGCGCGGTCGTCATGGGATGGGGAACGCTCGGTATGGGCATCGCCACCTCCCTGGCAAATACGATCGGCGCTGCCATCGTCATGTCCGGATTCAGAAATACCAACAAAGCTGTCCATCTCTATTTCAAAGATATCTCCTACAGTGACCTGCCGCAGGCATGTGTATTCGGTCTTCCCAACCTGATGTTCACGATCGGCAATACGGTCAAGGCGTTTATCATGAACCGCGTCCTGCTGGCTGCAGGCGGCGGCACCGCCCTGGCAGTTATGAACGTACAGGGAAATGTCTGCGCGATCGTCGGTTCCGTCCCCCTCGGGGCAGCCGGAGCCTTCATATCGCTGGCCAGCGTCTATTACGGAGAAGAAGACAGAAAGTCGTTTATCGAAGTTGCGGACATCTGCCTGAAGTACGGCATTGCCTTCTGCACAGTACTCATGGTGCTGCTCATGGCAGGATCCTCCGTGATTCCTTCCATGTTCTTCAGCAGAACGGATGTTGCCTGGAACATGGCAAGAAGGATGCTGCTGCTGTTCCCGTCATGGCTGATCGGAAATATCATCTTCAACCTCTTCATGCGTGCCTACCAGTGCCAGGGTGAAAAAAAGCTGGTCAACTTCCTCTCATTGATGGAAAATCTTCTGATCGCCGGCTTCACCGCTGTCAGCGTGAGAGCGATCGGCACAGACGGTGCATGGCTGGCATTCCCGTTTGCAGAAGCTGTCTGCATCTTTATCATGGCAATGGCCATCAGGAACCAGACAGGAAAGATCAGGCTGGATCTTCCAACCTGGCTGAGGATCAAGCCGGACTTCGGTGTCCTGGATTCAAACTGCCTCCATTTCTCCATGCAGACGATGGACGAGGTCGTCAACATTTCCGAACGTGTCATTGATTTCTGCAAAGCCAGAGGTCTTCCGGACAAGATTTCCATGCTTGCCGGACTGTCCATTGAAGAAATGGCAGGCAATGTCATCCTGCACGGCTTCACCAAAGATAAAAAACGCCACAACGTAGATGTGCGTATTGCAATCAAGCATGACAGGACAACGATCAGAGTACGTGATGACTGCAGGTCATTCGATCCGATGGAACGTCTGAAGCAGTTCACACCGGACGATGTCACAAAGAATATCGGTATCCGTATGATCGTCAAACTGACGGAAGAAGTCTTCTACCAGAACAACGCAGGCATCAATACACTGCTTATCAGGATCTGACTGAAAAAGGGAACCGCTCAGCGCTCTCCCCGTAAGACAATATCTATGTAATTTGGACGGCACGGCATAACAGCTGTGCCGTTTCCTTATGCTTTCATGAGTTTATCGAGGTTTAGTTCTCTTGGAATATCGTATTCGATTTTGACAGATTTCTCCCTGTGTTTTCTGCCTTCCATCGGATACTCGTCTACATATATGGTTTTCACCAATGAATGTAAGGCATAGGGAGTTAATTCCCTTAAATCGGAGTATTCCTTGACCTTTCCGATAAACTGTTCAACAGATCTGTTCTGTTCATCCTGTAACTGTATCTCGCTTTTATTGGTTTCAATGTCAGAGACAAGGTTTGCCTGTTCAGCCTCATATCCCTGGGACAGCTTCACAAACCTGTCATCACTGATCTTTCCCAAAGCGTTGGATTCGTAGAGCTTCTGGATGATGATATCCAGTTCTTCGAATCTCTTCTGTTTTTCATCCAGCAGTTTATTCTGCTGCTTTTTCTTTTCGGCGCTCTTGATAAGCAGTTCCTCTTCCACCTGTTTGCGGAAATATGCTTCATGACAGGTAACATAGGATATCACTTCCCTCATATGCATCCATACGAGCTGTTCCAGTACACATGCTCAGATGATATGACCGCTGCATTCGCCCTTGTGGAGTCTGTGATTGGAACAGGTGAAGAAATCCTGGTCGGCAGAGAAGCCGTTGCTTGTGGAGAAGTAGAGCTTCGCTCCGCAGTTTCCGCAGAAGACCAGTCCGGAAAACATGTTCGTCTTGCCTGTCTTGGTCCTTCTGTGGCGGTTCTCCCTGATCTGCTGAACTTTTTCGAATTCCTCTTCAGAGATGATCGCTTCCTGTGTGTCAGGAACGATCACCTGATTCTCCAAAGGATTGATACGTGTCTTCTTGTCCCATATGGATTTCGTATAGAACCTGAAATTCACCGTACATCCCGTATAGCTGCGCTGTTCAAGGATGTATGCCACCGTGTCCGGAGTCCAATGATACGGATCGCTTTTCTCCGGGTGAGGCGTCTTCCTGCCTTTGGAGCGCTGATAGGAACTCGGTGTTAGTATCCTGTCATTTGTCAGGATATCAGCGATCTGAGTAGGTCCTTTGCCTTCCATGCAGAGCTTAAAGATCCTATTTACTACCTCGGTTGCTTCCCCGTCAACGATCCACTGTTTCTTATCCTCCGGATCTTTGATGTAGCCGTATGGCGGTATGGTGCAGAGATGTTCACCTCTGTTTCCTTTTGCCTTGGTGACTGCTCGGATCTTGCGAGAGGTGTCCCTTGCGAAGAACTCATTGAACATGTTCTTGAAGGCTCCCATGTCAATATTGGGATTGTTGGGATCGATGGTATCAAAGCCATCATGGATTGCAATGAATCTCACATCGTGCTGAGGGAACGTGTAGTTGATATACATTCCTGACATCGTGGAATTCCTAGCAAAACGAGAGAGATCTTTACAGATACAGACTGCGACTTTTCCTGCTTCGATATCCGCCATCATCTCCATGAAGCCCGGCCTTTTGAAGTCGGTTCCGGAGAAACCGTCATCCACATAGAACTTGGGATGAAGGAACTTGTTCTGCTTGGCATAATCCATCAAAATCTTTTTCTGATTGGATATGGAGTTGCTTTCGCCTTCCAGGGCATCTTCCTGCGAGAGCCTGCAATAGAGTGCCGTTATCTTTGTATTGTTTTCAGTTGCCATTAAATCCTCCTTATCTGCGGCAACTGTCAGTACAGGAGTGGCACTTTCAATTATACTGTTTTGAATATCATCAGTCACTACCTTACACCTCCATATCACGCTTCAGGATCTGTGAAATCTTATCTTCCGCACTGCCTGTCCCGGTATATGAGCCGGAGACATAGCAGTTCGTTCCGCCGATATTGACATACAGTTCAATGTCGGGAAGAACACTGACCGGAAGTTCTCTCAGGACGGTCTCTCCGTTTTCATCGGTTTCTTCCTTATACTGTCTGGTCAGGAAATCTTTTACGATCACCGGTGCAGTATAATCATCGATCACAAGTAATGGCTTGTTCGTGTTTTCACTCAATGTATCATCTCCCTTCATCTGTTCAGTATTTCGTCAAACTGTTTCTTTTTATCTTTGCCGATACCGGGTCGCAGACTGTTTCCCAGGAATGCTACCGGTGTGGTCATTTCCAGCACTCTGTCATAGATCCTCTGGTGTTCCAGGTCAGTAGGATGTTCCAGCGTTTTCAATGACAGGTTCGTTGTCAGGATCAAAGGTTTCTGCTGTATATATCTTCTGTCTATAATCTGGAAAACTGTTTCCAGTCCGTAGGAGGTATCTCTTTCCATTCCGAAGTCATCAATGATCAGTAATCTTGCCTTGCACAGACTGCTGATGAAATCTTCTCGTTCATCAAACCTGCAGTTCATGATGGCGGAGAGATTTGTCATCCTCACCGGGATTTCCTTTTCGATCAGGGCATTGGCAATGCAGGCAGCGAAATAGGTCTTCCCGGTACCGACCGGCCCCCATAGCAGTAAGCCATGATTGCCGTCCTCGATCTCCGTCCAGTTTTCGAAATACTTTTCCCCGAAACGGATCTTCTTTTCATCAAGGATACAGTTATCGAATGTCCATGTTTCCATTGTTTCGGATGGGAAACATTTTCTTTATGTTCACTCACTTTTGACCTGTGAAGGTAGCCCCGGTATTCCTTTTCCTCCGCTTCACGCTTTTCTCTCTGACAACGGCACTCGGAAGGATGCTTCTCCCATCCGGGTCTTTGCAGATCCTCTGGATAGAATGCTTCCTTCGGTTCATGGCAGATACCGCAGTGCAGCAATCCGTCTTCGCCGATATAATCTTCTTTTTCCGGTTCAAGAACCGGTATTCTGATCAGTTTTGATATATTCAATAGCTTTCTCCTTCCTCACAGGAATAATCCTGGTTTCCCGTTTTATGACCTGGTGTTTTTCTGTCGTTTGCTGCCCAGAGCCTGATACCGGCTTCATAGTTCTCATATTTCCTGCCGGTGGCAGCCAGGTAACTGCTGAGTTCTTCTATGAAACGGTCGGTATCGCTGTCGTAATCAGCTTGCAGAACACTGTATTCTTCATCAGAGAGAAACACGTTCCGGTATCGACCGTAGGCGCTGCGCTTTTCCTTAGCTCCATCAGGTGCTATATATTCAGTTTGTTTACTATGGTTATTAGGGGTCAGTTTTCCGTCCCTCAGTAGGTCGGAAAACCGGCCGTCAGTAGGACAGTTTTCCGGCTCACTGTAAGCCGGATTCCCGTCCCACTGTGTATTTGCTTTCATCATCTTCAGAAAAATGACATTCGGCTTACCGAAATCCGATCGCTTTCTTTCCAGAAGATCCGCCTGTTCCAGTTCATAGAGTGCGGCTTTAACGGTGGTCTTGCTTTTGTGTAATTCCTTTCCCATTTCCTCGATCGCATACATGATGTAGACCCTGCCGGATTCATCGAACCAGTTGTTCTTCTGTGACAGTGTGGCTCTGTTCAGAAGCAGTGCATACAGGATCTTTGCACTCTGGGATATGTCGAGTTCAAGTAAGAACATCGGAAACGGAAGATAGTGCTTTATCCTGGTGTTTTTCCTGATCATTCATCGCATCATCTCCTTTCCGTTTTGTGTAATTGATTGGTATTTGCCGTTTTCCCCGAATGCAGTTCCTGCCCCCGCTACAGCGGCGTATTGTTTCCCTGGGATCGCTCATGTCATCGCAATCCTTTGCCGGAAACATATCCTCATTCAGACGGTCATTCAGTTGTCAAAGAACAGGTGTCCCTCTACTTAACAGTGGGGACTGTTTGGAAGGAAGTTGGCTGTTTTTCTTGAACCTCCCTCACTTATATGTAGGGGACAGAAAGTACCGAAGTTGTGCACATCTGTAGCGATTATTTTTCAGATCCCCTCACTTATCTGTGGGGGGGATAAAAATCATCATTTGGTCATACTTTTTGGAAAAATCTCTTATTGTTTCTGAAGTTTTAAAGCACTCATGCACGGTTAATGAAACTGAAGTCTTCTCCTTAAAAATAAAGCCCCCTCACTTATATGAAGGGGACTATCCTCTATGGTTTTGGCTCATGGAAAATGAAAAATCCGTATGATTCAGCTAGTGTACTAAAACATACGGATCTTCATTAAGATTGTTTTGATATGCGATTATTCAGTTTCAGAATACACGCAGACCACTTCCAGAAGATTCTTTGGTGTTGTGACAACATCGATTGTGTTTCCGTCAGTGTCAAAGAATTCTACTTCGCATGTTTCTTCATCATAATCGAGAACGACTGTTCCTTCCGTTCCTTTAAGAACGCCTTCATAATCGCTTAGCAATTTTACAACATCCAATTCTTTCATCTTATTTCTCCTTCTTGTCTGGGTAGACAGTGACAACCTTATAGGTTGTTCGGTTATTATCCTTTTGAATGACAATAACTACATTCGCTTTAACAGTTTTTCCGTGTTTACCAGTAAGTTGTACGTTATATGTGTGTTTCAATCCATGCGGTGTTTTTTTCGTTTCATTAGGAGTCTTCCCTAATACGGCCGAAACCACGTTTTTGTGAAACAGTTTTGCATCTGTTTGCTCGTAACCAAGAACATCTTTCATAAACTTAGCTTTCGATTTTCCTTGAGGATGATTTGGGTTCAGAAGATAGCCCTCAGTTTTCTTTTTACTGTACCTAAGATCACCGGGTTTATTTATTGGCGCTCCGCTTTTGGAAGAAGATTCATTTTGGGCAACCTTGTTCGTATAAGTACTTTCTTCTAAAGTAGACTGCGGTGAACCGCTCGAACCATGCCCCAGGCCTGAATTATTTGTTGATGCCATCTGACTTTCCTCCTTCCAGTGATTTGTTCCTTGAAAGGAGCATATTGTCGGGAATTAGTATTCTAATTCCTTTATCAGTAGCATAACGGAAAACATCTTGAATCTTTTGAGTGTTGGTTGATGCTGTGTATACAATAATGCACTGAAGTTTTGGAAGGTGATCGACTGTATACGCAACCATTTCTATAAAGATTCTCAGTTGCTTCGGATCGCCCATCGGGCCTTTCAAATTCATTGCCACAACGATACAGTCTTCCATACCGTCAAGCATATAATTCATTTGCCTGTAAGTACCGCATGAGACGAACGGGACTACTACCGCATTTGTGTTCATCGAAAGCCAGATACAAACAATTCTTGACATAAACTGCCTGTAAATGTTTTCTTCCTCCGGAATATCGCCGCATTTGGAATAATCCGGTCCGATGAAGTATTTCACATTTCTGAATCGTTCGATATAAAAGTCCTGTATTTCTTTGACTTCATACCTAATTCCGTTATACAGACCATATAATCCGTCAAATACAATGTCGTATTCAAAGAAGGCTACAGCGGTATTCTCAGTTTTGCAATACGTACTTGGCTGACCATACAGTGCAATATAATCGATTTCTGGCACCACATTACAAACAACGTAAGGCATATCTAATTCGCCAATTTTCGTTGTTAAGTTTGTGTAATCTAGTATGCCTAGATTAAGCAATTTCTTTAAGTTTTTCTTTCTTTTCATTGTAATAACTCCTAAATTCGTAAAACATAATTTTCACTCCTTTCGAATTGGATAATGAAGCGAATATCCGGTACCCGTATTGATTTTCATTCCAAGAAGTATTACAATGAAATTCCAGTTATCAAGTGTAATACCACTTGGAATTATCGGTTGACTATTGCAGTAGTCAGCCGGTAATTTTTATTGTTGCTTGCATTCAATCACCTCCTAACTGATCATATGTACCTGATCGATCAGAATCAGTTCGTAGGTAAGATAATTAGAAGGCCCATAATTAAGCCACTTTCTATAATAATCCGCTGCATATATCGCTGCTTCCAAACTGATATCAAATGCCTCAGATATAGCTTCAATAGATTTATCATGAAGCTTATGAATCAACGGCGGAGCTGCCAGTGCATATTTTGCAAAGAATGCTGCTTCTGCTTCCGCAATATCATGATCTGTATCTTCTGAATGCCCTAATACAGCATGTCCGATTTCATGTAAGATCGTCATATTGCATCGCCTATATTTTATTAGGTCATTGTAGAAAATATATTCCTTACCGTCACCTGGTTCCGCATAGAACCCATCTTCGCTGATTTCATATGCTTTTGAATATTTTTGGGATGATAAAGAAGTGTAGGGAACTAGTACTATTCCCATCTTCGATGCCAGTTCAAAACCACTGATCGGAATACACTTGACATCATAGCGGACGAACAAATCTATCACTTCGTTTTTGATGTATTCATAGGTTTCGTCATCTAGTCTCATCGGTTTTTATTCCTCATCAAAGAGGATGCTCATGATACTCATTTTGTCCTCTTTACTCATGCCTGAAACATTTCTTGCAATCAATCTTTTGGCGTATGCAATTTCTTCTTTCGAGTCTGTCGCATCACCGTATAACAGATAATCCGTTGTTGTCCCAAGTGCTTCAGCTATTCTCCCCAACACACTTGCTCTTGGGGTACGATCACCTTTGATATAATGTGACATAGCGGCTTCAGTTACCTCGGATTTTGTTGCAAGTTCTTTTTGTGTCATGCCTCTTGCTGATATCATATCTGATAACCTCTCACTCATTGTTCCTTTCATTTTGGCTCCTCCTCCGTTGTATACTTTGCACTGCAAATTATAAATTGATATTATCGTTTTGTCAAGTCATAAAGACTGTTATAATTGCAAACCCAAAAGCAGTATTCTTTTATTAATTACTGTGAGTTTTTAAACGAGCCGAGTATAACGACAAAGGGTTTGGGGAGCGGTATCCCCAACAATATGAGCAGTACATGGAAATGATTTTTCGTCAGACAAGGAGAATCTTGCTCTTTAACTACTAATAATACTCCTTATGAGAAAATCGGCAATCAAGAACCGGTAAGTATTGCTGATGAGGTACCGTTTGATATTCCGGATTCTTGGGAATGGGCACGTTGGGGATCAATATCTGAATCAATTCAGTATGGATATAATGCACCAGCGCAAGATTCTGGACGTATAAAGATGGTAAGAATAAGCGATATTCAAGATGGACAAGTTATATGGGATTCAGTTCCGTACTGTAATATCCCTGAAAATGACATTGATACATATCTTTTGAAAAAGAATGACATTCTTTTTGCTCGAACAGGAGGAACGGTAGGAAAATCATATCTTGTCACGTATTATCCGCTTCTGCCACATTTTATGAATCAGGATCTGAAGAACTGTATCCATACATTCCGGGCTGACGACAGCACGCTCCCTTTTGAAAAAATTACTCTTGGCACGGACTATGTATTGATAACCTTTCATTTCGCAGT
>JAFRJJ010000026.1 GCA_017432325.1 Solobacterium sp. | reverse complement strand
CAGCAGCTACCTGTGAAGAAGCAGGAAAGACAGTCTACACAGCGACAGCGGCATTCGGAGGAAAAGAGTACACAGATACGAAGGAAGAAAGTATCGCAGCACTTGGCCATAACTATGGAACTCCGACATACGAGTGGAGTGAAGACAACAGCACTGTAACAGCTACAAGGATCTGTGCAAATGACGCAACACATGTAGAGACAGAAACAGCGAACACAACCAGTGCTGTGACGAAAGCAGCTACGTGTGAAGAAAAGGGCGAAACGACCTACACGGCTGAATTCGAAAACCAGGCATTCACGACACAGACAAAAGCAGTGAACAATATTGAAGCGCTGGGCCATAACTATGGAGCTCCGACATACGAGTGGAGTGAAGACAACAGCACCGTAACAGCCACAAGGATCTGTGCAAATGACGCAAGTCATGTTGAGACAGAGACTGTGAACACGACCAGTGCTGTAACGAAAGCAGCTACGTGTGAAGAAAAGGGAGAAACGACCTACACAGCAGAATTCGAAAACCAGGCATTCACACTGCAGACAAAGGCAGTAGAAAACATTGAAGCGCTTGGACATGATTATGAGCTGACGGGCTGGACATGGACAGAATACAGTGAAGCAGAAGCTACATTCACATGTAAGAATGATACAAGCCATGTAGAAACAGTATCCGGAACGATCACGAGCGCAACAACAGAAGCTACCTGTGAAGAAGCAGGAAAGACAGTCTACACAGCGACAGCGACATTCGGAGGAAAAGAGTACACAGATACGAAGGAAGAAAGTATCGAAGCACTTGGCCATAACTATGGAGCTCCGACATATGAATGGAGTGAAGACAACAGCAGCGTAACAGCCAAGAGGATCTGTGCGAATGATGCAACTCATGTCGAGACAGAGACAGCGAACACGACAAGTGCGGTAACGAAGGAAGCGACGTGTGAAGAAACTGGCGAAACGACCTACACGGCTGAATTCGAAAACCAGGCGTTCACAACACAGACAAAAGCTGTGAACAATATTGAAGCGCTGGGCCATGATTGGGATGAAGGCATTGTCATAAAGGAACCGACTCGTACAGAAAAAGGTGAGATCAAATATACATGTCATCATGATCCTACCCACACAAAAATAGAGGAGATTCCTGAACTGCCTCCAGTTTTAGTGACCGGAGTGCAACTGAACACTACAGAAGTTACGGTTAAGCGCGGAGGCACTGTAGAGTTTACTGCAACGGTACTTCCTGAAGACGCAGAAAATAAGAAAGTGTACTGGACAAGTTCAGACACTTCAGTCGCAACAGTCGATGACCGTGGACTGGTCAGAGCTGTAGAGATCGGTACAGCGGAAATAACAGTAACAACTGAAGATGGAAGTTATACCGACACAGCAGTAGTAACAGTCAATTTACCGCTTGAAAGCATTAGTCTGGACAAACAGGAGTTTACACTGCTGAAAGGTGAAACAGAAACATTGACAGTCACGTTCACACCAGAAGATACGTCAGATGACAAGACAATCACCTGGACATCCAACAAACCGGCAGTAGCAACTGTCAATGACGGAATCGTCACAGCAGTTGGTGTCGGAAGAGCAACGATCACTGCGAAGGTCGGAGATCTGGAAGCTGAATGTAAACTGACGGTACAGTTCAGTGACGTAACAGACCCTGAATTGTTCTACTACGACTATGTGATTGACATGGCAGAAAGAGGAATCGTCGGAGGATATCTTGACGGTACATTCAGACCTATGTCAGACTGCACCAGAGCAGCGGTTGTAACATTCCTGTGGAGACTGGACGGAAAGCCTGAACCTTCAAATATGGCAACTTTCTCTGACATGACAGGAAACAGTGACTTTGACAAAGCAATCAGCTGGGCTCAAGAGCAGGGAATCACAACAGGATGGGAAGATGGAACATTCCGTCCATGGAACACCTGCCACAGAGCAGCAATCATGACATTCCTGTGGAGATATGCAGGAAAACCTGAAACTGAGATCAGCAATTCATTCAGCGACATGACTGGAAACCCTGACTTTGACAAAGCAATCAGCTGGGGCGTAACAAACGGAATCACAACAGGCTGGGATGACGGAACTTTCAGACCGTGGAACACGTGCAACAGACTTGCAATCGTATCCTTCCTGGCAAGATATGATGCGCTGGGCAACAACTGACAAACAGTCATTATTGCAGAAGAATCATACTGATTACAAAGAATAAAGGCAGCTGATCAGACAGATCAGAGCCGGACACTGCATAAAACAGTACTGCAGCACTTCGATTGAGGTGAAGCAGTACTGTTTTTATACTGGAACAAGTTCTTTGACGTTTATTTTTGTGCTGCAAAAGATGACTGCTTTATAATGAACACATACAACAGTTAACATACCAGATCATAATTACGGAGGACCTGGAATATGAAAAGAACACTATCATTACTGCTTGTTTCTGCACTGAGTCTTTTTGGTTTGGGCTGCAGTGCAGTAACACCCGGACCTAAATATGCGATCATTCCGAAGACATATCCTTTCCGTCTGCATCTTGATCCTGCGGCAGAGAAGACTACGGAAGAGATCACGCTGTACTTTATCAACGGCGGGGATATCCCGTATGTTGCGCTGCATGAATATATGCCGTTTGTCGGAAGGATCTATAAAGAAGACGGTATCGGTCCGGCTGCGGAATATGTGATCACACATCCGGTAAAGAATCATACGATGGCACAGCGAGTGGACAACGGTGCCATGATGGATATCAGCGCTGACATCGATACGATCGAGTTTGTGGATTATAATCGCTTCGTCAGTGAACCTGAGAGCACGATCATACTGAATACCATCAACTTGTCAGATGACGGCAGGGGAGGTGTTTCCAATCTGCTGAAGGATTCGGGCAGTTCATATGACAGAGGCGGCAAAGTACTGCTTACTTTTGATATGAAGGAGTACGGGATCGACCTGATCGAGCAGGACGGGGTATGCTACGTACCGCTGCAGACGATTAATGACCTGCTTGTTTCCCAGAATTATAAATTTGTTGTCTTCAATGGTGAGAAGGTGATCGGCTGTACTTTCAGCAGTGACCTGATTGAAGAAATGTATGAAGCACCTACCGGAGTCATGAGCGAAGCATTCGCAAAGTTCAACTACAATGAGCTCCGCTTCATGCTGGATACGTTCTACGGTCTGAAGGAAGAACACGATATAGATAATTTTGGAGACTTCTTCTCAGAGACCAATCTGATCGGAGATCTGGCAGGAACAGATCCTGTCGCATTTGATCTTGCCCTGCGCAGACTGGTCATGAAGTACCTGGATGACGGGCACAGCGGTCTGAAGAACAATTCCTATCTGACCGGAAAAACATTCCCGAATATGACTCCTGAAGAAGAGGCGATGGGTAAGTTCGATGATTTCGGCGCTTCCCAAAACGCAAGGGTGTGGGAGAGCGTCAGGATCAAATCCAGCCGTCAGCAGTATTATCCGGATGATCCGAAAATGGATTCGTTTGATGAGACCGGCGGACCGTATCATTATGAAGAGGTAGGTGACACAGCAATCATTACCTTTGATACGTTCACTGCCAAAAAAAACGATTACTATACCGAAGCAGACCTGGAGAATCCGGATGATACGATCGAACTGATCGCTTATGCACATTCACAGATCACACGTGAAAACAGCCCGATCAAAAATGTTGTAGTCGACCTTTCAAACAACCTCGGCGGAGCTGCCGATGCGGCAGTATTCCTGATGTCATGGCTGTCAAATGACGGAACGGCAAAGCTTGCCCTGAGGGATACCCTGACCGGCGCACAGTCATTTGCGTCTTACTGGGCAGACGTCAATTTTGACGGGGAATTCTACGTCTTTGATGACGCGCTTCCTTCTAAGATCGCTCGTTACATCCTGACCACATCCATATCCTTCTCCTGCGCCAACCTGGTGCCTGCTTCCCTGAAAGGAACACCAAACGTGATCTTGCTGGGACTCACCAGTGGGGGCGGTACCTGTGTGGTACGTCCATGCACAACAGCCAGCGGGGCTGTCTTCCTTGTTTCAAGCAACAGACAGATTAGCTATGTCAGGAACGGCTCAATGTACAATGTTGACCAGGGTGCAGAACCGGACTTCACAATCAGTAAATTCGAAACGATGTATGACAGGCAGAAACTGGTTCAGTTCATCCACGAACTGCCTTAATCAGGAATAATACGTATAACAAACACATGGGCTGCCCGAAGGCAGCCCATAACTCGTCATTTAGGACATTAAGCGGGAATCCTCGGCAATTCAATTGCCGCAGATGAAAGCGCACCATAAGTCTGCTTCTCATAGTCTTTTCATATTTATTTATAATGTTAAAAATGGTATACTATGTGTATGAAAGGAAATCTCGTTCAT
>JAFRJJ010000025.1 GCA_017432325.1 Solobacterium sp. | reverse complement strand
TGAACGAGATTTCCTTTCATACACATAGTATACCATTTTTAACATTATAAATAAATATGAAAAGACTATGAGAAGCAGACTTATGGTGCGCTTTCATCTGCGGCAATTGAATTGCCGAGGATTCCCGCTTAGTGTCCTAAAACTCCTGCCGGCAGATATCCAGTGTCCTGGCGACAGCCTGGTCCATATCGTAATACTTATACTCACCGAGCCTTCCGCCGAAGATCACATTATCTTTCCGGTCAGCCAGTGCCTTGTATTCACTGTAAAGCCTGCTGTTGCGTTCATCATTGACCGGATAGAACGGCTCATCACCGAATTTCCACTCACTGGAATATTCCTTACTGATCACTGTCTTAGGCTGGGTTCCGAATTCAAAGTGCTTATGTTCAATGATCCGGGTATACGGTGTTTCACGATCCGTATAATTGATGACCGCATTCCCCTGATAGTTCGGCATATCCAGGACTTCTGTTTCAAAACGGACACTTCTGAACTGGAGATATCCGAGTTCATAATTGAAATACGCATCGATCGGACCTGTATAGAAGACCTTCTCAGCCAGTGCATCCAGTTCCTCTCTGTTCTGCAGATAATCGGTATCCATTCTGACCTCAATACCGTCAAGCATCTTTTCGATCATTTTTGTATAACCGCCGATCGGGATCCCCTGATACAGCGCATTGAAATAGTTGTTGTCAAATGTCAGACGCACAGGCAGACGTTTGATAATGAAGGCAGGCAGTTCCGTGCAGGGTCTTCCCCACTGCTTTTCCGTATATCCTTTGACAAGTTTTTCATAAATATCAGTACCGACAAGAGAGATCGCCTGCTCCTCCAGGTTTTTCGGTTCTGTAATGCCTGCTTCCTTTCTCTGCGATTCGATCTTTTCAGCAGCTTCCTGCGGTGTTACAACACCCCACATTCTGTTGAAGGTATACATGTTGAAAGGCAATGAGTACAGTTCTCCATGATAATTGGCTACAGGACTGTTCGTATATCTGTTGAACTCGGCGTACTGATTTACATACTGCCACACTTCCCTGTTGTTGGTATGGAAGATATGGGCTCCGTATTCATGAACATTGATCCCTTCCACTTCTTTTGTATAGATATTGCCGCCGACATGGGAACGCTTTTCAACCACCAGGACCTTCTTTCCTGCTTTGACAGCTTCCCTCGCAAAAACTGCTCCGCATAATCCTGAGCCCACGATCAGATAGTCATATTTTTCAGACATAATGCCTCCTTATGGTTTCATTTACCTCTTTAATGATACAGAAATCAATTTCTGAAAGATAGTCCTTTCAGCCAAACATTTCAGTCTTCAATTGACCCGCTTTTGTCTTCTTACTTATAATAATGACAGTATTGACGGAAGGAATTCATATGAATGCTGTCTTATCATTGCTTGACATAAAAAAAGCGAAAAACCGGTATGTGCTGATTCTTATTCTTATTTTGATCCTGCTTATGAATCTGTTCACAAAAAAGATCGCGGACGACTTTATCTACAGCCAGTCAAACGGTCTGCTTGATATTTTTGCCAGAGAATACGAACAGTATATGACATGGAGCGGAAGATCTGTCGCCCATGTATTGGCCCGCATTTCCCTGGCGCTTCCCAGAATCCTTTTCGTCCTGTGCAACTCCCTGGTGTTTGTATGGCTGATCATCATGATCGTATTCCATGCGGATCCTTCCGAGAAACATGTACCATTCCTTCTGGCCGTTTCTGCCGCACTGGTGTTTCTGTACATTCCGATGTTCGGGGAAACAGTTCTCTGGCAGACCGGATCGTTCAATTATCTCTGGATGACGACACTGATCATGACATTCCTGATACCGTACAGACAGAACGGGCAGTACAGTATTCTGTTTTCAGTACTGTATTTCTTCTGCGGCATTCTTGCAGGATGGACCAATGAAAATACAGCCGGAGCCATGATTCTCTTCATGCTGGGCATGATTCTGAAGAACCTCGTGCTGGATCACCGGAAACCGGGTATTCATATGCTCACAGGTCTTGCCGGTGCCTTAATCGGGATCCTGATGATGGTAAAAGCTCCCGGAAACGCAGTGCGCATGCTGAGCTTCCCCGCAAGAAACGGATTATCGAGTCTGCTGATCGCTGCTTATGAGGCATCGATTGTCATCAGCGGTGCAGGCGATACCGGAATGCGTACATTATGGCTGCTCTTCGCGGCAGTGATAACCATTGCAGGGATCGCAACAGCAGACAAAAAGAAACTGTATGTTCCTCTGCTGTTCGCGTTCTGTTCCTTTGCGGCAGTTTACGCGATGATCCTGTCCCCTGTCTATATCAACTTCTCCCGCTCTATGTTCGGGGCGACCGTATTCCTCATTGCAGGCATCATATCGTCTGTTGTCCTGATCATGGATACCGGCCGGTTTGATATCCCTTGCAAAACAGGACTGGCTGTTGTGACAGCCCTTTCTGCCATGAATTACATGACAGCGATGATCGACCTGGTCAATACAAGATATCAGTTCCGCAACTATGACAGGTATATCAGCAGCCAGAAAGCAGCAGGAAATCTCAATCCTGTCGTGCCGGCTCTGGCAAGAGAACTCATGACCAGATATGATCCGATCTATGACCTGGAAGGAATTCAGGGAGATGATACACACTGGATCAATCAGAATTTCTCGATCATGAACGGTCTGGAAAGCATCTCATCCACGAAATCCGATCTGTGGAACCAGATCTATCGTGACGGTGAACCCGCACTGATGAATATCACGGATTATGACATCTACCTGAATGCGGTAAGGGACAATGAAGACTATATCGTTCTTGTAACTTCGACGGACCTGACGGATGAGTCCTATACTGACATGTACTGGGTACTGCAGGAATTCCTTGAAACCAATCATGCCCGGACCGGATACATCGCAGCAGCAGTCAGCACTGCTGATTCACAGGTGATTGCCAGGGAAACTGAGATCTATGAAGGACTGACAGTCGAAGGTCATTACTTCTATCTTTCATCCATGGAAGACCCGGAAAATTCCGATATCGTGATCAGTACGGACAACCTGTCCAATAAAAATCCGGGTATTACTGTATCTGTTTACAGCAAGACAAAGGGACACCTGGTCGATGAGATCACCTGGCGGCCGGAAACACGGACCCATGGAATCAGGAGCTGCAGTGAACAGTACAACAAACGTGACAACGCAAAAGACTGAGCAAAGCCATCACATAGCAGTGATGGTTTTTTTGACAGCGGTTACATTCGGGAAAACAGAAATCTTAAGATACTCTGATGCCCGATATTCACACATTACACATAAATTTCATGTATAATGTACCGCATGAAGAAGATAAGAAAGTACAGACTTACAGAAAAAGGAAAGATCACACTGATCGTAATATGCGCGGTATTGCTGGTAACCCTGGTACCGATTATCAGGCATTTAAAAGCGGAGGCTGAACCCGGGCCGAAAGCGTCGGATATACCGACTGCTGAGCCGACTGCGGTAGTTGAAGAAACAGCAAAACCCACTCCAACTCCCACACCCACACCTACCCCGACTCCAACTCCGACTCCGACACCGACACCTGAGGAAACAGAGATTCCGACACCCACACCAAAGGCGTCTGTTCCTCTGGCGGATGAGTATATTTTCAGCACTGACTACGAAAAAAAGCCGTATACAGTCGGAAACCCTGACAATACGACAGACTTTGTCAGCGGATGGACAGTCGCGTATTCCGACGGCTTCGGATACGGTGATCTGTCCTGGAACAGAATGGGCGCGATCGTTGAAAAAGGCGGAAGCGGCATCCAGTCTGTCAGGATCACGCGCGGCGGCATCCCGTTCAACGCGAACAGCAGTATTACATTGACCTTCTCACTGTCTTCAGATGTGAACAGAAAAGTTCAGATGGCAGTTATTGACGGCAATACAAACAATGTCCTGGCAACCGGAACCATGAACGCTTCCTATGAACCGCATGATCAGGAACTGACATTCAGAACAAACAGATATACCAACAATGCCTATGTAGATTTCTATATCGGCAATGACGGAACAGGAAACACGGCTGAATACCATACCGTAACCGTTGAGAACTTCAGGATCGTTTCCTCCAACCCTGTAACCGGAGGCATCGCGATCGACCAGGTCGGTTACCCTACGATCGGACAGAAACGCTGCACTTTCTCATATGATGCAGGTGATATGTTTGATGTTGTGGATACACAGGGATGGGTCGTATATACCGGCGGTATCGTAGGCAAAAAGAATGATGACTATAACAGTGAATATGATTCTTACGGTGATTTCACCCCTGTATCTCACAGCGATACATACTACATCCGTTCCCAGATCGGAACCGTATCCAACGCATTCCAGATAGAAGACGACCCTTATACAGAGATGCGTGATTCACTGATCAGAATGCTGTCTATGCAGAGATGCAGCATGGACCTGGATGAATGGTGGGCAGGCGGCATGTCACACCTGGCGTGTCACAATTACAATGCCATCATTCATGGAACATATGAATATATGGACGCAACCGGCGGCTGGCATGACGCAGGAGACTATGGCAAATACATCAAAACAGGCGCTAAAGCAGCTGCTGACCTTCTGATGGCATATCTGGTGAATCCGGATGTATGGACTGATACCATCAGTATTCCCGCGTCATTGAACGGCACGGCAGACATCCTTGATGAAGTAAGATATGAGCTTGACTGGATGCTGAAGATGCAGAACTCTGACGGAGGCGTATTCAACACCGTCATACCCGAGAACATGTCCGAGATCGAACTTCCGGAACATGATGACCAGTATCTCTATGTGCTGACCCTGGAAACAACAAGCACTGCGGATTTTGCGGGAACAATGGCTCTGGCCAGCATCGTATTCAATGATATCGATCCTGTATATGCAAGAAAATGCCTGACAGCAGCGCAGCGTGCTGACGAATGGCTTGAAGACAATCCGGATGTGATCGACCTCGTCAATCCGGAAGGCGTCAACGGCGGTTCTTATCTCGACAGTACCGACAATGACGGAAGATTCTTTACAAAGACAGCATTATGGGCAGCCACGTTTAAGGATGAATATCTTGAGCAGGCAAAAGAATTATTTGAAAAAGATCCGACCTGTGCAACAGGTCTTTCCTGGAACGCCAACGGCGGATACGGAAGATATCTGTTTTTGACCGCTAAAGATTCTGACAGGATCGATCCCGATTTCTTCAATGCCATGAAGAAGTCACTGAAATCGGAAGCGGACAATATACTGGGAATTGTCAACAGCAACGGTTATCTTTGCGCGTTGGATTCCTATGGCTGGGGCAGCAACTCCGAAGCGCTGAACAATGGCGTCATTCTGTCCATGGCATATGACTTTACAGGCAATCAGAAATACCAGCAGGGTGCTGCTGAACAGGTACACTATGTACTCGGCAGAAACAGTCTGAATGTCTGCTATGTGACAGGCTTCGGTTCCAATACGCCTTCTGACGTACACAGCCGTGTCGCAAAAGCAAAACATACATCTCTGCCCGGCGCGCTGGTCGGCGGACCTGACAGTTATCGTGATGATAAACTGACACAGGCTCTGCCCGACAATACACCTCCGGCAAAAATGTACATTGATTCGTTCGACAGCTGGTCGACCAACGAAGTAGCAGTTTATTACAATTCCGCACTGATCCATATGTTCGCAAGGATCTGTGAATAACCCGAACAGGAAGCACAACCGCTTCCTGTTTTTGTGCTTTTTGACCGGGAACATATCTGCCATTATAATAAAAACAGATACATGACTAATAAGGAGGACAAACATAATGAGTTTCCCGAAAGGTTTTCTCTGGGGCGGCGCAACTGCGGCCAACCAGTATGAAGGCGGCTATCTGTCCGGCGGAAAAGGTCCGGCAGTCGCTGACACGTTAACAGGCGGAGACGGTATTCACGGTATTCCGCGCAAATTCATCATTGAGATGCCGGATGGTTCCAGGATCACTGTCGGCAACAGGGACGAAGTTCCTGCCGGCGGCAAAGCGATCATTGATCCTGACACATACTATCCCAGCCATGTAGCGACAGACTTCTATCACCACTGGAAAGAAGACATTGCGCTGTTCGCTGAAATGAACATGAATGTCTACAGGCTTTCCATCAACTGGACGAGGATCTTCCCGAACGGTGACGATGAGTTCCCGAACGAAGAAGGACTGCAGTTCTATGAGGATGTATTCAAAGAGTGCCATAAATACAATATTGAACCTCTGGTTACGATCTATCACTTTGACTGTCCTCTCCATCTTGCCAATGAATATGACGGATGGGTAAGCCGTCATACAGTCGACGCTTTTGAAAAGTACTGCCGTACGGTCTTCACAAGATATAAGGGACTGGTCAAGTACTGGCTGACGATCAACGAGATCAACATCAACACCAACTTCATGATGAACGGTGTCCATGAGCACATCTCCAACAAGCAGAATGCTGAACAGTGCAGATGGCATCTGTTCGTAGGCAGTGCCCTGGCAGTCACGATTGGTCATGAGATCGATCCGGTCAACTTCATCGGTCTGATGATCGCCCATGGAGCTACGTATCCGTATTCCTGCAATCCGGAAGATGTCCTCTGCGAGATCCAGACTGCGCACAACCAGAAATGGTTCTACGGCGATGTTCTGTGCAGAGGCTACTACCCTGCATATAAGATCAAGGAACTTGAACGCGAAGGCATCGTGATCAAGAAGGAACCGGGTGATGATGAGCTGCTGAAGAAGGGTGTCGTAGACTTCTACTCCTTCTCCTATTACAGTTCCGCAACATACGCGGCACATCCTGAATCCATCAAGCAGGTCGAAGGCAACCAGGTAAGGGGTCTCCAGAACCCGTACCTGACAGCTTCTGAATGGGGCTGGACGATCGACCCGATCGGACTGCGCATCAACCTGAACCAGATCTATGACAGATACCAGCTTCCGATGATGATCGTTGAAAACGGACTTGGCGCGATCGACAAGTTTGAAGAAGACGGCATGATCCATGATGACTATCGTATCGACTATATGCGCAAGCATATCAAGCAGATGAAGGATGCCATTGAGATCGACGGTGTCGACCTGATCGGATATACGCCCTGGGGCCATATCGACGTTGTATCCGCAGGAACAGGCGAAATGAGAAAACGTTACGGATTCATCTATGTTGATAAGGATGATGACGGCAACGGAGATCTCCACCGTGAACGCAAAAAGTCCTTCTACTATATGCAGAAGGTCTACGGTTCCAACGGAGAAGATCTGGACTAAGATGACAAATGCACCCGGCAATGGGTGCATTTTTTTGATTATTTAGCTGATTTTCTGTAGCGGTACATCAGGATGCCGCCGGCAACCGCGGCATTCAATGATTCAAACCCGTCCATATCAATGCGGAGTCTCTGATCTGCTTTCCGCTGAATTTCTTTGGAAACACCGCGTCCTTCGTGTCCGACCACGAAAGCCATCTTTTCACATGGCGCGATATCTTCCATATTCACAGAAGCATCCAGCGCGGAAGCGATCACGTTAACTCCTTCTTTCTGAAGCTGTGTGACCAGATCGGACAGTCCGGTACGGATCACGGGAATATAGAACAGCGCTCCCTGCGTTGAACGGATGGTCTTTTCATTGTACAGGTCACAGGAATCCGGGGAGAGATATACACCGTCAAATCCGAACGATACCGCCGTCCTGATCAGGGTCCCGACATTTCCCGGGTCCTGCAGGCCGTCCAGGATCAGCAGCCTGCTGTTGTTTCTGAGTTCGGGTTCCCTCATCCTGCATACACCGATCACATGCACCGCCGATACATTTCCGGATATCTTTTTCATGATGCCTTCTGTTACACGGATGACAGGAACACCTGTTTCCGGGCGGTCTTCATCTGTGATGATCGTTTCAACGCATCCTGCCTTCAGCGCCTCTTCCAGCAGATGCTCGCCCTCGATCAGGAACTGTTTCTTCTGGTCACGGTCCTTTTTATTGTGCAGTCTGACCCATTCCTTGACTTTGCTGTTCTGCAGTGATTGAATCACTTCCATACTTACCTCCGTGATGATCTCTGCCGCATGACTTCAAATCCCAAGGCAGCACTCGCCCCTGCCGCGTTCAATGCAGCGCGGAAGTCATTGGCGTACGGGATATAGATATTCTGATCGCATTCCTTCAGGACTGCGGAAGAAAGACCTCTCATTTCCCCGCCGATACACAGCAGGACCGGTCTGCTGAAGTCTGCTTCAAAGTAGGATACCGCATCCCTGCGCATTGCGGCGTAAACATATAATCCATCCTGTTTCAATGTTCTGACTGTCTCAGCCATGTCATCGCTCAGGACTACATTCATATATTCATATGCCCCGGCACTGGAACGGACGATCGTGTTTTCCGACCAGCTCCAGTCGCGGTTCCGCAGGATCAGGCCTGTGCATCCCGCAGAATACAGCGAACGGATCACATATCCCAGGTTAAAGGGATCTTCCACACCTTCCAGCATCACAACAAACGGACTGTCGTTGTCCAGGCATACAGACAGATCCTGGAATGTGCGTTCACCGGCATCAGCCAGGATGCCTCCGTGCGTCTTTCCCTGTGCCATTTCATCGATCTGCTCTGCAGTCATCCTTGTCACGGGAATGCCGTGCTCTTCCGCCCTGTGTATGATGAATGACGTATCCCGGTCATTCAGGTCATTACGCACATAGACTTCCCTGACTGTTCTGTTTCCGGCAAGTATCGCTGCCTTGACACTGATCCTTCCTTCCAGTCTCATACTGCTTTCCTCACGATATCACCGGCACGCACTGCAAAAGGCACGGGGATCAGAAGCTGTGCCATCGGCCTTCTGCTGGCTGTGAGGCTGGAATCATCCTTCAGGTCCTTCATGGCTGTCAGTGTGAATGTCCGGCAGTCCATGCCCGGGGAAAGGATCTCCATTTCATCCCCGGTATCAAACGGATTCCTCGTTTCGATTACCGCTTCCATGCGTGTTTCATCAAATGATACGACCGTTGCCAGGAAACCATGATTGACACTGGCGTCACTCGTCGTATTGCGGATGATCGTTCCGGCTCCGGCAATACCGGGATAGAACCCCTCACAGACCTCACGGTTCTCACCCTTCATGATCTGTGCCCGGTGATACGCCATTCTTTCTTCCGGCAGTCTGCCGCCGTTTTCATATATTTCATCGATCAGATGTCTGTATCCTGATACGATCGACGCCACATAGTATTCTGTTTTCATCCTGCCTTCGATCTTCAGGGAAGAAACGCCTGCTTCGATCAGGTCACAGATCTCATCTGCCGCAAACAGGTCCTTTGAGCCCATGGTAAACAGCTCCTGTTCATTCACGCAGCGCCTGCCTTCCAGAAGCTGATATGTCCAGCGGCATGACTGCGCACAGCCACCCCTGTTTGCGTCCCTGAGTGTCATACGGTTTGATAATGTGCATCTTCCCGAGATATTCACGCACATGCCTCCGTGTATGAAGGCTTCCGTATCGATCAGGCAGTCTTTGGTAATGGACCTGACATCGTTCATGGAACATTCCCTCGCCAGTACGACGCGGTCGATATCCAGTGTTTCCTTCAGCCAGTTGGCAGCCGCCGCATTGGTAACGCTCATCTGTGTAGAGCAATGGATCTCAACTTTAGAAGTACATTCACGGATCAGTTTCATGATCGCGGGTGATGCGGTGATGAACGCGTCAACACCGATCTCTTCCAGTTCTTTTAAATAGTCAGATAATCCTTCAAAATCCTCATCGTGCGGGATCATATTGACTGTCACATGTATTTTTGAACCGTGCGCATGGGCAAACGCACATGCTTCACGGATATCATCCATCGTAAAGTTCGAAGCTCGTGAACGCAGTGAAAACTTCATGCCTCCGAGGTATACCGCATCAGCCCCGTACAGCACAGCAGTTTTGGCTCTTTTCAGATCGCCTGCCGGTGCCAGCAGTTCGATCCTGTTACCGGATCGTTTTCTGTCCATAGTAACCCTCCGAAAGAGGCAGTTCCGGGAACATTCTGCGGTATTGTTCCGCCTCTTTCTCTGCATCACTGCCATCCAGTATCCTGCGGATCGTCCTGATCGCTTCGGCAATCTCCTCAGTTTCACTTCCGAGCCGTTCTACATAGAACGAATCCGCTCCGCATGACTGAAACAGTCCGAGATCAGTAAACGATTCCTGCACAAAGTCAGAATAGATATAGGTACCGCTTTCTGTCTCATAGACAGGCATCAGTCCCTCACGCTTGGCCTCCTGGAGAAACAGGTTTCTGCCGTCTGTTTCAAATGCTGTCCCGGTATCTTCACGATAAGCGCTCAGCAGCGGTCTTCCCGATACCGACATCAGCAGCCTTCCATGTACAGTCACCTGCAGACCGGGACATTTCCGCAGGATCTCTGCGGTCTCATCTCTTGTCAGCAGCGGGGAAACAGACACTGATCCGATCTTTTGGGACATCCACCATGCCGCGTCAAACGTACTGACTGCCAGCATTTCCGGCCTGTAGACCAGTTTTTCCTTCAGCCCGCGTTCTTCCGCGATCTTTACCAGGGCAGGGTCCGAAAAATAGATCCGGTCGATCTGTCCCGGTTCCAGTGCATCCAGAACACTCCCGGGAATATGAAGATCTTCCGGCATGAAGAGTCTGTTCATTATCAGTGAAACAGGTGCGCAGCTGGTGATCGTTTCCATATCCGCTTCCAGAAGCGCGCTCATTGCGCACTTCTGAGGCGCCAGCACGATCTCATCTGCTCCTGCATCCCTGAATATTCTTGTTTCCGGCGCGTTTTCAGCGCTTACAGTAATCCTTGTCATATCATCCAAAATGATACCCTGTTTCACCTGTCTTTGCAAAGTCATGCTTGACGGGATTACATAGCATTGCTAGTATGATTGCATTATACGGAACCTTTGCGTTAAGTGCTGTTTGCCTATGGGGGGCATTCGGACGAAAAGGACACCTTGCGGTAAAGGAATCCGTCCCAGGTGTGAAAACTCTTTTTCACAGATTGGGGAAAGGAGGTCACATGTTCACAAAAGAATACTGGAAATCATCAGCTGAAAAACTCAGATCAACAAAATACCTGGCAATCATGGCTGCGACGATCGCCATGAAGACTGCTCTGTCATTTTTCTATATTCCGATCAGTGAAAACCTGCACATCAGCTTCGGCTATCTCCTGACCGCCATCGAAGGAGCTGTACTCGGTCCTGTCGCGGCAGCGGTTTCCGGAGGAGTAACAGATATTGTCAGCTTTATGATGAACCCTACCGGTCCCTTTTTCTTCGGCTATACGCTGACTGCCATGATGGGACCGTTTATTTACGGACTGTTCTTCTACCGCCAGAAGATCACCCTGCCCAGGATCATCTTTGCCAAGGCGATCGTCAATTACGGCGTCAATGTGCTGATCGGTTCACTCTGGTCTGCCATGCTGTACAGCAAAGGCTACATTTACTACGCAGGCAAGAGCCTGATCAAAAATACAAGCATGCTGCCGATCGAGGTCATCCTGCTTTATACGATATTCAGACTCGTAGGACCGTATCTTGAACGCAGAAAGCTCATCAGCAAACAATCCTGACAGAGTGAATGAAATTCATGCTTTTCAACATGAACCTGAATACTGTAGTGCTATAATCCATTGGTGGAACTGCAATGACACATTATGAGATCGTAAAACAGAATATCGGGGAAACAGAACTCTGCATCGTTTCCAAGCACCGCACGATCGAACAGGCAATGGTTTTTTATGACCTGGGCGAACGGATCTTTGCCGAGAACCGCGCGCAGGAACTGATCGAGAAGGCAGAAAAGATGCCTTCGGATATCAGATGGCAGTATATCGGACATCTGCAGAGAAATAAAGTCAGAGCTGTCCTTCCGTACATTTCCTGTGTTCAGTCACTGGACTCGGTCCAGCTTGCGGAAACGATCGAACGGGAATGTGTCCGGACCGGGAAAACAGTTGATGCGCTGCTGGAAGTGCATCTTGCCCTGCAGGATACGAACAAAACGGGAATGACCGTTGAAGAAGCGTATGAACTGCTCGGATGCGCAGAACGATTCCCCCACATCAGGATGAAAGGCCTGATGGTCATGGGCCCTCACACGGATGACGAAAACGCTGTCCGTACGGTATTCCTGAAAGCGAACGAACTGTTCAAAGACATGCAGAAACAATATCCCCCATTTCAGACATTGTCCATGGGTATGAGCAGTGACTATAAAATTGCAGTTGAATGCGGATCTACAATGGTGCGCATCGGAACGTATTTATTTACAGAAGAAGAGTAGCAGATGACTTTTACAAGAAAAACAGCGGATCTGACCCCGCTGAGAGACGCAATATATGTCGCGGCAGAAGCTGCCAGGGATGATCTTGCGAAAAATCCCGATCTTGTGATCAACGCAACGATCGGCACATTATACGGTGAAGACGGCAGACTGGTCGCGCTGGACAGCGTACATGATCACTTTGACAAGATCGATCACCGGGTCAAGGCAGCCTATGCTTCGGGGCTTTCCGGAACGGATGAGTTCCGGGAATCGGTCTGGTCATGGGTAACACAGTCTACAGAGCTGGACCTGCCCCATTCCGTCATTGCGACAGCCGGCGGAACAGGCGCTGTTCTATCTACGATGAAGACATTCCTTGATGAAGGTGAGACCGTCATCATTCCCGATATTGCATGGACAAGCTACAGTCTGATGGCTTCAACATACAATTTCAAAGCAGTCACCTTTGATATGTTTGAAGGTGATCATCTGAACCTGGCATCCATCCGCTCAGTGATGGAGGAGGTTGGCAGGAAACAGGACCGTATCCTGCTTGTTCTGAATGATCCATGCCATAACCCTACCGGCTATTCCATGACCCGCGACGAATGGCATGCCCTGGTCGACCTGATGAATGATCTCAGCAAGGATCATCATGTTATTCTGCTGGATGATATCGCATATATCGATTATGGGCATGATCTGGCAGATGTCCGTTCATACATGAACGAATTCAGCCGCATCAGTGAAAATGTCATGATCTGCATCTGCTTCTCCTGTTCCAAGACACTGACGTTCTATGGTCTCCGTCTTGGCGCGGCTGTTATTGTTGCGCGGGATCAGAAAGATGTTGAAGACGCGCATACTGTTTATCTGAAGACAGCCAGATCAACATGGTCAAACGCGCCGAACGCACCGATGGCAGACTTTGTCTGGGTCGTTAACGAGAACCGCGAAGCCTACCTGAAGGAACAGCAGTCTTATGTCAAGGTTCTTCAGGCGCGCAGCCATCTGTTCATGCAGGAAGCGAAGGAATGCGGACTGGATATCTATCCATATAAAGAAGGCTTCTTTATCACACTCCGTGTGAAAGACAATGAAGAAGGAAAAAAACTTCATGAGGCATTGATGCGCAATCATATCTATACGGTCCTTGTAAACAAAGGGATCCGTGTCGGTATCTGCGCGCTTCCTTTGGAAAAGGTAAGAGGTCTGGCAGGAAAAATCAGAACGGTACAGCTCAATATCGAATGAACTCCTGTTATAATGAAGTGACCAAAAGGATCAGAAAACCGATGAAACAGTATCGCAATGAATGGAAATACACGATCCACGAGAAAGACATTCAAATACTTTTCGAACGTCTGGATGCTGTTCTGGAAAAAGACAGGAATGCCGGTGAGGACGGGTATTATTCAGTACACAGTATATACTTTGATGATTACACCAACACCTGCGCAAAAGAAAACGAAGCAGGTGTTTCCGAGCGTTTCAAATACCGTATCCGCTATTACGGAACAGACAACAGGAAACTCCGTCTGGAACGGAAGGAAAAAACACAGGGACGCTGCCATAAGGAAACAGCGTGGATCACAGAAGACACCTGCAGGAAACTGATGTCCGGCGATGTATCCGACCTGTTCTGGGAAACCGACCATCCTCTGGTCCGGCAGTTCTGCGTTGATATAATGAACCGGTATTTTACACCGAAGATCATTGTCAATTATGAACGGATCGCCTTTACGGAAATCATGACAAATGTCCGGATCACATTTGACAAGAACATTTCCGTTTCTGATGATTTTGAACACTTTCTTAGCGGAGGATATCTGCGGATACCCCTTCAGCCTGTTGACGAACATGTTCTGGAGGTCAAATTCGACGAGGTCCTTCCGGGCTATATTAAAAATATCCTGACAAAACAGGAACTCATACAATCTGCATTCTCCAAATACTACCTTGGGAGAATGACCCTGCAGAATTACACAAGATAAACGATAAGGAGCTGACAGAATATGGCAGGAATTATTCAAAGCATATTGCATGCTTTCGGCAATACATCGATCAAGCCGGAAACGATCATCGCAGTACTGATCATGGCGATGCTGTTTTCGGTGTTCGAGTATCTTGTTTACCGTTTCATTTCACACAGAGCGTTCTACAACAAAGCTTTCAATATCTGCATCGCCCTGCTGCCGGCATTCATTTCAACGATCATCCTTTCCCTGCAGTCCAATACTGTTGTGATCCTGGGAACGATCGGTGCTTTGGCGATCCTCCGTTTCCGTACGGCTGTGAAAGATCCCGTTGATATGCTCTATCTGATGTGGTCGGTCCATATCGGCATTACGTGCGGCTGCCAGCTGTACCTGATGACATTCCTGACATGTGTATTCGTAACGATCGTACTGACTGTCATCAACCATGTAACGATCGGAAAACGTCCGTTTATCCTGGTGATCCGCAATACGGATAAAAATGAGAAAAAGATCCTTTCTACTGTCAAGGCATGCACACAGACATACAGGATCAAGAGCAGGAACTACACAAAAGACGCCACAGATTATGTCATTGAGCTTTCCGTAAATGATCCGCATGCGCTTGCTGAAAAACTTGGTGAAGCAGGTGTTGAAAAGTTCTCTGTGATTGAGTACGACAGCGAGGATATTCTGTAATGATCGAGAAGACAAAAAGACAATTTTCCTGGTTTTTGGCAGGGATTTCTTTCTGTCTTCTTTTTATTTATTTCATCAGTGAATCAAAGATCCCTGATACAGCTTCACTGATCAGGCGTATCCCGATCACGGAGATCAGCGCGTCACGTCGGGAGAAAAAAGATCTGATCACAGATCTGGCACTGAACGGACAGCATCTGGTCTTTGATGAAACAGATATGACATGGTATTACTCACTGGTCGAAGATGACATCACGGCAATGTCACCAAAGGTCACATTCGAATCTTCTGAAAAACGGGTTAAACTCAGTTTTTCGGAAGAGATCACAGAAGAGATCATCCGGAAGAACCAGCCTGTACAGATCACAGCATACAATGATCAGTTTTATGAAGTATATGATCTGAAATGCACAGCGCTTCCCATCATGACACTGACGGTAAATGATGAGATCACCCGTGAAGACGAAGAGATGATCATGAACCTGTTCGATAATACGGCAGACGCTTCGAAACGGCTGTTCACCTCAGCCGGAACCGTTCATATCAGAGGAAGGTCCAGTGCCGCATACCCTCAGACATCATTCCGTCTGTCATTGACTGTTGAGAATTCATCCAGAAAAAATGATATCAGCCTGCTTGGAATGCGAGAGGATGAAGACTGGCTGCTTGTTCCTGCATATGCCGACATTGACAAAGTCCGTACTGCCTTTTCCGCGAATCTGTGGACTGACAGCTGCGGAACAGACAATTCCTTCGGGATCATAAACGGAAATTATTATAAATACATTGAACTGTTTATTAATGGCCGTTATTGGGGCTTGTACACACTCAGTTATCCGATCGATCAGAAAATGCTGGATGTTGATGCGGATAAAGGAGAATTCATTTATAAGAAGCGCTTCTGGGATGAAGGCTCGGCAACGGATTTTGTGTCTTCCACATGGGAGGTCACCAATCCATACGATCCGGAAGACAATCCATGGATCCCGATCCAGAGTTATTATCACCTGCTGAACGAGCAGGCAGATGACGCAAAGGCATTAAAGAATTCAGTGGATATGAATACCGCGATCGATCTCTGGCTGTACTACGGATTGATCCAGGGTGTTGACAATACTGTTCATTCCGATATGGAAAATACATTTATGACTGCCCGCCTCAGCAATGACGGGACATACAGAATGCTGTATACCCCCTGGGATATGGATCTGACATGGGGCGAACTGATCACAGATGAAACATGCAACACAGTCATGGAGTCAGGTGCTCTGGCACAGCTTATCTCCATGGGAGACCAGGAAGTGATCGAAGCGATCTATAAGAGGTATCATGAGCTCCGCAGGGATGTCTGGTCCGTTGAAACCATAGATTCTTATCTTGATGAATATGAAGCCTGCATTTTCAATTCAGGTGCCTATTACCGACAGGCAGAACGCTGGCCGGAAAGTATATATGATCTTGATTATAAAGATCTCTCCGTATTCAGGAATTATGTGCACAACAGACTGACAGAGTTTGATGATTACATTGAACGCTGGTACGGAATGCGCGACAAAAGCATCTATGTGATGCGCAGCAGTCAGTACAAAGATTTTACAAAATGGAAATTCATCATTCAGCTGAACGATCACTCGGTACTGGATGATCCTGATTACCGTGATCTGTTTACCTACATCGGACTGAATGTCTCCGATATACCCGAAGATGCCTGGTTCGTCCTGTATGACGGTGATACACATACCGTTGAGTACCTGGACTGGCTGGGTGAAGAACGTGAGAATCTTTACACCTCCATCGGAAGGATCATTTACGAAAGACCGAATGAACCGCGCGGCATCGGCGATGATTATCTGATATATCTTGACGGAGAACCGGTACTTGAGATATGGCAGTGGCCGGAAGAACCTGTGCGTATGGGAATGATCTACAATCACGCTTCTGACGAATTCAACTTCAGAATCATCAACACCTATTATCTGGTAGACTGAAATGCTTATGAAAGACAGAAAACAGAATTTATTCCTGCAGGGACTGATCATTCTGTTCGGGATCGCCCTGCTGATACGCGCAAAATACGGCTTTATATGGTCTGATGAAGGACATTATTATGCCGTGGCCTGGCGGTTCGCTCAAGGTGATCTGCCTCTGATTCATGAGTGGCATGTGTCACAGCTTCATTCGATCCTGCTGATTCCATATGTAAAGCTGATGCGGCTGATCCTCGGGGAAGGCATGCATGGTTTCCTGCTGATCAGCAGATACCTGTATACTGCTTCAGAGATCGTCATGGGACTGTGCATTTACCGGGTATTCCGGAATGAGCATCGTCCTGCGGCTTTCTTCAGCAGCATCATCTTCATGCTGTACTGCAAATCCAATGTCATGACATTTTCGTATTACGCGATATTTACGTTCTGCTTTACAGGCGCTGTCCTGCTGCAGTACACCGTGATCCGGAGAGACGATCTGACAGAGCGGCAGAAAACATTCCGAATGATCTGTTCCGGACTTCTGTGGGGACCTGCGATCGTATGCAACCCCTACTCACTGGTCCTGTTTTTCCTGGACCTGTTCACTGCATATTTTCTCTCCGGAAACAGGATCACTCTGAAGCAGATGATCCTGACAACGGCCGCAGCAGCGATACCGGGTATCTGTACGCTCTGCTTCATTCTTTCCGGAGTTTCGATCACGACAGTCATTCAGAGTCTGCCGTATATCATGTCCTCTGACGGAGGCAACTATACCCAGCCCTTCTGGAACAAACTGGCATGGAAACTGATACATCCGTTCCTGCTGTATCAGAAGACAAATACAGTCTCAGTGCTGTTATTTGCGGTATTGCTATGCATCAGAAAGATCAAAGGAAAGATCCCTGACGCGGTGAAATTGGTCAGTCTGGTCATCCTGTCGGGTATTCTGATGATCAATGTGTTTACAAAAGATCCGTCTGTAACGATGCTGACACAGCCCGAACTGCTTGCACTGTCAGTCTGGGGACTGGATCTGTTTGTCCTGAGTGAAAAGACCGATCCTGTCAAACTCATCATGTTCTGGCTGAACGGTCTGATCGCCGCGGTTTTCTGCGGACTTTCCAGCGACACCGGCATGAACGCAATGATCCAGGGTTATGTGCTTTCATCCATCGGAGTAACAATGATCCTGCCGGAGATCCTTCCGCAGATCAGCAGCAGCTTCGGGAACTATGCGAAATACATCAGTGTCTGTGTATTGATCCCGTTCCTGATCACAACAGGAGTCATGATCAAAAAGCGTATCGTCAGAATGTATCGTGATATGGATTTCCCCTATCTGACAGAAACGATCACGAAAGGACCCGGAGCAGGAATACGGACGACAGAAGAATGTGTCAGACGGTACGATGAGATCGTTGATACCCTGCAGCATATTGACAGTTATGACGGAGATCTGTACCTTTCAGGTCTTTGCCCGTGGGCATATCTTTGCACGGATATGAAGGTCGGAAACTTTACGACCTGGAGGATCACCCTGAATGAACAGAATCAAAAAGGCATGGATTATTTTGATATGAATCCTGATAAACTTCCGGAAATTATGATCCGTCTGAGCGGAGATAACGCCGAATATGGCAGTTATGATCTTGACTATGTCAAAAACGGAACCATTGAAGAACACGCTGCAGAGCTTGAACAGAAAATGATTGAAGAGGATCGGGAAAACAGACTGCTCGAAAAACTGCTGTCCATGAGTTACAGAACCGTTATGACTCCGTGCGGGGAACTCTATTACTCAGACGACCCGGTGTATGAATCGATCGGATCGATCGATTTCACGCATTGAACATTCATCAAAGACATGCTATCCTTCGGTTGACATGGAGGTGATGACCATTGACAAAAGTGGTTGGATCAAAGAGAACATTTACTGATGTAACTGATGAAGAAGCGATCGAATTCGTCGACATCGTTTCCGATATCGTTGCACTGGATGAATATCAGAAGATGAAAAACTATACGCACCATATCGGATACACACGATATCAGCACTGTCTGAATGTCGCATGGTATACATATCTTTGGTGCAAACGTTCAGGACTGAATTACAAAAGCGCAACAAGAGGCGCCATGCTGCATGACTTCTACCTGTATGACCAGCATAAAGGCGAACAGCCGATCCCCGGCAGACATGTGGAAGTGCATCCGATGGTAGCGCTGGCGAATGCGGATAAATACTTCGAAGTTGACGATGTCATGTATGACTGCATCACGCATCACATGTTCCCGTCTACGTCCATCCGTCCTACCACGATGGAAGGATATATCGTATCGATCGCAGACAAATACTGCGCCGGCCTGGAAGTAGGAAAGACCGGTGTTGATTACATGTCCCCCTACGTTAAAGAAGCAATTAAAAAGATCACAGAATAAAGGAGATCATTATGCCGGCTGCTACAACTCATGTTGAATTCGCCAGAGATGTATTCAACGAAATGGAACCGGAACTGCAGAAAAGCATTACCGATAAACAGATGTATTTCCTCGGCTCCCAGGGACCTGATTTCTTCTTCTTTTCCAGAATGATGATGCTGCCGGGCACGCTCCATCATTACGGAGTCCTCATGCACCACCAGAAAGTTGAAGAAGCCATTCAGTTCATGGACCGCTATTCAGCAGATTCACCTGCTCTGCGCAGTTATTTCCTTGGATTTCTGACGCACTACGCGCTGGATTCCACTGCTCATCCGCTGGTCAATGCATTCGCGCTGAAGGAGCATCAGGAGCTTGGTACAGATGAAACGGAAGCGCATTTCCGTCAGGAAGGCGAGATCGACGTCTATATCCTGAAACAGCACGGCAGGTCATTCAAGGAATACAATGTCTATTCCGACCTGCACGTCTCAGAAGCAGATGCCCATCTGCTGGCTGATATGTACCACCAGCTTTTCCTGCATATCTATGATCTGGACATCCCGGAAAGCAGGATCTTTGAAACAGCATGGCAGATCCACTGGATCACAAAAGCGCTGTTCCCTTCCAAGTGGAAATACAACCTGGTCAAAACCTTAGAAACAGCCGCAAAGAGACCTAAGCTGATCTCCGGCATGATGCTGTATGACAAAGATACAAATTCTGCAGTCCTGAATCTGGAACATGAGGAGTGGACACTCCCTGCCTACAACGGCCTGACGAGCAGAAGTTCTTTCCCCGATCTGTATCTCGAAGCAAAACAGAAAGCGCTCCATCTGATGAAGGAGCGGAAACATGAAGACTTCGACCGCAGCTTCGACGGTCATCCGATCTGATATGATGATCCCCGCAATCCGGGGATTTTTCATTTTAAAAGCAGCTGTGCAACAATACACAACTGCCGGGTGTTTCATTAATTGTCGGTCAATCCCCATCCGGGTATCTGGGATCCGCGCTTGATCAGAACGGTTTTCTGATAGTCGGTCTGATTCAGGAATCTCAGAACAGCATCGGTTTCTTCTTCCGTGCATCCTGCCAGGATCTTCACATCCAGCGTTTTCTGGAGAATATCCGCCGCCACCACAAGTCCTGTGATCAGCGTACGGGATCCGCTTCCGAGATATACCGAAACCTCAGGTGTTACATCAACCAGGCGGCCGTAATCGACCGGATAAACCAGGTTTTTGAACTGCGGATGTGTTTCTCCTTTCTTCCTGCTGTTCTTCAGATCACTGGACAAAAACAGTGTATCCACTTTCTGCCAAAAATAGGCATTGTTCTCATATTCTGCCATAATTTACCTTTCTGCTAATACCTGCAAACTATCTAGATTGTACACAAATAACCGATAGCTGTAAACCGATTCAGAAACAATCTATTTTTGTTTCACGAAACCGCTTGATAAAAATGACACATTCTTTCATTTTTACAGAACTGTGTTTTTCTGCTCTCCTGCCATCCACGCAGACAGATTATCGAACACGATATCTGCACGTTCTTCCAGTGCTTCCCTGGTCGCAAATCCGATATGAGGTGTCAGGAGCGTAGCCGGTGTTTCTGTGATCGGATCATTGATCAGCGGCGGTTCTGTCTCAAATACATCCAGGCAAGCACCGGCGATCTTCTTCTCTCTCAATGCTTCGATCAGTGCTTCCTGGTCAACGACAGGACCTCTTGCCAGATTGACAAGGACCGCGTTGCTCTTCATCAGAGCGATCTGTTCTTTTCCGATCAGTCCCTTTGTTTCATCATTCAACGGGCAATGCAGCAGAACGATATCTGATCTTTCAAGAAGACCGTTCAGATCCGTCAGTTCAACATATTCGGGAATGTCATTTGAAGGATGCTTTTTGTTTGCCAGGATATTTGCGCCGAACGCATGGAACAGCTCTGCGCTTCTTCTGCCGATCGCACCGAATCCGACGACACCGACTGTCTTTCCTTTGATTTCAATACCGATCAGTCCTGTCTTATCAAGACCCATTCTGCAGCGCTCTTCTGTTTCTCTCAGTTTTCTGTATACGGAAAGGACCATACCTACACCAAGCTCCGCAACAGCTTCCGTGGAATAACCTGCAGCGTTGCTGACAGCGATGCCTCTTTCTTTTGCTGTATCGATCGCGACATGATTGACACCGGTAAACGCAATATCAATGAACTTCAGCTCCTCTGCAGCTTCGATTACTTCTGCCTCAAGCGGCATGTTTGCGAGCATTACAGCATCCGCATCACGAATCTCCTTTTTCTTTTTGCCGACGTCTACCGTTTTTTCGCACTGAACAAATTCAACGCCCTGAGCTTCAAACGGCGCTTTCAGGGTTTGAAGCTTCTCTTCGGAAACCCCCAGTGATTCCATAATTACAACTTTCATTTTCTCCTCCGCTGTATGTTATTAAGGTCTCAATTCACGAATTCTTACATGTGCCCTCTCGAGCAGTTCTTCAATGTCATAAATACCGCTTTTCTCCATGACCCTGACTACGATCATCAGGCAGCCCATTGCATCACTTGCGGCATTGTGGTGGTTCAGCTCGATATTCAGCGCATCACACATATCATTCAGTCTGTGATGAGGCATGCTTGTAAAGAGCCTTCTTGAAAGCTCAACTGTATCAAAATATCTGATACGGGGCACCTTGATGCCGCAGTTGATGCACGCTGCTTTAAGGCAGCCCATATCAAATGCTGCATTATGGGCAACAACCAGAGCATCTTCCATCTCTTCGTAAATATGCCGGTAGACCGTCTCAAAATCAGGCGCGTCAAGAACGTCCCTGGGACGGATCCCATGGATCCTGATATTCCACGGATCAAAATAGAAAACATCCTCTTCCGGACGGATCAGTGAATAATATCGTTCTTCAACAGCACCTTCTTCATAGGTGGAGATACCGACTGAGCAGACACTTGCGGGATTCCGGTTGGCCGTTTCAAAATCAATTGCTGCGATCTTCATTCGCGTATATGCTCCAGTGCCATTTTATAAATATTTTCAATGTGCTCATCAGCCATTGAATAGTAGACCTGTTTGCCGATCTTCCTCGTTCTGACCAGCTTTGTTTTCTTCAGGCTTGCCAGCTGATGGCTGACAGCGGAAGTCGACATCTCAAGCAGATAGGAAAGATCGGTCACACATAGTTCATGCGTAAATAAAGCATTCATGATCTTCAGTCTTGTGCTGTCGGAAAACATGTTGAAAATGATGGAAAGATCGTCATATTCCGACTCCTTCAGCATCTGTTCCCTGCATCTTTCAACCTGTTCGGCATCGATCAGCTTCATATCTTACCTTCCTTTATTCTGACGTTTTTGATCTCTTTGTTCGGCGCGTACATGTTCATGTATTTTGCGACCCTTCGTTTGGAATACAGTTCTATGATCTGCATACTGCCATCAACCATCGTGATGGTCAGATTATCATTTGCCGGATGCCATTCATACTGCCAGTTTACGATCTCATCCCAATAGATCATCATGCATTCCGAACGGTCGATGCAGTTATTGAGGATCATGAATTTCGGATTGAACACAACAAGAACACGGTCAGGCAGAAGCAGCAGACAGAACAATGCAAACATGATCATGCTCATGCCGATCACCTGCCAGACTGTACCGGTAAACAGCAGTCCCGCTCCGATCCCGAGCATGACCGACAATGCTGTCACAGGTTTGACTCTGATATAATGAACAGGAGGTTCCTGCTGAGGTATATTCTTGATTTTAATTACCTGTGATCTCATAAAGGTATTATATCACCGTTTTATCACAGCTGAATGTTTGGTATAATGTGTCGGAAACGAGGTCAAAATGAATCCAGTAACATTTGAGATCACCCATGTATGCAAGCAATCCGGCGCCAGAACAGGAATTCTGCATACTCCCCACGGAGATGTTGAAACACCGATGTTTATGCCGGTCGGTACACAGGCTACCGTTAAATTCCTTTCTCCGGAAGAACTGTACGCGATGAACGCAGGTGTTGTCCTGGCAAATACATATCATCTCTGGCTGAGGCCAGGAGAAGATGTGCTGAGGGAAGCAGGCGGTGTCCAGAAGTTCATGAACTACAAAGGACCCATGCTGACGGACAGCGGCGGATTTCAGGTGTTTTCATTGTCTGATACGCGGAAGATCTCGGAAGAAGGAGTCACGTTCCGCAATACATTGAACGGAGATATCCTGTTCCTGTCACCGGAAAAATCGATCCAGATCCAGAACGCGATCGGAGCCGACATCATGATGTCTTTCGATGAATGCATCCCTTACCCTGCCACACGTGACTATGCGGAGAAATCCATGCTGAGGACGCTGCGCTGGGCAGAGCGCGGAAAGAACGCCAATGAACGTCCGGACGAACAGGCGCTGTTCGGGATCGTGCAGGGAGGCGACTACGATGACCTGCGTTACTACTGCGCAGAGAAACTGGTCGAAATGGACTTCCCGGGATACGCGATCGGCGGAACATCTGTCGGTGAGGACAAAGAAACCATGTACCGTATGGTAAAGTGGTCACAGGAGAAACTCCCTGTTGATAAGCCCAGATATCTGATGGGTGTCGGTGCGGTCAATGACCTGCTGGAAGCAGTCTCACTGAACATAGACATGTGTGACTGTGTTCTTCCGACAAGGCTTGCACGTCACGGAACGCTTCTGACTTCACATGGACGCATCAACATCCGCAAAGCAATGTACAAGCATGACTTTTCACCGCTTGATGAAAAATGTGACTGCTATTGCTGCAGGAACTATACCAGAGCATATCTGAACCATCTGTTCAGGACTGAGGAAGGTTTCGGTACCAGGCTGCTCTCCATTCACAATGTCAGATTCCTGCTCAGATTGATGGAAGATGCACGCAGAGCGATCCATGAAGACAGATTTAATGATTTCAAACAGGAAACACTTGCTCAGATGAAATTTGATGAACGCGGTTTCTAAACAGCACAATATGACCATTTGGTCATGTTCAAGCCAACAACAGTTTACTTCCTGTCAAGCACCTGTTAGAATAGCAAGCGATTGCAAGGAGAAATACTATGCGTGAATATATACTCGCAACAGCATCTACTGCAGATCTGAATCCGGAATATATGAAGGAACATAACATCCCTTTCATTCCATATACTTTTACGATCGGCGATAAAGTGTTTGTAGATGACTGTACAGAAGAAACCAAAGCAATGATCTACCGTGAAATGAGAAGCGGCAAATCTGTCGGTACCTCAGCTATCACGGAATATGCTTATTATGAGTTTTTCAAAAATCTGATGGCAACAGGAAAAGATGTCATCTATGTAGATATGTCGAGATCGATCTCATCTTCCATCCAGCATGCAGAAATGGCTGCCAAAAGGATCCAGAAGGAGTTTGCTGATCAGCGTTTCTACTTCCTTGACAGCTTCTGCATTACCGGCGGTCTGAATCTGTTTTTCAAACAGCTGGTGCGCAGGCACGAAGACGGTGCTTCATATGATGAACTCATCGAATGGGGAGAGGCTCACAAGCGTGAATACATCCATCGCTTTATTGTTGATGATCTGCAATGGCTCAGACGCGGTGGAAGACTTTCCAACGCTTCTGCCATCATCGGAACGATGCTGTCAATCAAGCCGGAGATCTATGTCACAAACGAAGGCAAACTGGTCTCCTACAGTACCAAGCACGGAAGAAAGAAAGTCATCCATGCAATGGTCGATTCCATGAAAGATGATCTCGCGGATTATTCGGCAGATGAGGAGATCACGGTCATGCATACCGATACACCGAAAGATGTCGAATGGCTGATCGGACTGATCAGGGAAACATATCCGCAGCTGAAGGATGCAGAGATCACCGTAACAACTCTCGGTCCCACGATCGCCGCGCATATCGGCCCGGGATTCATGGCTGTTGTCTATCACGGTACACAGAGAATCATGTAAGTCACTGGAAACAGTGGCTTTTTTCATGCAGAATCGATTACAATGATAATCATACCGAGGGGATTATGCAGAATATCAAATATAAAGATCTGTTTCAATACAGAAGTGTCTGGATGGGCTTCGCGATCATCTGGATCATGATCTATCACTCTGAACTGATCGTAGAAAACAGATTGCTCTGGATGATAAAGAATGTCGGATACTGCGGTGTCGATCTGTTCTTCTTTGCTTCAGGGATCGGCTGTTATTACTCTTATCAACGCCTGAAAGATCCGTACACGTTCATGAAGCGCAGGATCACACGGATCATTCCGCCTTACTGGATCTTTCTGACAGTACTTTGTCTGACACGACTCGCAGCCGGTACGCTCAGGCCTGCCACTGTGATCGGTGACTTTCTGTGTCTGGAATACTTTGTCGACCCGGAACTGGATCTTGCATTCAACTGGTACATGGGATCCATATGGATCATGTACCTGCTTGTGCCCTATTTCTGGCAGCTGATCGATAAACACGGAATGAAGAGCCTGCTGATCATACCCCTGCTTCTGCTGGCATCGACAGTCTTCTGGCATCAGACACATTTCATCCTGACCGCCGCAAGAGTACCGATCTTCTTTATCGGAATGTATTATGAATACCTCGCCCTGAATGACCAGGAAATGTCCGAAAAGGACTACCTGCAACTGCTGGTAATGGCAGCCATCGGATTTGCCATCCTCGTTCCTTCCAGGCTTCTGATCACAGACAATGAGGTCATGTGGGGATGCGGAGTCCTGTTCTACCCATTCATTCTGATGACACCGTTTATCTGCATCACCATGTCATTGATATGCCGTATCAGCAATCCAATCATTCAGGGACTGCGGAAACTGTTTGAACTGGCCGGCAGATATTCATTCGAACTGTATCTCGTGCATCATCTGGTATTTGAACTGGGTGCAAGATATTTCCGCGGCAAACCAGCGTTTGTAACGACCTGGTTCTGGATCGTTCTGTATCTGGCTGCTGTCCCTGCCGCATGGCTGCTGAACAGAGCTGTGAAGATCATCAGCAGACTGTTTCAAAGAAGAAACACTTGAATAAAAAAACAGGCATGACCGCGCGTCATGCCTTTTATGTCTTTGTTCTCAGTCGAGATGATACAGTTTGGTGTATTTATCTTCCAGATAATCCAGATAATAGTTGGGATCGAATGCTTCCCCTGTTGCCATATGCATGATCTCATCCGCATTGTAGCGGCAGCCATACTTATGGATATGTTCTTTCAGCCAGTTCATGATGACATCATAGTGGCTGTTTCTCAGCAGGTCATCCACATCAATGTCTTTTCTCATGGCATGCATAAACTGTGCGGAGAATGCGCTTCCCAGTGCATATGTCGGGAAATATCCGAAGCTACCGTCAGCCCAGTGAACATCCTGCAGAATGCCTTCTTTTGCGGACGGCGCACGTACGCCAAGATATTTCTCGTACATGTCATCCCATGTTTTATCAAGGCCTTCCGTTGAGATCGTTCCTTCAAACAGTCCTCTTTCCAGTTCATAGCGGATCACGATATGAAGCGGATATGTCAGTTCATCTGCTTCCGTGCGGATCAGTGACGGCTGTGCAACGTTCAATGCCGCCAGGAATTTATCGAGTTCAATGTCTTTGAGCTGTTCCGGGAAGATCTCTTTCAGGGCAGGATAATTCGCCTCCCAGAACGGTTTTGATCTGCCCAGATAGTTCTCACAAAGTCTGGACTGGGATTCATGCATACCGCTGGAAACACCATCATTGAAGATCGTTCCGTCATACTCAGGTGCAACCTGATGCATGTAGTAGCCATGACCTGTTTCATGGATCGTTGACAGGAGCGCGGACATCGGTCTGTTCGGCAGATATTTGGTCGTTACACGGATATCATTCTCGCAGAGTCCGCTTGTAAACGGATGTTCCGTTTCGTTCTGGTATCCCCATGATTTGTCAAAGTGCAGATAGGCAAGCATATGCTCCATATACTTTTTCTGCAGTTCCACAGGATACTCTGTTTCAATGAATGAAGTATCAATCTGTACAGCTTCCGTTACCCTGCGGATCAGCGGTACAAGACGTTCCTTGACCTTATCAAAGAATACATCATACTTCTCACGGGTCATGCCGGGTTCAAAGTCATCCAGCATCTGATCATACAGATCCAGATCGCTTGAACGGTAGGAATACATCTTTTTCTGTCCTTCAATGATCCGCTTCAGATATGGTTCAAACATAGAATAATCACTTGCGTTCTTTGCCTTCAGCCATGCGCCGTATGATTCATTCTGAAGCTGGCGGAACGCGACATATTCATCCTTTGGAACAGACAGGATCTTGCTGATATCATGATCATACAGTTCGATCATCTTGCGGTCATCGCCTGTTACCGCTTCATCGCTCAGCAGTGTTTTTCTCAGTTCTGCCATCTGCGGATCCGTTGTGATCGAGAAGAGTTCACCTGCCAGGATCGCCATTCTTTCATCACGGAATTCACTTCCGTCAACCGGTGCAAGCGTCTGTTTGTCAATACCAAGCAAAGCCAGTGCCATATGGTAAGCGGACATGCGCTTTACCCAATCATGGAATAATTTCAGATTTTCCTGTGTTGTCATACTATACCTTCTTTCAAACATGGTCATTATAACATAACAAAAATGCAGACTATACAGCCTGCATCATCCTGCTGCGCTGATTCGTAGATCTCTTAAGCCAGCCGCCCTGCAGATAATATCCGAGGAATAAGAGGCTGGTCAGTATCCATGAGATCGGATAGCACAGCAATGAATCGAAAATCGTGTGTGACGGATAGAAGAGGATCCAGAGAATACGCAGCGCGCCGATCCCCAGTGCCGTCATCAGCATCGGTACCAGGGAATCACCGCAGGCACGAATGGAAGAAGACAGGATCTCAACAAATACGAATGCCGGCCAGAACGGGCACAGGAATCTCAGAAGACTCATGCCGATACTGATCACTTCCTGATCCGGTGTGAACAGTCTGTATAACACAGGACCGCCGAACCAGCATATCGCGGAGATCGTCCCGGACATCAGGAGGTACATGATCGTCCCTTCCAGGATACCGCGTCTGACACGCGCGGTATTGCCTGCCCCGAAGTTCTGTCCGGAGAATGTCAGCATTGCCGTGCCTAACGCACCGGATGCGTTCCAGAACAGCGCATCGATCTTTCCGAATGCCGTATACGCAGCTACCGTATCTGTTCCGTAGCTGTTGACAGAAGACTGGATGAAGAGATTTGCGATGCTGTAAAGGACTGACTGGATCCCTGTAGGCAGCCCGATCACAATGATCCGCTTGAGGATCTTTGTGTCATAATGCAGCCTGCGAATATCGAAATGATAGCTTTCATGTGTGATATACAGTGTCTGCAGTGTCAGGATACAGCTGATCAGCTGTGAAATAACGGTTGCTATGGCAACCCCGGTCACACCAAGACCGCCGACCGCAACAAACAGGATATCCAGAATGATATTGGTAATGCACGATACGATCAGGAAGAACAGCGGGCGTTTGGAATCCCCTACCGCACGCAGCACTCCTGCGCCTGTGTTGTAGATCATGGAAGCGATCATGCCGCTCATGTAGATGCGCATGTACTGCAGTGAATACGGATAGACCGCATCAGGAACATTCAGTGTCCTCAGGATCCACGGTGCCAGCAGAATGCCGCATGCCATCAGCACAGCGCCAAGTGATATTGCCAGGAACATTGCCGAATATACACCCTTCTCAACACCATCCCGCTGCCGGGAACCGTAATACTGGGCAATGATCACAGTAGCGCCTGATGACAGACCTGTTACAAATCCTACGAGAAGGTTGATGACAGTACCTGTGGAACCGCCGACCGCGCCAAGTGCTTCTTTACCGACAAAGTTGCCGACAACGATCGCGTCTGCTGTATTGTAAAGCTGCTGAAACAGCGTACCGAACAAAACAGGAAAGAAAAACAGCAGGATCTGCTGATAGATCACACCATTGAGGAGATCGCTTTTTACCCTTCTCATTCAGAGCCCTCCTGATAAATACCCGGTTATATTACCACTTTCCTTGAAAAGGAAAAGAACTAATTTCCGAAAGTTATGCGCTATACTGATTAGGAGAAACAGAGGACACACATATGATGCACTTAGAAAACGGTTTATTTGAAGTAACACTGACTGCTGACAGTCATTTTGACCTGGAAAAAGACCATTCCGAATACCGGTATGTACTGAACCCGGACAGCTATCAGCCGGATGAGAATTATGTTGCCTGCAGGATCGAAATCAGGTCACAGAACAGCCTGCAGAAGATCGCCCTGATCGGTCCGGTCGAGACTGACTTTGCCGATCTGGCCGTACTGAAGGAAAACACATTATACGTGCTGATGGGCAGAGGCATCACCGAGATCGATCTGCGTACTCCGGATACCTGTATTTTCCACCAGATCGATCCTGACGGTTACACACACGGCATCTTCGCACATGAGGATCAGTATCTGATCTACAGTGCCTATGCAGTACTGTGCCTGGACAGCCGGTTCCATGAGCTCTGGATTTTCAGCGTTGACGCCCCGATCACTGTCTTCAATATGACAGACACAAGGATCGAGCTTGTTGATGAAGATGATAACCTCCACTATATCGGTTTTGACGGCAGAAGGAGGAACTGAAAAAGGATCTCAGACGATTCCAAGATCCTCAAGCATTTTTGCCACACCGTCATTGGCGCATGTGTCCGCAACATAGTCGGCATGAATACGGACGTCTTCCCTGGCATTTCCCAGTGCGACTCCGATCCCTGCCTTTGTGATAAACGGAGTATCATTCGCGGCATCACCGAAGGCAATGACCTGATCCCATGTGATCCCAAGCAGCTGCAGTACAGGTTCTACTGCGGTTGCTTTTGTTATATCCTTCGGGAAGATGTCATAGCCGATCTTGCTGGACCAGGCAAATGTCACTTCCGGTATTTCTTCGATCATCGGTATGACCTGTTCTTCATCACCGATGATGAACGTTCCCAAAGGTGTCCCGTGTTCCAGATGATGATCCCTTTTTTCACAGCCATCCATTACCAGAGACGCGTAATATTCATTGGCACAATACCCTTTTACAAACCGTTCATGGTTTGCGTAAGTCACGATACGGTCCTCAAACTTGAAGCCCAGACCAATGCCGTTCTTCACACACTGTTCCGTGATCTTGTTCATGACCGTTACACTCATCGGATACTTCTGCAGGACCGTTCCGTCCCGTTTCACAAGGCACGCACCGTTGACAGTACCGATATAATCCATCGGCAGATCCTCAAACAATGATTTCTGCAGGAATGTATAATGTCTTCCTGTATCGATCATGACATGGATCCCTTTTTCGATCGCTTTATGGAAATCCGTTCTGAGGCGTTCTGAGATCTCTTCCCTTCCGGCAGGGATGATCGTGTTGTCTATATCACAGACGATCAGACGTATATCTTTTTCTGTTTTGTTCATGACAACGATTATACCACGAGAAAACATTGCGTGATTTTCAACTTTGGTTTACCTGTGAATTGTGATAATATGTATGAGCGACATGTGCCCGTGGCGCAACCGGATAGCGCATCAGCCTCCGAAGCTGAGGGTTGTGGGTTCAAATCCCGTCGGGCACGCGCATTAGGAATTCTGAACGAATTCCTTTTTTTGTTATCGGCGGATATGTTAGAATGCACTCATGAAGAAAACGATTCTTACCGTATTTTGCGTCATCCTGACTGCGGCAGGCCTTGCCTTGACTTTTCTGATGGGACGTTCTGTTTATCTGGACGGAATCGAAGGTCAACGACTGCTTCTGTTGTGTGCTTCACTGGCCATCAGCGCCCTTGGGGCAGATCTGCTTGCGAAAATACAAATTCCAAGGGAGATCCGAAAAAAATATCAGGACCTGTGAATTCTCACAGATCCTGCTTTTTTTATCAGAGTGCTTTGATCGTTTTTGTCAGGTAAGGCATCAGCTGCTGCTTGCGTGAAATGATGTACGGATCAAATCCGGAATGTTCGTCGAACACTGTCTCGATCCGTTCACCGATGACATATGAGAGCGGCCCGTAATAAACAAACAGCGAACCTTCTCCAAGTACATGCGTAAACAGCATGACCATCAGATCCAGTTTCTTGTCTTCCTGCTCTTTTTCCAGATTCTCACGGAAGGCAGGAAGGATCGCCTGTACATCTTCGATATGGTTGTAGTTTGTCTGACCGATCGCGAACTTGTATTTGCCGATCTCGAATGTCTTCAGGTCACGGTTCAGGATCTCATGCGGCGTGCTGTCCTTGAGGGCAACAGATGAGCTGAGCATCTCTGCGGCATATTCACCGACATCAGTGACTCCTGCCAGCTCTGCCAGCCAGGCAACAGCCTTTTTGTCACGCTCGGTTGTTGTCGCAGACTTGAAATACAGTGTATCGGAAAGGATCGCGGACATCATCAGCCCTGCCATATCCGCATCCGGTACAAATCCCCTCTCTTTATACAGTTCGGAAACGATCGTGCATGTGCATCCGCACCTGACACCGAAATAATTGATCGGATGATCCGTAGTAATGTCACCGACATGATGGTGGTCTACGATCTCCTGAATATCCGCCAGTTCCACATGCTTGATCGACTGGTTGGATGCGCAGTGGTCAACAAGGACCATCTTGCGATGCGGGTAATCCCTGACATGATACAGGGAGACAGCACCTGTGATCCTGCCTTCTGCATCCAGAACAGGATAGCTTCTGACTCTGGATTTGCTGATCTTTGCGGCCACATCATCAACGTACTCATCCTCGGAGAACGTAATGGGGTTGTTTGTCATGACCTGCTCGATGGAATAAGACTCATTGATCACCTGAGCTGTATGCATCGTATCCTCGCTTGTTTCAACGATCGCACAGCCTTTGCTCTTGGCGAGCTGGATGACATCATCATCGACGATCAGACCGCATGTGATAACCAGACATTTCACCCCTTCATTGATCAGCATTTTCTGCTTTTCGCTTCCGCTTGAAAGGATGGAGATACCGTCTTCCAGGTTAAACATGGTAGCTTCACGTCCCTCCAGCGTAATAACATGCACTACGCCGTTGGTATGGAAGTCTTCCGGTCCCCAGACGATCCTGCCGCCGATCGTATGAGCGATGTCGTCCAGTGTTGCATGAGACATCAGTTCTGCCTGGTTCGCTGCCGGATGAAGCCTGACTTTGGAAAGATTGGATGTTGTGCAGATACCGCAAAGCCTGTTCTTGTCATCTACCACAAACAAAGAGCGGTTCTTTGCATGCAGCATCACATGCCATGCGTGATGTACCGTTGCGCTCTTGCGGATGATCGCAGGACGGTCCATATCGATGTCACATAATTTCATTCTGGCATCAGTCATCAGGAGCGGATTTTCCTGGTTGAACCGTTTCAGGATAAACTTTGTTTCTTCATTTACCGGGCCCTGGCGCAGTGCTACAGCATCTACGCCCTGCAGTCTGAGCAGATTTGCATACGTGATCGCTGAGCAGATCGCATCAGAATCGGGATGTCTGTGTCCTGTTACATATGTAGTATTATTCATCGCCATTTCTCCCCACTTCAATGAAGCTGTTAATGTGTCAGAATTTCATTTCCTGTTTCCGTGATCAGGATCGTATGTTCCCACTGGGCACTGTCCTTGCCGTCTTTTGTATAGATCGTCCATTCATTGTACGGATCGATCACAACACCTGCCTTGCCGATATTGATCATCGGCTCGATGGTGATCACCATACCCGGCACCAGGACCATTCCCGTGCCGCGCTTTCCGATATGACTGAGAAAAGGATCTTCATGGAATCCGATCCCTACACCGTGTCCGCCAAGTTCACGTACTACGGTATATCCTCTTGATCCGGCATATTTGGAGATCGCATAACCGATATCACCGACTGTTGCCCAGGGCTGTGCAGCCTGGATCCCGAGTTCAAGGCATTTCATCGTTTCTTCTACCAGACGTTTTCTCTGCGGACTGACATCGCCGATCATGAACATACGGCTCGCATCAGCGTAGTAGCCATTATAGATCGTCGTGCAGTCGACATTGATAATGTCACCGTCATGAAGTCTCTTATGACGGCTGGGGATCCCGTGGCACACTTCCTCATTGACGGAAGTGCATACACTCTTCGGATATCCCTCAAAATGATACGGTGCACAGATCGCGTTGTGGCTGTGTGTATATTCCACGACAATATCGTCGATCTCCTGGGTAGTCATACCTGCATGGATCCTTGCGGCCACCTCATCCAGGACACCTGTGTTGATCCTGCCTGCTTCAATGATCCCCTGTATATGCGAAGGACGCTTCAGAAGACTCAGGTCAGGTAGCTCTTTTCCTTTTTTGCGGAGTTCCTCCATTTTTTCCAGTATGTGATCCGGTACCGGTTCCGTTTCAAATATCCTTTGAATATCTGCTTCACTCATTCGTTTTTACCGCCTTTTCTGTAGTACTGCCGAAGCCGCCTGTACGTACCGCTTCTGCATTGTCATCTTCCGTTATGCCGAAAGGAAGGAAGATCCCCTGTACCATGCCGGTACCCTTTTTCAGCTCAACGGTCTTATCTTCTACCGTGTCATTTGTCAGTTTGCAGAAAATATGACCCTCGTTATCCGCATTGTAATAATCACTGTCTATGATCCCGACAGTATTGTTCATCTGCAGACGGTATTTGAATCCGAGAGAACTCCTCGGAAACAGCATCAGTACATAACCATCTATCATTCTAACACGAACTCCCGTAGGAATCAGAACCTGCTCGCCGGGTTTGATCAGAAAATCAGACGGAGCGAAGAGATCATATCCTGCGGACCCTTTTGTAGCACGGCGGGGAAGCTGAATATCTTCATAGACCGCTCCGGCCTGTTCCGCATCAGATCCGCTGAAAACATGGAGCCAGTCTTTCACAAACTGTTCTTTTGATACCTTTTCGAATTTTGCGATCTTCTCCATCATTTATTTACCAAACCCTTCATCATAAACATCAGGAAGCGTGCTGCGGCATCCTCAAAAGGATAAACTGTCAGCACGATATTATCTGAAACGATCTCATGCGCCGGATAGAACAGATGATGCAGGATCTTCTCAACGATCCCTTTCTGATCAAGCGTCTTTGTATATTCGATCACTTCTTTGGGATCCGGCGCAGGAATATATTTAAAATCCGGATCGACGGTACCTGAGAATTCCGCAAGGATCATGCGCTCCGCTTCCAGACGGCTGTACACGTGATAAACATCAGCTCCGATCATATCCAGCAGGCTGTCGATCATACCGTAGTAGATATCTTTTTCCGACAATACCGCTTTATGCATCCGTGTTTTCAGTTTATCGGTGATCACAGAATCAGAGCGCAGACGTTCGTTGATATTGGTCGCATTGCGTATCCTGGTCTCAAGCTTCAGCAGTTCCAGATAATACTGCCCGAACCATTCCGGAACCTCATACTGACGCATAAACGTATATTTGACACCGTCATAACGTCCGAATTTCTTCATGGTATCGTTGTATCCCGCAATGTCATATTTCCGCAGTGTTTCCCTGCCAAAATCCAGAAAAGGAGCGGGTTCTATCTGCGGGAAAATATATGAGATCTGCGGCCGGTCCAGGAATACCGGATGCTGGGGGTGAACGTTAAGGTCGATAGCGACCACCTCTTCCGCACCCATCCTCAGCGCCAGGTCGATCGGAAGATTATCGTAGAATCCTCCGTCAATGAATTCACCTTCTTCAAAATTATGGATCGGCAAAGCCGGAAACGCGGATGCCGAAGCAACCAGCCAGTCAACGCCGTGCTGCCGCATCATTTCCTTCGTAACAAATACCGGTTTGCGTGATGCAACGGAAACCGTTACACATGCAAAATCGGTTTCAGACGCAAAAAAAGCTTCCGGGCGGAACATTCTGCCGGTTCTTTCAATGAGCGGTGAAATATCTGCCCCGCCGTCCTTAACATAATTTTTGAATAATGAAGGCAGCAGACTCCGCTCATTCACCAGCGTTTCGATGCGCAGATCCTCCGGAAAATTACCGCTGATGATCTGGTCGCTGGTCAGATTCATCCACAGATCATTCAATTCTTCATAATCACCCTGCACAACGAGCGTGCCGTTCAATGCCCCGATCGATGTACCGGTCACGATATCCCAGTTATCTTTGCCGAGCTCCCGCAGTGCACGAATGGCACCATTCTGATATGCACCTCGTGTACCGCCGCCGGCAAGTACCAATGCTTTCTTTCCCATATGTATCCTCAGCATTCAAATTTTATCACAAACACTGCTGTACTGGCATCATCTATCGCCGGTTCCGAAGTTTCACAGCATGTATCAAGCATATCTACAAAAGGGCATTTTTATGGTTTATAATAATCATCGTTATGGAGGCTGTTTATGAAATTGAATGTAGCCGTATTTTTCGGCGGTGAAACCGTTGAACATGAAGTCAGTATTATTTCCGCACACCAGGCTCTGGAAGCCCTTGACCGGAACAAATATGAAGTGACACCTGTCTATATTGCTAAGGACAGGACAATGTATACGTCAGAACTGCTGTGGGATATCAAATCCTTTATCAACCTGAATGAACTGAAAACCAAATGCACGCAGGTCACACTTGTACAAACTGAAGGAAAGGTTCTTCTTCAGCCTGTCAGGCAGACGCTGTTCTCCAAGAAACTCAGCATACCGATCGATGTAGCGATTCCCGTCATGCACGGAACCAACGGTGAAGACGGATCGATCCAAGGATTCTTTGAAATGATGAAGATCCCTTATGCAGGCTGTGATGTCATCGCGGCCGGTGTCGGTCAGGATAAGGTACTTCAGAAGCATATCCTGCATGACAACGGACTTCCGATCACAAACTGGTTCTGGGCTTATGGTACAGAGCTGGATGACGATCGTGAAGGACTGCTGAAGAAAGCCAGAAAACTGATCTATCCGGTCATTCTGAAACCCGCGAGGACCGGATCAAGCGTAGGCATCTCGATCGCGCACAATGACGAAGAATATATTGAGTGCTTTGAAGAAGCACGTCAGTATGACGAAAAAGTCATTACAGAAAAAGTCATCAAGCCGATGAAGGAGATCAATTGCTCTGTACTCGGAAACAGTGATGAAGCGAAAGCAAGCGTCCTGGAACAGGTCGGTCACGCAACAGACGATGAACTCCTGTCCTTCCGTGACAAATATCAGGGCGGCGGAAAGTCATCCAAGACATCCGGCGCTTCCAAGGGCATGGCCAGTGCCGCAAGACTTGTACCTGCCCCGATCAGTGAAGAAGAAACAAAGCTGATCCAGAAATATGCGCTTCAGACGTTCAAAGTCCTTGGAGCCAGCGGCGTATGCCGTATCGACTTCATCATGGACAGCGAAACAAAGACCGTATATGTTAACGAGATCAACACGATCCCCGGTTCACTGGCATTCTATCTTTGGGAAGCATCCGGTATGTCATTTACCGAACTGATGGACGAGCTTGTCAGACTTGCGCTCGACAGGGAACGCAAACGCAGCCGTATGACATTCAGTTACGATACAAACCTGCTTGAAACATACAATGAGAGCAGCGCAAAAGGTTCAAAAGGAGCGAAGCGATAATTCGCTCTTTTTTCTGTTATACTGTTAGAAGGAAAGAAGGTATTGATATGTCTACACCCCATAATAGTGCTTCAAACGGAGATTTTGCCAAAACCGTTCTGATGCCCGGTGATCCGCTCCGTGCAAAATTTATTGCTGAAACATTCCTGGAAGACCCGAAACTCGTCACAAAAGTCAGAAATGTTTACGGTTATACTGGCACATATCACGGAAAACCCGTTTCTGTCATGGCTTCCGGTATGGGCATGCCAAGCATAGGGATCTACTCTTACGAATTATTCAAATATTATGATGTTGAGAACATCATCCGTGTCGGGTCAGCCGGTGCTTATTCACCTGAGCTGAAGCTGTTCGATCTTGTTCTGGCATCCGGCGCATATTCCGAATCCAGCTATGCCCTGACACAGAACGGCAGTACATCCACCGTCGAATACCCTTCAGAAGAGCTTAACAGACGGCTCAGAGAAGCTGCAGCCAGCCTGAATTTCCCTATGAAAGAAGGGATCATTCACAGCAGTGATGTATTCTACAGAGAAAGTTCCGAATATCTGAAAGAAATCACCGATGTACACCACTGCCTGGCAGTGGAAATGGAAAGCTTTGCCCTGTTCCACAATGCCAAGGTACTGGGAAAGAATGCCGCATGTATCCTGACGATTTCGGACAGCTTTGTATTCCCGGAAGTAACAACACCGGAACAGCGAGAACAATCATTCACGTCAATGATGAAAGTTGCCCTGGAAGCAGCCTGATCCAAACCTGAAACAGAATGACAGCGCAGTTCATTCTGTTTTTTTATTGTATTTGTTCACGCATTTTCCCCATTTTGAAGTATCATTGTTACCATGTACAAAAAAATCAGAGACGCCGTTCACATCGATGCTTTCGGGATGCTCTTCCTGATGAGCGCATATCTGCTGTATGAAGAGATCGTATTCCACCTTTCTGCCTTCGGTATGAGCAATTTCAATGCAGTCCACAATCTGCTGGCTTTTTCCATCGGCTGGGGAGCGATCTGCACTGTCTTTTCCTGCATGTCTCTGAACCCTGTCATCAACCGCAGGATCCATCACACGGTCGCTGCATTGATCGCTCTGATCTTTCTTGTTGAATACTTCGTCTATATGCAGTTCAAGATGTTTTATGACCTGCGAACGATTGCAAACGGTGCCATGGATGTGCTGGGAGGATTCAGCACGCAGATCCTGCGGCTTGTATTCTCCCTGAGCGGTATCCTGCACCTGGTCCTGTTCGCGCTTCCGGCAATTGCGGATTTCCTTCTGATCAGGGAAATAGAACCCGCCCGGTTCGGACGCAGAGAAGTTTCCGCTGTCTCGGCATTCGCGGCACTGATCACACTGATCGTGAATATGTCCATCGAAACAACACCGGCACAGAAAGTCCTGCTCACCGATCAGTATTCCTTCACCTCCGCCATCAGGCATTTCGGACTGGTCAGCGGACTTTGCATCGATGCAGGAAATATCCTGTATGAACACGGCAGTGACTTTGAAACGATCACCGAAGAGGAGCCTGTCGAAGAGATCGCCAAAACATATGAACTTGCTGTCATGAATATCGATTTTGAAGCGCTGGCTTCAGCAGGAACACCGCAGCAGGCTGCCATCGACGAATATGTAAGTACATTGACTCCCTCATATACCAACGATATGACCGGACTGTTCAAAGATATGAATTTGATCTTCATAACAGCGGAAGCCTTCAGCAAAGAGCTCATAGATCCCCAGCGCACACCTGCCCTGTACCGTATGGCCTCGAAAGGAATCACCTTTACCGACTATTATCAGCCTGCCAGCGCCGGAACGACCGGAGGCGAATATCAGAACATCTTCGGATGTCTGCCGATGTATGGCGGCGCTTCCATGAAAATGACCGAAGATGAAGACAACCGGATCACGATCAGCAGTCAGCTGAATGAACTCGGCTATAACGGATGGGCATTCCATAATAATGACTATATGTATTATGACCGGCACATCACACACAACAATCTCGGCTTTTCCAACGGCTTTATGGGCTATGGGAACGGCATGGAAGAATATGTTCAGCGCAAATGGCCTGAGTCGGATCTTGAAATGATCGAAGGTACGCTGGATCTCTATCTAGATCAGGAACCGTTCGATGTGTATTACATGACCGTAAGCGGTCATAATCCATACAGCAACTGGCTTTCCGAAAAGCATATCAGCAGGATCCCTGAAACCGGTCATACGAAAGAAGTCCGGAATTATCTTGCGGCAAACCTGGAACTGGAAGATGCTGTGGGATTGCTGATAAGACGTCTGGAAGAAGCAGGTATTGCCGACAGGACCGTTATCGTTCTGACAGCGGATCATTTCCCCTATGGCCTTGATTTCAATGCTGCATTCGACCAGACTGTCAACCTGGCAGACCTTTACGGCTACCAGCCGTCCAGTTATCTGGAACGTGATCATAACGCGCTGCTCATATGGAGCGGATGCCTGGAACAGATGGAACATGTTGAGGTTTCCGATCCTGTCAGCAGTCTGGACATCCTGCCCACACTGTGCAATCTGTTTGGTATGGAGTGGGATTCACGCCTGCTGCCGGGAAGAGATGTATTCTCCCATAAGGATCCACTGGTCTTTACGGTGAACTATGAATGGAAAACTGATCTCGGCATGCTGGTCAACGATACCTTCTATCCATCAGCTGAAAACATTCCCGAAGGCTATGCCGATACCATCACTGCTATCGTCCGCAACAAAATAAAGTACTGCAGCGATGTACTGCAGTACAGTTATTTCACACATGTCTTTCAGGATCAGTAATTGATTCCTCATCCATCATTAATTTTGAGCTAAAGCCGGATCCGTCTTCTCCTTGATCCGGCTTTTTTGCATGCCTGCTTTCCTGTTGGTATATACAAATGCGACAGTCCCTGCTGTGCAAAGAGCAGTTCCCGCGTACAGGTACAGAACAAGCATGCTGTTAGTTGTGCCGTAAATATCCAGCACTCCGCGCATAATACTGCCCACGGTCAGCGTCATGACTCCCGAAGCATACAGCTGTGTAAATATCCGGGAAGGCAGACAAAGTTCAAAGAGATATATTCCAAGAAATGGAACGATCCCAAGACATACCGGAATCATAAATGCGAAGATCATATAATACGAATAGACCTCATGGCTGAACAGTTCATAAACAGCTCCGAATACTGCAAAGAACAATGCGGCACATCCGTATAACAAGCTGCTTCTGAGTGCTCTCTCTTTATCCGATGTAAACAATGTCGCTCACACTCCTTTCCTTGATCGAATTGCCTGTGGTTGTAGGCCGATTGACGACCTGACCCATAAAATACATCGTGGATGAACCGCCGCCATCAAGGTTATATGCGCACTTCACTCCCAGTGACTTCATGAATTCAGCCAGCTGATACAATGACAGACCTTCACTCTCATCCGTTCGGCCATCCGATACAACAAATATATAATGGTTGGCATCAATGATACCGATCGCCGTCCTGGGGTTGGAAGCCTTTGCTTTACCGACTTCATCATTCTCAGATACAGCAATTTCTCCGTCTTCGATCAATGCCGGACCGAATGTAAATGCCTGCCATACACCTTCCACGACCAGTTCTTCCGCTGAAGCCTCCGAGGAATCAACGATCTGCATAGTACCGTCCGCGTAAATGCACAATATATCTGTTCCCGGATCCCCTACAGAACGGTAAACAACACCGTTCCGGATCACATATCCGGTCTCCCTGGCTCCGTAATAATCACCATTGACCGCAAGGACAGCTTCATGTGCTTCAGCGATCTCAGAAGTCGCTGCAGAATTGTTCCTGCCGTACGCGTCATCCGCAAATGCTGTCTTCAGATATACTGCCGAACTGACCGTCACATCCGCAGCGTAGATCGCCGTATCATACTCCATGTACTCTGTCAGAGTAATACTGATATTCTCGTCACTGTACGACGTTTCCGTAATTTCAGGCGAACCTGAAGAAATTATATCCTGTTCCTGATCAGAGACAGATGATTCATTCTTCGTGCTTCCACGATGCTTATGTGCAGAGGTATCAGACTGCTGTACTCCCTCTGAGGCTTCCTGCTGATCATTTGATGGATCTGTTTCCATATTGTCCTGGAGGGAAGCGAATACATCCGCGATGCCTTCATCCGTGATCTCTGAAGTGTATGTATCCCTGAGAACAAAAGTATCCATCAGGACATAGCCTGTATATGCAGTCAGCAGAACACCGCACATCATTCCTGTTAAATATTGTCTGATCATTGACTGCTCAGCTCCTTTCTGCAGCTTGGTTTAAATATCAGCTTCTGCTGTACCTGGTAATTCACAACGAACAGGATCAGTTCCGTCACGATCTTCGATATTGCAGACGGTATCCCCTGTATAACAAGACTCTTCAGGATCAGTGTATTGACCATCAGATTGACCAGTACAAGCAAGGCATACTTCAAAGTCGACCGGCTGACCGGTTCTTTACTGTGGAATACCAGTTTTCGGTTCAGATAATAATTCAGCGACGCGCTGATGATCCTCGCTGCCGCATTGGACAATACCAGCCCGTTCCTGATACCGGCTGTAAAAGTCATCAAATGAAACATGCAGAACAGCGAATAATCCGCCAGGAAACTAAGCAATGATGCGCTGCTGAACCTCACGATCTGCCGGTAGATCCTGATACTGTCAGTAACGGTATTGAAATGACTTGAATTATTGTCGTCGAGATAGACCGTCCGGATCCATATTTCATGTATACTCCGCTTTTCTTTTGACCATTCCATCAGTACATTCATTTCATATTCATAGCGTTCCCCGGAGATCTCCTCCATCCATAAGATCATCCTATCGGAAAAACCGCGAAGTCCGGTCTGTGTATCATACACAGACACTCCGGATGACAGACGGAATATCCACCTGGTGAATGTATTGCCGATCCTGCTCCTCAACGGTGTCTGAGGAGCGATCCTGCGGCTTCCCAGCACCAGTTCATCCGGATGCTGTACGGTATATTCCGCAATTTTCATAATGTCATCCGGCAGGTGCTGCCCATCCGCATCCGCTGTCACAACAACATAAGGTGACTCCGCGTGTTTCCGGATATACGCCATTCCGGTCTTCAGGGCATTCCCTTTTCCGCAGTTAACTTCATATCTCAACACAGAAGCATATTTCGCGCATTGCTCGAATATCTCATCATATGCATGTCCGCTGCCGTCATCCACAACAACTGAATGCACATCATATTCATCCAGTTCCCTCAGCAGACTGACCAGTTTTTCATCCGGTTCATAAGCAGGGATCAGAATAATCGTCTTCATAACTGCTCTCCTTCCGCAGAATCGATATCTGCTTTCCTGAATACTAAACATACAAGATTAAGAAACCGGTAAAAATTCCTGAAGATACAGTGAACAAAAAACGAAAAAACACATCATCTGTCTCTGCCTGAAAAAAACATGGATTATCTGTCCGCAGTAAACCAAGGAACAAATTTACTCTTGACCGTTCCCGCGGGGAACGGTTGTACATTGAATGAAAAATAGACAGATATTGATATGAAAACAGTAAACGAAGTATGCAAAACCGCAGGTGTCACAAGAAAGACGCTTTATTATTATGACAAAATAGATTTGTTGAAACCGGTCAAAAGAAGCGGCAAACAGAAAGCCAAGCTGTACAATGACTCCGCAGTAGATACTTTGAAAACAATCAAACTGTACCAGGAGGCCGGTCTGCGTCTGTCAGAAGTCCGGACGATCATAAACCAGCCGGAGAAAACGATCGGGATCCTCCTGGACGTACAGAAAAGACTTTTTGAGCAGAAGCAGATACTGGGAGACCAGATCATCCTGTTGACAAAACTGATCGAAGAAGAAAAAATAACAAATAAAAATGTTCTGTCTGATAATCAATGATAGGTTATCAGACAGAATTTCTTTTTGTCTTACCGCGCTGCATTGGAACAAGCCCGTATCAACAGCAAAAAAAGAAAACTGCAGCATCTGCCGCAGCTTTCCCGGAAAACTTATTCTTTTGTGCAGGAATACCAGTACATCGTTGTACCGCGCAGCTGATATCCTTTGAGGTTGCTCTGAACCAGAAGTCCTGTCTTTTTCTGGTAAAGCGGAACGACATAGACCATTTCATCAACTACATAGCTGTCTGCTTCGTGGCAGATCTCCATAGCCTTTTTATAGTCAGCTTCCCACTTTGCGTCCAGCATCATCTGATCAAATTTTGCATCATCAACGGTAGGAACTACCTGCATGCCGGTCGTCCACTGGTCAAGGCAGGTGATCGGGTGTGATGTACCGAGACCGAATCTCATCAGTTCAAATGTTCCCTGATCAAACTGATCCCAATAGACACCTGATTCCAGTGCGCTGAAATCTACATCGACACCGATCGAAGTCCACTGTTCCTGCAGAAGTGTAGCCAGGTCAGGATCAGTACCGGAGTTCGGATAACGGTAAACGATCTTCAGCGGATTATCAGTCGTATAGCCTTCCTGTGCAAGGAGTTCTTTTGCTTTTTCCGGATCGTATGCCAGGGAATAGCTTCCTCTAGCAGCATCAGCTTCTTCACGGAAATCTCCTGTGGCACCCGGAAGTCCTGCCGGAACATATCCTTCCAGCTTCTGGTAGAACTCTGTACCGCCAAGTACTTCAACAACATCATCAGTATTCACAGCAAGTGCCAGAGCTTTTCTGACATTCACATTCTTAGCCCATTCCGGTCCCTTTTCACCGGAGTTGAACAGGATGTCGTAAGTGCCCGGAGAAACATAAGTTACCAGGTTGTCTGTACCGGAATAGCTTTTCAGAGTTTCTGTAGAAACGCTCAGCGCTACATCGATCTCACAAGCTTCAAACGCAAGAGCCTGGGAAGCCTGGTCCGGCATGACTACAAATGTGATCTCGTCCATCGTTACCTGATCTGCTTCAAAATAGTTTTCATTCTTTCTTCCGACTGCTTTTTCATTCGGATTGACTTCTGTAAGCACGTACGGTCCGCTGGTCGGATAACCCGCTTTCAGTGACCATGTGGAATCGTGCTGAGGAGTGCTCTGGGGAAGCGGTTCCCATGCTCCGCTGCACATCAGCATATCCAGATAGGAACAAGGCATCTTGAGCTTCAGTTCAAATGTTTTATCATCAATGGCACGTACACCGACATAGCTGAAGTCTTCTTTTGTACAGTCAAAGTTTTCAGTCGCATAAGCTTTTTCACTGTACACATCAGCACCTTCGATATACTGCACCAGGTTATATACTGCAAAGGCGTTGTCCGCACCGTAAGACAGATTTCTCAGATACGTATATTCAAAATCATACGCTGTCAGGTCTGTTCCGTCTGACCATTTCAGGCCATCTTTCAATGTGAAGGTCCAGGTCAGACCGTCATCGGAAACCGTATAGTCTTCTGCCAGCATCGGCACGATCGTTCCATCGGTTGCCCGGCGGAACATTGCGCTGTAAAGATGGGATATTGCATATCCGTTGTTTGTTTCTGTATTCAGTCCCGGATCGAGATTGGAAAACTGTCCTGTAACTGCTACAGACATGGAATTTCCGGAAGCACCCGGAGTTGCTGTTGAACCCGATACTGAATTGTCGGATGATGAGCTGCAGGCTGTCACAGTCAGAGCGGCGGCAGACATGATCACTGCCATAATTTTCTTCGTCAGCATTTTTTTACTCTCCTTTTTTTGCTAAACTTTCGCCACTTTGATTCCGTTGTAGAAATGCACCGCTTATTTCTTTCCTCCCTTAAAAAAATGCCGTCTTCTGTTTCCAGAGACGACATTAAATCGCGGTACCACACTGGTTGAAGACAGCACCACCTGTCTTCCACTCTTGCCCTTAACGCGGGATACGCCTTTCCATACTATGTTTCCGGAAAGATTCTCACAGATGTGTTTCTCCTTAGACGTTGCCGCCGGGCTCGCACCTTCCCCCGACTCTCTGATGGTCATCACCGGATACTCTTCTGATCACTGAAGTTAATTGTATTATGACTGAATTCTATTTGCTTATCAATCCGTCCGGACGCAAGATCGGTTCATATTTATATAAAGCCGGCATTTTTATGAAAAACTGTTACATTTCAGCTACAGAGGATTTTGTCAGATGATCGCAATACTGTATCCTCAAGCAAAAACAGGAGATCAGCGTTCTCCTGTCAGTTTCACATATACCGGTTCAATTCCCATTGCCGGAAGAATCACATTGATCAGATCCGCCGTCCTGAAACGCAGGGAGCTTGTATTCACACAGGGATGACATCCGAACATATCTTCCTTCAGCAGATCTTCATCAACAGCCAGTTTTACTTTGTGCTCCCGGTCATTCATCAGTCCCAGGACCGATACACTTCCGGCATGAAGATCAAGATACTTTTCCATATAATTCTCTCTGGCAAATGAAAGACGGCTGGAACCAACTTTCTTTGAGAATTCCTTTGTCAGAAACGGCTTATCTCCCGGCATGATCAGCAGCCAGAATTCTGTTTCCTGATGATTGCAGAGGAACAGATTCTTGCAGATACGTACTCCGAGTATCCTGTCTACCTGTGCGCAGATCTCCATGCTGGAGGCTGGCATATCCGGATGATCGGTTCTTTCATAGGCGATATGAAGAGAATCAAGAAATGCATAGGTGCGCACTTCCCGTTCTTCTCTACCCCCCATGTTTTCCGGAGAACCCTGATACAGTTTCATAAACAAGATTGTATCACAGTATCCGGGAACGAATTCAGATGTTCATAACTGTTTTCTCCCCTTCTGCGGGGAGTTCATCCGTATGACGCTGAAACAAAAAAACTCTTTGGTTTTAAACCAAAGAGCAGTTCAAGAGCGAGTGAGCGGAATCGAACCGCCGTGTCAACCTTGGCAAGGTTGCGTTCTACCATTGAACTACACTCGCAATACTGGCGGTCCGGACGAGAATCGAACTCGCGATCTCCTCCGTGACAGGGAGGCATGTTAACCGCTACACCACCGGACCGAATGAATGGCGAAGAAGGAGGGATTTGAACCCTCGCGCCAGTTTCCCGACCTATGCCCTTAGCAGGGGCACCTCTTCGACCTCTTGAGTACTTCTTCACTGCCAAGTGCTAGCTTATTTCGAGTGCCTACTTAATATACCATGATAGCCACCTTTGTGCAAGCACTTTTTTCATTCTTTTTATTCTTGTCTGAATCGTGCTGCATAAAGCCCGCAGAATCTCTGTTTGATTTTATTTCTCAGTTATTGAATGCATCAGGCAGATCATTTTCCAAAAGGATCGTATCTGTTGTTTCTGCATTCCTGTAGATCAGAGTGAAAGCTTCTTTGACATGATCCACCACATGTACATGATCCATATCAAAGCCTGCTTCAGACAATCCCTGTACGATCGGCTGTGTCTGCCTGGCACCGACCAGGATCACCACATCCGTTTTGTCTTTCATCTGTCTGCCGAATGACCTGTTGATCTCATCCTGTTTCTCACCCAGATCGATCATTCCCGGCGTTACGATATAACGCGTACCTGGCATTCCGGACAAGACATCCAGTGCCATAGCGGCACCGCTAGGGTTGGCATTAAATGCGTCATCAATGAAGTTGTATCCGTTGATCTTTTTCTGTTCAAGGCGGTGTTCCACCTGCTTCATGGAGCGAACAGCTCTCTGAATAGTCCTCCAGTCCACACCAAGATACCTGGAAGCAGCGATCGCTGACAGAACATTCAGAATATTCAGTTTACCAAGCAGTTTTGTTTCAAACTGGTATGTTTCGTCTCCGTAGATCAGGGTAAATGATGAACCGGCAGAACTGTAACGGATATCAGCTGCTCTGTAATCAGCCTGTTCATAGTCGATCGCATAGCTGACAGTCTGAACATTGTTCTTCAGTTTCCAGTTCCTGATCAGTTCATTGTCATAATTCATGATCCCCAGGCCATCCGGTGGAAGCAGTTCGATCATCTGCATCTTTTCACGTGTGATGTTTTCCTGGGAACCGAATGTCTGAAGATGCTGAGGGCCGATGGATGTAACGACACCGATTTGCGGATGAACGAATTCCATGAGCTCGGTAATATCCCCTACTTTATCCGCTCCCATTTCACAGACAAACACCTGATGTATCGGCTTCAGCATGCCTCTGACAGTTCTCGTGATCCCCATCGGGGTATTGTAGGAAGCCGGCGTCATCAGGGAATTGAAACGTTCAGAAAGAACAGCCTGCATGACATTCTTGGTGGATGTTTTTCCATAGCTTCCGGTAATGCCGATCTTGATCAGATTCGTATGTTCCCTCAGGATCCTCTTCGCGTCATTCAGGTACCAGTTCTGGACAGCATTTTCGATCGGCGAAGTGATCAGAGCCATCAGATAGATCAGCAGCCAGGGAATCACTGCCATGCAGATGACGCCTAAGCCATATGCTGTTGTAAACGGATCACCGCTGAAAAACCATACCAGTACAATGAGCAGTACAGCCATAACGGCGATCTGGCGTTTCACACGGTCGGTATAGACCAATGGTTTGATATAGGACTCCTTGCGTTCTTTCATCAGCGCAGGAATACCCGCCGCAAGAGACAGCCCGAAAACAACCAGCTTCAATGCAGTGCCTTTCAGCACAAATGCCGCAGCCATTCCGGCTGCACCGCATATGATAACAGGAAGATTTTCAGTCAGCACCCTGAGATTGGTTTTCAGCCAGGATGTATACCTTGTGAGTTCATATCTGTTCTGCTGAAACATATGCAGCGCGTGCTTAACACTCACCAGTGAACATAACAGCATTCCGATCGCGATCAGTATCCTCATATCCTTGCATCCTCTTTCAAAAACACATCCAGTACTCTGTTAAAACGATCAGGCTGATGCCAATATGCCCAGTGATCATCATTCTCAAATACAGCCAGACCCGCATCAGGCATTTCTTTTTCCATCTGCTGTCCCATCCAGAGCGGAACGGCATCATCATGTTCACCCCATACCAGAAGCACAGGACACTGAACATCTTTCAGCACAGGCGTCACATCATCATTGACTACCTTGACGAATGTCGCTCTCATGACACCTTCTGCAGCGCGGTAATCGGCACTGCCGCTGTTCTTCTGCAGTTCTGCAAGTTTATCAGTCTGTCCGGTCACCTTCAGCAGCCATTTACCCGCCTTATAGACTCTGGTTTTCACCTGATAATCAAGTCCATGCTTGGGGCGTATACCCGCTGCACCTGTCAGACACATTTTGCGCACATCATGATGCACAGCAGCATAGCGTATCGCAACGCGGCAGCCAAAAGAATGGGCGATGAAAATCGGACGTTCGATCCCGTTTTTCTCTATAAATTCTTCCAGAAATACCACATAGTCGGGAACACCCCACGGCTCCTGCGGATCACAGCTCTCACCAAATCCCGGAAAGTCCAGATTCCACACAGAAAAACGATCATTCAGGTGTGATTCGATCGCCGACATCATCTGCATGTTCTGTCCCCATCCATGCAGCAGGATCACATCATTGCCGGTACCTGAATGTCTGTATTCTGTTTCTATTCCATTAAATATATCTCTCATAATTTACGCAGTACATTTTACTAAAAAAACAGCACTTCGTTAAGAACCCGAAGTACTGTTTCCCTGATTTGTTTCCTATTTCAGCAGTTTATTTGCCTTCTGCTGCTCACGTTCTTCTTTTTTACGTTCCTTCTGGATCGCGCGGAGTTCCTTTTTCGATACTTCACGCCAGACCCTGAAGCAGACACCATCCGGAAGATTCTCAGCCTCAACCTTATATCCGTAAGTTGTTACGACTTTATACACAATCGACAGACCCAGCCCGAACTGCCCGTCAGACCCCTTTTCATACGGTTTGAACAGTTTTGCCTTTCTGTCCGCATCGATCTGCTTTCCGTCATTGCTTACCTTCAATTCACCGGGACTCAGCTCAAGAATGATCTTACTGTCGGCATAACGCAGCGCATTATCGACCAGATTCTCAACAACGATCCTCCACGGATCTTCATCTCCATGGAATCTGACATCCCTGTCAATGTTCGTTTCAAACGTGATCTCAGGACGGATGACCTTCAGTGAAAGCAGTACCTTATCGATCACTTCACTCATATTGAGATTATCCCCTTCCGGGCAGTCATCCAGGAGATATTCCATTTTATTCAGCTGGATCAGGCTTCTGACTTTCTTCTCCAGTCTGTTCGCATGTTCAATAATGACATCGATTGACTTTTCCAGCGAGCCATAAGGATAGATACCGTCCTTAATACTCTCACCGTATGAACGGATGGTCGCGATCGGTGTCTTCAGGTCATGTGAAATATTCTGGATCATTTCCTGCTTGTCAGCTTTCTGTTTCTGCAGTTCAAATTCCATTTCACGCAATGCATCAGCCAGTTCACCGATCTCATCACGTCTGTCTACCATCAGCATCGCCGGCTCATCTTTACGGATATGCGTAATATACGCCTTGATCTGATTCAAAGGTCTGATCAGAGAACTGATCCACAGCATTAACAAGAAGAACAGAATACCGACGACGATAATATTCAGATTGATGATATTGTTGACCAGCAGTGCCCGGAACTGCGTCTCATACGAAGCCGGCATCAGTGATACCAGATATCTGTCGTTTTCCAGCGGCGTGATCGTGTACAGCACTTCCTGTCTGATCCCGTCGCTGACCTTTGTTAATTCAAAATCAGATGTCTCATTCCCTATAAGAGCAGTGTTTGCGCGGATATCCGTCTGCTCATCTTCCGAGAACACACCGCTGCTGAGCATGATAAAACTATCGTTCTTCTTGTCATAGATGCCATGAATGATACTTGTATTATCACTGTCATCGATCACAGGAACGATATCCGGATAGCTTTTCAGGTAAAATTCCATCGCTGACTGCGAACTGTGCAGCATCCTGTACATTTCATTATCTGTAAAAAGATTAATGGACGGTGTCAGGACCGCCATTAAAAACGCACAGAATACTGTGATTACCAGAAAAACAATTGTAACGAGCTGCTGGGACAGTGAAAATTCCCGCAGCCAAAGATATATACGTTTCATCAGCTTAATCGATAACCGAATCCGTAAATTGTATGAATGCTGAGATTCGGCATTTTCTTTCTAAGTCTCCTCAGAGTATCATCAACGACCCTGTCACTGCCAAAATAATTTGTTTCCCAAACATGCTCAAGGATCTGTTCTCTGGAAAATGCTGTCTCCCTGTTCTTTACAAACAGCATCAGCAGGTCGAATTCCTTTGTCGTCAGGTCGATCGCTGTATCATGATCAAAAACGACTCTCTGTGTCTCATCGATCTCATATCTGTCCACACTGATCCTCTGATTTTCATCCTTGTATGTTCTGCGCATAATATTGTTCACGCGCAGTACCAGTTCCTTCGGTGAGAATGGCTTTGTAATGTAATCATCACTTCCCTTTTCCAGACCGATGATCCTGTCAAATTCCTTATCACGTGCAGACATGAAGATAACCGGAACATCCGGCGCATGTGTGCGGATCTCTTCGATCAGGTCAAATCCGCTCTTGTCCCCAAGCATAATATCAAGTATCCAAAGATGAACATCATCATCACTTGTATGAATGGAAGCTTCATCGAACGTCAGATATGAACGTACCTCATAGCCTTCTTTTTCCAGGTACCTCTTGACCAGTTCGTTCAGATCCCGCTCATCTTCTACAATTGAAATTACTTTTTTCATATTTATAACCTTCTTTCAACATTTTATCACAGATCAGCGGCAGTAATGAACAGGTGTAATTGAAGGAAAACAAACATCAAAAAAAGATCTCCGGTATTTCCCCGTTTCATGAGCCCGTTCCTGCTTTGCATGCTGCTTTCCTCCCTGGCAATCAGTACCCTGTATGATACATTTTCCCGGATTTTTACATTTTGTGCATTTACACATGTAATGCGTTGACGAAATCACTCAATACTGATATTGTGAACTCGAATTTACATATATAAACGTGCATATGCACACATACACAAACCGATCCGCAAACCGATTTGCACAATCCTGCAAACAGCCGGAAACACCTCCCCGGAGCTCCTTCCGGCATGCTATGTCTCAACTCAAACAAGGAGATTAAAAATGCACAGCAAATTCAATGCAGTAACTGCCTCCGCACTGACGCTGACACTTACGGCCTGCAATTCACCGAAGTCTCTTCCGGACGAACCGTATGAAGCTTCTGCATATCATCTTTATCCGGCTCCTGAAAATGCATATGTAGGAGATACCATGCCCTTTGTAACAGATGAAGGAGAACTGGAACTCTATTATCTGTATGACACCGATCATAACGGCCAGGGCTACCATCCTGTCTGGAAGTATTCCACGAAAAACCTTTATGACTATCAGGATCACGGAATGGTCCTGAACTTCGGACTGATGTCAGACCCCGACCCTGCAATCGGAACAGGTTCAGTACTGAAGGATCATGAAGGTCTCTATCACCTGTTCTATACCGGACATAATGATGCAGGGAACGGCGGCAAAGGAAAAGAATGCGTCATGCATGCTGTAAGCACCGACCGTGAAAACTGGACCAAGATCCCCGAAGACACGTTCTTCAGCGAAGATAACTACTCCAAAGACGACTTCCGTGACCCCGAAGTATTCTGGGTTGAAGAAGACGGATGTTACTGGATGCTCATTGCCGCAAGAGAAAACACTTTAGGCGGTGTAGTCGCAAAATACACCTCTGCGGATCTGAAAAACTGGGAATTCCAGGGACCCATCTATTCCCTGCGTCAGCAGTATATGCTCGAATGTCCCGACCTCTTCAAAATGGGTGATCAATACTACCTGACTTACAGCTGGGACTGCGTCACATACTACGCTGTCGGCGATTCCATGAACGGACCGTTTACAGCGCCGGAAGACAATGTCCTTGACGGAAACGGATTTATCTTCTATGCCGCAAAAACAGCAGAACTGAACGGAACAAGATACCTCTGCGGATGGCTTGGACGTGCCGGCCTGACCGAAGATTCCGGAATTTATCAGTGGGCAGGAAATGTTATGAACCACCAGCTTGTACAGAAAGAAGACGGAATGCTCGGTGTCAAGGCGCCGGAAACATTCTCTGAATATTTCACGACGGCCAAACCTTTCCAGGCTGTCAAAAAACTGGGAAACGCAAAGATCAAAAACAATACGGTAACAGTCACAGCAACCGACAAAGAATATGCAATTGCTGATATGGGCACCCGTCCGGTATCCCTTATGCTCGAATGCGATGTAAAGATGTCTGCAGACAGCCGTATCGGTTTCGCCTTCGGAGGCAATCAGAATGATCCGGTCTATACAGCACTTTGTCTTGACGCCAGCAGGAATCTTCTGCATTACGAAGGCTATGAACTTGAGGATCTAGCACGTTTCGATCCGTCTGCTTTCACAAGATTTGATTTTGACAAATCAGAAAACCACCATGTGACACTGGTCTGTGAAAACGAGATCGTCATTCTCTATATTGACGATTCAAAAGCATTCAGTTCCAGGATCCGCCATTCTACCAACGGAGCACATATCTGTCTGTTTGCTGAAACAGGAAATGCCGAATTCTCAAATATTACGATCAAAGTGCCCGGTGAATAAAATAAAATTCAGTCAACGATCTCTGCAATCTTTCAACATTGCAGAACATCCAAGCGGGAGATGTCTGAAAAGGCATATTCCGCTTTTTCATATTTATTAAGATATTTTTTGGATCAAAGTTGCATATACCGTGCGTCTTTACGTATTTATCCATACAATAGGTACATGAAAACACTTTGGAAACTGAGCAAGGAAGCGCTCCGCTATAAAGGCTTATACTTTTTAGCGATCTTCGCAACGCTTTCTCTGACAATGGTAAATCTGGCCGCACCGAAAGTACTTGCCGCAATGACCGGCATCGTTGAACAAGGCGTCAATGAAGACAGTCTTGCCAATATCAGGCAGCTGACCATGATCCTGATCGCACTTTATCTTTCACGCGTCTTATTCCGCTTTTTAAGCAACTACATGGCACACAAAGCAGCCTGGTATCTGGTCGGAGATCTGCGCACAAGGACTTATGATAAACTGGAACGCATGCATTTAGGATTCTTCCACGACAAGCAGACCGGCGACCTGATGAGCAGGATCGTCAATGACACCAGGGATTTTGAACTGCTCTATGCACATATGATCCCTGAATCGATCACCAACATCATGACATTCCTCGGTGTCCTCATCATTCTTCTCAGCATCAACGCGAAGCTGGCACTCATCACCTGTGCACCGATTCCGTTTATCCTGGCTTCCGGTATCATCTTTGCCAGAAAGGTCAGACCTTACTTCCGGATCTCACAGGCAAAAATGGGTGAGCTCAACGGCAAACTGCAGGACAATCTGTCCGGCATCCATGAGATCCAGTCATTCGGCCGGGAAGCATACGAGACAGGGCGGGTCAATGAGAAGAACTTCGCCCACGTCAAAGCAATGCTTACAGCCTTAAAAATCAGTGCTGTGTTCCATCCGTTCGTCGAATTCATATCTTCCACGGGAACCATCCTGGTAGTCGGATTCGGCGGCTGGCTGGCTTACAAGGAAGGTCTCAGTGTGGAAGACATCGTCGCCTTCCTGCTCTACCTGTCACTTTTCTATCAGCCGGTAACAGGTCTGGCAAACCTTGTAGAACATATGCAGCAGTCATTGGCCGGAGCGGAACGTGTCATGATGATCCTTGATGCGCCTTGTGAAATACAGGATAAAGAAGGCGCCGTTGATCTGGAAACATGTGAAGGCGGAATTTCTTTCGATCATGTCAGCTTCTCCTATATACCGGAACAGCCTGTCCTGAACGATATTTCCTTTACCTGCAGGCCCGGTGAAATGCTGGCACTGGTCGGACCGACAGGTGTCGGCAAAACGACGATCACCCAGCTGATCTCCAGATTCTATGAACCTTGTGAAGGACGCATCCTCATAGACGGTATGGATATTCAGGATATTACGATCGAAAGCCTGAGGAAAAACATTTCTGTGGTACTGCAGGATACATTCCTGTTCAATGGTACGATCGCTGAAAACATCAGCTATGCTCGACCGGATGCCACAATGGATGAGATACGGGAAGCAGCTAAAGCTGCCAATATTGATGCCGAGATCATGGCAATGCCGGACGGCTATGAAACCAGGACCGGCGAACGCGGCATCAGACTCTCCGGCGGTCAGAAGCAGAGAATCGCCATTGCCAGAGCCATTCTTCGTAAATCACCGATCATCATTCTGGATGAAGCTACTGCTGCTGTCGATGTAGAGACAGAACAGCAGATCCGCAGCGCTATTGCCAACCTTACCGGAAAAAGAACGATCATCGCAATTGCCCACAGACTCAGCACTGTCCGGAGTGCGGATCAGATCCTGGTCATCGAAGACGGCATTATCAGTGAGCACGGCACCCATGAAGAACTGCTGGAACTGGGCGGAACATACGCCCATATGAACGACATCCAAAGCAGTGAAGCCTAACCAGCAAAGAAGCGCGGTCAGCGCTTTTTTTGTCCGGTTCTTAATCCGTTTTTTCAGACCCTGTGCTTACGCACGGGCTTCCAATCATACTCCTGCATACATGAAAAGAGCTGCAGTACGTCAGGCTGTCCGGTCCATCCGGCTAAACCTGTTTTCTGCAGCTCTATTTGATTCTGATTTCCTCAGCCGTTATTGACGTCCGCTTCCGTATTCGTCTCTGAATCAGTGTTTGATTCACCCAATACGTTCAGCGTATAGGTCGCTTCTGTCAGTGTATATGTCACCAGACCGCCGTCAGGCTGCTCTACCTGCAGCGGGAACTCCTGAAGTCCCGGTACAGCGTTCAGCATGTCAACATAAACAACGATATCGTCTGCTGTTATGGAAGCGATATTCTCTTCCGTACCGAAGACCATAACACTTGTAGTTGTCTGGTTATTCGGCTGCGATGCCTTGTAGTTATTGACGTTGTTGCGATAGTTGATCTTTACATCAGCAATTTCTTTCGTCATACCTTCACCAAGTACAACGCTCATTGTGATCTGATTGATATTCGATGAATTCACTCCTGCCGGCAGTGCGATCGGTCTTAAGAGCGTTGATTCATCCTTTGTCAGAGTGGATGCGTTCAGTGTAACAGCCACTTTGTCGATCTGGCTCAGTACTGACTGCGGACCGTAAATGGTTACTGTCTGCTGGTCCATGGAGATCGACTCGATCGCTTTGCCTTCCGGTGCTTCTCCGGTAACTTCCACTTCGATCGGTACTGTCTTGTTAGGTGAAGTGACCGGAACCGTTACACTGACCGTACTCGGTACGATACTAGCGTCAACAGGCTGCCCGCTTGAGTTATAAACGACCAGCTTCGCTTCCTGTGTAAAGTCACCTGTCTGACCGGATACATCGATCAATGCTTTGACAAACGCGATGCTGGACAATGTATCCTTGGACGCTCTGACATTGACCTTTGTATACTCAAATACCGGTGTACCGACACTGTAGATTGAGTCCATCTTATCCAGGTTGACAAAGTCATAGGACAGATCAAACTGCTGTGTAGTCTTTTTCTTCAGGGTAATGATGACATTCGACGGGTCGATCTTGACCGACACATTGTCACCGTATCCTTCTGTAGTCAGCTTGACCTGATGTGTTCCTTCTGTCAGACCTTCCAGGTCAGCAACGACCGTACCTCTTGAATTGATCGCATTGTTGACGGAAGTAGTATCACCGCTGATCGTAATATCAGCAGTCTCAGGCAGTCCGCTCAGCTCAAATGTATCCGTGTTGTACTTGGCTGTGATGGTGACTCCGTTCCTGTCCTTGCTGTAGGTCAAAGGTGAATACAGAGACGCAACGGTACTGGCGTTTACGATAAACCACATCATGATCGCAAGGATCAGCGAAACAAGCTTTGCGTATCTTGTATTGAACAGTGTTCTGTCGATCATCGTGGAGAACCAACGGATCAGTTTCAGAACATTGTCAAGCAGGTTCTGTGACTTGTCCGCCATCATCTTGCTCTGATTGGCGATTCTGTTGGCAAGTTCAGTCTTGCTGTTGGTTTCTTCCCTATCGGGAGAATTCAGACGATTCTTGTTCTCACTCATACCGTGTCACCTCCTTTGTTTGAATCAGAGGTATCAATTGTATCGGTATTCATATGATCGACCATACGGAATGTGCTGTCAAAATCATCATCAAATCCCATCAGTTTGGAAATATCGAGCTTGGTCGTATCATAGAGCTTTTCAGGATCCTGTTCTTCCTGTGCATTTTCCTGCAGTTCTTCGTCTGTCGCATACGGATCAACAGGCAGTACAGGTTCCTTTCTGCCTTCGCTCAGCTTCTGAAGCGTCATCTCTCTGGCGATCATGACATCCTCAGCCGTCATACGCTCTTCGGTATTCTCCTCAGGAATCTCAGGCTCGGGCATATCCGGAACGGGCTCTTCCTGAACAGACTCCTGCACCACAGGCTGCTCCTCATGAATGCTGACAGGTTTGATCCAGTCAGTATCATGCTGTTCCGGATAACTCGGTACCGGACGTTCCTTCTTTTTCGGAAGTTTGATGGAATCAAGTTCTTCTTCCAGCTGGGTGATCCGGTCTTCATCTTTTCCGTTATTGTCATGACGTGAGAATAAACCGGAGAAGATCCCCTTCTTATCTTCAGTCACAGTCTCCTGTTCAGGTTCCTGTGCAGGCGTGATCACTTCTTCAACTTCGATCTTATTGCTTTGAGGTGTTTCCTCAGACTGTTTCTTGATAGCAAGAACGGATAACACACCCGTATCACCTCTGCGGGTCATCTTTTCATCTTTGGCTGTTGTTTTCGGAATTGTAACATCCGGCGCAGTAATATCATCCTCGATCAGTACTTCTCTCGGAGCCGGTGGCTGTGTATTCCGTCCTGACCCTCTGACCTCGGTTTCTTCACCGCAGATCACACGCATCAGATGCTCACGGAGCTGTTTCGTATTGACCTTAAATATCTTGCCGCCCTCAGTAATGCTGATAGCTCCTGTTTCCTCGGAAACTACGATCGTGACAGCGTCTGTGATCTCACTGATACCGATCGCAGCCCTGTGACGTGCACCGTAACGGGAAGGCAGCTCCAGATTGGTAGGAGGGAAATAAGCACTTGCACATGCTATTTTATCTCCCTGTATGATGACTGCACCATCATGCAGCGGTGTAGAAGTCACAAAGATAGATGTCAGCAATTCTGCAGTAACATCCGAATTAAGTTTTGTTCCCGTAGATATAAAGTCTTCCAGGGAATGAGACTGTTCTATGGAAATCAGAGCGCCGGTCTGATCCTGTGATAAAAGCATCGCTGCTTTTACGATCTGATCGACCAAGTTTTCTTTTTCATTTCCGGTCAGAGTACTGATCCTGGAGAAAACATTTGTCTTTCCGAGACGTTCCAGCAATTGTCTCAGTTCAGGCTGGAACAGAATGATGATTGCAAGAAATCCCCAGTTCAGGAAGATGTCAGCGAAAAATTCCAGCGTTTTCAGGCCAAGCAGTTTCGCTATACCGTCAACAACTATGACCAGGAGAATTCCTTTAAAGATCTGTATTGTTCTGGAGTTTGTGCGGATCAGACGAAGCACAGTATTAAAAACAAGCCACATAATGAAAATATCCAGGAATATGATCACAAATGTGCGCAAGCTATCCAGTCTTAAAGTCAGGTTATAAGAAGCCAAAGCAAACACCCCTTTCGTCTTTCGATTATAACACACTTAAAGTATACAGGTCACTTTCACCTGTATATCACCGGATAAACATTAAAACATTGCCCTCGCGGGCAATGCATTTACAGAAGTTCTTTCACGCGTTCTGCGATCTCAGCAGGTTCAGCAGTAGGCTCAAACCGTTCAGTCACGTTTCCTTCTCTGTCGATCAGGAACTTCGTGAAGTTCCACTTGATATCAGGTGAATCAGCATAATTCGGATCCTTTTCACGGAACATCTTATCCAGAAGCGGTCCAAGTTTGGTGTCCAGGTTGAATCCCGCAAAACCTTTCTGTGTTTTCAGGAACGTAAACAGCGGATCCTCATTTTCTCCGTTTACATCGACCTTTTTGAAGCGGGGGAATTCAGTCTGATAATTCAAAGTGCAGAACTGATGGATCTCCTCATCACTTCCCGGAGCCTGTGCTCCAAACTGATTGCACGGGAAGTCCAGGATCTCAAAACCTTTGTCATTCAGTTCCCGATAAATAGCTTCCAGGCCTTCATACTGAGGCGTAAAGCCGCATCTTGTTGCAGTGTTGACGATCAGGAGTACTTTTCCTTTGTACGTTCCAAGACTAACATCATTGCCCTGGCGGTCTTTAACTGTAAATGAATAAATATCTGTCATATGATTTCCTCCGCCAAAATTCTATCATATGCCAAGGTAATCATCCCGAATGAAGCCCAAAAAAGCCCGGAAGACCTGATCCGGACAATTTTCTAAATATTCCTATTCAAACGGATAATCAGCACCATCTTCTCTATCACCGATTTTACGGAACATATAAACAGCCAAAGGAAGAGCAAGGAAGAGGAATGAGAATCCGTCAGAAGCAGCTTGTGCGACTGCAAGACCATATTCACCCGGAAGACCGAAACGAGGGAACAGAACAGGCAGGATCAGAACGAATGGAATCAGGAAGATCAGCTGTCTTGACATGGACAGGACCAGATTCCCGATAGGTCGTCCAAGTGATTGATAAAGATTGCTTGTAATCATGACAATCTCATGCGGAATCAGTACCAGACAAAGCGATCTGATTTTAAGAGAACCGATCAGATACATTGTTTCATTCGCTTCGGAATTAAACCATCCGACAAGTGATCTTGAAAATATAAACATCAACGCACCGAGAATTCCTCCGGCAATTACTCCGATCATGACAGTCGTATTATAAGCTTCCTTAACACGTCTGTATTTTTTCGCCCCCCAACAAAAACCGGCAACCGGGCCGAATCCCTGAGAAAATCCCATAATGATCGATGCAACAAAACGATACAGCTTGTTTGCCACAGATATACCTGCAAGTACTGCCGTCCCGAAACCTTTCGCCACGTTGTTGGTGATCACTCCACCTACACTCATCAAGCTCATCCTGAGAAAAGCCGGGATACCCATCTTAGCAACTTCTGACGCACTTTCACGATCCGGCCTGAAATTCTTCAAAGAGACCTCAAGCATAGAATGATGAGTGATAAACGGATAAGCAAGTACGATCACACTGAACACCTTGGACAGTGCTGTAGCACCAGCAGCTCCGGCAACGCCCCAGCCAAAGATACTGATGAAAATCGGATCAAGTACTACATTCAACAGACATCCGGAAACTGTTCCGACCATGGCCAATGTTGTGCTTCCCTCACTGCGCAGCAGCTGGTTCATGATCAGTTCCGCAGTTGTAAACGGAGCTGCCAGCAATATCCAAAAAGAATAGTCCATTGAATATTGTTTCGCATCTGCAGTAACTCCAAGTATATCGACAATCGAAGAACGGAACATTAAGCAGAAAACACCAAAGCACAGTGAAAATGCAACACCAATGAATAATGTCGATGTTCCTACACAGGATGCTTTTTCATCCTGCTTTGCTCCCATCAGACGGGATATATAGCTTGCTGCACCAAGCGCAAAGCCCATAGAGATCGATCTCAAAAACATCATCAGAGAATCATTGACAGCGACTGCTGCTGTTGCACTTGTCCCGATCTGACTTACAAAGAATGTATCAGCCAGATTATAAAGAGAATCGATAACCGATGAAACGATCATCGGAATGGCTACGACAGGAATGACACGGAGCATCGGATCCTCCAGCATCATTTTTCTTCTTTTTTCTCTCGCCTGCGCCTGCTTAACTTCACTCATATGAACCACCTGCCACTTAACTATAAAATAATTAGTTTCATTTAGCAACTTTTATTTGTTATGATTCATAAATATTGAAAGCAGTGCATATAACAAAACACCTGGCAGAGTTTTTTATTTATTGCAATAAATCATTTGTTTATTTGCGTGGAATCATATTCTTCCTGTCCGTATATATAAGTGTCTGACATAACACAACGACCGTTCTGTTGAGACTGTGAAAGGAGACACTGCCATGAAGAGATTCAAAGCTTTGAAAATGCGGATCTATCCGACAGATGAACAGATATCTGTCATCAGACAGACTTTCGGCTCATGCAGGTTTGTCTATAACCATATGCTTGAACGTTACAG
>JAFRJJ010000024.1 GCA_017432325.1 Solobacterium sp. | reverse complement strand
GGATCAAAATACCCACTCACCTTCACGTGCTCTAAACAAAGCTATCCTCTACTTACAGAATAGCAGAAAGCAAGCACTGGAGAATGTTTATTCATAACGTATTTGTGACGGCGCCAACGCGCCGTAATGGAGGAAATCATGGAAATCAGACAAGCAGCCGAACCCGTCATCCGGAAACTGTATCCGAAGACTTCACATATGGAACTGACACTCGGTATCCTGCAGAATGGAAACACACAGATCATTCATCTTGACCCCCAGCAGAACGAGTCCGATGAAACACTTACGTATCCGGTCGGTTCTATCTGCAAGACTTTTACCGCTTCCCTGCTCGCAAAATATGTGTCAGAGGGAAAAGCGGATCTGATCGATCCACTTTCCGCATATATCAGGGGTCTGCCTGATCAGTATTATCCTTCTCTTCGCCGGCTGGCAGTTCATTCCTCCGGATACGGCGGAAAACCTTTCACAACAGTGGAAACACTGTTAAGACTTGCGAACATGAACAAACCGGACGGTCTTCTGCATGTCAATCCGTTCCGCGGTACGCTTGATGAAGAAGTCATGCTGAAGCTGATCAGAGAAACAAAGCTGCAGGATAAAGAATATAAATTTGAGTATTCTAATCTTGCCTACGGGATCCTGGGCTATATCCTGGGTATCATCGGAGGAGAGAATTACTGGGATCTGATGAATGACTATGCACAGAACGACCTCGGGCTCAAAGACACAATGATCGGCAACGTAACACTGACATGACATGACAAAAAGGAAAATCCCTGTTCCTGTTGGAAGTGGGAAAAAAGTGACGTCATCATGTCTGCTGGTGCACTGAATTCAACTGCAGCGGATATGCTGAAATACGCCTCCCTCCAGATGGATGAAAGCAGACCTTATCTGGATCTCTGCCACCAGGTGCACGGACATGGTGAAAAAGACTTCAAGAGCGGTCTGGCATGGCGTCTGACTGATGACGGGATATCCTGGCATACAGGCAGTGCCGGTGCATTCAGTGCCTGGCTCGGCTTATGCCGCAAAAACAAAACAGCGGTCTTTATCGGAACCAATTATGCCCTGCTCAAGGTAGAAGAACCGGGTCTGGAACTCTTAAGAAGTCTCTGACAAAACAACATTTTACAGTTATTGAAAGGCGGGAGCACAGCATCCGCCTGAAACTGTTTATGCGGCTTTTCCTGATCCTGCATAGATAATTCCCGATATTTCCGTATTTTCTTTGCAGGCTCACAAAGAGATCTTACACAAGAAAAACCAGAGCGTATGCGATCAGGAACTGACCTCCGTAATAGAACAGATAATTACTGATGATGTAGAGAGCAGTATCCTTCCCCTTCCCGAAATATGTACCGCTCAGGATCAGGTCCGAAACAGCGAACAGTACGCTTCCGGCAAAGAAAGCAAGAAGTGTTCTGCAGCCTTCTGACAGAAGCAGTCCTCCTGAGACAAATACACTGGAAAACAGCAGAAAACCGTATGCCAGTACAATAGGCTTCATTTTTCCGTAGACAAGCTTCATTGGGCCTTCAAGAACAGAAACAAGTCCTGCAGCTGCTGCCGCAAGTACAAATGACAAAGGAAGATATTTACCGGTGCCATACTGCAGAAGCAGTCCGGTCACATAAAGGATATGTCCGATCCCGAATGATATAAAACCCGCATATGTAAACGGTTCATCGTGGAGAGGAAATACATATTTCAGATCCAGCCAGATATCCCCAAGCAGACCGCATACCAGACCCAGGATCACAAACACCGGCAGCCTGCCGGAAGCCCCTGCTGAAACTGCTACAGCAATGAACAAAACAGAAACGATGCTTTTTCTGAATACTGCCTTCAGTGTATATCCTCTTAGTTTCTCGGGAATATAGAACGCGAGCGCGATCATCCCAAGGATCAGAATTATCAGCCTCATAATAAAATCCTCCTGTGCCGTTTTCCGGCTATTTTTATGAATTCAGTACGGACATGCCGGTAATACCGGTCATTCTGTGGGTGAACAGTTTCAGCAGACTGCTTACGGATGTATCTCCAACCCCTATGCACGAAAATGATCCGGTGGCAAAGGAATGAAAGCAGATTCTCTGTCAGTTTCTATCAGTTACATCTTTACGATCTTACGCAGTGTATTGGCTGTCCTGATCGTGATCATTTCCCCGATCCCTGCTTCTGCTGTTTTTTTCCACCAGTTTGCTTTCGCGTATCTCTGTCTGTCAAACGACCAGAACACAGCATTATCGGAGATCTGTATCTGTTCCAGTCCTTCCGTCGGCTCACCGATCTTCTTACAAAGCTCCTGTACATCCGCAGGTGGGATCATAAAGATCAGGTTATCATAAATGTTCTTGTCAGATGTTCCCCACCAGTCCGGTGCTTTGTCCAGCAGGCTTTCCAGCTTATCGCATCTGATCACGAATACCGGGATTTTCATTGCAAACTGTCTTTCCAGCATCATCTGTATATTCTCTGCTAAGACGATTTCATTCCCTTCTTCGGATGAAAAAATAACATTGCCGCTGTTGAGATGAGTAACAACGTCATCATATCCAAGTCCTTCTATTGCCGGTCTCAGGTCGGCCATTGCGACCTTGTTCCTGCCACTGATATTGATGCCTCTCAGCAAAGCAATATACCTCTTCATCCTGTACCTCATTCAATGATCATTTTTCATGTGCTGATGCTTATAAGCCGGTTCTTTATATTCATTATACCTGTATTGATTGGCTGAGACAGGCTATATTCCCACGAAAAACAGTCTCCCGAAATTGAAAAACTGAACTGTTTCAAATATTGCATAGGGTAAAAGCGTGATCTGGATCAATCCGGGTTGAGGGCTATCACTGATTAAATCATCCATATACAAAAATGGGGCGCAATTTTCGCCCCTTTCTTTCCGATATCCGGCATATCTGCCATCTGATAATAAAATGTTCATTACCATGACCATCATTGTTTTCAGCCATGATGACTACTCACCATTTGACAGCCCGTAAATATTGATGTCGATCGGATAACTGCCGTTTGCAGTGATAACAGCATGAGCCGTCGCATAGGAGTTTTACAGAGTGAAGAATTGAATTCACACTATTCTTCTTTGATGTTTGTTCCCTGAATACTTGAACAGAACACGTAATTTTCAGCGGATAAACTGTTTTTCAGCAACAGGATGGCTTCTTGCAGAGATTTCAGTATCATCACTCTCATCATATCCGTCAAACGGTGCTTCCGGATCATGGACAAGATTTCTGTTCACAGTAATTTCCTGGAGCATTGGAGCACGCAGGTCACAGACCTTTCTTCGTGTGCAGCCAGAAGGAATATACGCAAGGCACAAGTGTCATGAACAGAATGATACCGATCAGCCATTCAGACGGAACCAGTTGTGTCAGACATATTAAGACCATCAGAATACCGCATATCATCCACAGATATCCGGCAAGGCGATGTGTCCGATTCCAGTTTTCCTCATTTGCAAGCGTCCAGGGAATCTTTATCCCGATCGTGTAGTTCTGCCTTGCTTTTGGCAGATAGTTTCCGATTATGATGAACATCAAGCCTAACAATAATTCACTGAAAAAAGTGATATCCACTTCATAGCCCAAATTGACGGGATACATCGTTGCTGCAGCGATCAAAGAGATGACTGGTGCGATCCACAGCACAAGCGAGAACATCTTCGGACTGATGTTCTGCCTTTTTGGATCATATGCTGTGACAATTGCTCCAAGCCAAAGTACAGCCAGAAGAATTAAAGGTATTCCGAATACAGCAAATGTCTTGCTGCTGAACCCGTTAGCTTCATTATTGAATCCGAAATGTGTAGCCATCACATCCGGCAGACGATCCCAATAGATGATCCCGATCAGCATGGGAAGAATTGTCAGAATACTTGTGATGATCATAGTCTTTCTGTTAGCTTTCAGCATCGGAATTGCCCCCTTTCAGTTCCGAGATCCACAGCATGATCTCTTCCAATACAGTTGTGTTTAACTGGTAGTAAATGAAGTTCTTTTCCCTGCTCTCAAAAATCAGGTCTGCCTGCTTCAGGATCTTTAGATGATAAGAAATCGTTGCGCCTGTCATTTCAAAGTGAGATCCTATGTCCCCGGCAGAAAGAGGTCCTTTTTTCAGCAATTCAAGAATCTGTCGTCTGACCGGATCAGACAGGGCTTTAAACGTTTCCGCAAATGCCATTCTGCCTCTCCTTCCCAAAAAACAATTTAGATATTTATCTAAATAGAATATACAATTTCACCACATTACAGTAAAGGGGTATTTAGATTTTTTTCTAAATGCCCCTTTTAAATCAGACTTTTGCGGCTCTTTTTTATTGTTACTAGATGCCAGACAATTCCGCTGTGCATCAGGATATTGCCATGAATACCGGCATTACAGCCAAATTGATTACTGTAGACCGCCTTGTGCCGAACAAGTTTACAGGCTGGAGTCCGACGTACTCAGATTCTTTTCTTTTTCGAAGAACGCTCTTTTTAACTGTTCGTACTCCTGCCCGCTACAGGCATTTCTGCATGCCGGTTCAAAAGACTTCGTAACGGCAAAACACTCCCGTATTTTTTCACATGGATAGTCAGAACACTGACCGCAATTCGTCACTTCACGTTCCTGACAACAGCTAACCACTTGATATCTGCACCAGTTTTCAGGCTTGCACCCGGTGCAGGATATTTCTTCGATGGAAACAACATGATCACGATATCCGATCTTCATCCATAGTTCTGCGGTATGAAGCAGTTCGTTATCTGTTTTTTCAAAAGGATGCTTCACATATCTCGGGCATGCAGAACAGTCATTGCCGCACGCAGCAATGATCTTGTCCTGTTCGTGTATGACTTTCTCATCAGCTTCTTGTTCTTTCATAACCTTACTCTCCTGTAACCGTCTGCATCTCAGTGATCAGTATGCCTATACAGACCGAGAAATCTGATCAGTCTTCGATTATCCTGAACCGGTTCTGTTTACATTTTCACTGTATCCCTTTCTTGAATCGCCGCTGCAGCCGCAGCTACACAAACAACTGCAGCATTTAACCTCAGATCAGTGAATACCAGTGTCTACAGAAATATAAACAACAGCCCTACGGTCACCTTATTTATCATGGAATACACCGAAATAAACTCTTCCCAGCTGATAAAGGTGCTCCTTTACATTTCAGAGCCAGGTCACTTTGACGGGTTTTCTGGGTACGGTACGATAGTACTTCACATCAGGATATCCGAAGCCCATAGCAACCGCTACATGATCTTCCTCAGACAGGCCTAGATATTTCTTCAGGGGCTTGGTTACGTTAACGAGACGTATGAAGAATCCCACGTAAAGCATGCCAAGCCCCATGCCGTTCGCCGTTAATTCCATGTTTGCTGCAGCGATCGCCGCATTCACATCTGAGGGACATACCGCAAGGATGATAGTATCCGCTCCCTTAAACAAAAATTCATCATCCTCAAAATCGATACGGCTCAGGTCAAAGGGCGGCGGGAAGACAAGGGAAAAACGATCCGGATGCTTATAGCTCCGGAACTCCTTCATCGCTAGGGCGTTGAACTCATCCCGATGCTCCTTGATTACGATGTAGGAGACATTCTGCGAATTGCTTCCGGTGGGAGAAAACCTTCCTGCATCGAGGTGCATTTCGATCTTTTCCCTTTCTATTGGACGCTTTTGGAAATGCCGGATCGTACGACGGCTTTTGATAAAGCGAAGCATCCTGTCCGCATCAACATGACAGGATTCGTCAATGGGAAAAATCTCTTCCATGGAGTTATCAGGATCATTTACGGAAACCGCATCCTCAGGACATACTGCGATGCAGTGCATGCATTTGAAACAGTCGCGGATATATTCCGCTTTCCCTTCCCTTATTTCAAGAGCTTTATTCAGACAGTCCCTGACACAGGCACCGCAGCCGGTACATTTTTCTTTATCTATGATAATCATGGTACACGCATCATCCAATCATCAATGATGACTGGATTTCCCTTTCTCCCGGTGGTCTTCCGGGTTATTTCCGTCCATATCTGGTTTACGTTTTCTGGTGTTGAGGATCTGCTGTTATAGTTTTAATGCCCTGCTATTCTCGCAATCATTCTGTGTATTATTTCTGCGTTCATCCCGGTTCTTCATTATTCCAAATGAATTTCGTGAACTACTCGGCAATTGAATTGCCAAGCATCGGGTTGACACAGCATTAGCTGTGCAGCTCCCGGGTGCGTCCATGACACCTTTACTGCTGTATCTGCATATCGCAGATACTACACAGCTGCCTGTATTACCACTGTTGAAGACAGACCTGTTTCAGATATATGCATATCAATCTGATGC
>JAFRJJ010000023.1 GCA_017432325.1 Solobacterium sp. | reverse complement strand
TTTAATTCCTTGATTTGTTCGAGCGTGAAATGCTTTAGCGCCATATCTGTTACCTCATCATCAGTGTAACAGCCAGAAGAAAACCCTGTAATGGGTCAGATGTACTTTTTTTCTTCTGTCCGTTTTACAGGGTTCAGTTTACCTCGACAGATTTATCTTTAAATCATATTGGCCTAAGCGAAAATACACAATGGAATAATAGTTTTACTGAAACAGAATATAAAAAAATCCTTGCAGATATAATTAGCGGTAAGGTAGTTGTTTCTGATGAAACAGAATCAACTCCTGTTGTGAATCATGCAGTCGTGGATTATCAAGGGAATATAAAATAGTTTGATCATGATTTGCAGTTTAATGACTGTTGTGATTATTTATTAAGCAGAAGTATCATTATAATTCCGCACTTCATACATCTTAGTGCACGTTTCAAAACTATTTCACGAGAGGTGAAAAATGCTGTTGACTTGGCTGATTATTCTGGTGAAAAACTGTACAATGAATTAATAGAAGTATTTGAAATATCACCTGTTCATATTTTTTACGGTAGGTATATACATTCCAATAACGAGTCTTTGAGCTCCCCTCAGATTACCATTCGTGGATTTGGGGGGATCTATTTTAGTGTGGGATGATTTTTGGTATAGCTGAAAATAATGAAACCGAATATATGTCTGATGATATTTTATATTTACAAATTTGAGCAATTCGACAAAATAACTGCTTGTTTTTGATATACTCTCCTTAAAGTATCGCTTGGAGGAGTTGTTATGTTTGGCAAGAAGCATCAGTTTATCGTTTGGCTGTTGAGTGTTTTATTGTGTTTCAGTTCTTTGAATTTGAATACAGCAGCAGAAGAAAATATATTTCAGGAGTCGGATGACGAAACAACTGAAATGGTTTCCGATGAAAACAATGATGAAGAAATGGAGGCGGAACCGGAACCTGCGGAAAACCAAAATGACAATGATTTTGAAAATGAAGGGGAAATGATTCCGACTTCTTCATCTGAAGAAGAAACAGTTGCAGATGATGAGATAATCAATGAATCTGAAGAAATATCAGAGGATGATTTTCCTGTTCAGGATGAGAGTGAAAAAGTGTCAGAGGATGATTTTTCTGTTCAAGATGAAAGTGAAGAAATATCTGAAGTACCGGATACGGCAGAAACAGAGTATAATGCAGGACTTCAAAGCTCTGGTGATTATGAGTATCGTTTATTATATAAAGGTGATGACGAAAACGGGAACAAAATCTACACAGCAGGTATATTGAAATACACTGGTGAGGAAAGTATCATTCACATTCCCCGTGAGATCGGTGGATATGAAGTTACAGAGATTGGCAGTAGCGCGTTTAGAAATAACAGTAGTACTCAATCTGTTTATCTTTTTGATATTACCAATGATTTTGATCATATGGTTTCTCAATATGCGTTTGCCGATAATCCTAATCTTTCATATATTGTTATTCCGGATGGATGGAGTCTTAACTATAACACATTGACAAATTGTCCTCAGCTGAAAACAGCCGGGAAGATAGGAAGCGGATCAAATATAGAGTTTGGCTGGAAGAATGCCATTCCAGAAAGATCCTTTGCATTTTGCGGCAGTTTAGAATCCGTCTTTATCCCGGAGGGTATCACATCAATCGATAATCAGGCATTTGTTGAATGTACAAATCTGGTAAGTGTTAAATTACCGGATGACCTTGTTACGATTGGTGATGGTGTTTTTGCGGACTGTCCAAAACTTGATATTGCTGAACTGCCTGAGAATGTCAAGAAGATTGGTTACACTTCGTTTGGAAGATGCAGCAGTATTAAAACAATGGTCATTCCACAGGGTGTGAAAGAATTGCTGGGAAGTACATTTACAGATTGCTCCGGCTTAACGGAGATAATACTGCCGGACACTATGACTCGAATAGGTGATACGGTGTTTAAAAACTGCACGATGCTTGAACGTGTAAACATTCCGTCTTCTCTTACCGGATTAGGAAGTCAGGCTTTCTATGGATGCTCAAAACTGAATCACATTTCTCTTCCTCAAGGTGTTACTGTAATTGATGAGGCAACCTTTTTGGGCTGCAGAAGTCTTAATGACTTTTCTTTTGCCGGGAGTATTACGAAGATCGGTTATAAAGCTTTTGCCGGAAGTAATATTACAGATTTTGAAATGCCAAATACTGTTACGTCTTTAGGAAATAATGTCTTTCAGAATTGTGGAAACTTAGAGTCTGTCACATTGTCAAACAGCTTGAGAACTATCCCGGAATACACATTTGATGGCTGTGAAAAACTGTCAGATATAATGCTGCCAAGCCGAATTACGATGATAGGGGACGATGCGTTCAGAAAGTGTAAAAGTCTTACTGAAATAATCGTTCCTGATACTGTGACAAACATTGGAAGCGGAGCTTTCTTCGGTTGCGAAAAATTGAAAAACATCATCATTCATGATGGTGTAACAAGTATAGGAAACAGTGCTTTTTCGGGATGCATTAGTCTCACCAATATCACGATTCCTGACAGTGTGAGCAGTTTAGGAAGCTGGGGATTCAGCGGATGTGAAAATCTCACCAGCATTACGCTGCCTGACAATATCACAAATATTGAAGAATATACTTTTGAGCTGTGCAGCAGTCTCACCAGTATCAGAATTCCGGATAGTATTGTTAATATTGGTCCTCATGCATTTGATGGCTGCCGCAGTCTCACAGGCATCACCCTGCCGGACGGTACTGTAAGTATAGGGGAGTATGCATTTGTGGAATGCAGCAGTCTCACCAGCATCATGATTCCTGATAGCGTTACAAGTATAGGAGAATATGCATTCCGAAATTGTAATGTACTTACGGATGTTATTATTCCTCATAACTTGAAAAGGATAGAAGAAGCAACATTCCAAGGCTGTTCAAGTCTGAAAACGGTCACTATTCCTTTGAATTTAGTGTTTATTGGTAATTCCGCATTTTATAGATGCAGGAATATCTCCGATGTTTTCTACGAAGGTTCAGAAACAGATTGGGAACTTATTGAGATTTTGGAAAATAATGAAGATTTGCTGAATGCACGATTCCAATATAATTATCAATATGAAATCCCGGCAAAAGAGCTGCTCATTCAAACCGGGGAATTCACTTATTTTTCTGGTATTACCGATCGGCTTGAACAGTATAGATATGATTATGACGAAAACTGGTTTACTGAAAGCAGTGAAGCATACAATCATGATCTCGCCAGAATGTCTGTCCGAATGGCAGTTGCTGCATTTGGTGTTCCATCTGCAAAACAGCATTTAATCGACACATATGAAAAAGATGAAAATACTCTTATCAAATATATGGCGACTGAATCAAAAAAATCATCATCCACGACAATTGTACAATTATTGAAAAATCTGGAATTTACAGATGTGGAAGTGAACTATCCGTCGCCGCAAACAAATTCGATTGGTTTTGCTGTTGGAAGTAAAGCAATTAAAGATGCAGAAGGGGAAGAATTCACTTTGATAGCGGTTGCTGTCAGAGGCGGTACTTATTATAACGAATGGTCAGGAAATTTCAATGTCGGTGACGAAGGAATACACGACGGTTTCAACATAGCGGCGTCCCAGGTATTCAATTCAGTAAAGCGGTATATCAACAATCTGAACCGGTCCAATGTTAAGGTGTGGATCACCGGATACAGCAGGGCTGCAGCCACAGCGAATCTGGTTGGCCAAAAAGTGATTTCTGCCGCCAATGGGGGAACACTTGATGGCGTAAAAAGTGATGGGGTCTTTACTTATTGCTTTGAGTGCCCGCGGAATGTGACTAAACAATATATGGCTGAGCATGGAAATCCGGCTCATATTTTCAGCATTGTTAATGAAAGTGATCTGGTAACACATGTTGCTTTCAAAAAATGGAAATTCAGCAGATTTGGGACTGTTTATTATTTACCATCTCTTGAGGCGAGTGGTTTTAACGATTATCCATTTGCGTGGTCAGCGATGTTCTATAAATACAAAGATATTATTCAGGCAATGGGTTATTCAGAAAAAGAAGCAGATGATCTGGCTGTGACATATGCAAAGCTCGGACCGGCACAGGAAGGAACTGTTGACAGTATAGCTGATTTGATTGCAGATATCGGTTATGACCCTGAGTGGTATGTAGAACATTATCAAGATACTGTGACAAATGTAGCTAATGACCTGTTTGATATCAGAAAAAAAGAATATAAAGATATCAAAGATATCTTAATAACAAATGTGGTAATCAGCGCAATAGAAGATCTTTTAATGAAAGGATTTTCTTCTGTAGTATCCTATAATGCAATTAAAACACTAGTCCGCTATGTCGGCAGCGGCTTAGCAAAAGGTCATTATCCAGAGTTATGTATGGCATGGCTTGATACATTGGATGGAACAGAAGATTATTATTCATCCGATACCAGAGAAAGACTGCTTGTTCTTAATTGCCCGGTGGATGTTGATGTATATTATCAGGGTCAGTTAGCAGGAAGGATTCTAAATGATGAAGCTGTAGATATCGGCGGTAATTCACTGTGTGTATTTGTGGATCATAACGGTCAGAAAAAAGTATATCTGCCTGTCGGGGATGATTATGAAATCAGGATCACTGCGCGTGACAGCGGTAAGATGAGTTATCAGATCGAAGAAAGAGACATTGACAGCGGGGAATTGTATCGTATCGTCAATTATATTGATGTGGATGTCACAAAAGATGATCAATTAACAGGAACGGTATCCGCAATGGATGAGAATGGATTGTCACATTACAATCTGTATTCTCCTGATGGAGCTGAGATCACTCCTACAATGGATCTGAATGACAATATTGCACATTATTATGTTAAGCTGAACGCTTCCGGGAAAGGATCTGTGAATGCCGGCGGTCAGGTGAATATTGGTGAATACTTCAAAGCATCAGCAGAAGCAGAGGAAGGTTCAGTATTTATCGGCTGGTATATAGATGATCAGCTTATCTCCAAAGAGGCAGAGTATCGTTTCTGCGTTCTTGAAGATACAGAATTGACTGCAGTGTTCAGAAGTATTGTTCTGGATAAATACCAGCTGATTCTTGGAATAGGTGAATCCTATCAGATCATGCCGGTTATTGAACCTGCTTTTGAGGCTGTTCTTCCGACTGATGAAATCAACGGGGACTACACATGGAGTTCAAGCGATGATGAAATTGCAGCAGTGGACGGGAACGGTCTGGTAACGGGAAAGAAAACCGGGAATGCTGTAATTACTGTTGCTGCAAAGGATGGATCCCTGACCGCAACATGCAATGTATTTGTTGAATTTGTAGATGTAAGAGATAAAACTGCTTTCTACTATAACTATGTATACGAGATGGCAGGAAAGGGAATTGTAACAGGATGGGATGATGGCACGTTCAGACCTTATGGCAACTGCAACAGAGCGGCAGTCGTGACATTCCTGTGGAGACTGGACGGAAAGCCCGAACCTGGGAAAATGGCAGATTTCAAAGACATGACCGGGAATACGGACTTTGATAAAGCAATCAGCTGGGCAGCAGAGCAGGGGATCACAACAGGATGGGCAGATGGAACATTCCGTCCATGGAACACCTGCAACAGGGCAGCAATCATCACATTCCTGTGGAGATATGCGGGAGCACCTGAAACAGAGATCGACAGTTCATTCAGTGACATGACAGGAAACGCTGACTTTGACAAAGCAATCAGCTGGGGTGTAGCAAACGGAATCACCACCGGCTGGGCAGATGGAACGTTCAGACCGTGGAACACCTGCAACAGATTGGCAGTGGTTTCGTTCCTTGGAAGGTATAACGAACTGAAAAACTGAACCTCAAAGTCATTATGGTATTGTTTAGCTTAAACGGATAATAACCTGTACCTTTATAAAACAGCTATATCAGGAAGTCTTGGATCCTTGCTTTCCAAGTACTGATATAGCTGTTTGTTGTTTTGATTATTCTTTGACAGTTCTGCTTTTTCCATAAAGGTTTTTCCCTCAGTACAGTAATCATTCGAATAATGGTATGATAAAGAGGATATTTAGAATGAAGTACGGGATACTATGAAGCGAATACTGATCATAGCCGCGCTGCTGATCTTCATCAGTGAAGGTACAGGAACAGCGCTGCTGAAAAAATTGAATATTGAGAAGAAGGGACTGGCTGGAGCGCTTGGATTCTCGGTGATACTGGGATTGCTGCAGATGATGTACTATGTTCCGCTGATGCTGAACATGTCATTTACCTGGATCGTCATACTGACCAGCCTTGTACTGGCAGGGGGACTGCTTGTAACTCTGCTGTATATTAAAGACACGGTCCGTTCGTTCCTGAGCATCGATACGGTGATCATTGCTGTAGCTGCGGCAGTCTTCATGTTCGTGTTCTCAAAGATGTACATTGACCTGGATTACGCGGACAGTACGACATACCTGAACTATATAGCCCTGAACATCAATGCGCCGGAACTGAACATGTACAACCTGGCAGACGGTATGAGAGGGCAGGAATGGAATGTCTATTACCTGTTCCAGGGATACTATCATTTCGGTTCGTATCTATGCTGGCTGGTGAACCTGCCGTATTATCTGCTCGGTTCATCCTCTTATGTCAGCAACCTTGTCGTCTCCGTCTGGGGACTCGGTCTTCTGTACAATGTCTTTACGAACATGCTGATCGTGAACGCGGTCAAACAGATGCGTACGAACAATAAATACGTACGCATCGCCGTACTGCTGTTCGGTCTGTTCTATGCCAATTTCTTCTACTGGAACATTGCTTTTGCCTTCTACGGGAATACATTCAGAAGCCTGTTTGTGATGCTGCTGATATACATTGTCTGGAGATGGCAGAAGGATGACGATGACAATATCAAATGGCTGCTGTGGGCACCGCTTGCCGCAGGTTTTGCCTGCTCCTCGAGCTTCCTGTTCATGAGCTTTGCGGTCATGTTTGCTCTGGCTGGGTATCTGGCCGCCATGAAGCGTCCGCATGCCCTCAGCGACATGGCACAGCTGATCATGCCCATGGTCTGCTATATCCTGGCATTCCTTTCACGTGTCATGCCTGCCGCAGCCATCGTGCTTGCTATTGCATATGCGGCAGTATTCGTGTTCATCCGCATCTCCCCGGATCACGGATTCATCCGTTTCCTGGAAGGGCTGTACGCGAAATACGCAAAGAATCTGTTCTTTATCGGTGTGCCTGTCTTATTTGCGATCGGATCATTTGTGATCCACCTGATCGAAAAGACAGACTTCACATCCTACAGCTACTATCTCTGGAACTGGCGTCAGATGGATATGATGACAGACTACCTGTTCATTCACAGTGAATGGCTGGACGGTCTGGTCAATGTGCTCAGATGGACAGGCGTCCTTCTGTTCATCATGAACCGAAATAATATTGATGAAGAGAAGTGGATGAAGGCATTTGTCATCATGATGGTAGTATTCTTCCTGAATCCTCTCTGCATGATCCTGCTGCAGAAAACGATCACAGGCATGGTCTTCTACCGCAACTTCATGACGCTGTTCAATCCGCTGACAGAAGTCCTGTTCCTGGATATGATCTTCCGGAAGAGCTCACGCTATCTGGCGGCTGCGCCTGTGCTGTCGGCATTCCTTGTGGCAGCAGTAGTGCTTGGCAATATCGGTTCCTTCCGGCTGGATCCGTCCACCGGACTGTACTGGGTATACATCAGGGGCGGGCAGACTGTAGACGGTGTCTACAAGGTCGACCCGGATGAAATGAACGCATTGAACTTCCTCAAGGAAGAAGTGAAGCAGATCAATGACAGACAGCCTGTCGTTGTTTCCCAAAGTGCCGCAACACTGACATACATGCCGGAAGTATACTCGATCTTCGGACCGTGGCATTACCACTACCCGCTGGACAGGGTAAACGACGAGTTCTACCAGATCGCCAGAAAACATGAAGACTGGCTGGAAGAAGAGGACCCCGATTATACAAAGAGCTGTGAATACCTGCTGCAGTATGACACGGACTATGTCCTGCTGCAATACTGGCAGAGTGCTGAACTGGACCAGGCAACTGATGCCTGCAGTACAGCGGTCTATACCGGAAGTAAGTACAAAGTCAAAAAGATCGACAAATAAGAGACATAAAGGAGCCGGAAGTGATGAATGACAGAAATCAAGTGATCCGCTATATTCTTGAATCCTGGGCAAGTGAAGATAATCCATGGAACACCACGGATGAGCTTTTGCAGTGGATCGAACGGACACGTCAGGAAACGACTGTCTCGATCCGCAAGATCCCGTATGCCTATGACGGATACTGGCACTATGACAAGGACGAGCTTGGTATCGTCAATGATCAGAAGTCATACTTTTCCGTAAAAGGCATCCGCCAGAAGGATGACACAGGCGTCAAAGAACAGCCGATCATCGTACAGGACGGTATCGGATATCTCGGCATCCTTGCAAAGATCATAGACGGACGCATGTATTTCCTTATGCAGGCAAAGATCGAACCCGGCAACATCAATCACTGCCAGCTCTCTCCGACCATACAGGCGACACGTTCCAACTTCACGAGAAAGCACGGAGGCAAGGAGCCTGCGTTCTACCAGTATTTCGTCAAGAGACAAAACTGCATTACGATCGCCGACCAGATCCAGTCAGAACAGTCATCCCGCTTCCTGGGAAAACGCAACCGCAACATGATCCTGCTGGCGCAGGATGATGTGGAAGTGCCTTCCACACACAGGTGGATGACACTGGGACAGATCAAGAAGCTCATGCAGTATGACAATATCGTCAACATGGATACACGTACCGTCATATCCTGCATCCCGTTCGTGCTGAGCGATCTGGACGAAGAAACACTTTCCGCTGTTCATGAACTCTTCCACGAAGAAGCGTTCTTCCGTTCCTTCCTGGAGCACTCGTCCGGAGACGCGATCAGAAAGATCTATGGGAAGATGAACGACATCAAGATGACAGGAAACTATGAACGTGAACTGATCGACCTGCATTCACTGAAGGACTGGAGCTATGATGGAGCCAGTTATGCCAGTGAACAGGGAAACTTCCGCATCGTATTCTGCGACATTGAGATCGAAGGAAGAGAGGTCAGATGCTGGTCACAGCCTCTGCTCGAAACGGTGGGCAAGAGTGAATTCGGTCTGCCGTATCAGATCGGCAAAGACGGTATCATGCGCTTCCTGGTACAGACCAAGTGTGAGATCGGATGTTTTGACAGGGTAGAGGTAGCACCCGGCATCCAGAAAGAACCGCTGGATGAAAGGATCACAGATCCTGTAGACAAGCTGTTCTTTGAGAAACTGGAACGGAAAGAAGACATCCGGTTCAGAGGACTGTTCTCGGAAGAAGGCGGACGCTTCTATCATGAAGAGAACTGGAATACGATCATGGAATTCAAAGAAGGAGAACTGGAAGAACTCCCTGACGGATACTTCTGGGCAGACTTCCGTACACTGAATACATTGATCCAGTTCAATAACTGCCTGAATATTCAATTGCGCAATCTCATCAGTCTGCTGAATATCTGACAGGAGGCAATATGGAATACTTTACATTGAACAACGGACAGAACATGCCGGTACTTGGACTCGGCACACTCCGTATCTTCGGCAAGGATGCGGAAGATGCGGTCGTATGTGCCGTACAGAACGGCTATCGTCATATCGATACAGCCAGCTCCTACCAGAATGAAAAGGCAGTGGGCAGGGGTATCGCAAAATGCGGCGTACCGAGAGAAGAACTGTTTATCACAGTCAAGGTATGGCCGTCTGATTATACAAGGGTCAGGACAGCTGTGGAAGGCTCATACAGGCGCCTTGGCATCGACTATGCAGATCTGCTTCTGCTGCATCATCCGGTAGGGGATGTATACGGAGCCTGGGAAAGCTTTGAAGAATTGGTAGACGAAGGCAAGGCAAAGGCTATCGGCTTATCTAATTTCTCAAAGGAACAGGTCGCTGAATTTACTTCAAGATTCCGCATCAAGCCGGCATTGCTTACCATCGAGAACCATCCGTATGCTCCTCAGAATGAACTGAGGGAATACCTGAAGAGCGAAGGCATCATACTGGAAGCCTGGTATCCGTTAGGACACGCAGACCACAAACTGCTGGAAGAACCGGTTATTCTGGAACTGGCTGAGAAGTACCATAAAACACCTGTACAGGTATTGCTCAGATGGCATGTACAGATCGGCAACTCCGTACTGCCCGGTTCCAAGAATCCCGTTCATATCAAAGAGAATATCGATATCTTTGACTTCTGCCTGACCGAAGAGGATATGAAACAGATCGCAGGTCTGGACAGCGGTACACTGTACAAGGAATTCACTGACGCAATGCGTCAGAGATACCTTGCATGGGAACCGGACTGGGATGATCAGGAGTAACAGCTATGAGTGTAATATCATGTGTATTTGTGCCGGAAGGCATAGCCATGGCTGCCGACAGCCGTATTACCGGTGCCAGGATCGTCAAGGACAAAGAACGGATCATCAACGAGAAGTTCACGATCAGTGACAACGGACAGAAACTGTTCCTGCTGAAAGACAGGATCGGGATCTCCTTCACAGGCAATACGATGCAGAACAACCAGAATATCGTAGATTACCTGTCAGACTTCAGTGAGAAAGAGATCACGGATGATGACAACGTTGATACGGTCGTTGAAAAACTGCATCAGAACCTGAAAGCGATCGATCCCAACAACACAACGATCTTCTTTGTCGGCGGATATGTCGGTAATGAACAGAGAGTGTACAGGGTCAATGCCAAAGAGATCTATACATGGACATCAGGGAAAGGGAAATACGGTGCCTGCTGGAACGGGGACATTGCCCATATCACAAACCTGATCAACGGCAAACCGAAGATGGAATTTGACTGGAACCATATGTATCTCAGGGACGCCATCGAATTTGCGGAGTTCATTGTAGACGTTAACTGTAAGGCACAGAGATTCGCAAACGGAGTCGCAACATGCGGCGGACCGATCGATCTGCTGCTCATTACAAAGGACGGTGCACGCTGGATCAGACATAAGATCCTGAAACCATAAGCTAAGATCACACCAGAGACAGCTCATGAGCTGTCTTTTATAACGCCTTAAACGTTGATAACAACGTTATATGGCAAATATGCCCTGTCCTACCGGTATGAAAAACACTGCGTTGGGCAGTGAATACTGTTTTGACAGGTAATCATACATAATCGACGAAAAGTTAAAATGACTGACAGAAGAATTGTTATAATAGATAACATGGAAGGTGTTTTTAATATGAAGATAATCGTCAAAACATTGTGTGCAGCTGCTATGGCTATGTCACTGATACAGGTCAGTGCGGAAGAAACAGATACTGATGATGAGTTTCAAGAGGAAGTTACCATAGAGCAGGAGGAATTATCTTCTGAAACACCCATGGAGACTGAAGATCCACAGCAAAATACCGAATATACAGAGATTACCGACGAGGCTGAAGCAGCGGAGAATACTGCTGACTCTGAAGAAGAAATCAGTCTGAGCATGGAATATGAGGAACAAGAACCTGATCATATGGCAGGGTTATCTGCTGAAGAGGAAGATACAGGTTCGGATAACACCGAGGTATACCTCAGTGCTGTAAGTGACTTTGATTATTATAAAAATGACCGGGGAACGATAACGATTACCGGATATCATGGGACAGATCATGATCTGGATGTTCCATCGATCATAGACGGACTGGAAGTTACGGATATGGAAGATGAAACATTCCTGGAGAATACAGATCTGTACAGTGTAACGCTTCCTGATACTGTGAACAATATCGGTGTAGGACTGTTTGAGGGATGTTCAAATCTGCAGAGGGCAGTACTATCCGAAAATATAACGATTATTCCCCGCGGAACATTTTTTGAATGCAGCAGCTTAAGAGATGTAGTTGTATCTCCGGACGTGGAAACAGTTGAAATGCTGGCATTTTACCGTTGCTACAGCCTTACAGATATTGACTTTCTCCCCTCGAATGTTTCAATAATCGAGGATGCCGCATTCTTGGAATGTTCGGGACTGAGAAACGCAAAAATACCGGAACAGGTAACATCATTGGCGAACGGCATATTTTCAGATTGCAGAAGACTTGAAACAGTTGTGCTTCCGGAAGGACTGGAATCCATCGGAGACGGTGCATTCTTTAAATGCAGTTCTCTCTCTGAAATCAATATTCCGTTATCGGTAAAATTGATCGATAACAGCGCTTTTACCTATTGCTACAATCTGAAAAAAATGGTCTTTTACGGGAATGCTCCTGATATTAAAGGGAGTGCATTTGGTGAAGATACTTTCACAGCCTACTATCCGAAAGACAATACGACATGGACAGCTGATAAGCGTCAGAATTATTCAGGAACCATAACATGGAAAACATGGAATAAACCTCAGGAAATATCAATGGATTCTTCTTCGGCAGCAATACCCCTTGGTGATCAGGCAATATTGAAACCTTCACAGCTTCCTTCAGATCACGAAATCAAATGGGTCTCAACAGACAGCTCGGTCGTAATTGTGGAAAACGGAAAAGTCACTGCTGTCGGTCTCGGAACAGCGACTGTGATAGCTGTTGCCGGTGATCAATCGGAATCCTGTGATCTCAGAGTCCAGTTTACAGATGTTACAGATCCCCGTGAATTTTTCTACAGCTATGTATATGACATGACAGACATGGGTGTAGTAGGAGGATATACAGACGGTACATTCCGCCCGTACAATCCGTGCAACAGAGCGGCAGTCGTGACGTTCCTGTGGAGACTGAACGGAAAGCCTTTACCGGAAACAACGGCAGAGTTTAAAGATATGACCGGGAATCCTGACTTTGATATGGCCATCAGCTGGGCAGCAGAGCAGGGGATCACTACAGGATGGGCAGATGGAACATTCCGTCCATGGAATACCTGCAACAGGGCAGCAATCATGACATTCCTGTGGAGATATGCGGGAGCACCCGAAACAGAGATCGACAGTTCATTCAGCGATATGACAGGAAACGCTGACTTTGACAAAGCAATCAGCTGGGGTGTAGCAAACGGAATCACCACCGGATGGGCAGACGGAACATTCCGCCCGTGGAACACCTGCAACAGACTTGCAATCGTATCATTCCTTTCAAGATACAGCAGTATGAACTGACAGATTCTCAACACATATAGGAGATGGACAAGATGAAGCTGAAAAAAACAATGACATTGTTGTTTGCGGTATTACTGATGTTAAACGTGATCCCGGCAGCAGCGGAAGAAACTGACTTTGAAGCAGAAACAGATCATGTCACTGAAGTGAGCGAAGAGATTCCGCCTGAAGAAGCAAACGAAGAAACGGAACCTGTAACTGATACTGATCATACAGAAGATGGATCTGCTGTAAATACAGATGAAGTTACAGAAGAGAATCAGGAAGAAATCATTTCTGAACCGGATGAAGCTGAGGCTGAGGAAAACGTTCCTTTGGAAGATGAAGAAACTGATACTGAGAGAGATGATTCAGAGTCAGAAGCAGTATCTGATCCGGAAAAAGCAGATGATCTGATTCCGGCTGACGGACAGTATGAGGCAGAGGAATCATCGTCTGAAACAGCGGATGAGAACGAGGAACCCGATGAGGATCCCGCAGTACCGATGATTGAAGAAGAAGGTTTTGGAGAGACAGATACATATAATGTTCTGCAGGATGATCTGCCTGACTATAACGAAAGAATCGTCACGTTTGATGTCGATATTAAAGTGGGAGAAATTACCTATAAGCCGGATGATTTCAGTGAAGATATGCTGTTGCTTATCTTTTTCGGAAGCAATCAGGTTGAATATACGGAACAGCTGGTAACTGAATGCGAAGCTCTGATTGATTCCGGCATATCTCTGAAACCGGTTTTAATGCTTACAGAGGAAAAACATGAGTCATTATTGGCCGATGTAATCGCAGGGCATCCGAACCTTATGGTTTCTGATAATTACAATGCCAATTATTCATATGCATATCAGCTCTTTAACGAATATGGACTGAACGGGAAACTGTATCCTGTTTCCTTTTTGATGGATGAAGAACGGCAGTTTATCAGCGGATGCAACGGTATATGCGATAAAAGCAGGATGATTGACCGTATCAGCAGATGGGCCGCAGGGGATCACAGCTTTGTTGAAAGTGAAAACAAAGTCTTCCAGGTTACAATTCACGCAGTATATCATCAGGATGAAGCCAGATCAATGTTTGATATGGTCAATGATTTCCGTACCGGTGATGAAGCATGGGCATGGAACAGTTCCAATACAGAAAAGCAGTATTATAATGTATCTTCTTTAACATACGACTACTACCTGGAATACCTTGCAATGACACGGGCAAAAGAGATTATTTCATACTATGATCCGATTACACATTGCACTCCGGACGGCAGATTCAATACCAGGCTGATGGAACCGGGTGTGAATGAAAATATGTGTTATGGATTTGATACTGCAGAAGAAGCTTTTGAATATTGGAAAGCAGACAATTCATCTTACAGCGGGCAGATGCAAAGGCGCGATATGCTTGACAGGAATTCAATGGCCGTTGGACTGGCGTGTATTGAATACAATGGTAAAAAATACTGGATACAGGAATTTGATAATAAAATAGTCACTCAAACTCCTATTACAGATATGGATACAGAAGAAGAACATACTGTGTATGTTGACAGAGAAACAGTGTCACTTTATTTGAAATTCAACGATGACATATATAACGATTCGCCTGAAGTCAGATTGTACAAGGGAGAGTCGATAGAACTTCCTTCAGCAGAGGCTTATTTTTATACCAACAGTGAAAGCTCTATTTTTGCCGGGACGGTAAATAATGTGAGAAGCAGTAATGAAAATGTTGCTGTGGTCATCGGTGATCAGATCATTGCGAAAAATCCCGGAACAGCATCAATCATTTATGAAGGCGTATTCCATGAATTAAAAGGAAGCATCGCTCTAAATGTGACAGTTGATCAAAAAATCATTCAGTTGCAATCCATAGCACTGAATAAATCATCTCTTAATCTTGATAAAGGGAAGAGCGAGACACTGGAGGTTACGTATACACCGGCAGATACAACAGACGACAAAACAGTTACATGGACATCCAGTAATAAGTCAGTTGCAACAGTATCAAACGGAAAAGTCACGGCAGTCGGTCCGGGAACAACAACGATCACTGCATTGGTCGGGACGAAGACAGCCACCTGCAAGGTGACTGTTAAAGTACCTCTGGAATCCATATCATTCAATAGTGAATCAATGAATGTTGTGATTGGGGAAACAGAAACATTAAGTGTTAAGTATGATCCGGCAGACGCAACCGAAGACAAAGCAATTACATGGACTTCTTCAGATGAAAGTATTGCAGCAGTAAGCAGAACAGGAAAAGTGACAGGGAAAGCACCCGGAACCGCAACGATCACAGCAAACACAGCCGGAGGATTACATGCGGAGTGTACGATAAAAGTACTGTTTAGTGATGTAACAGATCCTGATTTGTTCTACTACGACTATGTATATGACATGGTGGAAAGGGGAGTTGTCGGTGGATATGATGACGGCACATTCCGACCTTCAGCCAACTGCAACCGTGCCGCAGTTGTAACATTCCTTTGGAGACTGAGCGGAAAACCTGATCCGACAAAGATGGCGACGTTCAAAGACATGACAGGAAACGCTGACTTTGATAAAGCAATTTCCTGGGCGGCGGAGAACAATATTACAACGGGCTGGGAAGCAGACAACACATTCCGCCCCTGGAATACATGCAACAGAGCGGCAGTCATGACCTTCCTGTGGAGAGCGGCAGGAAAACCTGCACCAACAAAGATGGCAGAATTCACAGACATGACAGGAAACGCTGATTTTGATAAAGCAATTTCCTGGGCGTCAGAAAACAATATTACAACCGGCTGGGCAGACGGAACGTTCAGACCGTGGAATACGTGCAACAGACTTGCTATTGTATCTTTCCTGGCAAGGTATAATGCACTGAAAAACAGTAATTAGAGCAGAATGAGTCAACGTGTTGATTTGAAAAATCCACAATCGATGCACGTGTTGATTGAATCAAGAAAAGCCCATGGATTTAACACGGAAACAGTGAGAATCCAGGGCTTTTTCTATGCCGAAGTGAGGTAAAAAAGTATCGAACGTTTCAGGACCGGTATCTTATTGAAAATCAATAAAAATTCAAATAATGTTCCGAAATCGGAAAGAATATCAACAAATGGAATAAATATTCCGAAATTGGAACTAAAATTAGACGGGTAATCGTATTTTCACAGGGAATGTGAACTGTACGTTTGCTTTTTATAATAAAAAATCGCATAATCATGCGATTTTTCAATGGTGGAGCTTGGGGGATTCGAACCCCTGACCTTCTGAAAAAAGTCAAAATATAGCATAAATAAAGGCTTTTTTGCCTCTCCAAACCGTGCAAAAGATTTCACACTGGTGCAGTTTTTGGTGCAGTTTGCATAAAAAAAACGTAAAAAAGGAGGGTCAAAAGATGCCCACAAAAAAAGATAAGTCAAATGGGACATATTACTATCTGTTCCAGAAAAACGGAAAGCGATACAAAGGCCGAGGCTTTCCGACGCGTGCAGCAGCGTCTGCCGCGGAGCGAGAAAGGCGTCAGAAGCTGGAAACCGGATCAAGACTTCTGTCAGAAGTATTCCTGGAGAAAATGGCAGATTATAAGCTCAAAGGCCAAAATCAGACAGCTGCAAAAATGGAGCAGATGTGGCGGTGTCGCATATCGCCTTATTTGGAAGATCAAGTGATCACGGAGTACACGGCAGGGGATATTGAGCAGCTGCAAAGCCGCCTGAAAGCTGCGGGTCACTCGCCTAATTCATTAAATGAAGTAAAAACACGTCTCGGGGTGATCTTCAATTTTGCAATTTTGCATGGATATTGTGACCGGAACCCATGCCAACGCGTCACAAAGGTTAAACACACGAGAAAGCCAAAAGCCTTCTGGACTGAGGATGACTATCGGCGGGCAATGCTAGTAAAAGAGTCACAGAAGAATCTCGCCACCGTTGCTCTGATATTCTGGACCGGCATCCGGCGTGGTGAGGCTCGCGGTCTTGAGTGGCAGGACTTCTCCAGAGAGCAAAAAACAATCACAATCCGCTGCCATGTCGTGGAAGACGGGGGACACGCCATATTGCCAGGCCGCAAAAATTCAAGTGGCGATATGACCGTACCGATAGACGACGAGCTAGTATCAGTGCTGTCTGATCTCCAGGATCAGGAAAGAAAGCTGCGAGGCTATACTGACTACTGGTACATCACTGGATATAAAAGGCAAATGGCATCTCAGAACCGGACAGGGAAGATACTTGATCGTATCCACAAAAAGGATTCCACAGTGCCCCGGATCACTGCGCATGGTCTGCGTCACTCGCATGTATCCTGGCTGTTTAACAATACCAATTTGACTCCGCAGCAGATAGCGCACCGTATTGGCGATACCGTGGAGGTCGTCTTGGCGGTCTATGCGCATCTGTACGATGATACGGACCAGATCATCGTAGACGCTATAAACACTCATAAGGCAAAGTAGAAAAAAGGCCATTATGTCATATCGGCATAGTGACCTTTTTTTTTAGCCTTTAGAATTCATCTTCTTCAAAATCGTCGTCATCTTTCAAATAATAGGGCGGCACGGTGGGATCCTGATTCCGCGCGAAAGGCACCGTCAGCACCAGGTACGGATCTTCCTCTGTAAAGCCATGCAAGGACCTCCAAGCAATCAGCGGCTCTTTGTCCATCGCAGCTACCTGGGGAACCAAACCGTCGTTGTGCGTATAAGCACAGGCCAGCTTGACTTTTTTGTCTTTGAAGAGATCCCTGCCTTTTCCCTGGCAGATGATCAAAGCCTCAATCTCCCAGAAACCACGGTAGGTTGAATGCGCGAGAACCCAGGATTCTGCAAACTTTCGATTTCGCGTGATAAAGTCAAAAGTGCGGCCTTCACCTGGATAGCCGCATACATACATTTTTTCAAAACTTTCCATCTTACCCTCCTCCATTAAAATAGGCTGCCATAGCCGCCGTTATTATCATCATCGTTGTAACTGCTGTAGCAACTGCTGCAGCCGCCGCTATTACCATACAGGTCTGTATCATCCGACCAGGTGCTGGGCGGCAGGAAATATTTATTCATGCCAGAGCTATAGTAGTATTCGTTTGCCATTCCAAGGCCAATAAGCCCTCCTCCACAAACCAACATAGTAAGCAATAAGAACATAACTGTCTCCTTTCTTTTTTTTTAGTTCACTGTGGCTTCCTTTGTGCCGGAATCGAACGGCATCAAATTCGACCTATTCGATTGGCAAAGAACAACAATAAAAACCTCCCTTCTGGCGCGCAGACGCAGTAAGCCCACTGCTGTCCTTTCTGTCTGGGAGGTCTTTTTTTTGCCTCAATCTCTATATATCTATCATATCATATTTTGCTACATATTGTAAAAGAAAATGGCAAAGAGCATTAATCTTACTGTTTGCAAAACTGGGTCTTTTTCTTTGGTACGAGTGGCAAAAGTCGCTATTAAATCGGACTTTTGGCTGTACTACTATATATCATGTAAGGAAACCCTGAAGGGGTAACTTACGCGCAGGTCCCATGATTACCTGCGTTCACATCTCTCCTTTCTTCGCTATAGCAAGCGCATAGGGAATCTCATTCGGCTGGGATTCCCTTTTGATTTTAATAGCGGAGGTAAGGAGACGCTATATAAATAAGGAAGGAGACATGCATGAGCACACAAGAACAGAGGCTGCTGGATGCCGGCTATGAGGGTGTGGTGTACATGCCGGACGCAGCATACGACGATGCGCTGCTGGGCGTAACGGAAGATGGCAGAGCCGTATATGCGTACGAAGATCTGATTGCCGGACTGATGGAGCATGACGGTATGAGTTCTGATGAAGCGGCTGAGTGGATTGATTACAACATTCTTGGCTCACTACCAATGTACGGCAGCTCAGCGCCGATAATCGTATACCGGATATAGCAAAATGGTCAGTTGGCAAAACATGCTATTAAATCGGATCCTATCCTTATATTATTATTAAACTGCAAAGAAACCCCGGAAGAGGGGAACGCACAAAAGAAAATGCTGAGGAAGGGCCGAATGGCAAAACATGCTATTAAAACCGGGATTTTCCAGTAGTATTCTATAAAATGTAAAAACGCCCCAGATGAGGGGTACACATAAAAACTGAACTTAAAGGCATCCCTGGCGGGGTGCCTTTTTGCATAGCTGCCCCCGTGGGCACAAGCACGGCTTACACACCGCCATATTAGTAGACGCGAAAACGCGAAAAAAGGAGATAAAAAATTTATGGCAAAACCAATCGTAACTATTATCGGCCCAGTCACATTGTGGTATCAGCACCTGATCCAGCCCGCAGAAAGCATGAACGGACAGATGAAATTCAGCACGATGGCACTTCTGCCAAAAACGGACAAACAGAGCCTCGACAAGCTGTCAGCAGCTTATGCAGAGTGCGCAGCAGCCAGATGGGGCACTAAGAGGCCCGCAGGCATCAGAAAGCCGCTGCGCGACGGAAGTGAAAAAGAGGACGTAGGACCGGAATATTACTTCCTTAATACCAGCAGCAATAGGAAACCTAAATTGTACGGAATGGATCGCCGCGAGCTGACGGATACAAGCAAGATCCACAGCGGCAACAAAGGCTATTTGGTCCTTAGCCCGTACGCATACGATAACAGCGGCAACAGGGGCGTCAGCTTCGGGCTCAGCGGTTTCATCTTGACTGAAGAAGGTGAGAATCTCGAGTCGGTCGACACTGACGAAATCTTCGAAGGCCTGCCGGTACAGCAGCAGGAGCAGCAGGATGGCATCCCGCTGGATGATGTCCTCAGCATCACGGACGAGGAGGTACCGTTTTAATGACGATGAACTATTACAATTCAATCGAAGAGGCGCTGGAAGGCGCCTTTTTCGATGGAAGTTCCGGTGAGGAATGGCGGCTGGTACCTGACTGGTACGGATTGAGATCCGGTCAGTATATGGTCAGCGATTGGGGCAGAGTCATCAATCTCCGCTCTGGGCACATTTTGACGCCGTCTCCAAACGGATGCGGATACATGCACGTCTCGGTCATGCATGCATACGGCGGTGTATATCCGGAACCTGTACACGCTCTTGTAGCGGCAACTTACATCGGACAGCGGCCTGAAGGTGCAGTGATCAGGCATCTCGATGGCAGACCGACAGATAACACGGCCAGCAACTTGTGCTACGGCTGCCGGGCGGAAAATGCGCAGGACGCATTGCTGCAGAGACGCTGTCCACAGCAGATGGATCCGGAGGCAGTGCAGGCAATCCGCCGCATGGATGCAGCAGGCATGCCGGTACGGATGATCGCAGAGCGCATCGGATGCAGCACGCCTGCAGTCTACAACATCCTGGCCGGCAGGCGCTGGGGCTGGCTCTCATAACAACCACCGAATCACAACAAATAATTACAGACAGTATCACCACGAAAAAAAGAGATTCAAAAACACAGCCGATTCAAGACATATATATAAGGATACATAAGTGATTTAGGGGAGGAACGACTGATATCAGTCGGAGACATAAAACGAGAACAGGGAAGCAGCCGGAGAGCTTCCCTTTCTTTATGCACAAATACAAAAAAAAGGAGAAGAAAAATCATGAATAACACTACAAATAAATATAAAGACCTGCCTGCTGAGATTCGCAGCGGGCTTTTTAGTCCATGGATGTACAAGCAGATTGGCAACGAACGCAAGAAGATCTTTTGCACGCCGTACGGGTATGCAGCAAAACCAAACCATCCAGAAAACTGGAACTCACTGGACGCAGCACTCAGCTGCATGGAAATGTACCCGGATCGGTATAGCGGAATCGGGACTTTGGTCACAGCAGAGAGTGAGGTGGCATATGTCGACATCGATCACTGCCTCGACACATATGGGAATTTGACTGCGGAGGCGCAGGACATCGTAGAGATGCTGGATTCGTATACGGAATATTCGCCGAGTTACCTCGGACTGCATATTGCAATTCTTGTTCCGTACAAGGGCTGGAGATACGATGACACGCAGTACTATATGCACGGACCTTCATGTGAGCTGTACACGCCTGGTATGACTACTCGTGCAATGACCGTCACAGCAGTCCCATACGGTGAGCACAGAGAGCTGCGGAGGCTGACCGAGGCAGAGATGCAGAGCTTCCTGGATACATATATGCGTCGGACGTCAGTACGGCCAAAAGAGCAGGTTATCACAGCTCCAGTGGGTGGAAATGGGATGAGCTGGCACGATATTTTCAACATTCTGAAAAAGAATAAATCGTACGCGAAGTTCGAAGCTTTGTTCCGTGCTGATTATGACGCATATAACGGATCCAAGTGGATCAAAAACTCGACAGGTGAGATTGACCAGTCCATGTACGATGAGGCTTTGTGCTGCCTGCTTGCTTTCTGGACCGGAGGTCACAGAGATATGATCGACGCCGTCTTCAGAAGATCAGCGTTGATGAGAGAAAAGTGGGATAGGCGCGATTACAACGGACTGACTTACGGAGATCGCACTATTTCGGCCGCAATCGCTAAGTGTGAGAATTTTTTTGGCATCACAAATCCAAAAAGGAATAAGGAGGGGGAATGATGGCTCAGTATGAGATCGTAAAACCTGAGAAACTCTCCGTTAAAAATGCATTCAATGCGGCATACTCCTCTACTGAGGCTTGTACAGCATACGGAGCACCAGCACCTACTGATCCTTCCCTGACAGCATGGGATGCTGTCATGACGGGCAGATTCGGTAAGCCGGATGAAGCAGCTATGGAACGTCTGGTCGGTACTGATCCAAAGGTGAAAAAACTGATGATCAGTGCCTATATGACACCGCCTCGCGTTTATAGAATTGAAGACGATGGAAGCAAAACTGAAGTCTTCGGTACAGAGGCTGCAGCGGCACTGATGGTACCAGAGGAACCAACCTTTACCGCTAAGGGAGAGCTCGAACCAAGCTACAGCAACTTCCGGTATCTTTACGAAAACGACAGCTTTTTAAGTGGAATCAAAGGCTATAACCAGTTCAGTGAAACCATCACTTTTTCTGGTCCTGTTCCCTGGGATCAGCACAAAAGGCCTGGTACAGAATGGCAGGACTTTGACGAGAGCGGCCTGGCAGAGTACCTGGAAGCCAGATACGGGATTAGGCAGCAGAGCCTGATGATGGATGCTCTTCTGAATCATTGCAGGCGGCGCGGTTACCACGAGATTCGCGAATGGATTCAGGAGCCGGTATGGGACGGGACAGAACGCATCAGTCAGTGGCTTGTCGAATACTTCGGTGCGGACGATAACGCATATGTTCGTGCCGTCAGCAGAAAGACACTTATCGCAGCAATAGCACGCGTATTCGAACCGGGTTGCAAGGTGGATTCGGTACTCACTATGATTTCAGTAAAGACTCATGATGAGGCAGGGCAGGGGATCGGCAAGAGCACCTTCGTCCGCAAACTGGCTGGATTTGGCAAGTGGTTTTCAGACACCAAACTGGACTTCCGCGACGGGAAAAACCCTTACGAAGCGATTAGAGGAGTATGGATACTCGAAATCGGCGAAGGTACATTGCTTAGCACTGCCGACAGTAACACTGCGAAGAATTTCTTATCGGCACAGTCAGACCGCTATCGTCCTGCATATGGACGTGCGTCAGTGACCTTTCCTCGTCAGACTGTCTTTATCATCACAAGCAATGACAGAAATCTCTTAAAAGATACCGAAAACCGTCGCTATTGGCCAGTCGACTGCCATGCTAATCGTCGGGTAAAGAACCCCTTTGAGATCAGCGACTCAGAAATCCGCCAGATGTGGGCAGAGGCCTATGTAGCCTACCAGGCCGGCGAGAAGTGGTGGCTTTCATCGGAAGAAGAGAAGCTGGCAGCTGAAGCGCAGGAAGCACATCAGGAGGCTGGAGGACGTGAAGGAGAGATTGCCGCTTTCGTCGAACGCAGACTTCCGACTAACTGGGCTGAAATGAATCTGGACCAGAGGAGGGCATTCCTTTCGGGCAAAAATGATAAACACATTGAAGAACTGGGAAAAGTGGTGCCGAGAGAGGTCACAATGGAACGCCAGAAGGTCTGTGCCCGTGAGATTCTCTGCGAACTCTACGGGAAGAACCCCGGTGTAATTAAAAAATTTGAAAGCACGGATATCAATAAGATTCTCGACACACTGCCAGGCTGGGAGCCGGAAAAGAGTCCTACGTCATATGGACCACTTTACGGGAACCAGAGAGGCTATAGACGCGTCGCAATTAAATTGTCACAGGAGGAAGAGATCACCGACGAAGACCTTCCATTCTAAACCACAGGAACCGCTACAACAGTGCTACATTCTCTACTACATTCCTACTACAAACTCACTACATCTGCTACATTCTCAAAAAGTTTGTAGCGGTTGTAGTGGCGGTTTGTAGCGGATGTGACCAGAGATTGTAGCAAATGTAGTAAGAATGTAGCAAAGAATGTGAGAGCAAAAAGCGCATAAATATGCTGTTTTTGAGCATCTGCTACATTTGCTACAACCAAATAAACAGTTTATAAAATTAATGATTTTTAGGTTAAAAACCGTAAATATACGCAGTATTTATAATTAATAGGAAAAGTTTGTAGTTTTGTAGTTTGTAGATGATCCGGGGCTCCTCACACACCCCTGTGATCATTTTTTTCACCCATACGCACACCATCAACACCCACTCAGGCACTCCCGGCACACATCCGCCAGAGTGCCTTTCAATTTGCATTCTATATACGAAAGGAGACACCCTATGAGAAGAAGCACATATATCGTCGAGCCGCTCGACTATGAAGTGGCCCCATCCAACACCGGAAAATACATTCTCCAGCAGTTTGAAGCTGGACTTACTATGACCGCAATCGCCGATGAGCTCGGCGTTTCTAAACAGACAATTTCTAAATTTTTCGCGGATCAGAAATCGCGGAAAGCAATCGCCCGCGGCGAACAGGTTCCGCTGCCAAAAGGCCCTAAACCGAAACCGAAGCCGCAGCCAGTACTGCCGTACGACGCAGCAACTGATCCAGACTTCTATGCAGGATTGATTCGCCGTCATGGCTCAGCGGACATCGCTGGCCTCATCGCTGCTAAGGGCGCCGCATACGCACTTACACAGACACACAGAGCGCTCGGAGCACCAATCGGACTTCGTTACAGCACATGTCCTATTGGCACCCAGCGCGCAGCCATCATTTATATGAAGAAAGGAGAATAACAGAATGAAGCATAATTTTAGATTGCAGGTACGTCCTGCTACCAGAGCACTCGGACCGGAATATGTTCGTGCTGTCGCAGTAACGCAGACAACGCGCACCGGAACGCGCAACCCAGCTTTGACCGCCTGGGCTAAGAAATATAGTGATCCAAATACGAACATTGACGACTGGCGGAAGGCCTGGACAGAGAGGATGATCATCCTCAGCAAGAAGGACGGTGATTCATACAATGAATAGAACTGAAGACCACACATTCCTTTGCCAGTACTGCGGACGCAAAGTCCACACACAGCCAGGCGATAGAAGAAGGAAATTCTGCAGCACTTCCTGCTGCAAAAAATATTACAAAGTGCCAGGCCGCTTTGCCGGACAGCCGGCATGGCAGCTGTCTTTTTTGTCAGCTAAAAAACACAAAAAGCTGGAAGAAAAACTTCAGCAGGTCGGGAGGGAATCATGATTCACGTTATGGACGAGCCGGCAGGCAGCTCATGGATCGAAGAACCTTTTGGACCGGAAATCACACCTGAACAGCAGCGCGAAGAGCTCCTGACGGCAATCATCGAACACTGTGAACCCACTGTGCAGGCAGTCAGATCCGGTGATACAGGCACGGCGATTTTGTACATTCGCATGATAAAAACATACGCTAAAACGTTGAAGAAAGGACTTAACAATGGAAAAGAAAAAGAATAAGGATCTTTATAGTTTGAAAGACATCGGTCTCGTTTGTGACATTCATGAAGGCTTTTATTCAGCCATCGTGTGGTACCACGGACAGGTGATACATACAGAACACATCGATTCACGCGACGCTGGTCTGTGCGCTTTGCTGCGCTGGCTGGAAGCAGAACCAGAGCACCAGGACAGCGCAGAACAGCTCGCGCTTTTTTGATATAAGGAGGTATATATAATGTTCGAAAAAGTAAACCCCGCACACCCTGATAAGATCGCCGACCGCATTGCCGGAGCCCTGGTAGACCTGGCATACGCAGAGACGGAAAACCCGCACATCGCGGTTGAGGTCCTCGTTGGTCACGGTCACGTGTACATTATCGCAGAGACAGACACACCGCTCGAATACGACAAAGTCCTTGCAGTCTGCAAGCGGATCACGGGAGAGAATATTATTCTGCATTACGATGAGCATCGCCAGGACAAGCATCTGGCAGAGAACCAGAAATTTGAGCTTCGCTGCGGAGACAATGGAATTTTTAGGGGGGTTCCAGTAACGTTTGAACAGGCTCAGCTCTGCGCAATCGCACATAAAATTTACGAGAAATATCCATCAGACGGAAAGTATATTTTGGACGAAAGGCGCCTGATCATCTGCCAGAGTCGCGCCGAAAAAGAGGATCTGGCAAAGGACTTCCCCGGTGCAGAAATCAATCCTTTGGGGCCCTGGACTGGCGGCATCTGGGTAGACTCAGGAGCAACAAACAGAAAGCTTGGATCGGATCTTGCAGACTCGATTACCGGCGGAGGCATTCATGGAAAAGACCTCAGCAAAGCAGATGTAAGTATCACCATCTATGCCTGGCTCAAAGCGCAGCAGACCGGCAAACCCGTAGAGTTGTGCTGTGCAATCGGTGATACCGAGGTAAATGGAATTCCGTACAGTGAGATCGTAGAGACCGCAAGACGCTACATCAAAATGCTCGGCGGTTTTGAAAAAATGGCGGAGTGGGGGCTTGTCGGATGAGCCCCACTTCATCGATTACCTTCGTCGCAGAGATGCCAAAACCACCTACAGTAACCGCTCAGGATCATCACAGAGTAACGATCAGCAAGCGCGGAAAGATCAGCGTATACCGTGATCAGAAGCTCCAGGATGCACGCCAGATTTTGGAAAAAGCTTTCATGCCATACGCACCGAAAACGCCGCTGGAGGGCCCACTCAGTGTCACAATCGGCTTGTACTATCCATACCGGAAGGCAGATGCAAAATTAGCAAAAGATGGCTCAGCGTTATGGAAAACTACGCGCCCTGACTTAGATAACAGCAGCAAGGAGATCATGGATGCACTCATGAGCTGCAGGTTTTTTGCTGATGATTCATTCGTCGTAGACCTTCGTTTATACAAACAGTTTTATAAAATGTCTGGGATTTTTATCTCAATTAAGCCAGCAGAACCCATTGAACCGCCGAAAGAAAATGAATAGAAAGGAGAATATTTTTTATGAAAACCACATTAATTTCGCAGCTTACTCTCACGCCTGAAGGCGATTTTTTTGTGCCGGAGTGCCGGTACATGTGCCTTGCTTCTTATGGACCGATTATTGCAAAGCTCCAGCACTCAGTCTGGACCGAAGCCAAAATGGACCCGGACGGATTCATTACATACGTAAAAACGTATACCGGCTGGACGTACATTTTTAAGCGTATCACACCAGCACATTGCACACCGGCAGCAGCGGCATGTGCGCTCTGATCGCACCAGATAGACCACAATACACCAGCAGAAAAAGTGAAATCTTGAGGCATATATTTGCTATGTCCTCATTTTTTCACTTTTTCGCGATTTTAGATCGCATGATTATGCACCAAAACGAGCTTTTTCGTTACTGGGATTGCAATTTAGATTAAAGGAGACAGGATGATTACACAGACAGATCGTGACCGGATAGCAGCAGCAGATGGCATGCTGCGCGGATATAGGTACCACGCCAGAGAGCTGGCAGAACTTGATGACGACATCGCAGTACTCGACTACAGCATGGCCGGAGTGCGCGGCGTTAGCTGGGGCGGAGTGCCAGGAGGCCATACAGACAGAGAGCATCAGCTTCTGGTACTCATGGAAAAACGCGATGAGAAGGAAGCTCAGGCAGCAGCATTAAGAACTTACTTGCGTCAGATCGACGATGCACTGCTGGCATATAGCGACGAAGATCAGCAGCTCATACACGAGTACTATATGACACCATGCACTACATATGAGCAGATCTGCGATAAGCACTTCATGTCTAGAGAGACAGTCAGACGCAGAGTGCAGGCAATACTGAGCACGATACCTTTGTATCACATATAATAAGGAGCATTGTGCACTCGCACACGTTATACCTTATATACTGATATCATAAGAAAGTTGGCTAAGAATGCTAACAGAGAAAGAAGCTAAGAAGTTCTACAACAGCGCGGACTGGAAACGGAAACGTGCTTTTATTTTGGCTCGGGACAACTTCGAGTGCCAGGAGTGCCGGAATAGATTGCTTCGAGCCGCAGAGACAGGTGAGATCCTGATTGGCAAAGACAGATACATTCACTATGCTCAGCAGGTACACCACATCAAAGAGCTGAAGGACTATCCAGAGCTGGCACTCGATGACAACAACCTTGAGAGCGTGTGCATCTCATGCCACAATCGCATTCATGGCAGAGATCCGGACAGCATTAAAGCTGAGCATGCTGAAGCAAAACGTCCAAAGCAATGGCAGGAGTTCTGGTGATATACCATACCCCCCGGCAAAATTCTACGCGAAAATCTGCCAGGTGGAGAACAGAGGCGTAGGGTCGACAACGGAGAAAATTTTGAAAAATTACTTTTTCCGCTTTTTTTATGAGGCAGCAGTACATATAGAGGACAAAACGTGAGATGAGTTTAAAGATTGAATACATGAAGACAGCGGATCTTACTCCGTACGATAAAAATGCAAAGCAGCATCCAGAATCACAGATACAGCAGATCATCAAATCAATCGAAGCATTCGGGATGGATGATCCGATTGCTGTATGGGGCGACAATAATCTGGTTGTAGAGGGCCATGGCCGTCTTCTTGCATGCCAGCGCCTCGGCATGGATGAAGTGCCAGTCATAAGGCTTGATCATCTCACAGATGAGCAGCGCAAAGCATACACGTTAATCCATAATCAGCTGACGATGAATTCCGGCTTTGATCTTGATTTATTAAATGGCGAATTAGACAGCATCTTCTCGTATGATATGTCCGATTTTGGATTTGATATTCAGGAATCGGTCACAGATGATCCAGTACCGGAAGACGATGATTTTGATGCAGCACTGCCAGCAGAGCCACGTTCAAAACTAGGAGACATATATTTACTCGGAGATCATGTTCTGATGTGTGGCGACAGCACGAAGCCAGAAGACGTTGAGAAATTAATGGGCGGCTTTCAGGCAAACTTGTTTATCACTGACCCACCATATAACGTAGCAATCGGCGATAAAAACAAAGCACTTGAAAAGATACAAAAATCAGGACGCATCACCGAAAATATTGCAGGAGATGCAGAGAACAAAACTGATGAGCAGACAGCTCACGATTTATGGATTCCAGCCTTTGCAAACGCGCTTCATAATGCAGCGGATGATTGCAGCATATATGTAACCATGCCGCAGGGCGGTACTCATATGATGATGATGATGATGAGCGCGCAGGAAGCCGGATGGCAAGTTAAGCACGAGCTTGTCTGGGTAAAAAACGCAGCAGTGTTTTCGATGGGACGTCTTGACTACGATTACCGGCATGAGCCCATTTTATATGGATGGAATCAAAAACATTCATTCAATCGCGTCGATGGCGACTACAAAACCTCAGTTCTCGATTGTACGGAAAAGATTGATGAGATGAGCAAAGCAGAGCTTCAGGCGCTGCTGCATAAGATCATTGATAATTCATCAGTTATATATGAAGACAAACCGCGCAAAGCAGATCTGCATCCGACGATGAAGCCAGTCCCGCTTTTTGGACGGCTGATTAGAAACAGCAGCAGACAGGGAGATGTCGTCCTTGATCTCTTTGGAGGATCCGGGACAACCGTCATAGCATGCGAACAGCTGCACAGAAAATGCAGAGTAATGGAATTTGATCCACGCTATGTAGATGTCATAATCGACCGATGGGAAACTTACACCGGTCAAAAAGCAGAAAAGCTTACAGATTGAATGAAAAGAGGAGGGGCATTATGACAAACGAAAAAGAAGAAGCAAAAATCGGCCGGCCTCTCGCTAACATAGACCGCACTCAGTTTGAAAACTTATGCAAACTCCAGTGCACACAAGAAGAAATATGCGGCTGGTTTGGAGTATCAGACAAAACGCTGACCAGGTGGTGCAAGCGCGAGTATGGCAAGCCCTGGAAAGAAGTCTACGCAGAGAAGCGAGAAGCGGGCAAGGTATCACTCAGACGGGCACAATGGAAGATGGCCGAAAAGAATGCGAACATGGCGATCTGGCTTGGCAAGCAGTACCTTGGACAGAAAAACAAACTGGAAGTGCAGCGCCAGGATGAACCGGAAAACGACTGGGATGAGTACATGTGAGGAGACCACATGATCTCCTGTGATTATATAGAGAGCTACATCGGCTACATGGCTGAGCACCCAGACTGGATAAACCGAGACAGAAAGCTCCTGATTGCTAATGTTACGGAGCCAACGCTTAGACGGGATGACATTTTCCTCAATGACCAGCAGCTCAAGAATTGCATCAGGTACTGCGAGGCAAACTACTACAGCCTTTTTCCGTATCAGCGTTTTATTATCAGCCACCTTTTTCTTTATAAGAAAGAAGATGGCGAGCCAGTATTTCCAGAATTTCTGATCATGGAAGGACGCGGAAATGGAAAGGACGGTCTGATTGCACCAGTAGCAAACTTTTTTCAGACACCAATGTACGGCGTACAGGGCTACAACGTCGACATCGTTGCCAATTCGGAAGATCCGGCAAAGAACACATACATGGTGGTTTACAACAAACTGTATAAAAACGCAAAGTTTGCAGGAAAATTTAGAACCACTTTGGAAAAATGTACAAACTTGGCGACGCACAGCACACTGCGATATAACACGAGCAAGGCGACGACAAAATACGGGAAGCAGACTGGCATGGTTGTTTTCAACGAGTTGCATACATACGAAAACTACGACCAGATCAGCGTCTTCACGAGCGGTCTCGGAAAGATTAAAAACCCGCGCATTATAACGATTACGACAAGCGGTTATGTACGGGGCGGGCCGCTCGATGACAAGCTGCTGGAGGCACATAAAGTGCTTCACGGAGCGGAAAACCTGACAGGCCTTTTCCCTTTTATATGCCGGCTGGACGACAAGGCAGAAGCTGACGATATGACCGCCATGCACAAAGCAAACCCAAGCATGGAATTTATGCCGATTTTGGAATCGCAGATAAAGCTGGACTATATCAAAGCAAAGGCACAGCCAAAACTATGGCCAGAATACATTACGATGCGCTGCAATTTGCCGGAAAATCCACCGGAAATGGAAGCAGTTGCTTCACAGCAGGACATCCTGCGATGCTCATATGTCGGCAAAACGGCGGAAGAACTCGAAGCCAGAACACCACGGCCAGTTCCAGATACAGCAGGTCAGCCAGCGATTATTGCGTTGGATTATGCAGATATCAGAGACTTTGCGAGCGTTGGTATTTTGACAAAGACAGACGACGATGCTTATGTATGGAAGCAGCACTCATGGCTAAATAAGCGAAACCCTCGGTGGGGCGAAATCCATTTCCCAGCAGAGCAGTATTGGGGAACACTCGGATTTACTGATTACGACGTTATTGATGAGCCGGCGATTCCAATTGAGCCGATATGCGACGAAATCGAACGTCTGATGACTCTCTACGACGTAAAAAAGATCACACTGGATATGTACCGCTGGACGCTGATACGGCCACTTTTCGAAGCAAGAGGATGGTACGAGGAGACGAAGCAGAACCCCGGCGGAATTGTCCGCCTGATACGCCGCGTATCTTCCATCAGTACGATTATCGGACCTTTTATTCAGACACTATTCGCGGAGGGCCGGATCATATACGGAGACAGCGCGATTATGCGATGGTATACAAACAACTGCGGCAGCAAGATTGATAGCAACGGCAACGTTGTATTTTTTAAGCTAGAGGAAAGAACGCTTAAAACAGATGGCTTTTTTGCATTTGATATTGCTATGTATTCAAAAGACTTATTAGAGGAGGTGGTCTATTATGTTTAATCTGAATTTCCAAAAACGGACCGGCGACATGGTAGACATTCTCTCTATCATATCCGCAGATCTTACAAAACTTCAGGCAGCCCGCTGGGCACATGAACACGCTATAGACATGATCGCAAAAAGCGTTGCAAGATGTGAGATATTGAAACAAACACCCGACGGAATCACAACAGACGACGACTATTATGTACTGAACATCCAGCCGAACGCCAACGAAAACGGCTTTTATTTTTGGTATCAAGTCGTGAAACGTCTTCTCAAAGAGCAGGAATGCTTAATCATCCCACTCAGTGGATCACTGTACATAGCAGACAGCTACAGCGTCACCCAGGAGGCCATGAAGCCCAGGCGCTACAGCAGCATCACACTGGAAGTGGCCGGACAAACAAAACAAATATACAGGACTTTTAAAGCTGATGAGATCATACACATTCGATACTCAAATGAGAAAATCCGCGAATACACAAAAGCTCTTTTAAGCCAGTATGACGCTGTTATTGACACAGTACAAAGCTACTACAAAACGGCTCACAGCTCCAAATTTATCTCGCGTATCAACGCTCCGGGATCCATCCCTGGCCAGTCAGTCAAGCTGATTGATCGTGAAACCGGCAAAGTGCTGACAAAAGAGGACTATGCACAAAAATTGGCAGCGGACCTCGCTGCGGATAAGCTCAGCGTGATCACTATGAATGATGGCAGGAATCTGGAGCAGCTGAAGATCGATTCGGGCGGCGTTACAGCGGACCAACTTCAAAAGCTCATTGAGTCAGCGGAGCACGCTGCCGCTATGGCTTATGATATACCACTAAATGTCTTTTCCGGCACGATTACCGAAAAAGGCCAGAGTGACGCAAATTATGCGACGTACGCGCTGATGCCAGTGATCGACGCGATTGATAGTGAACTCAATGCCAAAATGGTCGGCAGAGAAGACTTTCTCGCAGGCGAAAGGTTGATCACCTGGACAGGCAACTTTTCACAAAAAAATCTTGCGGATTCAGCAGCCGGTTTGGAGAAACTCCGCGGCATCGGCTTTACACTCGATGAGTGCAGGCAGGCTGTCGGATGGACGCAGCTCGGAACTGATTTCAGCACAAAACGCGCATTGACTAAGAACTTCACAACAGAGGAGGATACATAATATGGAACATGGATTTAACTATATTTTCCAGTCGGTTCCCGATAGCGATTCACACGAGATTTATATTTATGACGATATTTCGGAGCATGGTGAATGGAATTGGAACACCTGGACTTATGACGAAAGCGAGACCAGTGCAAAACATTTCAGAGATCTGCTGAGTGAGATCCCGGACGGGGATCCGATCACTGTTTATATTAACTCACACGGGGGTGACGTATACCAAGCGGCAGCAATTGCTTCAATGCTGCGCAGGCGCTCTGGACGCGTTACGACCGTCGTAGACGGAGCCTCACATTCCGCAGCATTTACTATTCTGCAGGCAGGAACATGGCGCGTCATGAACCGCGGCACTTCCGCGATTATCCACAATATGTGGACCTACGCGGCTGGCAACGCAAAGCAGCTCAGAGAGATTGCTGATCAGCTGGACATCGCGATGGAAGGCGAGATCGCCTACTATCTTGAACGCGCAAAAATCAGCCGTGAAAAGCTGGTTGAACTTCTCGATGCAGAGACCACGCTCACGCCAGAAAAGGCGCTGGAATACGGCTTTATCGATGAGATTGCCGAGCCGAGAAACAGGCTTCAGGCTGATACAGAGAGCCCCGCAGAAGCCCCAAAACAGGCTGTACAGAAGCTGGCGGATCCAGTGATGGAGAAGCTCTCACATATTGAATCGATGATCACAGAGATGAGACTACAACCCCCTGTGATCACTTCTGAAGAAATCCTGGAAGTTCGTCCAGGTAAACCGGAGCCGGCACCGGTAGAACAGCCGGAAATGAATATGGATGAAAAGGGCGCCGGTTTTAACGCTCTTTTTTCAAGATGATGATAAAGGAGGACAAGACATGAAAATCACATCTACAAACGACGCTCTTAAGCAGAAAGTGACAGCTATGATTGCTGATGCTGAAGACAAAAACGAAGGCGTATTCAACGCAATCGATATGGTAGTAGAACAGCGCGTAGCAGAAGCCAACGCTGATCTGGTTGATCAGATTAAGGCAGAAGCAGCTGCAGGCGTCCGCAATTTCAGACAGCTGACAAAGAAAGAAAAGACTTTCTACGAAGCACTGCAGAGAGGTCCGGAAGCATTCAGACAGGCTGTCACAGCTGATCAGATCGATATCATCCCGACTGAGACCATCGATTACACTCTGGCAAACGTCAAGGAGCCTTCCGGCGTTCTTGCTCTGGTAAACCGCGCTCCGGCAGGTGTTAAAAAGTGGCTGGTTGCGGAAAAGACAGGCACTTATGCATGGGGCAAGCTCACTGACGCTATCACAGGTGAACTGACAGCTACAATCACATCCCTCTCCATGGACGTGTTCAAGCTGATGGCTTATTGCGTGATTCCGAAGGCGATCAGAGACCTCGAAATCGGCTATGTTGATCGCTACTTTACAGCAGTTCTGCAGGAAGCTCTCCAGGATGGTCTTGTATATGGATACCTGTACGGTGACGGCGTAAGCAGCCCGATTGGTATCTTTAAGCAGATTGCAGCTGTCAATCAGGACGCTACACATCAGAATAAAGCGGTTTTAACTACAATCAAAGGCTTCTCTCCGAAACAGCTGGCGCCGGTACTTACAACTCTGTCTAACAGTGGAAAGCGTAAGGTATCCAAACTCGTTCTGATCTGCAATCCTGCAGACCGCTACCAGTATGTCAACCCGGCGCTGTATGGCGACAGCATTTCAGGCGGATTCGTTTCTAAGTCCTTTATTGACCTGGAAGTTATCGAGGACGCAACCGTCACAACGGGCCAGGCTGCTTTCACGATTCCGGGCGTATATACTCTGGGCGTAAATGCAGTCAAAGTAGACGAATACAAAGAGACAAAGGCTCTGGACGATGCGGATGTTGTAATCGGTAAAGTCTATGCAAACGGTCGCGCTGTTGACGACAACTGCGCCGTAATCTTCGATGTAACCAAACTCGAAGAATACATCCCTTCCTTCAAGACAGTAACAGAAGAATAGTGAAATAAAGGAGGCAGCAAAATATGAATACCATAATCGCAGAGATGAGGACAGAGTATCAGCTGCCTCCTTACCTTTCTGACGCAGCGATTACCGCATACATCAGAGAGGGTGAGGCGGCACTGCACCAGCTAGTGCCAGATGCGGACTATGACGGAGATTCGGTATATAGAAGCCTTCTGAAGTCTTATGCCTACTATTCATACATGCATGCACAGCACGATTTTTGGACAAATTATAAGACTTCTTTACTGACTTGGCAGACAGAACGCTACAGAGATCTGCCGGAGGACGAAGTATGAGAAGCGTCCCGGCGTACAATTCAGGCGTTTTAGAGCTGTATGAACAAGTTACTGAAACGATCGGAGACTATCCTAAAAAGGCACTAAGCCGCGTTGATATAGCACCTATCTGGTATAGAGAATTGGCAGTCTATGACCGTACAAGAATCGCGCTGGAAGAAGCCGGAAAACAGATTACCCTGAAGGTCCAGATCCCGCAGTACCGCGAGATCGACAGCAACTTTTATGTATTGATTGATGGTAGGTATCACAAAGTCTTCAATGCAGCACACGGCCTGGATAAAGACGGCTACCCGATGACAGAAATCACTTTGATTGCACCGGAAAATAACCTGGAGGAGACAGCATGACTAAAGATGAATTATCGCAGATCCTGCACGATTTCAGCAGTAATGTCTCTGATTCTATCACTGACATGGAAAACCAGAACTTGTACCCCCGCGTCGTGTACTGGTCCTATGCATGGGATTATATCGTAGGCTCAGGAGCAGCACATGAAGATCTCAGGACGTACCAGGTATCGATATGGGGCAAGGTTCCGCCGGAACATAACGCGGTTGTAGCGGGCATCAGAGGCGCTCTGGCATCACTTGGCTACTATCCGACGATACATCACGAATACGTCAGAGAAGATGCTGCATTTCACTCATACTTCAGCCTTGAGGTTATCGAGTAATGGAAGAGATCAGAACTCAGGAAGTGCTGCAGCCATTCGACGAGCTGATGTCAGATCTTCAGGCATACGCAGCAGCCACAGAGCCAAAGAGGGTTCAGGAGGTTCTGGAGCTTGGAGCACAAGCCCTGGTAAAGCAGCTTGATAAGCTTCCATATCCGATTAGCAAGATCCGTGCACCTGGCCATACGCACCTCGTAGATAGCTTCACATATGGTGTAGTAAACAATGGCAGGTTTAAAGGCCAGGTCGAGGTCGGCTGGGGCGTGTACTATGGCCCTATGGTAGAACACGGCACGAAACTTGGCGGCAACGGAGCGCACGGCCAAAAAGCCCAGCCACACATCGAGCCAACATGGCGTAAAAACAAAGAAAAGATATATGCCCTGATGTTAAAGAAAGCAGGGCTCACTAAATAGAAAGGATATATTTATGGCGATTACAAAGAAACATGTTCCGCTTAAAGAAACAATTGGTGATCAGTACGTATGCTTCGATGTACCGGATGCCACTACTGGCGAATGGACTACCACTTATGAGACTGAAGTAGTTGAGATTGACGGCGTAAAAACGAGCGAAATCACAGATAACACCAGCAGCACTGATGTTTATGGATCCGGCAAGCTTCACGATACAGTTCGTGGAAAAGGCTCTTACGACATCTCAGTCACTACTCTTGGCTTCGATGCGGCCACTCTGGCTAAGATGCGCGGAGACGACGTAGATGAAGGCGGTCTGATCCGCAAAGGCACCGGCAAGAGGCCTTATTTTGCGTATGGACGCGTAGTTGCGTATACAGACGGCGGCATACGCTACGACTGGTATCCGAAATGTAAATTAATTGAGAATTCAGATTCTACCAACACATCCGAAGAAACATACAGCGAGCAGACAGATGATCTGACAATCAGAGCTTATGAGTATGACGGCGACAAAAATATCGTCGCTTCAGTTGACACGTCAATTCAGACGGTTGAAGGTCTCACTGAAGCAAAATTCTTCTCAAAACCGATTCTTACGCCAGCAGATCTGGCATCAGTTCTCAGCGGAGAATAAAAAAAATAATACTGTGGAATCCAAAGCATGACCGGTGACAGCCCGGCCTTCTTATCACGAAAAGCTGGGGATCGCTCCAGCACACATGACCACTAAATAAAAGGAAAGATCATTATGATTGATGAAAAAATCTTACATCTCACAGACGGCACGACTGTCAGCGCGAAGGTTAATTTCGCAACATTATATTATATGCGGAAAAGCGGTGTTAAGGCTTTCATTCCAGAAGAGGGCGACCCGGATGAAGATGATGCTTTGGAAATCGCAGCGCGTATGCTCTATGTGCTTTTATGCAGCAATGGACGCACAGTGACCTTCCAGGAGGCTCTGGTACTATGCCCAATCGACATCGAAGAGGTGCAGGCAGTCTTTGACGACTTTAGAGAGCGCCTTGAAGCTTTCAAAAAAAAACAGGACGCAAAGCAGGCAATGCGTCAGTACGTGAGCTCGATATAGACTGGGCAGAGTACATGGTATTAGCACGGAAGATGGGCTACTCAGAGCAGGAATTCTGGGCTTCAGATCCCATCTTTTTTAATGAAGTAGCAGAGACATATTTCAGACTTGAAAAAGGTTCTGTTCAGTACATCCCGACTGATCCAGCAGCACATCGCAGGCTGCTATGAGTCACTGAGCCATGACTGCCAGTTCTGCGTATATTCAGGGCCGAGCAGTACCAAAATTTGCTTAAAATCTTTTTCTGGAACTGACACTACGAGCAGCGTCAGAAGCACATCACAGGCTTCCTGTTTTGTCAGTTTTTGGCGTTCCATCATATGGACAGTCTGCCAAAAAATGGATTCGAAGCGGTCCTTATACATGACCATTATTATTACACAATTTATAAAATATGGCAAAAAGTAAAGAAAGGGAGGCATTATGGCAGACGAGTTAAAGCGCGTTGGTTTAGTCTTTGCAGCAGACGGAACGACAGATTTTCAAAAGAGTCTGAAAAACGTCTCCAGCGAATTAAAAGAAAATCAAAATCAGTTTAAAAAGACCACTCAGGCATATACAGATACCACGACAGGCCTCCAGAAGCTTACTGATAAGATGGATTTTTCCCGTAAGCAGATGGAAACCTACGGAGACAAAGTCACGCTTCTCGGCAAGCAGCTCACAGAGCTAAAAACCAAAGAAGAGGAGAATTCAAAAGCCCTGGACGCTAAAAGGAAGTCCACAGAGCAGCTGCGCAGAGAGCTCGGTGATCTCCTCACTGCAGAGCAGCAGGATACAAAGGCCATCGAAGCAAAGCAGAAAGAGCTCGAGAAAAGCGAAAAGGAGCTTTCTAAGCTGGTAGATCAGGAGAATAAATACAATGCCCAGATCAAGGCCCAGGAAGCTTCTCTGACAACCGCAAAAATCGCAATGGAGAAATATGCAGCGGAAGTCGAATCAGCGCAGAAGAAGATTAAAAGCGGTTCTCAGCAGCTTGAGGACTGGTCAGACAAGCTCGATAAGGTATCGGATAAAGCCGGCAAGATTGGCAATGTGCTCACTGCCGGAGTGACAGCTCCGATCACAGCAGTAAAAACTGCAAGTATGGCAGCTTGGACGGAAGTGGACGATGCGATGGACATCATACTCAAAAAAACAGGCGCCACAGGAGACGCTCTGGATGGCTTCTCGGACGTCGCAAAAACGATCGCAACGACCATCCCGACAAGCTTTGAGGCTGCTGCTACAGCGGTCGGAGAAGTCAACACCCGATTTGGCAGCACAGGCAAAGAACTTGAGAATTTGAGTTCTATTTTCATCAAATTTGCCAATGTAAATGATACAGATCTCAACGGATCGATTGACACCACGCAAAAGTTGCTGGAGGCATACAGCCTCACGATAGAGGACGTTCCAGCGCTCCTGGATGCTATGACAGCAGCAGGACAGGCAAGCGGCGTCTCTATGGATACATTGGGTTCTCAGATGCTCAGCAACGCGGCGACGCTGCGTGAGATGGGCTTTGGAGCTGCTGATGCAGTGACTTTTTTGGCAAGGATGGAAAAGTCAGGAATTGAGACATCGGACGTACTTGCAGGCATGAAGAAAGGCTTCGCAAACAGCTTAAAAGACGGCATTTCCTTCTCAGATTCATTAGCAGAGGCATTTGAAGATTCGACAGCAGCTATAGACCTCTTCGGTTCAAAAGCAGGACCGACACTATATAGCGCTTTTCAAAACGGCAGCATTTCCATCTTTGATTTCCAGGCTGGAGTCAGCGATTTAAACAGCACTCTCGGCACCCTGGAGACTACATACGAAGCCTTACAGGATCCGACAGATCAGCTTGCTGTAATGATGAATCAAATCAAAATCGCAGGTGCGGAAGTCGGCGAGGCTATCATGCCACTTATTCAATCTCTGATCGATACGGGATTACCGATTATTCGAGATCTCACGGCAGCATGGACGGAACTGAACCCGGAAACACAAGAGGCCATCGTAAAGATTGCACTTCTCGCTGCATCAGTTGGACCGGCTTTTAAAGCGATTCAGGGCTTTACCGGAGGTATATCAAGTGCCATGAAGGTTATGGCGAAGATGACAGAACAGGGCTCTCTGATGGGAAACATGATCACAGGAATTGGATCTCTGTTGACCGGTCCAGCAGCCCCCGTGATCATTATCGGAGCTATCATCGCCGCTCTGGTCACTCTGTACCAGCATTGCGAAGGTTTCAGAGATCTGGTTGATGGTATAATCAGCTGGTTTATGGAGACCGGCAAGGCGATGTACGACTTTTGGGCTGGTATATTCACCGGAATCGGAGACTTTATCAGCAACCTGATCGACAAGATCACCTGCATTCCAGGCGCCATAAAAGAACTGATCTCAGGTATTAAAGCACCACACTTCACATTAGCCGGAAGTTTAAATCCCATCGATTGGATAAAATCCGGCGGTTTGCCGACAATTGGCATTGACTGGTTTGCAGACGGCGGCATCTTACAACATCCGACCGTCTTTGGTACCAACGGCAGTACCCTGATGGCAGGCGGAGAGGCTGGCCCGGAAGCAGTAGCTCCAATCAGTACACTTATGGACTATATTCGAAGTGCAAATTCGGAGCAGACCGCAGCACTTGGAAGCACTATGCAGCAGGCAGTATATGCCGCTATCATGGCGGTATTAAGTCGCTACAAGCCGGGCGTTTATATCGACAATGAGAAAGTCGGCGAGGTATTTAACAGCCTTCTGACGGCTGCTCTGAGGTAAGAGGAGGCATAAAACATGGAATATTTCACGTTCAATAACGTCTCCTCTGAGACGCTCGGAGTGCTGATGCAAGATGAATTTTTGGACAGCACACCGGCTATTTCATTTGAAGAAATCGACATCCCAGGGCGCGATGGAGCCGTGATTGAGATACAAAATCTTAAAAACGTTTTGATGGATATCAAGTGCACATTAAGAGATTCTGCTAACAGAGACGCAGTTCGCAGATGGCTTCACGGTACAGGCGACTTTATCTTCAATGGCAGAAAGCGCAGAGCGTTCATCCTGGGCCAGATCGACTTCCAGCGGATCGGAACAGAGATGGAAGCATTCACACTGTCAGTTATCTTCGAACCTTTTTGGTACCCGGAAAGCGACGAACTGACCAGCATCGGTAGCGCAGCAGGTACCTATACAGTAACAAACACCGGCACAGTGGCAAGTGTTCCGATTATAAGCATTACCGGGACGGGCACTATCACACTGAGCATAAACGGGACCAGCGTACAGATTACAGCCGGAGACACAGAAGTAACTCTTATAATTGACAGCAAATCCAAGACGCTCACACCAACCGGCATCGCAAACCTCGGCTGGAGATACCCGACGCTTAATCCTGGATCAAATGAGATTACAGTGACCGGCAGCATCACAGATATCAGCATCGGACGGAAAGACAGGTGGTTCTAATGATAAAGTTATGTGATCAAACAGGCAAATTCATTCGCACTATAGAAACCAGGAAATGCACCGAATTTCACGGAAAATCCATCAGGGATGGATGGTATATCGAGGCGGAGATCGAGTCCGCCTTTTATGAAGCTGAACGGACAGATGAAGAGATTGCAGCACAGCCGTCTCCTGGAATGATCATCGCACTTCAAACTAAGAACAGTGTTACACAGCAATTTCGCATCAAGACTACTACAGTTAAAAACGGCAGCCTGGCCTTCAGAGCAGATCATGTCGTATATGACGCTCAGTACTGGCCGCTGGCTACCACCGGTGATCTTGTGCTAACTGAGCAGGACTTCGGCAGCTTTTACCTTTTTGCGCGCGCGAATGCAAACTTACTAAGTGATGCGAATTCCTTTATTATGGTCAACAGACCTTCCAGCATTACTGGTACCGCTTCAAAAACATACAAACCGGGAGACACTCTTTTGGACGTCATATGCGACTGCGAAGACCTTTTCGGCATCGAATGGAGGCCGCTTGGCCGCCTGATGATCCCGATAGATCCAAGAGAAAAAGCGGTACAAGGTGATCTCATATATGGTCGCGATATACAGTCTTTGAGGGTCGATTATGACGGAGAGGAGATCTGCTCGAGACTGTATCCTTATACGTCAGATGGCCTCAGACTGGCCTCTCCAGGCTATATTGAGACCGGCGGAACCGTAACTCGCTGCATGGCAAAAGAGTTCGATGTGCCCACGGAAGACAGCAACGGCACAGCGTACACAGAGGCTGAGCGCCAGGCTATTTTGCAGCAGCTGGCTGAAGCATGGGCCACTGAGCACATAAGCTCCACAGAACAGGTCACAGTAACTGGCATCGCTACCGGCACCTGGACAGCAGGAGATCTGATTCAGGTTCAGCACCCGCTGGTATCAAAACCGATGGAAGTAAAATCATATACGTTCGATTGCCAGACCGGCAAAGTTAAAAAGATTGATTTTGGAGAAGTCGAGTACTACAGCGTAAAAGCAGCACTCCAGAAAGCAGCAGGAACGGCTCAGACCGCAAAAGAAATCGCATCACTGGACAGTCGGGTTACGACGCTCGAGCAGTCAGGATCAGGCAGCGGTATTACTTTGCAGGACGTCATAGACGCCGCTGCTGCTGGAGAGATCCAGCCGATTACTTTTGGTGCATCTGGTAGTCAGCAGAGTCTTGAAAACGGGACGTCTGACACTGGCTTGAAAATCAGCGGCGAAGGAAGGATCCGGCTCGAGTCTACAGACGACACAGTCATAGCTAAAGCAGGACAGACTGCATCCGGTGAGACAAGAGGCGTGGCATCTTCCAAGTTATCTGGAGGCAGCGCGGGGTATTCTAGCAGTCAGATGTACGGCGAGCGCTACAGCGGGTCACGGATCACGCAAAACGCCAGAGTAGAAGCTAAAACCTGGTCAGGAACTAATTCCGATCCAGCAGAGGCTACGCTCGAAGCTACCGACTTTATCGGATCAACCGGAGCACTTGTCAAAGTCAAGGCAGACGGCACCGTAGTGATCACTGCACCAGCAGGACTGATCATCAATGGATCGCCATACACACCGGCGGCATCATAAGGAGGATACATGGAAATCAGACGAGGAACAACGCCCACTATATGTATCGAGCTTCCTTTGGAAATTGAGCCCGAAAACATTGCGGCGGCATACGTCACTATGAACCAGGACGGCAATGAATTAGAAAAGCAGCTGTCAGATCTCACGATTACAGATAACTTCCTGTCTTTTGATATGACGCAGGAAGAAACGCTTGCGTTTAATTCTTTGATCACAGGTTGGATCCAGGTACGCCTGAAGATGGCTGATGGAACATCCCTGGCGAGTCAGAAAGAACCGTTGAAGTTCTTACCAGTTATGAAGGAGGACGTTATCTAATGGCATCTTTTTTTGCAAAATTTGGTACTTTATACAGCACCGTCAGGAACGACTATGATTTGCTGGAAAACAAGCCGCAGATCAATGGGATTACCTTAGAAGGCAATCGTACTTCTGCAGAACTGGGCATTCCTTCTCCAGAGATCACTGCGGTGAGAGAAGATGACCGGATCATAGTTACAATTACACACGCAGACGGAACTACATCCACAGTGGAGATCTACGATGGGGAAACTGGTGCAACAGGACCTCAGGGCGAGAAGGGCGACACTGGGGACACCGGTGCGGTCGGTCCCTGCGGGCCGGTCGGACCGACTGGACCAACCGGGCCAAAAGGCGACGCATATATTTTGACTAGTGCGGATAAAACGGAAATTGCTGATCTGGTTTATGACAAAATGACCGATGCTGCAACAGTTAGCTTCTAAGGAGGGCGTATGGCATATTACAAAATCCTTGATACAGCTTTGACTGCAATTGCAAATGCAATCAGGTCCAAAACAGGCAGAAGCGCAGCACTTACTCCCGCACAGATGGTAACTGAAATCAATTCACTGCCAGATGAGGAGCCGGACGCACTGCTCAGCAGAATCCTACAGAATAACAGGACATATGACATCGAAACTAGTGCACCAGGCGTTAAAGACTACACATTCTATAATGCAAAAATCGGCCGTTTTGCCGCATTAAATGCGGCGAGAGTAGGCATCTATGCTTTCTCTCATTCACTGGTATCTGATCTGTACTTCCCAGTAGCAGATACGCTTTGGGGATACAGTTTTGAATATTGTACAGAGCTGACCACACTGACTGCAGCAATGTTTCCTGTGCTGCAGAACCTTTCTCAGTATGTATTCTGGTACTGCACAGGCTTAGTGAGTGTTGTTTTGCCGGCAGTCACCACAATTGGGCAGTACACTTTTGCGTACGATACCGCACTTGAAACAGCAGAATTTGAGGGCGCTACTACTGTATCATATCGTGCATTCCACCAGGATACAGCACTGGCACGTGTTAAGCTTGGCGGAACTTCTATTGCAGCGCAGGTTTTTGCCGGTTGCACGTCACTGACACAGCTGGTGATGGGCGGCACTACAGTGCCAAGCCTCGCTAACGTTAATGCTTTTGACGGAACGCCGATTGCTGCCGGTGCCGGATATATCTATGTGCCTGATGCCTTAGTAAGTGCATATAAAGCTGCGACTAATTGGGCTACATTTGCTGCTCAGATCAAGCCGGTAAGCGAGCTGGCATAGGAGGCATAAATGATAATCACAGAAGTGAAGGACGGATTCGTTCATACATACTCTGATACAGGATACAGGCTCATTCAGGACGGTACGGGACTGGTTTACGATGAAGCATATGATCCGGAGGACCAGCACCGTACATACCAGGAAAGCAGCGAGAAGCGCACAGATCAGAGTGACGAGGCAAGCACGCGAGATCTCTATGCTGCTTTAAAGGATTTGGGGGTGATCGATAATGAACAAAGCTGAACTTGATAATTCAGTTGGCAAATACAAGACCAGGACAAAGAATGCACTTCAGACGATTTTCGACGCCCTTGCAAAAGGCCAAAAGAAAAAGATTCTGAAGAATCCGGAAGTCGCTGCGATTCTCACCCGATATGGCGTGGACACGACAGCAGCTGGCTGAGGCACTACATAATAAGGAACTTTGGCAGAGAGGCTAAAAAGGCCTCTCTTTGCCTTTATAAAGGAGGGTGGCATGTTATCACCTGATGAATTCTACAAAAAATACAACGGAAAGGCATATGCAGAATCGGCCAGTTTGGGCGTTCAGTGCGTATATGGCTTTAAGCTTTGGTGCCTTGAGTGCCTCGGATACTGCTACCCCACTAAGACGAATTGGGCTGCTGGGTACTGGACATATCGGCATGAGCACGCTGCTGAATTTAGCTTTATTACCGATACAAGTAAGTTCCAGGACGGTGACTGGGTAATATGGTCCATTGATCCAACGAGAGCAAACTGCCCACAGAGCCACATTTCAATGTTCTATAAAGGACAGTTTTTTGGACAAAGGCAAGGAACCGCAAACCGCGAGTTCTGCCTCAAAGCAATCAGCTATAACGGCATTTTGGGTGCTTTACGCTGGAAAGGATACGAACACGATATGTTTACTATTGAAGCAAATAAGAAGTACCAGACGGCTTATAAAGGCCAGAATATCATAGTTTTCGGGCAGCCTGAAGGTACTGAGCTTGGGTTGCTGTCTGCACATGAAGACGGCAAAAAGCCGGAAGTTTCCGTGCAGCTGGTACCCGATATGGACCGTGATGACATAGTAATATACGGGAAGATAAACTGTTCCTTTTTTATTATGAGCTCAGGACAGCACTTAGGCATCCGCGTCGGTTTCGGTGAAGAATGGGAGATCCCGCGTCAGAACGCTTTCTGGTGGTTTACAGAGCTCAAAGATGGCAGCACGGACGTTGGTCTGGATGTGCAGTGGCCATACGGCAAAGATGCTGTAAAAACAGCATTCAGCCCAGCGCTCATTACATTCAGACACGGAAAGCGAGTATGGTACGAAAGCCCTGCTACTGCCGGACGCAAGAATACTCCAGTAACACAAAGCGCACTATTACGCACTAAAGACAGATATGCTTTCTGCATGTGTACAGGAAAGCTTACGGCAGCAGACTTCACAACCTGGGCAATTAATTCAATCAACGGCCTACAGGATGTGATCCTGCTGGACAGCGGCGGAAGTTCTACTATGCAGGTCGGATATGAGACGATTTATGCCACAAACGAAAAGAGAAAAGTGGCAAACTGTCTGATATTCTACAAAAAGAAAGACGGCTCTGAGCTGGAAAAGCCGGATGATGAAACAGCAAAAATTGCTGATTTGGAGGCCAAATTAGCCGCTTTGAACACTGAGCTTAATAGCTATAAAGACTTGATCACAGAGACGAAAGAGAGTCTCAAGCAGGCTGTAACGGCCTTAGAAAAGGGGATATAACAGCATGGATGAAAAGATACTTCTGGCTGTGCTGGCAAGCTCCGGTCTTTGGTCGGTTGTGATTAAACTGCTGGATTATTGGATCACCGGAAGAAAAAAGAATTCTGCAGAGCGTGAAGCTCTTGGAGCTTTGCTGCGACATGAAATGTTTGATATATATGAAATTTACAGGAATGAAGAAGAAATCCCCGCAGATATAGCTGAGGAAATGGAAAGTTTGCATGCAGCATATCACTTACTTGGTTTCAACCACACAGGGGACCGAATTCACGAAGACCTGGCAAAAAAGCCAATCAGGAGGGTATAATATGGCAACTGTTAATCAATCAATCGAAACTACATATATTGCACCAGATGATGCACAAGACGCCCAGAAAGAGGCTGAACAGGTCACTGTGACTGCCGCTCCAGCTACTGTAACTATTCCTGCAAAGCAGGTAAGAGAAGCCATAGAAGGCCGCCTTACCACAGCAGAAAGAGAGACCGGAGCAGACGCTGCCAACAACGTAGTGGATCGGCTGCTCACCGTAAAAAGCCTGGTAACGCTCTTGATGGCAGCTTGCTTCGCATATTTGAGCATCACAGGCACTATCGAAGCAGAACAGTTCATGACAGTATTTACGACCGTGATCGCTTTCTATTTTGGCGTTCAGACCGTAAAGGGCAAAGAATGATATAATAATATAGATCGACGGGGTAGACCGGCCATTGTGGCTACATGCCTGCCTCTCCGTTGCGTACGCACAAAGCCTCAAGAGGGACGCTTCTTGGGGCTTTTTTTTGTACCACTAATCTGCATATAATGGTGTCAAACAGAGGTGGAGCGTATGAAAATCTTTTTGCGAATATTAAGCGCTTTATTGATTGGAATGTCACTGTTATTGATGCTCGCACAACCTGTCATGGGGGCAATCGGAGTCATATTTGGTGGGGTCATTTTCTGGTATTCAGGGAAGATCAAAACTAAAGCACAGCTGGCAGCAGAAAAGGAAGAACAGGAGCGTCTTGAGAAAGAACGCCAGGAATTGGAATGGCAAAAACGCAAAGCTGAGGAGGCAGAGCGCCGCGAAAGAAATCGACAGGCTAATCAAGCAAAATGGGAAAAGTTGCTTGAACGGGCCATTTTCATTGATACGGAAACAACAGGGTTGCATCCGGAAACACAAGATGAAATGCTGTCTTTGGCAATCATCAGTAGCTCTGGGGATGTTTTGTTTGACCATATGTTGAAACCCGAGCGTCGCAAGAAGTGGACAGCAGCAGAAGAGATCAACGGGATCACATACGAAATGGTAAAAAACGAAAAGCCGTTCGAAGACTATCATTTGGAAGTTCAACAGATTTTTGACCAAGCAACCGCGGTCATTGGTTATAACACAGAGTTCGATATGAGCTTTTTGCGAGAAGCTGGCATCACATACAATGGACCGGAAATCGACGTGATGGATATGTATACTGACTATATGGTCAAAACCACAGGAAGCCGCGAGAGACGTTGGAAACTAAAAAACGCAGCATCACATTTAGGCTACACTTGGCCAGAAAAGGCGCACCATGCAGCAGCAGACGCAACTGCGACAAGATATGTTCTTTTGAAAATGCTAGAAGAGGATGGCTTATATTATGATAAATAAACTCATTTATTTACTATTCTGCATGATATTGGCAGTAAATATTAGCGCATGCAGTAGTTCCCAAAAGAACGATGCATCACCTACACCAACAGCAACAGAGGCTATTATACTTGAAGAAACTATAGAACCAATGCCAATGTCAACACCGACACCTACACCAGAGTATGCATATAACAAAGTTGTAAATCAATTCATCATTGATTACAATAACGTCTCACAAAGCGATTTTACAGATATAAAAAAAGGAAATAGTTTTGTAAAAAACTTTGCATACAGTTATGGATATTACTGTGAATTACAGTGTAATACCAGCACTAATAAGATCGTTGTAATTATCAATGAGACAGCTGACACAGCAAGTCTTGGAATGAATGGAATGCGCGACATATTTCATGATGTTGCAATCACAATTAATCCTGAATTGACAGATGACGAAATATATGCATATTTTGACGAATTAGTACAAAATGAACATATAACAGAAAGTGAATTTGGAACAATGAGTATCAAATTTAAACCAGGTATTGATCTCAGCACAGGACGTTCCAGAGGATTTATCAAAATAGAAGCACAGTGATAGGAGAAAAATATGGGTGTTAGAGTTAGGACAAGCTGGAAAAACCGCGACGGCAGCCGTACTTACTACACACGGAGTTACGGAACTTACTTGACCGAGAAAGCAATCGGTGGCATTTTCGGCCTGATATTCAAAATGTTTATGTTAGTTGTGTACATTGCATTTTGCCCGTTCTATACGATCTATTGGCTTGTCAGATATTTTGTAGAACCATGGAGACAGCCAATCAACGGATGGGTAAAGTTTGGATTTGTGCTCTGGGCATTACTCATTATCGGCTCTTTTAAATAATATGAAAAAACAACCAAGAAATTACATGTGGCAGCCACGCAAGGGAAAGGCTTCTCCAGAAATGATGCACGTGATGACAGTTCTTGTAACTTCAACATGCTTTGCACTTTTCTTTGGCGGAGGGGCATTCGTCATTTATTCATGGTTTATGCAAGGGTTCCGTGAAGGCAACTCATTATCGATGATAGTAAGCACATGTTTTGCTATAGGCTTATTGTATGGCGCACGTGGCTATATGAATTTTGCCTCCGAAGCAATACGAAGAAGCTATAAGGACTATAAGCACAAAGACAAGTGATTATGAAAGAGTCTCCTCGGGGGCTTTTTTTGTATTCCAAAAGACTGTAAAATGGGCTTGCATAAAAACTGGCGCTGGTGCGGTTTCTGGTGCGGTCTGGTGCGGTTTTCTGACTCATGCAGAGGCCGATGCAGTTCCACACCCTGTGATCATGGAAATCAAAAAAACAGCATAATTATGCATAAAAAATGCCGTTCACGGGAGTAAAAAAAAAGAGGTCAAATCGACCTCAAAAACGTATGGTGGAGCTTGGGGGATTCGAACCCCTGACCTTCTGATTGCGAACCAGACGCTCTCCCAGCTGAGCTAAAACCCCATATGCACAATCAGTATGATAACACTTTTTACTGAACTGTGCATCAATAATTGCTTTACTTACTTAGAGGCCTGTACCATCAGGTCCGTGATCTTTCTGGCGTATTCGACAGGATCATCGATCGGCAGACCTTCGATCAGGCACGCCTGGTCATACAGGACACCTGCATATTCCTTGAGTTTGTCCTGATCTGTTTCATAGACCTTCTTCAGTGTCTCAAATACAGGGTGGTCAGGGTTGATCTCAAGGATCTTGACTGCTTTCATCATGCCGCGGTTATCCGGGTTCTGGGAGAGTACTTTTTCCATCTCAATGGACATACCTTCATCAGATACCAGGACAACAGGGTCATCCTTCAGACGGGAAGAGATCCTGACATCACTGACACGGCTGCCGATAGCTTCCTTCATCATCGTCAGCATATCCTTGTTCTCTTCTGCCTTTTCTTCACGTTCCTTCTTCTCTTCTTCACTGTCGAGATCCAGGTCGCCCTTGGATACGGAACGGAACGGTTTCTCATTGTAGTCATTCATCATGGAGATGACGAATTCATCAACTGCGTCCAGGAAGTAGAGGATCTCATATCCCTTGTCCCTGACTTTCTCCAGGGCAGGGAGTTTTTCGATGTCTTCTACAGACGTACCGCTTGCAAAGTAGATGTTCTTCTGATCTTCCGGCATACGCTCAGTGTATTCCTTCAGGGTGACATAACTTCCGTCCTTGCTGGAACGGTAGAGCAGCAGATCCTGAAGCTTCTCTTTGTTTGCGCCGAAGGAACGGTAGATATCATACTTGATGTTCAGACCGAAGTTATCGAACAGTTTCTCATATGCTTCACGGTCATTCTTCAGCATGTCTTCCAGAGCTCTCTGGATCCTCTTTTCGACTGAGGAAGCCAGTGCCTTGACCTGACGGTCCTGCTGGAGGATCTCTCGGGAAATGTTCAGGTTCAGGTCATCGCTGTCGATCAGACCGGTCACGAATCTGAAGCATTCCGGTACAAGGTCCTTTGCCTTATCCATGATGAATACACCTTTGGAATACAGCTGCAGACCTGATTTGTAATCCGCGTTGTAGAAATCATATGGTGCCTTTGCCGGGATGAAGAGCAGGGCAGTATAGGACAGGTTGCCTTCGACTGAGTAGTGGATGACCTTCTGGGGATCCTGCCAGTCATTGAACTTGGACTTGTAGAATTCGTTGTATTCTTCATCCGTGATCTCGGACTTCTGCTTCTTCCACAGCGGTACCATGGAGTTCAGTGTTTCATCTTCCCGGGTGATGATGTCATTGTTCTCATCACTGGGATCGGGGATGTTCTTGGATACTTCCATAATGATCGGATAACGTACATAGTCGGAATACTTTTTCACGAGGTTCTTCAGAGTATATTCTTCCAGGTATTCCGAATACTTCTCATCTTCGGTATCTTCCTTCAGCCATAATGTGATCTTTGTGCCGACTGTTTCTTTCTCGCAGGGTGTGATCGTATATCCGTCCTGGCCGGTGCTTGTCCAGCAGAACGCTTCATCTGTTCCTGCTTTGCGTGATACAACTTCGATCTTCGAGGAGACCATGAACGCGCTGTAGAAGCCGACACCGAACTGACCGATGATGTCTATATTCTCAGCACCTTCCTCAAGCTGCTGACGGAATTCGGCGGAACCGCTTCTCGCGATCGTACCGAGGTTGTTTTCCATTTCCTTGTCTGTCATACCGATACCGGTATCTTCGATGACAAGTGTTCTTTCACGTTCATCGCGTGTCAGACGGATCTTCAGATCATCCTTGTCGACTTTCTGTGTGTCGTCTGTCAGGGTGAGATACCATCTCTTATCCAGCGCGTCAGACGCGTTGGAGATCAGCTCTCTTAAAAAGATCTCCTTATTTGTATAGATGGAGTTGATCATCATTTCCAGCAGACGTTTGGATTCCGCTTTAAACTGTTTCTTTGCCATATGCAAGCCTCCTGTATTTAGCACTCTTAATAATTAACTGCTAATATAATTTAGCACTCTTCTGTTTAGAGTGCAAATATCTGGCATTCTTTTCTGTTTCGGACAAATGGTGCAAATATGTAAAAATATATATAATGGTAGTGCAACATTTTAATGAAAGGCGGAAAATGCAAAACAAAATGAACACAGTACTACTTGGCTCCAGGCTGAAACAGCTCAGGATCAACGCAGGAATGACGATGAAAGAACTCGCAGAAAAACTGCATGTGACTCCATCTGCTATCTACGGATATGAGTGCGGAAAAAATTATCCGGGTATTGATGTACTTTGCGGTTACCAAAGAGTATTCAATGCAGACCTCAACCGGCTGCTGAGCACGGAAACATACGGGAATACTGTGCTGATGGATCAGGATCCGAAAGATCAGGAGATGATCGATCAGTACAGGATGCTGTCTGAAGAAGAAAAAGATCCGCTCAGGCAGCTCGTGAAGATCATGTATGTCAGTCATTTTCAATATGATCAGGAATGAGTCTGTTCAGACAGGATAGTATTCTTCTGCAGGCTGATGTCATAACATCTGACAGGACATCCGGTAAAGTCTGATCCGGGTGTTTTTTTGTCGTTCTCGTCAGGCAAACTGATGCAAATATGTACTGCAGTTCTTTATAATAAGGACATACGAACTGATTTTTTTGTGTACCCCGGAGTGTCTTATGTCAAAGAAATATATCGCATTCATCAGCTATCGCCATAAGCCGCTTGATAAGAGCGTTGCTGTTAAACTGCATCAGGCGATCGAACATTACGTGATCCCCAGAGGTCTTCGGAAAGACGGCAGGAAGAATCTCGGAAAGGTATTCCGCGACCAGGATGAACTGCCTGTATCCAACAACCTGACCGAAAACATCTTTGAGGCACTGGATAATTCAGAATACCTGATCGTTATATGCACGCCTGACACGCCGGAATCAGTCTGGGTAGCCAATGAGATCACTTACTTCCTGGAACACCATGACAGGAATCATGTCCTGGCAGTTCTTGCGGCAGGGGAACCGGATGAATCATTCCCGGAACAGCTCACACATATCCGTACAAAAGACGGGGAACTCGTACAGCTGATTGAACCGCTTGCCGCGAACATTGTTGCGGACAATCCCGTACAGAGAAGAAAACTCTTCAACAGGGAAAAACTCAGGCTGTTCGCAGGACTCCTGGGCTGTCAGTACGATGAATTATACAGAAGGGAACAGCGCTATAAAACAAGACTGTGGCTCACACTGAGTACTGTGGTCATGCTGGTGATGGCGGGATTCAGCGGAGTCCTGCTGAACAGGAATGCGGCCATCAAGGCAAACTATGAGAAATCGCTGCGAAACCAGTCTTCTTATCTGGCATCAGAATCATTATCCGCACTGAACAATTCAGACAGGTTTACTGCGATCAGTCTGGCAATCGAAGCACTTCCATCAGAACAGAATGAGCGGCCGCTTGTATCAAATGCCGAATATGCCCTGGGCATGGCAGTCAACGCATACCTGGCACCTCAGGATACCTTCGGCATTGCTCCGTATGATAGATTTACTCACAGTGAAAAGATCAACGATTTTACCGTGAATGAAGATGAGTCCCGTCTGATCACAGCATCGCAGCTGAATGTTGTGACATGCTGGGATACCGGAACGGTCTCACCAAGCTGGACTTACAGTACAGGGGATACTTCCCTAAGCTCAATCGATCTGATCGGTTTCAATGAGAACCAGGAACTCATCATATCCGATTCAAAATCTTTTATATGTCTGGACACAGCTGATGGGAATGTGAAATGGCAGAAAAAGATCTCTGACTATGTCACTGATTATTCGACTTATATCTCCTCACCTTTGATGTCGGAAGATAAAACAGTCCTCGCAGCTGTTACATCCGCAAAGGTACTGACATTCGATACCAGGGACGGACATCTGATCGCTTCACACAAACTTCCTGAACTGCCTGAATCCCTGACATACCAGACCTATGGTTCCTGTCTGTCACCGGATGGGACGAAACTTGCATTGAATCTTTACGGTGAACGCTCATCTCTCGGTGTAACAGCTGTGGCAGTCATGGATCTTAGGAACGGTTCAATGATGGACATGATCGATGAATTCATATATCAGGAAATGTACATGGACTGCAGGTTTGCCGGTCCGGATAAGCTGATCATCAGCTATGCAGACTCAACCACAACGCATGGCAGCAATCTTGGTGATTTCGGCCTGTATGTGACTGTGAAGAATCATCTGCAGTTATATGATTTAAACTCACACAGCGTTCTTTGGGAGAACGTACACGATTCTAGCGTAACGAATTACGGAACGACGCTGAAGTATTCGGAATCTGTTCACAAGGTGCCTGTCATCATCCATTCCTATTCCAATCATATCGATATCTTCGAAGCAGAGACCGGTGTACCGGTCGCGCAGGCTGAACTGACGGCTCCGGTGATCAATGTGGAAACGACCAGGGGATGGGTCTTCTATACAACATATGACGGAGGATTCGGATACTTCAATGAGGATTATTCCCAATGGACTTGTTATCACGCATTTGAAGGAGGTGTCGGGAAAGTCATCTATCCGGCTTATTCGGCATGGGTAATGGGCAAGACATCCTCTACAGTGACCCGCTACACGGCTGAGAAAGCCGATCCTGCATGGAAACAGTATGAAACACACTGGAAGGATGACAGTGTGAAAGATGATTTCTATATAGAAGATTCTTATGTCCGGAACAATATCGCAGCATTTATAGATGACAATCATCTGCTGATCGGGAACGGTGATCTGTCCGGCAGACTGGACCATCTGATCCTGCCGGGAGACAACAGTGATTACAGCAAACGGATCGAATATAATCCCTTCTGCAGCAATGACAACATACTGACAATGACATGGAAAGGTGATCAGAAGTTCGGCCTGCTGAACCTGAATGTTGACAGCCTGGAATACGAAACAGTCACATGGGAAAGAGACGACCTGCATATATATACGATCTTTTCCGATGATGACACAGGCGACCTGTCCGGCATAGCGTATTCGATCCCCGAAGAAGGTCAGGTAGAGATCTCGGCGTGTTCCCTGGATACCGGTATGAACGTTTCTGATCTGACTCTGGTTGGTACCTTCAGCAATGTCACATCTATGATCAATTACGCGATCGACCAGGAGAACATTTACGTCGCGGTACCTGCTTCCAAAGAAGCATACAGGGCAGATATCAGGAACAAATCCGTAGTAAAGTGCTCCAAACGATTATATGAACTGTTTGCACAGGCTGAAGAACAGAGCGGATACAACGAACTGGATGTAGTCTGCTGTGTGAAAACAAATGATCTGGCATTCAGAACAGCACCGAATGCCTATACTGTTACCGACCGTGACGGAAATGAACGCTTCACGATCACAGGTGAGACATCTGAAGTGTTCAGTGCTTATTTCACACGTGACGGACAGTATTTCCTGACACTGGAATCGGATGGCGTCATCCGCCGCTATCGTACTGATGACAGTTCGCTCTGCAATTCCATTCCGCTCTCACAGAATGTATACAGTACAAATGATTTTGAATGGAATGAGTACGGCGATATCCTTGCAGTCAATGTCGATCACCGCATGAACCTGATCAATAAAGGTGACTGGGCGATCTTCGCATATGTACCTAACTGTTTCGGATACCTGGAAGATCAGGATATCTTTATCGTCAGGCAGTATGAAAATTCTGTTAATGTATTCGGAAGTTTCCCCAGACACACCACGGAATCACTGATCGAATACGGAAAATCACTGCTGAAGGGCTGGGAACTCAGTCCGGAAAGCAAGGTCCTGTATGGTCTTGAGTGATTCTGCAGTCACACAAACAAATTCATGATGGGCAATGACGGACGTTTACTGTGATCCTTTGTCAGACAAACGTCCGTTTTTGCGTTGCCGATATTATTGTAAAATAGAAGAGATGAATGGTTTTTTACAGAAAAGCACAAAAAACTGTTGACGAAGTATATTTAGTCTGTTATTTTGTAAGGCTCCGAAAAAAGAACCCTGAGAGCACTGGATGCATACAGTTTATGGGCAAATGAAAGGAAAATGATCATGAACACAAATAATGAAAGCATGACCGTACTCGGTCTGAACGAACTTGCATTACTCGAAGAAGAAGCGATCGATGGTTCCCAGGACTCTGCCCGCATTCTGTATAACTATTATCAGGATCCGGGACACTATGACGCTGAGAAAGCGTCCTACTGGGGTTCTTTCCTGAATGAAGGACCGGAACCTGAAGAAACTGTTCAGACACCTGCAGAAGGGATGACGCAGGCTGAACAGTGGATGCTCGATTACAACAACGGCATTACCGAAAAGATGATGATCAGACAGCTGCAGGAACGCATGGCAGACGGGGATCCGTTTGCGGCTATCATCATGGCGGATCTGTACGCTGATCAGAGTGAACAGGGAATAGCGGAGAAACTCAGATATTATGATGCTGCCAAAAACAACGCGGAAAAACTGAACGATGTACCGGGATACAATATGGTACTGTACCGTCTGCAGCTGGTGATGGGTGACAGCCGCCGTATCCTTGCAAAAGACCCTCATGATGCACACGCGCTGGAGGCATTCAGGCATTATGTCAATGCGGCAGACATGTCCGCGTCCCTGCATGACGGGGAAGCGTATTCCAGGCTGATCAGCTGCTATCAGGAAGGATTCGGCTGTGAACAGGATCCTGCCAGAGCGGAAGAGATGCATGTGAAGATGTATGAAAACAGCGGAGCGGAAGGACTGCTCATGCTGGCAAAGGAAAACCAAGAACAGCAGAACCGTTTGAATGCGGTCGACTATCTGCAGAGATGCCTGATGACAGGGGAAGACTATCCCGATGTCATGGCGGCTGCACGCTTTAAACTTGCCTGCATGAATATGCCTGCGGACAACGGAGTTGTTCCGGGCATCAGTGAAACAGTGCAGGATCTGTCAAATGTATGGACACTGGGACTGCAGACATTCATGCTGGCTGAGGAAGAAGAATTGTTTGTAAAAGTACTGACAGAAAACAGCGATATAGAAGAATATGCAGACAGTGACAGTTCTGCTTTCCCGATGTATCTTGTTGAGAAACTCATCGGCGAACGGCTGTACTGTTATTCGATCGAAGATGCCTATATTGATAACTATTATGTTTATGATGCTTATCAGCCGGAAAAAGTTCAGATCGGATTTGAACCGGAAGGAGACAGGCTCCGCAATACGACAAGCGAAATGTCTTACGATGAAGACTACCGCCTGTTCAGTGAAAAGATCCTGAAGCTGTGCCTGAGAGCTGCTGAACTGGGAGAAGCGGCGGGGATGTATGCGGCAGGCAAACTGTATGCGGCACATGCAGTCAATGAGCCTGATGCATATACTGCAGGTGACTGGATCCTGAAAGCATCAGAAGCAGGATGCCTTGAAGCACTGATCCTGATGGCACAGGTATATGCAGTGAACGGTGATATGGCAAAAGCAGCTTCTTTCCTGGAACAGGTCATGGACAGTGAAACAGCACCGGAAGACAAGAAAAGAATAGCCACAGTCAACTATGCAACGATCTGTCTGATGGACGGCAAAGAAGCGAATCTTCAGACAGCACTGGAATATTACCAGGAAGCTGATGAGCAGGAGGATCCGCTGGCTCCTGTGATGCTGGGTAAAATGTACTGCAACGGGATTGGTGTTCCGCAGAATTTTGCGACTGCCCGCCAGTATCTGCAGAAAGCAGCGGAAAACGGGATCCTGCCGGCTATGATCATGCTCGCCGACCTGTATTTTGAAGGTCTTGGCGGTCCTGCAGATCTTTCCATGGCAGAGAAATACTATCTGGAAGCAGGATACGGAAATGATTATGAAGGAACGCGTCTGCTGAGACTGGGCATCATCCGCTATGAAGCAGGCGACCCGGAAAATGCATACCATTACTTCTGTCAGGCAGCTGACTGCGGAAATACCGATGCTCTGGCCAGACTGGCAGGTATGTACAGAAGCGGTTACGGAGTTTCCGCTGATAACGGAAAAGCCGCAGAGCTGCTGCGTGAAGCTGCTGACAAAGGAAATACAAACGCGGTAAATGATCTCGGTATGATGTATGAACACGGTGAAGGGGTACCGGCAGATCTGAGGACCGCGTATGAACTGTATACAAGAGCAGCCGAAGGGGGAAATCCCTACGGGATGAGCAATCTCGGAAGAATGTATATGAACGGCATCTATGTACAGCAGGACAGCCGCAAAGCGATCGAATGGTACAGCAAAGCCTATGAGAACGGAATTTCCGGCGTTGCCAACGATCTCGCGATCATTTATATGACAGGCGATGATGCCCTCAGGGATGTGCAGCAGGGTATTGGATGGTTTGAAAAAGGTGCTGAAGCCGGAGATGCCACAGCAGCCCTGAATCTTGCCAGGGTGTATGCAGATGGCATCGATGCTCCGAAGGATGTATTCAAAAGCTTCCGTTATTACCTCAGAGCGGCTGAACTCGGAAATGCTGAAGCGATGGGCTATGTTGGCTTTATGTACGGAACCGGAACAGGTGTCGGTACAAACTATGCCAGTGCCTTCGAATGGACGAGGAAAGGGGCAGAAGCCGGAGATACGCTCTCAATGTTCAATCTCGCAAACAGTTACCAGAACGGTCTGGGCACACCGAGGAATCCGCATCTTGCGGCACAATGGTTCCAGAAACTGTGTGATGCAGGACATGCCGAAGCTGCTTACCGGCTGTCGTTAATGTATTCGGAAAAGGGAGAACTGGGGTTTAACTCTGCGCGTGAAGTGCAGTACCTGAGTCTTGCTGCGGAAAGAGGTCACCTGATCGCATCGGGTAAGCTTGGTGCACACTACCTGTACGGAAGCGGTATTGGACCGGACATCCGGAAGGGGCTTGATCTGCTGCATCAGGCAGCTGAGCAGGGGGACGCAGGTTCCATGGTCACGCTTGGATGGGTATACTGGCAAGGTGAGAAAGCTGCCAAAGATCTGGAAACAGCGCTGTACTGGTATGAGCGCGCAGCTGATGCCGGAGCAGAGGTGGAAGGGCAGATCGGACAGATCCGCAATGAGATACAGGCAAAGCCCAAAGGACTGTTCAGATGGTTTAAATAACAAGGACTGCATAGAAAGCAGAAGTGTTTTCTGTATGCACCCGCATATGAAAAAGGACATTCCCTGTCACGGAAGACACGGGAATGTCCTGATATATCATTTTGTATAAATATGGATATGAAACTGTGCCGTGATATCCGCTTCACCGGCCTGTTTCAGCTTGTCGATACCGTCTTTTCCGGTACGCCATGCATATGGCGTCATGCGGAACAGACTGATCAGTGCGTCGGTATCCGCATGGAATGTATTTGATATCACAACTGTATCCCTGTATGTCAGGCCTTTTGACAGTTTTTTGTCGGGATTGAGCCTGACCTGTTCATACAGGATCTCTTTCAGCTCGTACAGATGATCCGGACCGGGTGTGACATGGATGAAGAAACCGTCATCTGTCAGGATCCTGCCGATCTCTTCGACCGCTGCAGGCGCAAAGCATGTGACTGCTGTTTTTACTGTGTGATCTGCCAGGGGCAGATGGAAGATCGATGACAATACATACTGTGTGGAAGGATCATGGTTTGCCGCATGGATCAGGGCTGCCTTGGAAAGGTCAAAACCGTATTTCTCGGGGCAAAGGAAGGCAGAAGTATAGTAGCCCTCACCGCATCCCAAGTCTGCAAGGATCCCTTCATCCGGTATCAAAGTACACAGCTTTTCCCTCAGAAACGCATAGGAGCCGGTATTCAGAAACGCAGTTCTTGCATTGACCATATCACGGTCATCGCCTGTCGAAGCGGATGCTTTGAGCAGCAGGTTCAGGTATCCGCTTTTTGCATAATCAAAGGAATGCCTGTTTTCACAGACAGCGGAACGATCCATTCTGATCAGCGGTCTCCCGCATACCGGACATATTAAACGCATGCCACAAGTATAACACATTTATCGGCGTTCTCTTCTTGACTGGCGGTCAGTCAAAATGTATATTGGAATCGGAAGGAGGAGTCATGCCGAATAATCAGGACATTGAGCAGAGAAAACAGGAATTCGTGGATGCGGCGGAAAAGCTCTTCAAAAAGAACGGCATCGTAGATACGACGATCAGCGCGATCGTGAAGGAAATGGATGTCGCAAAAGGACTGTTTTATTATTACTTCAATTCCAAGGATGATGTCATCGATGCGATATCAGAGCGTTATAATCAGGACTTTGTCAGAACGATCAAGCGGGCGATGAATTCCGATGACTTTGAGGGCAGGATGGATCAGTTCATTGAGAACACGATCGTTTCATTCAGGAATCTCTGGGTAAACCTGCACGGCGATACAGATAACATAGACCTGTCGATCCTGACTTCAAGAAGTCTGGACGAAGCCAAAAAAACAGCTTCAGAAGCGCTGCAGGATCTTCTGGAAGAAGGAAAGAAGCTGCAGAAACTGGATATTGAACAGACAAAATATTATGCGGATATGATCGTCGGAGGGATCTGTGACCTGGTCGCACAATCCGAAGCAGACCTGGAAGAGATCAAGAAGATGATCAAGAAGATACTGAAATAACAGAAAGGGGCAAGCATATGGATGAATTAAGAAGGACACTCGACGAACTGGTGAAGAGTCTCACCGAAGTTACGGAAAAAGCAAGCAGACTGATCGACTCAGGCGCAAAAGATCTGCCGGAAACGCTCAACCGTGAAAAGAAAAAGATGGATCTCAGATCCCAGATCGGCAAGAACCGCAGGGCTGTACAGAAAGCCTATACAAGGGTCGGCGAAGCATATTTCAACTATGTTGAACACGGCACATCCATGGATGAAATGAGAGATGTCGTGGATCTGATCCGTTCCAATAACAAAGTTATCGAACTGCTCGAAGAACAGCTTGCACAGATGGAAGCTGAAGAACAGCAGTAATTCCGTATCATTTAAACAGCAAAAGAGCGAAGGGCCGATAAATACCGTTCCGATCGCTCTTTTTTTGATGAATGTGACAGCCTGAGGTTGATGTGTTACTCAGGCTTTCTGTTTGATGGCAGTTTTCTTCCGGTAATCTCTCGGTGAAATACCGGTCATCTTTTTGAATATACGGGTAAAGTATGCCGGGTCATCATATCCGGACAGCGACGCGATATCCTGTACCGGGAACGATGTATTTTCCAGGAGGTCCTGCGCATTCTCAATGCGCCTTTTTGTGATGTAGTCAGTGATGGTCATGCCCGTTTCTTCACTGAAGCGTGCCGAAAGGTAGGATCTGCTGACAGATAATTCATCTGCCACCAGTGCAAGCGACAGGTCCTGATGGTTCAGGCTGGCATTGATGTAATTGACGGCGTCTGAAATGGTGCGGGAATATCCGCTGACCTTGTATTTCAAAGCAAGCCTGCAGTATTCAGTGATCATTTCATCCGCTATCTGATCAAGCGCCTTCATATCATATGTCTTCAGTATTTTGACTGACATCTGCCGGGAAAGTTCATCCAGGAAGTAAGGGTGTACATTTCCGTGCTCTGCTGCTTTTCTGCACAGTGTATTCATGACCGCAATATAATACTGCCTGGAACGGATGGAGTCAGAAGATCTGACATCGAAGGTAAACCTGTTGATCCTGTTAAGGGCTTTTCTGGCACCGGCTTCATCACCGTCTGCAATCATTTTCATCATAATAGCTTCATTCTGGTATTTCTTTTCCAGGTTCTTCATCTGCAGATCATGGTCCTGTTCAGCAGGCAGGCCATATTCTGGTTCTGCTGATGTAATGGTGATCTTTCTGATGTCCGCTTCATCACCCTGTAAAAAACGTGAGAGGACCTCGATAAATGAATGCAGGATCCCTTCATCATTGATACAGGGCAGTGTTCCGTAGTACTGAAGCAGCGAAACGATCTGTTCATTTGAAATACGGCTGCCGCGGAACATTTTCCGGATCTCACTGATCTGAGGCACTGCGGTGATATACGGACCGATGAGTACCATCGGATCGTCCTCTATGATATGCGGCAGAAGGATATAGGAGCACGCATATTCATCCTGCAGATAATAGATGCACCTGTCATTGTGATCGTCAAAATCGATCCCGGTGAAGCCGGAAAGCGTCCGGGAATGGCTGATCCCCAGCATGGATCTCAGCCCGAGATCAAACTGATCAGGCAGTTCTTCGTGCAAAAAGACCTTTTCCGTCTTCAGGAACAGGCTGCTCATAAATTCGTCTGTAAACTTGTACAGAAATTCTTTGTTTTTATTCATGAAACCATCATAACAGAAATATTGTCCAATTATATATAAAAAGTATCCTATTATTTACTGAACTCCAATACTAATATAAAGACGAATCAAACCTGTAGAAAAATCTGCGCAGAAACAGGGTAATTCGTGAAAGGGGTTACAACCAAATGAGTACTGTAAACAGCAAGTACGATGTCGGAAACGGCATCCACCGTGTACCGCTGTGGAGAATCGGCGGCTACGCATTAAACAACACAGCAACAAACCTGTATCTGTTCATGATGAACTTTATTGCATTCTATATCACCGGATGGGTAGGACTCGGCGTAGTCCTGGCCGGAAGCTTCTCAATGATCATGAGGATCTGGGACGGCGTCACCGATCCGTTCATCGGTTATGTTGTCGACAGAACAAACGGCAAATTCGGTAAAAACAGACCGTTCATGGTCGCCGGCAACCTGATCCTGTGTGTTACCAGCTTCCTGATGTTCCATCTGACACCGAGCATTCCGGAAGGCGGCGCAAGGATCGGATGGTTCTTCCTGATCAATGCACTTTATTACATCGGCTATACATTCCAGTGTGTCGTTACAAAGTCCGCACAGAGCTGCGTCACAAACGATCCGAAGCAGAGACCTGTATTTGCAATCTTCGATGCGGTCTACAATATGATCCTCTTCACAGGCGGACAGGTTCTCGTATCTTCCTATCTGGCACCCAAATACGGCGGATTCCAGAATGATATCGGACTCTTCCATGAACTGTGGCTGATCGTAGCGGTCACTTCCGCGATCTTCACATGCATCGCTGTCATCTCCATCTGGCCGAAGGACAATGAAAAGTATTTCGGCACAGGCAAACCCCAGATGATCACATTCAAAGACTACTTTGATGTCATCAAAAACAACAAAGCCATTCAGATGCTCGTCCTCTCTGCATCGACCGATAAGCTCGGTTCTGCCGCAAGAACATCTGTTGTCACACTGATCATGTACGGTATCGTTGTCGGCAACTACGCTCTTTCCGGAGGCTTCAGCATCTATACAACGATCGGCAATATCCTGTTCACATTCGTCGGACTCGGTATCATCGCGACAAAGTTCGGCCAGAGAAAAGCCATGGTCATCTCCAGCTGGGTCGCACTGTGCGGCAACCTCCTGATGATCCTGCTCTGGCTGTTCGGTGATCCCAGAACCCTGAACCTGCCGGGTTATGAAGGCTTCACAGGCTTCTCATTCTTCACGATCGCGCTGTTTGTACTGACAGTCGTAACAGGCGGCTTCCAGCAGGTATCTTCCAACATCGTTATTCCGATGACTGCTGACTGCGCTGACTATGAAACATACCGTTCCGGCAAGTATGTCCCCGGCCTGATGGGAACACTGTTCAGCTTCATCGACAAGCTCGTTTCCTCACTGGCACCGATGATCGCTTCTCTGTGTCTGGCTGCGATCGGCTTCAAAGAAGTCATGCCTGACCTGAACACACCGTTCTCACCGCAGCTGAAGATCGTCGGCATCTTCCTGATGTACGGACTCGTATCGATCGGTCTGCTCGTCAATGTTATCGCAATGAAGTATTATCCTCTGACAGCTGAGAAGATGGAAGAGGTACGTGAACGTATCGCTGAGATCAAAGCTGAATACGCAAAAGGTTAATGAATGATCTGCCGGAGGTGTGAGATGGCAAAAAAGAACAAGACGCTGAAAAAGGGAAAGAACACGACTCCGCTCAATGATGAGCAGGTCAAGGAATTGTTTGCGCTTGAATCAGAACTGTCTGATCTGAAGCGGCAGTATAACATCGAAGACAAAACATGGTTTGCCCGTCTGGGTGAGGGCTACTATACTTTTAAAGAGGAACACACTGTTCTGAATCCCGTCAAACGTACAACATACCTCTGGCTTTGTTTGCTTGCCGTTCTCGGTGTCAACCAGTTCTACGCCAGGCACTGGGTGAAAGGGCTGTTCTATCTGGCAATCTGCTGGACAGGGATCCCTGTAGCCTTCGGCCTGATCGACTGGATGATCGCAGTGCCCAAAGAGGCAGACGAAAACGGATACATACTGATTTAAAAAAGGAGAGAAACTATGACTGCATCATTACTTTATCCCCGTGTTACAGCGACACGCCGCGCTGTTTCTCTTGACGGCCTGTGGAAGTTCAGGTTTGATCTTGAATCAAAAGGCACTGCAGAAAACTGGATGAACGGACTGAAGAACTCCGTCAACATGCCGGTTCCCGCAAGCTTCTGCGACATCTTCACTGACAAGGACAGCCGTGAATACTGCGGAGACTTCTGGTATGAGACAGAGTTCCTTGTTCCGGAAGAATGGAAAGACCGTAAGATCGCTGTACGCTTCGGAAGCGTTACACATAAAGCAAGGGTATTCATCAACGGAACAGAAGTTGCTCAGCATGTAGGCGGCTTCCTGCCGTTCGACGCAGATATTACCGCTTATGTAAAATTCAACGAAAACAACAGACTGTCAGTTCTGGCAAATAATGAGCTGTCCCAGACAATGATCCCCTGCGGAGCGACAGAAGTTCTGTCTGACGGCAAGAAGATCGCTGCGCCTTACTTCGACTTCTACAACTACGCAGGCATTCACCGTCCGGTCAAACTGATGGCACTCCCGAAGGAGTCCGTTACAGACTATTCCACAGTCTACAGACTGGAAGAAGGAAAGGCATTCGTTGACTACAGTGTAGAAGCTGAAGGAAACGGAACCGTCAGCGTTTCCCTTCACGATGATGAAGGAAACTGCGCTGCGAAGGCAGAAGGCAGGACCGGTACACTGGAAGTCATAGATCCGAAACTCTGGGGGATCGGAAAGCCGAATCTCTACACGATCGTGATCAGCCTGTGCAAAGACGGAAAACTGGTCGATGAATACAAAGACCGCATCGGTATCCGTACATTCGAAGTCAAAGGCGGGGAACTCCTGCTCAACGGCAAACCAGTCTACCTGAAGGGCTTCGGCAAGCACGAGGACGCGGACATCCGCGGAAAGGGAATGGACTATGCCATTGCCCAGCGTGACTATGAATGCATGAAGTGGATCGGCGCAAACTGCTACAGAACAAGCCATTATCCGTATGCGGAAGAATGGTATTACATGGCTGACGAAGAAGGATTCCTCATCATCGATGAAGTACCGGCAGTCGGCATGTTTGAAAGCCTGATGAACGCGGTAGACGCGTCCAAAGGACAGCAGCAGAAGGTCACATGGTTCGAAAAGGAAACAACACCGGAACTGCTCGAACACCACATCAGCTGTGTTCATGACATGATCGTCCGCGATAAGAACCATCCGAGCGTCATCGCGTGGTCACTGCTCAACGAACCGGAAACGATTCATGAAAGCGCAAGACCTTACTTCGAACAGGTATTCGCAAAGGCTCTTGAATTCGACCCTCAGAAGCGTCCCCGCACATTCGCTCTGGTCATGAATTCCAGACCGGGACTTTGCAAGTGCTGGGATCTGAGTGATTTCGTTTCCCTGAACAGATACTATGGCTGGTATGTCATGGGTGGTCCGCGGATCGTCAATGCCGAAAAAGCATTCCGTGCGGAAATGGATGAATGGGCAAAGATCCGCGGCGACAAACCGTTTATCTTCACGGAATACGGCGCTGATACCAACGGCGAACTTCACAAGCTTCCGAGTGTCATGTGGAGCCAGGAATACCAGGATGAATATCTTGAAATGACACACAGAGTCTTTGACAGCTATCCCTGGATCAAAGGCGAACTTGTCTGGAACTTTGCGGATTTCCAGACGACCGAAGGCATCATCCGCATGAACGGCAACAAGAAGGGTATCTTCACACGTGACCGCCAGCCCAAGAGCGCTGCGTTCGTGTTCAAGAAGAGATGGGAAAGCCTGCCCGAAGACTACAAAGGCTGAACCGTAAACAGATAAGAGAAGCAGTCTGGCAAAACCATTCTGCTTCTTTTAATTTCCGGAATGTCAGAGCTGTTTTGTAATACAATGACAGTATGAAAACAGTACTCATTACAGGCGGAAGTGAAGGGATCGGCTTCGAACTGGCAAAATGCTATGCGGAAGACGGGTGGACGATCATTTTGGCCGCAAGAAATCAGAAGAAACTGGATACGGCAAAAGAGATCCTGACAAAGCAGTTTCAAGTACCGACAGAAACAGTCTCCATCGACCTTTCAGAACAGGGGAGCGCGCAGAAGCTCTATGACGCTGTGAAGGAAATGGGATATGAACCGGATGAGGTGATCAACAATGCGGGAGCCGGATATGCCGGCACCAGCTGGGAGATCCCGGTCGAACAGGATGAACGGCTCGTATCATTGAACGATACAGCAGTCATGTCATTGTCCAAGCTGTTTATCAAAGACATGATCGCTGCTCAGAAGGGACTGATCGTCAACATCGCTTCGACCGGTGCGTTCCAGCCCGGACCTTACATTGCCTCGTATTACGCTTCCAAAGCCTTTGTGATGCGCTATTCCCAGGCAATGAACTACGAGGCTGCCGGTACAGGCGTGCGCGTGCTGGCGTACTGTCCTGGTCCTGTTGATACGGAATTCTATAAAAAATCGAATGGTGTGAGACCGCCGTTCTATATGAGCGCTAAGCAGGCGGCAGGATACCTGTACAAACACCGTGATACGAAAAAAGACATCCTGATCCCCGGACTGATCGGCAATTTATCAAATCTGCTGCCGGCAAGGGTAAGGATGCACCTGATCGTCATGATCAAAGGGAATCTGAAGAAAAAATAAGAAAACAGGGCAATCAGCCCTGCTGTTCGTCAGAATGTCTGTCCATGTAGGAATAGACACAGCCGCAGTAATCCTGGCGGTAAATACAGTATTCATCAACCAGTTCGGCGGAGCGTGTCTGACCTCCGCCTTTTTTGAAGTCTGAGCGCAGATATTTCGTGTGCCCGTATTTCGCTTCCAGGGCGATGCCGATCCCGTTGATCTTCTGGCTGTCCTTCTGTCTCGAGAAGGTCATGACCGTTGTGAAGTAATCATAGCCATGGCTGTCCGCATAGGCGAACGCTTCATTCATGCGTTCTTCATAGCAGAAGAAACATCTCTGCCAGCCCTCCGGATCATCCTTCATCGGTTCCAGCTTCTGCGTATAGGAAACGTTGTCGTACGGTGTCACGATGACCCGGATATCGTCCCCGAACTTTTCACGGATATAGCGCTGCAGTTCGCTCAGACGCTTGTCATGTTCTTCGGCAGGCCAGATATTCGAGTTGTTGAAGTATACCGTGATGTCAAAATGATCATGCAGGAATTCCAGCGGCCAGCAGGCGCATACACCGCAGCATGCGTGCAGCAGCAGGGAAGGCTTCCGTCCTTCCTGCTGTATTTTTCTGATCTCCTTCAGGCATTCCAGGTGATAGTTCACCTTATGGGAACTCTTCCTGCCCTTGAGATACGCAATATATTCTTCTTTATTCATTGGTGATGAACATGCAGTCACCGAACGAGAAGAAGCGGTAGCGCTCCCGGACTGCCTCCTCATATGCTTTCAGAATGAGTTCCTTTCCCGCAAAGGAACAGATCATCATGATCAGCGTTGACTTGGGGAGATGGAAGTTCGTCAGCATGCAGTCGATCGTATGCCACTCATAGCCCGGGTAGATAAACAGTGCTGTTTCACCCGTGCATGCCTCAAACCTGCTGAACCTGTTCCATACAGACTCCAGTGTGCGCACGCTGGTCGTGCCGACAGCGATGATCCTTCTGCCTTCCGCCTTGGCAAGGTTCAGGGCTTCCGCTGTCTCTGCGGACATCTGGTAGACCTCGGAATGCATGACATGTTCCTCAATGGTATCCGTGTCCATCGGACGGAATGTACCGAGTCCGACATGCAGCGTCACATCCAGGATCTCAACGCCTTTTTCCTTCAGCTTCGCGAATGTCTCATCCGTAAAGTGCAGTCCTGCGGTCGGAGCAGCCGCACTGCCTTCGATCTTCGCGTAGACTGTCTGGTAACGCTCCTTGTCATCCAGCTTTTCCTTGATGTAAGGGGGCAGGGGAACATTGCCCAGTTCATCCAGGATCTCATTGAAGATCCCGTTATACAGCATCTTCATCTGACGGATGCCCTTGTCACCGATGCCGACGCACTCTGCTCTCAGACGGCCGTCGTGGAAGGAAACGACGGTTCCCATCTTGACGGTCTTCGCGTTGCCTACAAGGCACTCCCAGACATCGTTCTCCAGCTGCTTCAGCAGGAGCACTTCAACATGCGCACCCGTGATCTCTTTTGTACCGAACAGACGGGCGGGAATGACCCTTGTATTGTTGCGCACGAGAACATCGCCGGCATGGAAGTATTCCGTAATATCGGAGAAATGACGGTGTTCGAATGTTCCCTTGTTTTTATGCACCACCAGCATCCTGCTGGCAGTTCTGTCCTTCAGCGGAGTCTGCGCGATCAGCTCCTGAGGAAGTTCATAATCAAACTCACTTGTTTTCATAGCTGTTAATTAAACATCCGCCGGGGGCGGATGTTCCTTTCCGATTTATTGTAGGAAGAAATGCAGAGAAGTGCAACTAGAAATACGTCCTGCAGAGAACAACACGGCCGATCACCCTGACCGGCAGGTTCCGTACTTCCGTACCGGAGAAATAACGGTTCTCTACTTCCGGGTTGGAAGCCTCCAGGATCATGACCTTGTCCTTGACGTAGACACGCTTGACGGTCACCTCATCCCCGACCATGACAACAGCGATCTTTCCGTTTTCCACGGTATTCGTCTGTTTGACCAGGACGAGCGAACCGTCCATGATGCCGTCTCCTTTCATGGAGTCACCGGTCACCTTCAGGAAGTAATCGCCGCTCTTGCGTTCATCCAGGGAAGCGTCTTCTTCACCAAGGTAATTCTCTTCGGCAAACAGGTCATAGCCCGCCTTGACAAAGCCCAGTACAGGCATTCTGATGCTGATCTCCATTCCTTTCAGCAGGGGCTCGATATTGTAGCCCATCATCTCACTGAGCCGTTCCATGACATCGGAAGATACATGTCTGATCTGACCGCTGCTCCAGCGGGAGGCAGTTGAGCGGGTGACGCCGACACGGCGCGCGATCTCGCTGTCGTTGACACCGGTACGCTCTTTGTATTCTTTAATCAAGTCTTTCAGTTCCATGAACACATTATACTCAATACGCTACTATATTACAAGGAAGAAAAAAATTCGTTGCGTATCATGTTGAATTGTGCGACATCCAAGACTATAATGGACCTGCAGGGGCGGTTATGGAAGACAAGGTCATATTTCACATCGACATCAATCACTGCTATGCGCAGATCGAAGAAATGAAGTATCCGGAGCTTCGCTTCGTCCCGATGGCAGTGGGAGGCCATGAAGAAAAACGTCATGGGATCATCCTGGCAAAGAATGACCTTGCCAAAAAAGCAGGCATCAAAACAGGGGAAAGCCTGCGGGAAGCACGTGAAAAATGTCCCGATCTGCTGATCATACCGCCTGCCTACAACGATTACATTTATTACTCGCGTGAGATCAGGAAACTGTATCAGGAATATACGGATCATGTGGAACCGTTCGGACTTGACGAGGCATGGCTTGACTTTACAGGCAGTCAGCTGATCTACGGGGATCCCTGCATGACCGCAGCCAGGATCCAGCAGAGAGTCCTGCAGGAATTCGGTCTGACCGTATCCGTGGGAATCTCATGGAACAAAGCGTTTGCCAAACTGGGAAGCGACCTGAAAAAGCCGAGCGGCATGACAGTGATCACAAGGGACAACTACAAGGATATCGTCTGGCCGCTGCCGGCATCGGATCTGCTTTATGTCGGGCACGCAACGGAAAAGAAACTCAGGTCCCGGGGCGTATATACGATCGGACAGCTTGCGAACTATCCGGTGCAGTGGCTGAAGGAAAGCATGGGAATCGCGGGAGAAGTGATCTCCGCGTTTGCCAACGGGGAGGACCGCAGCAATGTCGCGGAAACATTTTTCCGTACGCCGGTCAAGTCTGTCGGGAATGCCATGACGCTGATCCATGACGTGAACGACGCGGATGAACTGCGTCCCGCCATGTATGTGCTCTGTGAAGCGGTCGCCTCCAGGCTGAAGGACCACGATATGGAAGGCAGCGTGATCTCCGTCTCCGCCAGATCGGGCGGTCTTGACTGGTACGGGAAACAGCGGAAGATCCCGCAGCCCACCAATGTCAGTGAGGAGATCCTGAAGATCGCGATGGAACTGATCGAAGAGTCATATGACTTTTCCATTCCGTTAAGGGCAGCCGGCGTCAGTGTTTCACAACTTCATCCATGGCATTCAAAACGGCAGCTGTCATTATTTACGGACGAAGAGGCATATGATGACGCGCTGCGGATCGATACGGCAATGGACCGGATCAGGAGCCAGTACGGCTTTTATTCCGTACGCAGGGCATGCACGCTGATCGACAGGCCGCTGACAGAATTCAATCCGAAGGGAGACCATACTGTATATCCGATTGGTTATTTCCGGGGAAGGAAGCTGAGCGATGGAATTATATAAACGATATGTGGATGTTATCCTGATGCAGAAACGCACTGGGGATATCACTCCGATGTATCTGATCTGGGAAAACGGTCAGAAATATAAAATAGACAAGGTGCTGAGCAGGGAACGAAGGGCATCTCCGGTCGGCGGCTGCGGGATGCGCTATGTATGCCTGATCCAGGGCAACAGAAGGAACCTGTACCAGGAAAAGGATAAATGGTTCATTGAAAGCCATCAGCCATGATCATGATGATAACATCTGTCATTATTGACGAATATCCAGTATGATAGAAGCAGAAGAAATACATCCCGGTCACTGTCCCGGAAACGGACAGTGATCATTCGGAAGTTCTGCACAATAACAGACAAAGATCAGGAAGGAGGATCATTTCCATGTTATTTTACAAATGCGAACACTGCGGCAATATGATTGCCCATCTCTACGACTCCGGCGTACGCGTCGTATGCTGCGGAGAAGAAATGAAACCGATCGAACCTAACACATCCGACGGTGCAGGTGAAAAGCACGTACCTGTCATCACGGTAGACGGACAGACTGTCACTGTTGCGGTTGGTTCCGTTGACCATCCGATGCTTGATGCACACTACATCCAGTGGATCATGCTCGAAACAAAAGAAGGCCGTCAGCGCAAGACACTGAAGCCGGGTGAAAAACCTGTTGCTGTATTCGCACTGACAGAAGGTGACTCAGTCGTTGCGGCATATGAATACTGCAACCTGCACGGTCTGTGGAAGTCAGAATAATAACTGACAGGAACAGCTTCATATCATGAACATCGCCCCGCCAGGCTCTGACTGGCGGGGTATTTTCATGTCTGAGGGACCGGTATTGTCTGTATCGTCCTTTTACAATCAACTTAGATGAACCTTTTGAATAAATATTCTATAATAAAAACAGGTAAAGGTTATACAGACCATAATAACTGTTTCATTCAGACGATCATTCATTTTTCACGTTTTTACGCTGGCATGAGGAGGTAAAAAAGAATATGTTGGCATATGACAAAATGTACATCAACGGTGAGTGGACAGAAGGCACCAGTACAAAAACAATGGAAAACAGATGCCCGATGAACAATGAACTGATCTATACCTACAGGGCTGCCGGAAAAGAAGATGTAGACCGTGCTTATGCAGCAGCCAAAGCTGCCCAGCCTCTCTGGGCGGCAGTCACACCCGGTGAAAAAGCCGCAATGCTTGAAAAGCTGGCAAAAGCGATCGAGGACATGTCAGAAGAAGTTGCTGAAGTCCTGATCACTGAAGGCGGCTCGACCGCTCCGAAAGTCGGATTCGAGATCTCAACATGCATCAATATCTGCAAACAGGCAATGGCATTCCCTTATATGATGCGCGGACAGACAGCACCCTCGGATATTCCGGGAAAACATAATTTCACATTCAAATCCCCGAAAGGCGTGATCGGTGTCATCGCTCCCTGGAACGTACCGCTCGTACTTGCCATGCGTTCTGTCGTACCGGCAGTAGCTACCGGCAATACAGTCGTTCTGAAACCTGCAAGCGATACGCCTGCCACAGCATTCCTGATCGGTAAATTCTTTGAAAAAGCAGGATTCCCGAAAGGTGTCTACAATGCGATCGCAGGCAAAGGCAGCGAGATCGGCGACTACTTTGTAGAACATGAAGTACCATCCCTGATCAGCTTTACCGGATCGACCGAAGTAGGCAAACGTATCGGTTCAACAGCCGGCAATATGATCAAGGATGTTTCCCTGGAACTCGGTGGAAACAATGTCATGCTGGTGCTGAAAAATGCCGATCTGCTCAAAGCGGCGAAGGCAGCGATCTTCGGAACATTCTTCAACCAGGGCCAGGTCTGCATGGCACTCAACAGGATCATCATTGAAGAACCTGTATATGATGAATTCGCAAAGATCTTCATCGAAGCGGTAAAACAGGTAAAGGTCGGAGATCCGCATGATCCGGAAGTATTCATCGGACCGATCATCAGCCCGGACCAGGTCAGAAGCATCGAAGGATTCGTAGACGCGACCATCAAAGCAGGTGCTACCGTAGCTCTTGAAGGTAAGACAGAAGGGAACTATATCTATCCATGGGTCTTCACAGACTGCACAAACGATATGCCTGCCTGCTGCAACGAGGTATTCGGACCGGTCATCTGCCTGATCAAAGTCAAAGATGAAGAAGAAGGAATCAAAGTTGCAAACGATACGGAATACGGTCTCAGCGGAAGCGTGTTTACGGAGGACCTGTACCACGGCATTGAAGTGGCAAAACGGATCGAAGCAGGCATGACACATGTCAATGACCAGTCGATCAACGATGAACCGCATATCATGTTCGGTGGAGAAAAGATGTCCGGTGTCGGCAGGTTCAACTATCAGTGGGTTGTAGAGAAGTTCACGACTGAAAAATGGATCAGTGTTCAGACGAACGACAGGTTCTGAGAACTCATTACTAAATACTCTGCAGTAAACAACAAAAGGTGTCAGCCTGAGAATGGCAGGCACCTTTTGCTAAACAGCTGATACCTTAACTGCTACGAGAAGAAACGCAATGAAGCGCATCATATTTATGATTTTGGAACTGCAGATCAACTGCGATATCCTGTCAATCGCTTGTTGTATAAAAACGCGTTCTGTTCAGATGGAATCAACGAATCCAGATACGCAAATGCGTCAGAAGGATCAGTAATGCCCTTTGGATGGAATTCTTCGGAACGGATATCCTCTGCTGTTACCGTATATTCCGTATTCATCGTGATGATGCTTTCAATAAAATCATCATACGCTGTATCCGGGATCTCACTGCGTTTGAGCGGCGGCAGCTGCTCAATGATCTCCCATTTCAGCGATGCAATCTGATTCCGAAGTGCATCGGTCAGTGAGAACCGGTCATCATAAGAGCATCCCTCATAACTGATGTTTTCTCCCAGAATAAAGTAATAATCATCTTTGTTCCGGCAGATCGCGATCGGTACGATCTCAGCACCGCAGGTGATTGCCAGATCCACCGCGCCTGCATAAAGGTGACCTACCAGCGCATTTGCACTGATGTTTTGAGTTCCTTCAGGAAACAGCAGCAGATTGCCGCCTTTCTCCAGCAGGGCTTTCATCTGTGCCTTTCCTGCTGTACGGTCTGACTTCTGATGGACATCCATTGGGATCAGACCGTTCATCTGCAGCATCATTCCGTTGATATCTTTATACAGTTCATGAGGATTTCCCAGAGCCAACCAGCAGGGTGTGCTGATTGCCAGGAATGACATCTCAATGTCCACGCCTCCGATATGAGTAAGCTACTTTTTTTTATGGTATAATAGTTTCAGGTGATTGAAATGAATCTGGATAGATTAATAATCAGAGATGCAACTATTGTGGACATTCCTGAGGTAGCAAAGTTGCATGTCGATAGCTGGAATATAACATATAACGGAATAATTGCACAAGATCATCTTGATAAGATGCGAAATAATATTGATAAAAGAATTAAAAGAATGGAAGATGAATTTAATCTAAGAAAGATGATAGTTGCAACAATCGATGATGAAATAGTAGCTTTTTCAGAATATACTTTAACTAATAAATTTTCAAAAGACTTAGATATAGATTGTGAATTGTGTGGATTATATGTAAAAAATCAATATGTTGGAATTGGTATAGGAACGAAAATGTTTAATTATGTTGTGAATGAATTTTTACAAAATGATAAAAGTAAAATGGGACTATGGTGTATAAAAGAAAATACAAATGCAATTAATTTTTATAAATCAAAAGGAGGTATTAAAGTCGCTGAAAAGAAATTTGAATTAGCAGGAAAAGAGTATAATGAAATAGCATTTGTCTATGATTTAACTGTTGATGAATCGTGGGTTTCAATTATTAAAGAATGACTATTGCTTGATTTTTATATCTTATCATCCCACTAAAGTTGATAGTTTAAATGTATAAAGTACTATCTACTTGAAAGTGGGATTTTATTTATGAGAAAAAGAAGCATTTGCTTCTTTTCCTGAGGAGGATTCATTTTTTTATAAGTTCTATTGAATCATTTACAGATGGAATGTTTTTTTTGATCATCGCTCTTTTCAAAGATTTAGTTGATAAGGCTGTAAATACCGTAGTGATATTCGCCATATGCGGCATATAAACTGATAGGCATTGGCTTCTTAGGAATGTCGCAGCACCGGAAAGGAATGATTTCCTTCATTGTCATCATG
>JAFRJJ010000022.1 GCA_017432325.1 Solobacterium sp. | reverse complement strand
ATCGCTATCATGCTGTTCTCCAAGCGTGAAGACTACAGACAGATCGCTAAGCTGTCCATCCCTTGCGGAATCTTCAACATCAACGAACCGATGACGTTCGGTATCCCGATCGTCCTGAACCCGATGTTCGCTGTACCGTTCCTGCTGGCTCCTGTACTTGGCGCTACGATCGGTTACTTCCTGACAAAGATCGGATTCTGCGGACGCGGTGTTGTTAACGCTCCTTGGACAACTCCTCCGATCATTGCTGCATTCCTTGACACAGGCGGATCAGTTGGTGCTGCACTCACTCAGGTACTCATCCTGGCTGTTTCTACACTGCTGTATACACCGTTCATTATTGCTGCAAACTCCCAGACTGGAGAAGAGTAATTCTAACGGAATAAATGACTTTTGAACCGGTGCTGGTATAATCGGGCAAACCGAGAAACCGGCACCGGTTTCTTCTTTCCTGCACACTTGACTTACTTGTGAGGTAAATCATATGCTGATCAAAGACAAACTGAAAGACATCAGTAAATTCTCATCTTCGGAAAGACAGATCGCTGAATTCATCCTGGGTCATCCTGAAGAATTCATTGATATGTCGATCATTGATGTTTCCAGGCATCTTTATGTCAGTAAATCCACGATCATCCGTTTTTCCAAAAAACTAGGGTTTACAGGACATAAGGATCTTTGCCTGACACTGGCAAAGGAAATGAATACATTCGGGGGAAATGTTGAGCGTCTCGAAGAAACGATTCCTTTTTCGTCTGGCGACAGTGACAAAACGATCGCAGATAAGATCACAATGCTGAATTTCCAGGCACTGACTGATACGTATTCCTATGTCGATCTTGACCAGCTCAGAAAGGTTGCGGACCTGATCCGTGAGAAAAAGAAGATCACGCTTTACGGACTCGTGGAATCATTCCTGCTGGCTGCCGATTTCCAGTATAAACTGATGAATATCGGGATCGAAGCAACTCTTTCCGATGTTCCCGGTCTGTATTTCCGGCAGAGCTCCACGCAGGAAGCGGATTCACTTGCCATGATCATCAGCTACTACGGAAGGCACACAGAACTGATCCAGACAGCGCAGCTGCTGGCGACGGGAAATGTGCACGTGATCCTGCTGACAGGCCCCGGCAACAATCCGATCATCCCGTATGCGGATGAGATCATCCGTGTCAATGTGAATGAACCGCATCCGAAGATCGGTTCGATCAGTTCGAGAACGGCGATGTCACTTGTGCTGGATATCATTTATTCATTTGTGTTCTCCAGTGATTATGAGAAAAACCTGCAGTATATCATCGACAGGTCAGATATCAGAAAACAGATCAGGGGAGAATCCTGATCATTCGGAATGATGCCATTTGCACAAACACCGTTAATATGCGATGATATTACACGTGCACGGATGCTTCGGAGGTAATATGGCTAAAAACAACAAACTGAAAAGCGCAAAGGTAAAAAAGGCGGAGACAGCAGTACAGGACGAAACAGCTGTTGTTGAACAGACTGTGGAGAAGGATCCCCGTATCAGAGATAAAAAAGCTACCATGCTTGGCAACCAGCGCCTGGTAAATAATATTACAAAAGAAAATATGATCATCTATTTTCTGACGGCTCTCATTCCGCCGGTCGGTCTTTATATGCTTTGGAAAAAGGATAATACCATCCCCGAAGCAGCAAGATATGTTTGGACTGTGATCGCGATCGCCGTTATGTATGCCTGGATCATGCAGCTGAACGGTATCCAGCTGGCCACAAGGTATTGATAAAAGAGCTGAACTGCTCTTTTTTTGCAGGAGGGACTATGACATACAAGGCAATTTTCTTCGACTTCGACTACACGCTTGGAAACAGGGATGTCTATGCGTATCAGCTCTATCTGCGGGCAGTGAATGAAAACAGCTCGATCGATGATCCGGTCCTGAAAGAAGCGATCATACAGGACTGCATGATATGGGATCAGAAAGGCAATGAAAACAAATACTATGTACAGGATCTGCTGAAGCAGCGCTACGGCATTGATCTGAAGTACGATGATTTCAGTGCCTGGTGGGATGATCATCTGTGGGAATACTCCTGCGCATATGACGACGCATATGATACTGTTTCAAAGCTGAAGGAAAAGGGATACCTGATCGGCATGCTGTCGAACGGAATGAGTGAGGGCCAGCGTCTGAAACTGAGAAACGCGGGTCTGGAAGATCTGTTTGATGCGATCGCGGTATCAGAGGATATCGGCTTCAAAAAGCCGGACGTGCGCCTGTTTGAGCATGCAATGAAGCTGCTGAACGTTACACCGGAAGAATCCGTTATGGTCGGCGATATTTACGGAAGGGACATCCTCGGGGCATACAGGGCAGGTATGAGGCCTGTATGGTTCTGCGTGGAACCGAATATGCCGCACCGTGCAGATATCACAGTGATACACGCACTGAAAGAACTGCTGAATTATTTCTGAGAAACAACAACTGCAGGTGTATGCCTGCTTTTTTGTTGTGAGACAATTACCCTGTCCATGAAAAAACATGCCTGCAGAAAGCAGACATGTCAGCAGAATTCATATCAGATATCAGTACGTTTACAGTGCAGTTCCATGCACACATGAGGGATCCCGTCCTCCAGGAATTCATCCGAGGTGATCGTGAATCCTTCGCGTTCATAGAAGCCCACAGCGTACGTCTGTGCTTCGATATAGATCGTATCAGCACCTGTTTCAAATGCCGCCCTGACGGCCTGATTCAGCACCTGGGCGCCATATCCTTTTGACCTTAACGTCGTCAGCATTCTCCCGATCTGCACGGTCGTGCTGTCCTTGCGGAAAATACGGCATGATGCCAGATGCCGGTCATCTTCCTCCAGGATCACAAAGGTTGATCTGAGGTCTGTCTCGTCAATATCCGGATAAGGGCAGTTCTGCTCAACAACAAAAACATCCTGCCGCGCTTTCAGCATTCTGTAGAGCTCGTCTTTTGTCAGCTGTTCATATGTTTTTACTTTGATCATAGCTGTATTGTAACGGAAAACATGTCCGGCAGGAAGAATAATTCACACGGTATTTCAAAAGAGTCCCGTAGGGAAAATCTTAACTGTTATAATGGTGTTAACAGTAACAGGAGGAAAATCATCATGACAGAATTCGGCGTATCGGTATATCCCGATCTGAGTCCGATGAATGAGATCAGCGACTATCTGCATCTGGCCGCAAAGTACGGCTTTACCAGGGTCTTTTCAAGCATGTTCTCCGTCGAGGGAACAAATGAAGAGATCGTTGACTACTTCAGGGAATTCATCAAAACAGCACATGAATGCGGAATGCGTGTTTCCCTTGACGTTAATACATCGTTCCTGACAAAGCTCGGCCAGTCATACGACAACGTATCGCTGTTCCATGAGATCGGCTGCGATATCATCCGTCTTGATGGATCTTACGGTGTTGAAAAGGACATCATCATGACCCGGAATCCTTACGGCATCCAGGTGGAAATGAATGCTTCATCGTCCGGCGCCAAAGAGATCGCGTACTTCAAAGAGCACGGCGTACCTGAAGACCGTGTGCTCGTCTGCCACAATTTCTATCCGCAGCGCTACACGGGACTGAAGTGGAACAATTTCCTTGAGACGAACCGCAAACTCAGACCTTACGGATACCGCATGGCAGCCTTTGTATCATCCAACAACGAAAACACCCATGGTGTATGGGATGCCAGGGACGGCCTGCCGACCGTTGAGCGCATGCGCGGCCTGCCGATCGACCTGCAGGTAAGGATCATGCTGGCAACAGGCGATGTGGATGATATCCTGATCGGCAACGCTTATGCATCGGAAGCTGAATTCCAGGCGATCGCGGAAATTATGAAACCGGCCAGACCGATCGAAGATTCCCCGATCTACAAGCGTCTGCAGGCCTATGGTTCAGACCTTTCCAGATTCAAGGAATGCAAGCGCCTGAAGGTGATCCCCGAACCGGATATCACGGAGATCGAACGCGGCAATCTGTTTGACCTGATCCCGCAGGCTGACTACGGCGACAGTTCCGAATGGATATGGCGTTCCAGAATGGGAAGAATGGTCAATGCGGACAGACCAATTCCGCCGAAGCACTATGACTGTGAAACATTCCCGGTCGGAAGTGTTGTGGTAGTCAATGACAACTACCGCCATTACTCGGGAGAACTGCAGATCGTCAAGATCCCGATCGCCAATGATGGTCAGAGAAACCTGATCGGCCATCTGGCACCGGGTGAACTGATGATGCTGGAACTGATCAACGACGGCGACCTCGTTGAATTTATGGAATATAAAGCATATTGAGGAAAGAGATCACTCTTGAATTACAAAACACTCAGACCTTTCCCGGAAGGATCCGTTCTGCCGGTACACGAAGGTCTGTGCGTCAAACAGAAAGGAACTCGGATAAATGAAACTTTGCATGAACGGAGATGACCTCGGCTATACGATGGCTAATACCCTGGGTATTTTCCAGGCATACAGAGACGGCATCCTGCGGTCCACGACCGCGCTGACAAACTCTGCTTATATTGAGAATGCCGCAGAACTGTCCCGTCAGTATCCGGGTCTGGGCATCGGGGTTCATCTGACCCTGACGCTGGACAAACCGCTGACAGAAAACAAAACACTGCATGATGAAAACGGCATGTTCTGGACCGGCAGGACCACGATCTGGACAAAAGATCCTGATTACAATGAGATCTATCAGGAATGGAAGGCACAGATCGAACGCTTTATCAGTATTTTCGGAAGAAAACCGACGCATCTTGATTCCCATCACAGTGTCCATGACGCGACGGAACAGGCATTGAAAGTCGCCACGGATCTGGCGAAGGAATACGGCCTGTGCCTGAGAAGATACAACGACCGGTTTGAGTTCTGCGGAAAACTGTACGGTCCCACCTTTACGAAAGAGAATCTGATCGCTGTTCTGGAAGAGAACAAGGGGAAGGATCTTGAGATCATGTGCCATCCGGGATGGTGCGACCTGGAACTGTACCGCAAGAGTTCCTATGCTGCGGGACGCGTCCAGGAACTGGATGTATTATGCAGTGAACAGATGAAGCAATATGTCGCTGAAAACGGCATAGAACTGTGCCATTACTAAAATCCATATTAAAGTTTTAACGTTCTAAAACTGATTGAAAAGAAAGCGGTTTCGTATTATTCTATATACATAAAGAGGGTCGCTACCTAAGCGATAAAAGGAGATAACAATGACAAAGAGAATCACACTTTTCTGTGCAGCTGGCATGTCAACATCACTGTTAGTCAGCAAAATGCGTGAAGAAGCAGCTAAAAACGGTTGGGACTATGATATCAACGCTTATTCCCTGACAGAGTCCGCACAGCAGGGCCCGCTGGCTGACTGCATCCTTCTTGGACCGCAGGTTCGTTACGCAACAAACAAGATGAAGGCTGACTTCCCTGACAAGCCGGTTGACTCAATCGAAATGCGTGCTTATGGCATGATGGATGGCAAAACTGTCGTTGCTAAAGCAAGAAAAATGATGGGTGACGAATAATGTCTGAAATGGAAGGCATCGAACTCGTAGCGTTTAACATCATCGCTTCCGTCGGTACAGCTCGTTCCTGCTACATTGGCGCAATCGACGCTGCAGCTGAAGGAAAATTTGATGAAGCTCGCCAGATGATCAAAGACGGCCAGGAAGCTTTCGTCCTCGGTCATGATGCTCATATGGGCCTGCTTACAAAAATGGCTAACGGAGAAACAGTTGAAACGAACCTTCTCATGCTCCATGCTGAAGACCAGCTGATGAGTGCAGAAGCTTTCGGAATCCTTGCTGAACGTTTCATTCAGCTCTACGAAATCGTACTCAAAAAATAATCCACAATTAAAGAACTTCCCGTGGTGATGCGGGGAGTTTTTTATTATGAAAACCGGGATATCCGAAGATATCCCGGCTGTTCATCACAGAAGGTCGAGCAGTTCCTGCCTGGAGAGGCTGGCGGATGACATGCGTTCATCCGACAGAACTTTCTCGGCAAGTTCTTTTTTTGTGTTCTGCAGTTCGATGATCCGCTCCTCGATCGTATCCTGGAGGATCACCCTGTATACAGTGACGACATTTTTCTGACCGATCCTGTGGGCACGGTCGCTTGCCTGGTTTTCAACCGCTGTATTCCACCATGGATCATAATGGATCACGATGTCCGCAGCAGTCAGGTTCAGTCCTGTACCGCCTGCTTTCAGCGAGATGAAGAAGACCGGTATGTCATCTGTCTGGAAGCTGTCGACCATCGCAATGCGTTCCGCGGACGGCGTGCTTCCTGTCAGCAGATGATACTGGATCTTTTCTTTCCGCATGCGGGTGATCAGGATGTCCAGCATGGAGGTGAACTGGGAAAACACGAGTACTTTATGTCCGCCTGTGATCGCTGCCTTCAGCAGTTCCATAAAGGTCTCTTCCTTGGCGGAATTGCCGCGGTATGTACTGTAGAGCAGGGCAGGCGTACAGCAGATCTGGCGCAGGCGCGTCAGCTCGGCAAGCACCTCGATCCGGCTCTCCCTGAATTCTTTATCAGTCTTTGTGGTCAGTTCATTCTTCAGGTTCTGTACAGCTGCCTGGTAAAGCTGTGCCTGTTCCGCTTCCAGCGGGGCATAGATGACTTCCTCAAGCTTTGGCGGCAGATCCTGCAGCACGTCCCGTTTCATCCTTCTCAGGATAAACGGCGAGGTGATCTGCTGCAGTCTTTGGAATGCTTCCTCATCGTTCAGCAGGATGATCGGTTCTTCGTAAGTGTGCCTGAATAACTGATAGCTGTGCAGAAGTCCCGGCATCAGGTAATCAAAGATGCTCCAAAGCTCGCTCAGCCTGTTCTCGATCGGCGTACCGGTCAGGGCGATCCTGAATTTCGCGTTGACCGCTTTCACGCTCTTGGCGCTCAATGTTCCCGGATTTTTGATATACTGCGCTTCATCAATGATCATACAGTCAAAATCAATGTCGTTATATACGACAATATCTTTCTGCAGCAGGCTGTATGAAGTGATCAGGATATCCTGTTTGTCTGTCCTGCGGATCAGTTCCTGGCGGATGGAAGCCGGACCGTTGATGATCTGGTACGGCAGCTCCGGCGCGAATTTTCGGATCTCCTTTGCCCAGTTGTAAACAAGGGAGGAAGGACATACGATCAGTGTCCTCTTCCTGTTCTTCCAGGCGCTGAGTACGGCAATGACCTGCAGTGTTTTGCCCAGTCCCATTTCATCCGCAAGCAGACCGCCCATTCCCAGGTCGCGCAGGCTGCACAGCCATGAGAAACCTTTTTTCTGGTAATCCCGGATGATCGGCGTCAGGTAGGCGGGAACCTCATATTCATTCTGCTCGACTGTCATGATCCGCCTGGACAGGTCTTCAAATACGCTGTCCGGATCGAATGAGACGGAAGCGGACTGACTGAGCCCGTTGAGATAGACAGCCCTGTAGAGCGGCATCTCGGAATGGCCTTTCCTGAGTTCAGACTGGCTGATCTGCAGTTCCTCCACCGTGTCATACAGTTCACTGAAACCGTCGTTGATCTCAACGAAGTCGCCTGAACGCAGCCGATAGTATTTCTGCTTCCTGCTGTAACGGGAAAGGATCTCCGCGATCTGTTCGTTGGAAAGGGTATCGGATACCAGATCCAGCCTGAGCAGATTATCCTGTACGGAGATACCCACATGGACCTGTCCGGTGTTTTTCAGCTGTATCTTTTTGAGATTGTCGGAGATCATGACCTCCGCATATTCACTCAGCTGATGGATCCGGTCTCTGAGGAATTCATATATCTTTTCCTCATTATTGATGCAGATGAGCTGCCGCTCCATATCTGTTTCAGTAAAGATATCCCTGAGAACTGTGATGAACGAGCTTTCATGGTACAGATCCCTGATATCATCCGGATCGTCTTCCGTAAACAGACTGAACCGCTGATCCCCGTAACTGACATAAGCGTCGCATGTAATAACCGAAGGGTCAGGCGCGTCCAGGTACAGCGTATATGCCGGCTTGGGAGGCATGTAATCCGCTTCATTGAATCCGTCAGCCGTGATGGCAAACTGTTCCCTGACATTCGGCCAGACAGTCCTGGTGAATGCCTTCATGTCTTTTTCGTTGATATACTGCTTTGTATAGGATGCCTTGGACAGGAAGTCTATAAACGGCATGAGACTGCCGGTATCCTGCCCTGATATATACAGGTCCCATGATGACCCGTTTCTGACAAACACATAGAGATGGCGCAGGCCCTTCAGGCAGAAGAGGGGACTGCACGCGATCGAATATCCGCCGTTTTCTTCCTTCATGACGATATCCGCATTGACCGGGCCTGTACTGACGCGTCCGATATGTTCGGGAGGACTGCCGATCAGCAGATACTGAGGGTCATCCTGAATGATGCCGAACAGTCTGTCAGTCAGGGAATTCTTCAGCTGTATCGAAGAACCTATATAAGGTGTCACACCGTTTGCTGTGACAGCGCTGTTCATCATCTCACCGATGGAGATCAGGAAGTCCAGGATCTGCGCGGACGTCCCTTTGAAAGACTCTTCCGTGATGATCACGGAACCCGTTCTGCCGGCATAGTACGGCCGGTTCGCTGCGATGCACTCAATGAGATCACTGATGGACGGTATGATCTTTTCGGAATGTCCCGATCTCAGCAGGAATTTCACATCACATGTATGTTCACGGATATCCGAAAGGACCGGGATCAGATCCGCAGTATCTTTCCTGCTCCTGCGGACCGGTGCCCTGTACAGTTCCATCATGGCCATGACAGAATCCGAAGTTGCGTGCTCGATCGAGAAAGAATCCAGTGTTTCCCCGATCGCCTGCGGATAGCCGTGGTCGATGAGCACAGGTGATTCATATGTATATTTCATGATCAGTGCTGCCGTGTGCGGACACATTTTTCCGGTTTCCGAATACTCCTGACAGCTGCATTTCACCTGCTCGACCGTTTCCTGTGCTTTATCGATCAGGGCACCTGCATGATATCTTCCCGCATCGATCACATTTGCCCCGATCAGGTCATACTGCCGGTCTTTGATCATTGTATAAATTGTTCCGACACCGCCCGAATAATAAAGATCCCTTGCTTTCTCAAGTTTCTTCCTGTCATTCAGATAAGTTTCAAGTACATCTTCTGTGATCATTTTAATGTCTCCATCCATCTATCATATCATGAAACGGGCAGACATGTTCCGATACGGCTTTTTTGGAAAGGAATAAAAAAACTCCCTGTCCGGGAGTGTATTGATCATTCTTTGTCGAGCAGCGGAGTAAGTGTCTTGATGATCGCCCTGGCTTCGACTTCACTGAGCCAGGAGATATTTCCGTCTTTGTCTTTCTTCATCACGATCGCCAGTCCTTTGGCATTCGGATCTTTTTCCTTCAGGAAAGACAGGCTGTTGTCCTCATAGGGAGACGGATGAGCTGTTTTGTTGTAAACGATCTGATAAGGATCGCCAAGCATCGTGAAGGGCATGATGCACAGATCACGGTTTTCATCATATCTTTCTTTATGCAGGCGTCTGACGATCTTGTTTGTTTCCGCAAACAGGGTATCGACAGCGTAGCCTGTAGTCTTGCTGTCATTGATCTCTGTCTTTTCGGAATCGGTATAATAAGTTCTCAAATTAAGGTTCCCTTTGAAAAAGTGCGGCTCATCATTACCGTAAATTGCAACAGTGCATACCAGGTAATGAAAATACGAATAGAATTCTGTGAGGTCAGCCATAATTATCTCCTATACTCCCTTATATCATACGCTGTTTAAACAGCATATGCCAGTTTTTTTCACAAGCCAATTGAGATAAAAAGGATATTCCGGAAGAATTTCTGACTAATGAGCGATACTGTATGAATCACTGTGTTTCCCATCGTGTTACGATAGGAGAAAGGGCAGGGATCATGCAGACAAGGTCAGAGGCACTGTACAAACTATCCAGATCAAAGTTCAGGTCATCGTTTCACCTGAATGAGCGGGACCGGGCGTATGTACGGGAAAAGGGAATGGATACGATACGTCAGCACGCGTATGACTTTGTACGTACCCGTCTGGCGCCTGCGATGCCGGAGAATGACGGAAAGCAGACGCCGATGAAAGGCCACCCCGTATTCAAGGCCCAGCACGCATGTGCATGCTGCTGCAGGGGATGTCTTGAAAAATGGTACAGGGTCCCCAAAGGTACAGAACTGACGGAAGTACAGCAGGAAAAGATCGTCAATCTGCTTATGGCATGGATCGAAGAGGAAATGAAAACGCAGCGATAGCTGCGCTTTTCAGTTAGTCTTCAATGTAGATCCGCTTGATTTTTACCGGAGTTCTGGGACGATCATAGGCATCCGTCGGTACGGAAGCGATCTCATCGACAGTCTCAAGACCTTCAACAACATGGCCGAATGCGGCATAATTTCCATCCAGATGCGGCGCGTCGGCGTGCATGATGAAGAACTGGCTGGACGCGGAGTTGGGATTCATGGCTCTTGCCATGGAGATGACGCCGCGCTTGTGCGAGATCGGGTTCTTATGCCCGTTGGATCTGAATTCACCGACGATATGTTCTTTGGAGCCGCCTGTACCGTTGCCCAGCGGATCACCTCCCTGGATCATGAATCCACGGATAATGCGGTGGAATGTCAGGCCGTCATAGAAGCCTTCGGAAACAAGCTTTTCAAAGTTTGCGCAGGTGACCGGAGCACTGGCCGGATCAAGCTCAAGCCTGATGGTGTGTCCGTTCATCATTTCAATTACGATCATTGTGTTTTCCTTTCTGTACCGTGCTGTGCAGGTCTAGTCAGTATCTCCTGCAGGTCCTCTTCATCTTCACCTAATGTTTCTTTTCCGACAGGCTCATATTCGGTTCTGCGCAGGCTGCGCATCCTTCTGTTTTCCTCCTCCAGCAGCTGCTTCATTTCAATATCCTGCTTCACGGATTTAGCATACAGGCCGTTGAAGACTGCATTCAGCAGGAAAGCAGATCCGATCCCCATGAAGATCGGGAAATCTTCATCAATGATGTAGAAACCTGTCAGAAAGAACAGGGAGGCCATGAAGCCGTTGAATACGGCTAGTCCGATTGATAAATAACGTTTCAGATGATCACTCATACCGGTACCTCAACAGAAGATATTCTAACACGGACAGTTATTCGATTGCATCCAAATGCGCTGACAGGACATCTGTCTGCTCGCGCAGTTCCAGGAGTACGGCATCCGCGCTTCCTGCCATGTCTGTAATGTCTACAGAAATGGTGACGGCTGCCTTGGACGCGACGGGAATGGATTGGGATATGGTGATGACGGACAGATGCATGTCCGACAATGTGCTGATCACTTTGGAAAGCGCGCCCGGTCTGTCGAGCAGGACGAGTGAGAAGATCGCTCTTCTGCGTGATCCGGTGTCTTCCGTGCGGAATACATAGTCTTTGTACTTATAGAATGTGTTTCTCGAAATGCCGACAATTTTAACTGCTTCCGTCACCGAAGATGCTTCATGACGGGAGAGCAGATCCCTGGCCTCGATCACTTTCTCAAGATAATCCGGAAGGATCTTTTTATGAACGATCAGAAAATCGGATGCCATGTTCCCTCCTCAAGATATCCGGCGCCCTGGAATGCCGGCTCTGTTTCCGTGATATACCATTTTTCATCGAACGCTGCCAGCGCATTCCTGACGGAAGTACCCAGGTGTCTGCGGCTGATGGAGATACATGTGGAACCGGAACCGCTGATCAGGAATACACCGTCGATATCGGCAGCTGCCAGTGCTTTGACTTCATCAAAGTGAGGGATAAATGCTTTTCTGTAGGGTTCATGGATCTGATCGACGGATGCTGTCTTCAGCAGTTCCAGATCACCGTCTGCCAGCGCTTTGGTCAGCAGGATCGCATGCGCGCTGTTGGTGACAGCGGTCTGTCTGCTGTATGTATCCGGGAGGGCGCGTCTGGCTTCTGCTGTGGAGACTTCCACATCCGGAATGTACAGTGTATAGATCCAGTCCGGACTCAGCGGCATCTTCTGCGTGATGACGGAACCTTCATTGATCGAGGCTGTCAGTCCCCCGAACAGGGCAGGCGCCGCGTTGTCGGGATGTCCTTCCAGCTTTGTACACAGTTCCAGAGCGTCCCGGGCAGTCAGCTTTCCTTCGTGCAGGAGGGCATATGCGCTGACGCCTCCGCAGGTCAGGGAAGCGGAAGAACCGAGTCCCCTTGAAACAGGGATCGAACAGTCAAAGACCGCACGGATATGATCATCCAGTCCGCAGTATTGTCCTGCCGCATGATATGCCTTCAGGAACAGGTTGTCCGGATTGTTATACTGCTCTTCTACGTTGACCAGTTCATCATGGTCGCTGAGTGAGATATCAAATGTATTGTAAATATTGAACGCTAAGCCAAGGCAGTCAAATCCCGGTCCGAGATTTGATGTGCTGGCAGGGATCCTGATCTTAACCATTGGCGATCTCCTCCATCCTCTGTCTGATCCGTTCGATACCGTCTTCCTTTCGGATGCTTTCCGTGAAGCGTACGGGCAGGTCTTTGAGCTGTGCCAGTCCCGGCGGAACAGGTTCTCCGGTCAGACTGCTCAGCTTCTGCATGGCTTCAAATCCGTCGCTGCATGTTTCACCGGTCAGGCATCTGTAAACATCCTGCGGGAATTTAAAGGCGGACGCAGTCGACAGAACGATGCACGGTGTATCGTCACCGGTGCTGCGGATATGTTTGTGCATGCCGTTCAGGGCAATCGCTGTATGCGGATCGATCAGCAGGTGTTCCCGTTCATACAAGGAGCGGATCTCTTCGGCACAGTCCTCTTCACTGCACCAGTAACCCTTGAACAGGGAGGATATGGAGTTCTTCATGTCTGCGGGAATTGTGAAGGATCCGTTTTCGGACAACGAACGCATCAGATCCCTGACCAGCGCGTCATCATGCCCGCTCTCTTCAAACAGCAGACGCTCAAGATTGCTTGAAACAATGATATCCATGGAAGGGGACATCGTCGTATAGAACGGCCGCCTGATATCGTATGTGCCTGTTTCCAGGAAGTCCGACAGGACATTGTTCCGGTTGGACGCACAGATCAGATGCTTTACGGGAAGACCGATCCTGCGGGCATAATAGCCGGCAAGAATATCCCCGAAATTCCCGGTCGGGACCACAAAGTTCACAGGCTCCCCGGCTTTGACCGCATTCTGCTGAACCAGTTTCGCATAGGATGAGAAATAATATACGATCTGCGGGACAAGCCGCCCGATGTTGATGGAATTGGCGCTGGAGACCCTGACGCCCTTAGCGGCATTGCGCACTGTCTCACTGACGGAAGCCTCTTTGACCATGCGCTGGCAGTCATCGAAGTTTCCCTTGACAGCAATCACACACACATTGTTTCCCGCTGCTGTCTGCATCTGCAGCTTCTGCACTTCCGACACGCCGTCCTCCGGATAGAATACGGTCACCGCTGTATGCGGAACATCCGCAAACCCGGAAAGGGCTGCTTTTCCCGTATCGCCGGACGTGGCGGTCAGGATCGAGATCGTATCACGGCAGTCATCCAGATCATACGCGCAGCTCATGAAGCGGGGCAGGATCGTCAGGGCAAGGTCCTTGAACGCGGATGTCGGTCCGTGCCAGAGATCCATCAGCCATCCGTCGCTCATGCGGCGCAGGGGAACGATCTCAGGTGTATCGAACTTCGTATCATAGGCACCATACACACATGCATGGATATCGTCTTTGCTGAGGTCATCAAAGAATACGGAGATGACGGCCTCGGCGATCGTCCGGTAATCCCCTGAAGCAAGTACAGACGGATCCAATACGGCATCGACCGATTCCGGGACAAACAGTCCGCCATCCTGCGATAAACCGCGTATGACAGCTTCGTGCGCGCTGACAAAGTTCTCTTTATTTCTCGTACTGATATAAACAGGCATTTTTTTCTCCTTGTAAGTATGACTATGAAATGATACTATGTTCTCATTGTAAAAACAACTGTATTCAAAATAGAAACAGGAGGCGTTATGAAGATAGGACTGCTGGGGCACGGAGTTGTCGGAAGAGGCGTAACAGAGATCATAGACGGACATTTTCCGCAGATCACCGTTTCGACCATACTGGTCAAAGATCTGTCGGAAGGAAATGATCCCAGATATACGACCGATGCGTATCAGATCCTCAATGATCCGCAGATCGATGTTGTTATAGAATGCATGGGCGGTATCGAACCCGCGTTTACATATGTCAGGACCGCGCTGGAAAACGGAAAGCACGCGGTCACTTCCAATAAGAAGATGCTTGCGTATCACCTGAAGGAACTGGCAGAAACAGCTGAAGCGAATCACCGCTCCCTGCGCTTTGAAGCATCCTGCGGGGGATGCATTCCCTGGATCCATGAACTGGAGCGCACACAGCGGATCGATCAGATCACTTCATTCCGCGGCATCATGAACGGAACGACCAATTATATCCTGTCTGATATGACAGGCTCCTGCGCTGATTTCAATGAAACATTGAAAGAAGCCCAGAAGCTCGGTTATGCCGAGGCCGATCCCTCCGATGACATTGACGGCAACGACGTTGCATACAAGTGCTGCATCTCCGCCTTCAGCGCATTCCATAAAGCTTTCGACCCGGATGAAGTCCCTCACTTCGGGATCCGCCATCTGAAAAAAGACGATATCGCATACGCGAAGGCGAACGGCAGAGTGATCAAACTAATCGGCAGAGGATGCCTCAATGAAGGAAAACTGTCGGTATGGGTCATGCCGGTCATGCTGAAAGGGGATGATCCGATGTGTCTCGTATCATCCAATCTGAACCGGATCGAACTGAGCTGCCGGACGCTCGGCACCGCTTCGTTCGGCGGCCAGGGCGCGGGTTCGCTCCCGACTGCCCATGCTGTGGTACAGGATGTCCTGTCCATCGCAGAATCCGGTATTCCGAAGACGTGGGAAGCGTCAGAAAACCATATTGAATCAGTACGCGGAACATATTATGTATCCGGCAGGGATCTTTCTCTGTTTGAACCTGTCTGTGCCGAGCGCCATGAAGGCTGGCTGCTGACACGTGAGATGTCATTGCAGGAACTGTCTGCGCTGATGCAGAACAGTCAGGACGTATTTGTATGTGAGGTGAGCAGATGATCAAGGTAGCGAAATTCGGCGGCTCAAGTGTTGCCAATGCGGAGCAGTTTGCCAAAGTCAGACAGATCGTGCAGTCGGATCCGTCCAGAAAGTTCATTGTTGTCAGTGCCTGCGGTAAGGAATACAAGGAAGATCACAAGGTAACGGATCTTCTGTATCTCTGCCATGCGCACCTGAAGTACGGTGTTACATATGAACCGATCTTTTCCATGGTGGAAAGCAAATACAGAAGCATCGCCGAAGAACTCCATCTGAAAACAGATCTGGATGAAGAGTTCAATAAGATCCGCTCCATTATGAAAAAAGACCTTTCCGAGGATTATCTTGTCAGCAGAGGCGAATACCTGACAGCGATCCTGATGGCGGAATACCTGGACTTTGTATTCCTGGATGCTTCAAAGGTGATCCGCTTCAAATATGACGGATCGATCGACCTGGATTATACAGTGCATGTGATCGGTCAGTACGCGCACCAGTCCAAAGGCATCGTCGTTCCGGGATTCTACGGCGCGCTGCCCAACGGCGTGATCCGCGTCATGTCCAGGGGAGGCTCGGATATTACCGGATCCGTCCTGGCAAATGCCATCGATGCGGACGTCTATGAGAACTGGACGGATGTATCCGGCTTCTTTATGGCAGATCCGCGCATCATAGACCACCCGCTGCAGATCCCGCGCATTAATTACAATGAGCTGCGCGAGATGAGCTACATGGGCGCCAATGTCCTGCATGACGACGCGGTATTCCCGGTCAAGATGAAGAACATCCCGATCAATGTCCGCAATACGAATGAACCGGACAACCCGGGTACGATGATCATGGAAGACTGCTCGGAATATGACAGGAAGAACCCGCCGCACTTTATCACCGGCATTACCGGCAGGAAGGACTATACGGTCATCACGATCGTCCGCAACCAGTCTGTATCAGGCATTTCATTCCTGAGAAGGCTGCTGTCGGTATTTGAAGAATTCAACGTCGCTGTCGAAACGCTGCCGACAACGGTGGATACCGTATCCGTGATCGTAGCCAGCGAGAGCGTCAGCCACTGTCTGTATGAGATCATCGGCAGGATCAAAGAAGACCTGGCACCGGAAGATCTCCATATGGAAGACCATGTAGCGATCGTTGCCATCGTCGGACGCGGCATGAAACAGCAGCCGGGTATTTCCGGAAAACTGATCTCCGAGTTCGGGAACAACGGGATCAACATCAAAGTGCTGTCACAGACAAATGATGAAAGATGCATTGAAGTCGGTGTCCTGAACCGTGATTTCGAAAAGGCGATCCAGTGCATTTACGATAAATTTATCAAGGAAGAAGGAGAACAGGTATGAAGATCGGAATCCTCGGCGCAACGGGAGCTGTCGGCAGACAGATGCTGCAGTGCATAGAAGAACAGCTGCCGGAATGTGAAGAAGTACGTCTGTTTGCCAGTGAACGTTCCAGAGGCAAAACTGCGAAATGGAAACAGGAAACACTCACGATCGATGTGCTGAATGAAGAAAACGTACAGGGACTGGATTATGTACTGGGTGCAGTTTCCGCTTCCCTGGCAAAGGAATACGCGCCGCTGATCACAGGCGCAGGCGCTGTGTTTGTCGACAATTCCAGATACTTCAGACTGTTTGACGATGTACCGCTTGTCGTGCCTGAGATCAACGGTGAAGATGCCCTGAAACATCACGGCATCATTGCAAATCCGAACTGCAGCACGATCATCACGATGATGGCTGCTGCTCCGATCGCAAAGATCTCACCGATCACCAAGATCATCGCTTCCACATACCAGGCCGTATCCGGCGCAGGTATTGAAGGCATGCGCGAACTGACCGAGCAGGTCAGCGCGATCAGTGCTGGAAACAAAGTCGAACCGCATGTCTTTCCGGCTCAGATCGCCTACAACTGCATCCCGGCGATCGGTTCCGAACAGGAAGAAGGATACACCTCGGAAGAAATGAAAATGCAGTATGAAGGACGGAAGATCCTGCACCTGCCTGACCTGAAAGTAACATGCACATGTGTCCGTGTCCCCGTATACCGCTCACACTCCATCAGCTTCTCGCTGCAGTGCGAGGATCCGGTCGAACCGGAACAGGCGATCGAAGCGATCAAAGCATTCCCGGGCGATGTCTATGCGGATGACTTCCTTCCGATGCCGCTTGACACATCCGACCAGGATCTCGTCTATGTCGGCAGGATACGCCGTGACCTTGTGCTTGACGGAGGCCTGGCTGTATGGTGCTGCGGAGACCAGATCCGCAAAGGCGCTGCCTCCAATGCTGTGGGGATCATCCGCTATCTCCATGATCATTTGTGAAAATTTGATAAAACTGCTTTTCACCTCGTTTGATCGGTATAATTCATTGCAATATTGTGATAAAATACTTACGCAAGTGAGGAAAAAAGTATGTTTAAAAGATCTGTCATAGCAATTTTGGCAACAGCTGGTGCTGCTGCGATCGCTCTTACGGCGTATTTGCTCTGGAAGAGAAGCCAGGAAGAGCAGGAAGAAGCAGTTCCTGAACAGGAACCCGAAGATGAAGTTGTACGCTTCGTGGACATCACAAATGATGATCAGACTGAAAAGAAAGAATCTGATTCCGGACTGACTGTTGAAAAGGTGCTTGATCAGGCCGAAGAGACTGCTGAAAAAGCTGCAGAAGCAGTTGAAGAACTGAAAGAAACTGTCACAGAGACAGTCGAAGAAGTTGTTGAAGAGGCAGCAGATAAAGCTGAAGAACTGAAAGAAGCTGTTGAAGAGGCAGTTGAAGAAAAGACCGAAGAAGTTGCGGAAGCAGTCGAAGAACTGAAGGAAACCGTTGAAGAAGCTGCTGAGGAAGCTGCCGAAACAGTTGAGACAGTTGAAGAAGCTGCCGAAGAAGCAGTTGAAGAAGTTAAGGAAACTGTTGAAGAACTGACAGAAGAAGAACCGCAGGCCGCTGAAGAAGTACCTGCTGAGGAAGAACAGCCGGTCAGAAGTGAAGCTGATGAACTGGATGCACTGCTTGACGAAGTCCTCAAAACAGAAGATCTTCCGATGGATGAGGAAAGCCTGAGAAACATCGACCTCGACGTCAATGTTCCGGAAGAACAGCTGGAAACAGCAGTAGCCGGCAAGCCGTATGCACCGGAAGTTGAACAGATCGCTGAACTGTATCAGTTCCTGGACAAGGACTTCATTGAAGAACTGTTCTACAAGAACAGCGAATTCACTTCCAAGTTCCCGGTCGACACACTGATCCGCCTGTCCCATAAGTGCTATTTCTCCGACACGGCGATCATGAGAGAATTCGAACGCATCGCTGTCAACAACGGCTACGCTGCAGAAGAAATGAACGATCACGAGACGGTCGTATCCCGCAAGATGTTTACAGAAGAGGGATCGATTCTGAGCGATATCTTCAATGTAGCGAACCAGGTCGAAGCACTGCGTGGCTCCTACGAAGGATACCGGATCGACTGACAGACAAGAGCCTCCCCGCGGAGGCTTTTTTCTTTCGGGTCATTCAGATGACAACTGCGTTTTTTGTAATATAATGGTATGGTTCTTAAGGAGGCTCCATGAGCGTTATTGAAGTAAAAGATCTGACTTTCTCATATGACGGAGAAACACCTGCGGTACAGGATGTGTCCTTTACTGTCGAGAAAGGATCATATACAACACTGATCGGTCATAACGGAAGCGGCAAGTCAACAGTTGCCAAGCTTCTTGCCGGTCTTTTGGAAAAAGAAAAGGGGACGATCGTCATTGACGGGATGGAACTGAATGATGAGAATCTTCATGCGCTCCGCCGCCGTATCGGCATCGTATTCCAGAATCCGGACAACCAGTTCATCGGTTCGACCGTACGTGACGATATCGCTTTCGGACTGGAGAATCATTGTGTACCGCAGCCGGACATGGACGGCATTATTGAAGAATTCGCTGCCCGCACAGGCATGACAGCGTACCTGAATACAGAACCGACGCATCTTTCCGGCGGACAGAAACAGAGAGTCGCCATCGCCGGCGTGCTTGCCATGAAGCCGGATATCCTGATCTTTGACGAGGCTACCAGCATGCTGGATCCCCAGGGCAAGGATGAGATCAAACGCGTCATTATGGAACTGCATAAAGAGAGCGGCCTGACGATCGTGTCCATCACACATGATGTTGATGAAGTGACCGGAAGCGACGCGGTCATCGTGCTTGACCAGGGAAAGGTCGCAATGACCGGTACGCCGCGTGAGATCTTCGCGCAGTCCGACCGTCTGAAGAAAATGCACCTGGAGCTGCCGTTTGCCCTCCAGCTGTCCGAACAGCTGAAGAAGCACGGTGTCAGCACCGAGGATGAAATAACTATGGAAGGAGTGGTGGAAGCGCTATGCCGATTGCATTTGAACAGGTAAGCCATATTTACAGTGACGGCACACCATTCCGTTATCAGGCATTGTATGACATTGACCTGATCCTGAAGGAAGGGAAGATCACTGCTGTGATCGGACAGACAGGTTCAGGCAAGAGTACGCTCGTACAACATCTGAACGCGCTGCTGCTGCCGTCCTCCGGAACTGTCTATATCCTGGACAGAAAGATCGAAGCAGGCAGCCGTCCCAAGGGACTGAAGTCCCTCCGGAAAGATGTCGGCCTGGTCTTTCAGTTCCCCGAATACCAGCTGTTTGAAGAGACTGTCCTGAAGGATGTATCCTTTGGCCCGAGAAACTTCGGTGTAAGCGAAGAAGACGCCGCGAAGAAATCCCTGGAAGTCCTGAAGCTGGTCGGGATCGATCCCTCATATGCCGAGCGCAGCCCGCTCGAGCTTTCCGGCGGTCAGAAGCGCAGAGTCGCGATCGCCGGCATCCTCGCGATGGATCCCTCCGTACTGGTCCTCGATGAACCGACGGCCGGTCTTGATCCGCAGGGAACGGTCGAAATGATGAAGCTTTTCAAACGCCTGAACCAGGAAATGCATAAGACGATCCTGATCGTTACGCATGACATGGAACAGGTATACAACTACTGCGACGAGGTCGTCGTCATGGAGCACGGGAAGGTAAAGCTGCAGCAGGGTGTCGATGAATTCTTCTCGCATCCCGAACAGTGCATTGAACTGCATATCCTTCCGCCGGATATTATCCGTATGAAGACGATGCTGAGAGAAAAGGGATTTAAGATCGGTGATGAGATCCGCGATGTCAAGGAACTGGCAAAATGCATCGCAAGGCAGGTGAAACATGGGTAATTTCACACTCGGACGTTACATGCCTCTGGATTCACCGGTCCATAAGATGGATCCCAGAGCGAAGATCGGCGCTATGCTGATCGTGATGATCGCTGTCTTTTTCCCGTCCGGATGGACAGGCTACGGTATATTGTTCGTCATCGCTGCAGGAATGATCCTGCTGTCCAGGCTTTCATTCAAATTTATCTGGAAGTCCATGAAGCCTATGATGTTCATGATGCTGTTCCTGATGGTGATCAACTGCTTCGTGATCAAGACAGGTACGCTTGTACTGACGCTCGGAAGTTTTACGATCTACAGCGATGCTCTGCTGCAGACGGCATATATCGTTGTCCGACTGCTGCTGATGATCATGATCACCACCTGTCTGACAGCAACGACAAAACCGCTGGATATGACACTGGGCATTGAAGATCTGCTGTCGCCGTTCAGAAAGATCGGCGTACCCGCACATGAGATTGCTATGCTGATCAGTATCGCGCTGCGTTTTATTCCTGACCTGATCGAAGAAACACAGAAGATCATAAAGGCACAGGAAAGCAGGGGCGTTGACCTGAAAGAGGGAAAGATGATGGAAAGGATCATGGCGATCCTTTCACTGATCGTTCCGCTGTTCGTATCCGCTTTCCAGAGAGCGGATGATCTGGCAAATGCCATGGAGGCGAGAGGATACGCGCCGGGAGAAACACGTACCAGATACAAAGTGCTGGAAATGCACGGAAGGGATTATATCCTTCTGCTTGGCGCTGTGTGCGTGCTCGCATGCATGATCTGGCTCTCGTATTTCAGATGAAACGGTATAAATGCACAGTCGCGTACTGCGGGGCACATTATTCCGGATGGCAGATACAGCCTGACGGGAACAGTGTCCAGGACCATATTGAAAGAGCGATCCAGGAGATCGCCCATGAACCGGTCCATATCACTGCGTCCGGTAGAACTGATGCCGGTGTGAATGCCTGGGGACAGGTATTCCATTTTGATACGGACATGGTCATGAAACCGAGAAAATGGACAGGCGCGATCAACAGCCGCCTGCCTGACGATATTCATATCCGCCTGACGGAAGAAGCGCCGAAGTTCTTTCATGCGCGCTTCTGTGTTCGTTCCAAATGTTATGAATACCGCATCAATCTCGGAGAATATGATGTGTTCTCCAAGGACTACGCTTATCAGTGTCCTTATTACCTGGATGTTGACCTGATGAAACAGGCTTCCCTGTATCTGGTTGGAACACATGATTTCACATCACTGAATTCAACACCGCTGAAAGAGATCAAAGATCAGGTCCGTACGGTCGACTCGATCGATTTCCGCCGGGAAGGCAGCCAGCTGGTGCTTTCCTTTACCGGAAAAGGATTTCTCAGATATATGGTCAGAATGATGACTGCCCAGCTGATGGAGGTGGGCAGGCACAGGATGACTCCCGAAGAACTGAATGAAATGCTGGAAGCACGGTCAAAGCGTGTGGACAGAAGGAATGCCAAACCGGAAGGACTGACCCTGATGGGAGTCGGCTACTTCGATATTCTCGGCATGACGGATGATATGATGATCCGTGAATACCTGAGAAGCGATGTGGTCCCTGACTGGTACCGTCCGGAAGAGCGCAGCGCTGTCCAGCCGGAGCTGTTCTATGTGATGACGGAACGTCATGGACAGAGAGTCACCGGGATCCTGGAATGCAGTGATCAGAACAGTCCTGCAAAGCTGCTGATCGATGATGAAAACGATCTTGGACAGGCAGAAGAAATGCTGAAGGACGCATCTGTTTACCTGAAAGAACACGAACTGTCCGAAGGCTGCGAAATAGTCGCTCGTTAAGCGAAAAAACTTAAATTTCTTGTTGACGAAAAAGGCTCGCCAAACTAGAATGTAATTCGGCTAACCAGCCATGTAGCCCCGGAAACTACATAGGAGGTAGTAAGCTATTATGCGTCAGACAACAATGATCAAACCGAAAGAAGTTGTCCGTCAATGGTATGTCGTTGATGCGACAGACTGCACACTGGGTCGTCTTGCTTCCCAGGTTGCGACTGTATTAAGAGGAAAACACAAGCCGACATATACGCCTAATGTCGACTGCGGTGACTATGTCATCGTCATCAATGCGGAAAAGATCAAGATCACGGGTGACCAGGATGAGAAGAAATTCTATTTCAGCCACTCCATGTATCCGGGTGGACTCCGCGTCAGATCCACAAAAACTATGCGTGAAAAGTATACTGTTGAATGGGTCGAAAAGGCGATCAAGGGAATGCTCCCTCACAATAAGCTCGGTGATGTAATGCGTAAACATGTATTTGTTTATGAAGGACCTGAACACCCGCATGCGGCTCAGAAGCCGATCGAAATGAAGATTAAGGACTAAGGAGGAGATGGATTAAATGGCAACGAAAAAGAGAAGTACGGTCACTTATATCGGAACCGGACGCCGTAAGCAGTCCACTGCTCGTGTCTTTATGACTCCGGGTACAGGCGTTATTACAGTTAACGGAAAGACTCTGGAAGAATACCTTCCTCAGGCTACTCTGAGAATGATCGTTAACAGCCCGCTGGTTCTGACAGAAACAGCAGGTCAGTTCGACATCAAGATCAACGTCAGAGGCGGCGGTTACACAGGACAGGCCGGTGCAATGCGTCATGGTATTGCACGTGCTCTGCTTGAAGCTAGTGCTGACTATCGTCCGGCACTGAAAAAGGCAGGCTTCCTGACCCGTGATTCCCGTGCTAAGGAACGTAAGAAGTACGGTCTCAAAGGTGCAAGACGTGCACCGCAGTACAGCAAGCGTTAATCGTTTGACATTACTGTCAGCTCATTGCAGAAGAACACTTCGGAACATATTCCGAGGTGTTTTTTCATGCCGGGTATTTTTCCCGATCTGATGGCGTTTCAGCAGTTCATGCTGAGACAATCATTATTGGATAAAACCTGCCTGAGATAGCAAAAATAGTCGAGAAATAATCTTGTTTCCTATGATACTCTCAGGATAGGAGAAGGATGATGCAGGATCAGATCGATGCGGTACGCAGGATGCAGGCGTACATAGAACAGCATATTGACACAGAGATCACGCTCAAACAGCTTTCCGAGGCCTCTTCATTTAGTCCCTGGCATGCAAGAAGGCTTTTTGAACAGTACACAGGACTGAGTCCGGCCCGCTATGTCCGCAGATAAAAACTCAGCAGATCAGCATTGCGGCTTAGAGATGAATCTGTCAAGGTGCTGGATGCAGCGACGGGGTTGGGTTTTGGGAGCGTTGATGGCTATCAGAGAGCTTTTCACAATGAGTTTGGGATGAATCCAAAAGAATATGCGGATCATCCGGTACCGATCCGGCTGTTTATTCCTTACCCCGTTGCATCGCAGAATCAGGAGAACAAGGAGAGCACCACAATGGCAGACACAAGCAATATTTTTATTCAGCATATCAGTAAACCGGCCAGAAAGGTCATTATCAAGCGGTGAATCAAAGCAGACAACTACTGGGACTACTGTAATGAAGTAGGGTGTGATGTGTGGGGAATTCTGACAAGCATTCCTTCAATATCGGGCGAACCGGTCTGTCTGTTTCTCCCGGAAGGAATGCGTCAGCCCAAGGCAAACAGTTACGTGCAGGGATGTGAAGTGGATCTGGACTATGATGGCATTGTTCCGCAAGGATTTGAGATCATCGAACTGCCCGCTGCAGATTATCTGATGTTCCAGGGGGAACCCTTTGAAGAAGATTATGGGAAAGCAATCCGGGAGATCTGGGATGCAGAACAAAAGTATGATCCGAAAATAATCGGATATCAGTGGGATGAAAGCAACCCCAGGATCCAGTTGGAACCGATTGGGACAAGAGGATATATTGAATTGGTCGCGGTGACAAAAATATAGGTTTGACTGCGGTACCGCATTGCAGATAATTTGTCTCTGGCCACTGAAATGACCCCATATTACAGAGTCAGGCTGCTGTACGAAATCAGTAATCGGGCTTTTTCATTTCCGCAGCTCTGCCATACAAAACAAAGATAAATCAATGGAAAAAGGAATGATCATGAATGATGTACCGTGCTGGACGAACCTGCAGTTCCGTTCTAAACTTGAAATAAGCTGTTCATTCCACAGACGGTCCTTTTGGCAGACCGTCACAGCAGCTTAATACCGACAGTGACGCTGATGTATCATCACACCAGCAGAAACAGAACATAAAGAAAGGTTGGTTTATTATTATGAAAGCTGCAGTCAGATACTATACAAAAACAGGAAATACAAAGCGTCTTGCGGAAGCAGTCGCAGAAGCAGTCGGGACAGAAGCGCTCCCCATCAGTACACCCGTTGATGAGCCTGTAGATATTCTTTTCCTCGGAAACTCCTATTATGCATTCACCATTGATCCTGAAGTCAGGAACTTCATCCGTTCACTCGATAAAAACAATGTCGGACGCATTGTCAACTTCGGCTCGGCAGCCATGTTGAATTCAACATGGAAAAAAGTCAAAGCGGAAGCAGACAAAGCCGGCATCAAAATGGATGAGCGTGAATTCCATTGCAAAGGAGAGTTCAAAGGCGTTCACAAAGGAAGACCGAATGCGGAAGATCTTGCGGCAGCGTCAGCTTTCGCAAAGTCGATCGTCAGTGAATAACTCAGAAATATTTACAGATATAGAAAGGAGGTACTTATGAAAATACTTGTAACCGGATTTGACCCGTTCGGAGGCGAAACGATCAATCCTGCCATTGAATCCGTCAAACGGCTGGATGATGTGATCGCGGGAGCTGAGATCATCAAGCTGGAGGTTCCCACAGTCTGCTACAAATCGATCGAAACGATCCGTCAGAAGATCATTGAATGCGATCCTGATGTGATCCTTTCCATCGGCCAGGCAGGCGGAAGGACAGACCTGTCTGTTGAACGTGTCGGCATCAACGTTTCGGACTGTGCCATTCCGGATAACGAAGGAAACACACCGACAGATGAACCGATCTTTGCGGACGGTCCTGATGCGTACTTCTCAGCACTGCCTATCAAAGCGATGGTCCGTGAGATCCGTGCGGCAGGCATACCGGCTTCTGTATCCAATACAGCAGGTACATTCATCTGCAACCATGTGCTGTACGGTATCCGCTATGTATGCGAACATGAGTTCCCCGGAAAACGGAGCGGTTTCATACATATCCCGTTCATGCCGGAACAGACTGTCAATAAACGCAATATGCCGAGTATGAACCTCAATGATATCGTCAAAGGACTGACGGCCGCGATCACCGCGATCGTCACAAACCCGGACGATATCCATACAGCTGAAGGAACAACCCACTGAAAACGGATCGATCCGTTTTCTTTTATGTAAACCGCCTGTTTTTGGCGTATACAGGAATGAGGAGGTCATATTATGGAACTTTCATTCCTGCAGGAAAAAGAGATCGCCATTGCGGAAGCACATGGTTTATCCCAAAAGCAGATCAGACTGCTTTCAAACGGGAAACTGAATTATCTTCAGATGGCAGTGCTGCGGCAGGCCATGGAACAAGGGACTGACATGAAGACTGTCAGAAAGGCAGCCAGGCCGAAACTGTCGACTGAAGAAATGGCAGAACTGATCGATCATCCGGAACAGATGAACAGACCTTTCAGGCTGCCTGTACAGGTGCTCCCGGCAATATTGACGGTATTGTTTGCAGGACTGCTGTACATCGCATGGCAATATGCTGTATATTTACGCAGGGACAGACTGGAACTCAGGTCGGAAGAGATCACACTGCTGTGCGGCGATGTATTTCAGCCCGGACAGTATATTCTCAGATATCCGCAGTATGATGATCTGTACCTGCCGGACAGTTTTGTCGCAGAAGTGCCTGAAAGCAGGATCGCGGTATACCGTACTGCTTCCGGGGATCAGAAGATCCTGAGGATCAGGATATATGATAAGCAGGAACCTGTGATCAGGATCAAAGAGACACCTGATCCGGACCACTGCATGGAAGGATTACTGTCGGCGAGCGACAACGCGGATGGGGAACTGAAAGCATACGTGTCCTGCAGGGTGGAAGGTGATCAGATCATATATTCCGTATCTGATTCTTCCGGCAACCGTGCAGAAGTCAGCTGTACTTACAGGGAAGAAAACGAAGAGGTTTGAAAATGACGATCGAAATAGAAAAGTTATCAGACAAATACCGTGTCAGAAAACTGGATGAAAACGATATTGAAGAAATCAGGCAGATCTGCCTGTCCAATCCGCTGTTTTACGAATATACACAGGCACGGTCCGGATATGATGATATCCTGCATGACATGCAGACGTGCCCGGACGGGAAAGGTCCGGAAGATAAATACTATGTCGGCTTATTTGATGACCAGGGCATGATCGCAGTCATGGATCTGATCGACGGATATCCGGACGAAAAGACTGCATTTATCGGATTTTTCATGATGCGCAAAGATGCCCAGGGAAAGGGAACAGGAAGTGCTATCGTTTCACATGTCTGTGATTATCTGAAAGAAGCAGGATTTTCGGCAGTACGCCTGTGCATCAACCAGGGGAATCCGCAGTCTACGCATTTCTGGACAAAAAACGGTTTCGTGATCCTGCGGGAATATGTGCGGGATGACGGTACGGTTTATTTGGCGGAAAGGAACCTGCGCTGAATTGATTCTTAAGAAAGCTCAGGCTCTATTAGTGGTACAATACTCCTATACAGAAAGAGGGACGGCTATGAGAAAACTATTGATCGCAGCATCCTGTCTGCTGCTTCTTGCAGGATGCTCCAAAAAGAAAAAAGATAATGAACCGGCGGAAACACCTAAACCAACTGCCTCGGCAGCACCGGTCGTTGTGGTAACTCCGCCTGCGGACAGTGATCCTTCCGCTACGGCGAGTTCGAGTCCGACTCCTTTTGCGTATTCAACAATGACACCGGAGCCTACCGCAGCCCCGACACCCACACCTACACCAACTGCCAGTGCAGACCCTGTTTATACAGCAGGAACATACGGATGGGTTGAGGTCAAGGTCGACGGTCTGAATGTCCGCGATAAAGCCGGCACTGACGGCAATGTCAAAGGCCAGACCCAGAACGGTTCGAAACTGTACGTTTATGCGAAACCTGTACAGAACGGCGGTTACACATGGTACAAGATCGACAAGGATTCAGAACAGTGGATCGCCGATAAGGACGGCACCTGGCTGAAGTTTACTTCCTATCCGGAAGCAGTATCGACAGACACGATCACAGGTGATCCTGTCAAGACAGACGGAACAGTAGGATGGGTACTTGTCAAGGTAGACCAGCTGAACATCCGTGATAAGTCAGGAACAGACGGAAAGGTCGTCGGTCAGGCCAAGAACGGCGGAAAGTATTATGTATACGGCGAACCTGTTTCTGCAGGCGGCTATACATGGTATAAGATCAGCGGTACGGATAATGCATGGATTGCCGATTCCGGTGAATGGCTGACATATACGAAATTCGAATAAAAGGGAAATACAGTCACTCAGCTGCTCCGGAGCACAGGAAACAGTTTCCGGCAGCTGAGCAGTTTCCAGACATACAGTGCGGGTTCGCTGAGTTTCAGTGTTCCCGCATTTTTTATATTTGCCCGGCTCATTGCAAAACATGGAGGCCCGGAGAGCTGTTTTATGCTGCAGAAGAAACTTTTTTAGAAATCTTTCGTGGAATCAACTTCTTCCTGTCCGTATATATAAGTGTCTGACATAACACAACGACCGTTCTGTTGAGACTGTGAAAGGAGACACTGTAATGAAGAGATATAAAGCCTTGAAAATGCGCATCTATCCGACAGATGAACAGATATCTGTCATCAGACAGACTTTCGGCTCATGCAGGTTTGTCTATAACCATATGCTTGAACGTTACAGCAAGGTACTGAAGCGCCGCAACAGGCGTCTCTCCTGTTTTGACATGCAGTAT
>JAFRJJ010000021.1 GCA_017432325.1 Solobacterium sp. | reverse complement strand
CGGAGTCCAACTATAATGAAATTGCGGTCTGCCAACTGCAAAGAAATATAGGAGGGACAAACAAATGGAAGAGACACATACATTATCGCATACAACGTGGAATTGTAAGTATCACATCGTATTCGCACCGAAATACCGCAGGAAGGTATTTTACGGAGAGAAAAGACTGGAAATACCGCCAAAGTACAGTGTTTCTCAGTTCATGAGATATCTGAAAGGAAAGAGCAGTCTGATGATATACGAGAAATGGGGAAATATGAAATACAAATATCGGAACAGAGAGTTCGGGTGCAGAGGGTACTATGTGGATACAGTGGGAAAGAACACAAAAAAGATCCAGGAGTACATTGCACATCAGCTGGAAGAAGATAAGGCTGCAGATCAATTGACGCTTGATCTGGACGACCCGTTTAACGGGAAGAAGTAAGGGTTTGCGTGTGGCAGACCGTACATGCGCTTCTGAGCGCAGCCAGTAATATGAGGGCTATGCCCGTCTTGTGAAAAACCACCAGCTCAGCTGGTGGATATTTATTGTCTGTGCCGTACACGAAAAACAGGATATCATGGTAACAGATGATATCAGCGAAACCGGTGTTGTTTCGGACTGATAAATAGAAAGACAAATATATGACAGAATGAGAAAAAATGATCAGAGGAGAGCTTTATGACCCGTCTGATCCGGAACTTACGGAACTGCGGGTAAAGTCGCGCAGGCTTGCCCGCAGATATAACCTGACGGACGAAGACGATACGGAAAAACAGGAGGCGATCCTGCGGGAGCTTCTGCCGGAAACGCCGTATCTGCCTGCCCTGCAGGCACCTGTATGGTTTGATTATGGCTGTAATACTGCTTTCGGAAAGTTTTGCGCTGTGAATTTCAACTTCACATGCCTGGATGTATGTCCGGTACATATCGGAAATAATGTACTGATCGGTCCGAACGTCACCCTGGAAACGCCGATGCATCCGCTGCTTCCGGATGAGCGCAATGTCAGGCAGCGTGAAGACGGCAGCTGGTATAATCTGGAATACGCAAAACCGATCACGATCGAAGATGATTGCTGGATCGCTTCAAATGTTGTGATATGCGGCGGCGTGACGATCGGGAAAGGCTGTGTGATTGGAGCAGGCAGCGTGGTAACAAGAAGTATTCCCGCCGGCAGCATGGCGGCCGGCAGTCCATGCCGTGTGATCAGACAGATCACAGAACAGGACAGAATGGAAAAACAGGCAGATATTCTGCGCTAAGCGGAAACCTGCCTTTTTCAGTGATATTTGTCGGAAAGTTTTTTGTCAGACGGAAAAAAGACTTCTGCACACAGCAATGATATGCTGCGGCGGAAGTCTTTCTGTTTGCTTGATCCTGCTTATTTCAGATAGAATTCATCTCCGAGCAGTGACATGCACAGATCGGTCGACAGGACGATGGTATTGGCATCCTTTTTCTTGAAGACGATCTTCTTGACATCCTGTCCGGCAAAGCCCTGCATGGTGGAAGCGTCTTCTACATGCAGAATGAATTCGATCTCATTCACTTCATACCAGCCTCTGTACTGACCCATACCGGCATAACAGTTTTCGGTAAATACAAATTCACCGTTAGTTTCAAATTTGACAGAAGGTTCAAACTGTTCCGGGACGCCGACTGAAGGATCATGTTTGGCGGTAAATTCACCGTTGATATACATGGCACCGCCTCCCGAGGATCCTGCCAGTCCTGCCGGTTTTGTACCGGTGATACTGAAGACATCACCCTTGAAGGAAGCGATCAGATCTTTCAGCAGGATGAGTGTATCTTCATCGTAGATGTCCATTTCAAAGTTATACAGCTTCTGATTGTTCATGTCGATGACTTCGCTGTCAAAGTTGCTGAAGAGGAGCGTATTGCCCTGCTGGCCGTACAAACCGTTGATCTGGACAGCACCCATTCCCTGTACTTCTGTCAGAGTGAATGTCCCGTCATCATGGAATTCAATGAATGAGTTGCCGAAGGGATTGTTCTGGTCTGCATTGTAGTAAGCAATATAACTGTCTGAACTGTCTGATGATGTGCTGTTGTTATTATTGCCGGACTCTGGAGTTTTGGTCGGCTCCGGTTTGGATGTGGGAGTGGGAGCAGCCGTAGAAACTGAAGACGGTGTCCATACCGGTTTCTCGGTCGTGAATATATCATCTGACAGAGATCCGGCAAGCATTGTTTTCAGAATGATCTTGTCTTCATTGCTGATCTCAAACAGGACTTTCGTGAAATTACCGATTCCTGTTTTATCTACTGTCAGCGTAATGACGTTTTCCTTAATGTCCCATGTTCCCTGCATCTCGTAGAATCCGCTGTGTGTATTGTCTGTCAGGACAAAAGAGCCGTCCTTGCCGAACCATACCTTGGCATGTTCAGCGTTGCCGTACTGATCAACAGTATTGTAGTAGGTCTTACCGCCGATCTCATAAGGAGTAGCCTGCTGGTCAACAGGTTGAGAAGAGCATCCTCTGGAAGTGCACCCGAAGAGGAATACAAGGCATATAACAGCCAGTGATCTTAGAATGTTTTTCATAGTAGACCTCCTGTGTATCCTATATATCATTGTAGCAGGAGAGTTGATGATTTATATGAATTAGCAGTAAAGTCTGTGACATTAAATCTCAGAAGAAAAGAAATGTGAAAAAATCCGGAAGAAAAAATGCCGCTACATATGTGATATGCTGTCGGAAGAGGGAAACAATTACAGGAGGGATACCACATGATATATACCGATATGACAAAAAAAGCGATCCGCCTGATCTTTGAGGCACATGCCGGTCAGACGGATAAATGCGGTCTTCCATATGTATGCCACCCGCTGCATGTTGCGGAAAGCATGGAGGACGAAGTGACATGTACCGCGGCACTGCTGCACGATGTTGTAGAAGATACAGATGTAACATTTGAAGATCTTGCGGAAATGGGCTTCGCGCCGGAAGTTATCCGGATCCTCAGGCTCCTGACACATGATCCGGCAGTTCCGTATATGGATTATGTGCGTATGATCAGGGAGGACCCGCAGGCAGTGAAGGTTAAGCTTTCGGATCTCAGGCACAACAGTGATCTGACCAGGATCGATCATGTCACACAGAAGGATCTCGACAGGGTAAAGAAATACAAAGAGGCAATGGAACTGCTTTTGGATACGGCAGGGAAATAAACGAAAAAAAGGCGGGGAGTCCGCCTTTCAGTCTGTTTATTCGATCGTCTGTATAATGCCTGAGAACAGCAGTGAACCGTCCGGGGAAACGACGTTAAAGAAGAACGGCCTGTCCAGTACAAAGTCTGTTTCTTCCTGGGGCATCCCGGCTCCGGCCATGGCAAGCTCGGTATAAGCGGCACCAGTCACGCCTTCCTCATCGATCTCCACCATAGCCGCATGTTCCGCGGCATTTACAAAGATCTGTTCTGCTTCGTCGGTCAGCGGCGTGAAATCTGCCGCATCAGGATCCAATGCGTCAGTGATGCCAAGATGCCTGAGACTGTCGATCAGGTCTGTCTTTCCCGAGATCTTAAACTTCGGAACGGAAAGATGTATGATCGGGAAACCGGCATCTCCTGCCCATGTGTTTCTGCAGATGCTGAGGGCATCCGGATCAGCAGCCAGATCTTTCACATCGGTCCCTTCTTCTGGGAGGAAGAAGTACATCGTTCCGCTGTCCGTGAGGTTCAGGCCGACAGCCCGGAAATGATCTGTCTGATAGAGGCTCGTCATGAGATCACGGTGCATCATCTGCACGTCTGTATCTCCTTCAGCCCCATGGAATACAGCCGTGTCTGTGCGCTCCGGAGAAAAGCGCTCAGCCCAGGAAGCTTTAAAATAAATCGTTGAGACCAGCCCGAGGATCGTCCGCTCGTCCAGCTTCATATCCTTTGTATAGTCGGAAAGCAGTCCGCCTGTATTTTCGTCGGTCCATTCCTGCAGCTGTCTGTCGAGCTCCGCGGAACCCATCTCACCGCTGAATGAGGACGCATAATAAACATCCGCCAGTCTCTGCAGTGTTTCCTCATTGTAGGTGATGTCATTTCTCAGCCACATGGAATCGGCGAGGATGCTTTTCACCGCCGGGGTATCCAGATAGTTGGCTTTCCATATGGCAGCAGCGCGGCTGCGCAGGGATTCGAGATCAGATGTTTTCAGGACATCCATGATCTGTGCCCTGGTATTGCCGTCCGATACTTCCGACAGCATGCACAGCGCCATATAAATATTCAGCGGAGAACAGACGGTGTTCCTGTTATCTTCCGTGACCAGCAGCTCTTTCTGTATGGCAGCGTAATAGTCGTCCATGTTCTGCTGCAGCTTAACGGATTCATTCACCGTTTCACGGTAGTTCTGCCACCAGTCCCAGTGGGAATTGCCCATTAAGAATGCTTCGGAACTGACGCCTTCTGCTTCAGCATCGGGATAAACGGCTTTTACCATCTTTATATTTTCTGTATCCGGTTCACTTGAGACTTCTGCAGTACTTGTACTGTCCGGTTCTGCTGTTACTACCGCCTCTGTTTCTGCAGGCTTTGTGCCGCAGCCTGCCGTGAGTGCCAGCGCACAGAGCAGGGACAGGATCTTTATCTTCTTCATATCAACAGTCTCCTTACAACAATGAACACCGGGTGATGAACATAAACGTCACATATTCCCGGACACTTTCATCATAACCGTATTCATGAGAGCCTGTCTTCCGTCTTTTCTGCAAAAGATGCGGTAAGGGGGAATGAATTTATGCAATAAAGACAGTAATGGCCGCATGATAAAATGCTCATGTAAGCAGCAATATTTCAATACCGGAGGTACAGTCGTATGGAACAGATCAGAGTAGGTTTCCTCGGTACCAGAGGACATACATTGAAGTTTATCAACCTTGTCAACAGCTTTCCCGAAGCAGTATCAACCGCGATCTGGTCGGATGACCGGACAAAGGCAGAACAGACCGCGGAAGAAGGAAAGATCATCTGCGCAGAAACACCGGAGGAAGTGCTGGACAGGGCGGATGCTGTGGTAATCACAGCACCGAATGTATATAAAAAGGAACTGGTGATCAAGGCTGTCAATGCCGGAAAACACATCTTCCTGGAAAAACCGCTTGCAGTCAGCCGTGCAGACGCGAAAGAGATGGCGGACGCTGTACGAAAGGCAGGCGTGAAATTCTACATGTCAGATCCCTTTGTACGCAGCGGAACGATCGGCCTGCGGAACCTGATCCGGGACGGGGTGCTGGGTGAGGTCTATGGTGCGGATGTGCGTATCGCAGTGGACCGTGCGGTAACGCCGGGTCATCCTCCTGTGTGGAACAAAGAGACAGCGCTTGGCGGTATTATGGCGGATATCGGAGGTCACGGGATCCATGTCATCCATTATCTCTTCGGTATGCCTGTTTCCGTGACGGCAGCCCTCCAGCATATCACAGACGGCGCAAAAGCCAGCGGTATGGAAGACCAGGCTCAGGTGATCATGCAGTATGCGGACGGAAATACCGCGGTATTATCAGCGTCATGGTGCAGCGGCGGTGACAGCGCGCATACGATCGTTTACGGAACAAAAGGCTGGGCAAGGACTGAACGGGTCAAAGACAACAGTGAAACAGAAAAGCTGTTTGTTTATACAAAGGACGGGGTAAAAGAACTGAGCGGGGACAAACTTCCCGCAAAACCACTCAGACATATCCGGTATTTCATTGAGATGATCGTTCGAGACCTGCCGAATGACATCATCGGAAAAGACGATCTCAGCAATTCCGGCGTATCCATCGGCAGCGCGGAAGAATATGCGGCGATACTGGAAGCGGTCTATGAATCAGACCGTACCGGGAAAAAGATCATATTATAAGACCGGAAAAAGATCCGCCTGACGCAGATCCTTTTCTATTTGGAACACTGTTCCGAGGGTGAAAGATAACTACAACTTAAGAATATTGCGCAGGACGCCGGAAATCTATCAAATAAAAATCAGAATATATAACAATGTTCCGCTAAATACAAAATAATGGAGTATTTTCATGATATTTCCATAAATATTTCATATAATGGCAGTATGAAGAAGAGAACAGGTACATATATTACCGACAATGTCCTTACGAAGGAGTCGGAACAGATCCATTACCAGCATGAGGAAGTCCCGTATTATGTGACATTTCAGTCCCGTTATTCCGGACATCATGTTGTCCAGGGCGTACCGCACTGGCACCAGGATGTGGAACTGACATATGTTGTCAAAGGGACATCGGAACTGGAAGCTGCCGGCCGGCAGTATACGATCCATGCCGGAGACGGGTACTTTGTCAATGCAAGGCAGATCCATACAGGACGCTCAAGCGAACGCGATTTTATCTGTGTCAGGATCCACCCGATCCTGCTCTGCGCAAATGAATACATCGAAAAAACATTTGTACTGCCCGTGATCAATGATCCGTCAATGCCTTTTGTGCCGCTGTCTCATAACATTCCCTGGCAGAAAGAGATCCTGGATATGATCCTGCACATTTATGAGGAAGACCGCGCAGGAAAAGATACGCTTCCTCTGACGATCCAGAGCTCTATATTCGCTATATGGAAACTGCTGTATGAACACCGTTCGACCGATGAGGTCAGAAAGGTTCCAGAAAGCCACCATATGACATCCCTGAAGCGGATGATCGGCTATATTCAGGAGAACTACCAGAGCAGGATCACCCTGAAGCAGATCGCTGAAGCCGGCAATGTGTCTGCCAGCACATGCAACAACATCTTCAATACGCTTATCCATCAGTCGCCGATCCGCTTTCTGCTGTCCTGCCGTCTGAATTATTCAGCAAAGATGCTGAAAGAGACAGATATGACTGTAACGGAGATCGCCGGACAGTGCGGATTCTCATCAGCGAGCTATTTTACGGAAATGTTTCACAGAGAGTACGGTATGACGCCTGTGGATTTCAGAAAGGCAGAACAGGAAGAAATATGATCAAAAACATCAGAGTGTTCGCGGCAGACATTGACGGAACACTTGTCAACAAAGGCAAAGAAATGCATCCGGGTACAAGAGATGCCCTGATCCGTCTCCACCGGGAAGGTGTTAAGATCGGTGTGGCATCCGGCAGACCGCTCGACCACAGAACACTGGAGAAAAACAAGGAATGGGATCTTCCGTTTGAATTCGACTATGCGATCGGCATGAACGGCGGAGACCTCTATGACAGGGAAACAGGGAAGTATGAACACTTCTATCTGCTGGATCCTGACACGATCCGTGAGATCCTCTCATTCATTGCCCCGCTGGATGTCAACGCGATCGTATATGAAAACGGATATGATCTTGTCCGGGCACTCCGCATGGACGACTTCATGAGAGGTTCGATCGCCCGCAATCATTCCATCGTAGAGATCGGTGGAATCGATGAGCTGAGCAGCAGGCCGACAGGCAAGATCGAAGTACATTACACAGCCGAAAACGCTGAAGAGGTACTTTCTGTTGTTGACGCGCATCCTTCTGAGAAATGGATCGCTGTCCGTACCTTTGCCGGGACTGTGGAATTCATGGACCCCCGTATCAACAAGGGAATGGCCCTGGAAAAATACGCGCAGAGATACAATATCCCGATGTCCGAGACGATCGCCTTCGGAGATATGGAAAATGATATCCAGCTCCTGCAGTACGCAGGCTGGGGCGTCTGCCTGAAAAACGGATCAGACGATACAAAAGCCGTCGCGGATGACATCACGGAATACCCCGTAGAAGAGGACGGGATCGGCAGATATCTTCAGAAATACTGGTTCCGTGATTGAACCGTGACACTTTATCCTGATTAGAAAAACAGTTCATGACCTTTCATGAACTGCTTTTGTTTATACGATCTCATTCAGCGGGACGATATCGATCTGTTCTGCGAGCAGACGTTCCCGGATCATCTTAGCGAATTCCACAGCGTGGGCTCCGTCTCCGTGGATACATACGGAATCTGCCCGGATATCAATATCCTTTCCGGTGATCGCTGTGACTTTTCCTTCTTTGATCATGCGGACGACCCTGTTCACCGCAGTGTCCGGATCCGTGATCATGGATCCCGGTGTGCTGCGGGATACCAGTGTTCCGTCCTCATTGTACGCGCGGTCCGCGAATACTTCCGCGGCAGCCCGCAGACCCATTTCCTCCGCTGTTCTGTACAGCTCGCCTGCCGGCAGTGCCAGGATGATCAGTGAAGGATCAAAGTCCCAGACCGCCTGACAGATGGCTTTCGCCAGTGTCCTGTCTCTGGCTGCCATGTTGTAGATCGCTCCGTGCGGTTTGACATGCTGGAGCGACATGCCGTGCGCTTTGACAAAGGCATGCAGGGCACCGATCTGATAAAGCGTGTCGGTATATGCTTCTTCCGGAGTCGTACTGATCTGTCTTCTTCCGAATCCGGTCAGGTCATGGAAGCCCGGATGCGCGCCGATCTGCACACCAGCTTCCCAGGCCAGCCTGACGGTCCTGTTCATGACCAGAGGATCGGACGCATGGAAGCCGCAGGCAGCGTTGATCGATGTAATGTACGGAACGATCAGGCTGTCATTGCCCATATTCCAGGGACCGAAGCTTTCACCCATGTCACAGTTAAAGTCGATCTTCATGTCCGGTACCTCCCATCACAAATTTATTGACAAAGCCGGTATCTGCAGTCCCGCTGCAGAATGCATCGGAATGCAGGATCTTATACTGGAGATCCAGGTTGGTATCAACACCGGAAATGACGGTCTCATCCAGGGCGGTGCGCATCTTCATGATTGCGGAATCCCTGTCCTTCGCATGCACGATGATCTTGGCGATCATGGAATCATATTCGGAAGGCACCGTATATCCGGTATACAGGGCGGTGTCCACACGCACTCCGTTTCCTCCCGGCAGATGCAGGTTCCTGATCGCGCCCGGACTTGGTATGAATCCTTTCTCAGGGATCTCGGCATTGATGCGGCATTCGATCGTATGGCCGTGCATCCGGATATCTTCCTGTCTGAGAGAAAGAGGTTCCCCGTAGGCAATACGCACCTGTTCCATGACAATGTCCGTATCTGTTTCCATTTCCGTCACACCATGCTCTACCTGGATCCTTGTATTCATTTCCAGGAAATAGTATGAACCGTCCCGGTCGATAATGAATTCTACGGTACCGGCGCCTGTATAATGTGCTGCTGAAGCGGCGCTTACAGCATCGCGGTACATCTGTTTTCTTGTCTCATCGCTGATCGCGGGGCTGGGTGATTCTTCGATCAGCTTCTGGTGGTTCCGCTGTACGGAACAGTCACGGTCACCGAGCGTTATGATGTGCCCGAACTGATCCGCAAGCACCTGTACCTCGACATGCCGGGGATCTTCCACCAGTTTCTCCAGGTACATCGCGTCATCCGAGAAGGCATTGACTGCTTCGCTCTGGGCCATGCTGAAGTCCTGTTCAAAGCGCTGCGGACTCCGGCACTCACGCATGCCTTTGCCTCCGCCTCCGAGGATCGCTTTGATCATGACCGGCCACCCGATGGCCTCCGCAGCTTTTTTCGCTTCCCGTACATCATATAAGGGGGAATCGCTTCCCGGCACAACAGGCACGCCTGCTGCCTTCATCATGGAGCGTGCTTCCTGTTTGTTTCCCATGCGGCGGATCGTTTCCGGCTCCGGTCCGATAAAGATCAGTCCGTTCTTCCTGCAGGCTTCCGCAAAGTCCGCGTTCTCGGACAGGAAGCCGTATCCCGGATGGATGGCGTCACAGCTGAAGTTCAGGGCTGCCGTAATGATATTGGAGATGTTCATATAGGAATGTCTGCCGCTTCCTTCCCCGATGCATACGCGGTAGTCCGCGAGTCTGACATGCATTGCAGAGGAGTCTTCTTTAGAGTAGACAGCTACGGATGTAATGCCCATGTCTCTCAGGGCACGGATGATCCTGACGGCGATTTCTCCTCTGGCGGCGACAAGTACGCGCCTGGCCGGCATATTACAGCTTCCTGACACGGAACAGCGGCTGTCCGTATTCCACTTTCTGTTCATTTGATACAAGGACCGCGAGGATCTCACAGTCAAAGTCCGCCTGTATTTCATTCATCATCTTCATCGCTTCGATGATGCATACGGTATCTCCGGCATGTACCTTGTCACCGGTCCTGACATATGCCGGGATCAGCGGTCCGGAAGCGGAGTAGAATGTACCGACGATCGGACTTGTGATGTTGACGGTCATGTCTTCTTTGTCTGCAGGTCTCTGTACCGCAGGCTCTGCCTGTACGGCAGTGCCTGACGTATTCCGGGACATGCTGATCTTGAAATCACCGTCCTTGATGGTCAGTTCATTCAATGATGAATTTTCAAGAAGCTTTACCAGCTTTTCGATCTGATCAAGTTCCATAGTTCAATACCTCAATTCTCTTCAAACAGCTGCTTCATCCGCTTTGCGGTCAGCCTGATGTCCAGCACCTCTTTGCAGGGCTGATGTATCTGATCGCGCATGGACTGGAACTCAAGTTCCTCCTCACGGATCAGTTTCTGGGCGGTCTCCACGGAGACCTGCCTGAAACGTATTTTGTCGGAGATCCTTCTCTGGGCGATCTTCGGAAGATCCACTGAGATCACTGCTGCGATCTTAGCGTAGCCTCCGGTCGTCTGCCTGTCGCACAGCATGATGATCGGTTTGCCGTGTCCCGGAACCTGGACTGCGCCGAAGGGGATGCCGTCTGATATGATGTCGCTTCCCTGCCGTGTCTCAATGAACGGACCGTCCAGCCGGACGCCCATTCTGTCAAAGTCGCTTGTAACAGTGTACTCACTGTTCAGGAATGTACGGATGCCCGCTTCCGGGAACATGTCATCCTGAGGACCGGCGATGACTCTGATCTCTGCTTTGTCTGATTCAAACTCATGCAGCTCCAGTTTCCTTGAGAGGAACCAGGGGAGGTACTTGCGCCGTTTGATGCGTTCTTCAATATAGTCGCCGTCTTCCAGCTTTCTTCCTTTGAATCCGCCGATCCCGCTGACCGTGTCGGTGGACCTGCTTCCCATGACAACTGGGATCTGCAGGTAATTGGAGAAGGCGATATAGCACAGTCTGCCGCTGCGGGCACTGCCGAGCTTCAGGATGTCTCCTTTTCTGACATACAGCGCCTGATACATCGGCACCGGTTCATCATTGATCATGGGACGGAAATCACCGCCTGCCATGGCTATGATCATTTCGGAAGTAAACTCAATGGTCGGACCGATCAGTGTGCATTCCAGGACAGCTTCGTTTTCCGGATTGTCCAGCAGCAGGTTGGCAATGCGGAAAGAACGTCTGTCCGCTGCCCCGCATACATGGAAGCCGAGATCCTGGTAGCCGGTCCTGCCGGAGTCCTGTACGGTCGTGAACATTCCGCCTTTTATGATCCGGATCCCCATGATGTGCCTCCTTCCGTGATGATATGGACATGTTCACCGTTTGAAACTGCCTGTTCCATGTCCAGGTACTCCGCTTCCGAAACAGGCTGAAAGCGGACGATGTCCGTCGGCCTGAAGAGTACGGGGTCTTTAGAAGCAGGATCATAGATCCTGACAGGTGTTTTTGCGATCAGTCTCCAGCCGCCCGGGGAGTCCAGGGAATAGATGCCTGTCTGACGGCCGCCGATCCCGATGGATCCTGCTGGGATCCTGATCCTCGGCTCATCCAGGCGTCTGACTGCGATCCGTTCATCCAGGCCGCCAAGATAGGGGAATCCCGGGAGGAACCCGATCATATGGACAAAATAATCAGTGCCGGAATGAATGGCGATGACTTCTTCTTCGGAAAGACCGCATAATTCCGCGACAGAGGACAGATCCTCACCATAGATGCCGCCGTATACGGCGGGAATGGTGATGTGCCTCTGGGTGACTGTGATGTCATTCTGCTGCAGGGAAGACAGGTCCTTCAGACGGTCATGCAGTGACTGCCATGAGATCAGGGCAGGGTCATAGCAGACCATCAGTGAGCAGTATGCCGGGATCAGGTCGGTAATGCCGATGATCTTGGCAGACCTGATCTGTGACATCAGGTTATATATCTCGATGGTGTTTTCAGAACTGATCGTCTGTTCCAGCCGGATCAGGACTGCGCTGTCTCCGGAAGGAAGGATCGAATGGATATGTTTCATAACTGCCTCTTGGTTTTCTTGCATACATTGTAGCGATACGCTGAAAGATGTGCAAATACAGTACCGCAGATAATGTCATAAACTGCGGTCATACAGCAGGAAGTCTGAACATTGAGACGACAGTTTATCCATGTATATTTTTGTTATAAATCGCAGGCACTTAAAATTGCATAATGCAACCGGTGTGTTTATGATTATTGTGGAGCACTTCAAACATGAAAATGATCTGGAAATACCTGAAACCGGTCAGCAGGATGATGTTCGTCGGACTGCTGATCAAAGTGATCGGTTCCGTGCTGGAACTGATGCTGCCATATATATTGTCGAAGATCATCGACGACATCGTTCCGCTGAAGAACACTGTTTTGATCGCGGAATGGGGCGGCATCATGATCTTATGCTCGATCCTGGCATGGTGGTGCAATATCCGGGCAAACCGGTCTGCCGCCGAAGTGTCAAGACGTGCTACCAGAGCGATCCGTCATGATCTGTTTGAGAAGACACTGTATCTGAGCTGTGAAAAAACAGATGCTTTTACGATCCCTTCCCTGGAAACAAGACTGACAAGCGATACTTATAATGTACACAGAATGCTCGGCATGATGCAGAGAATGGGCATCAAGGCACCGATCATCGTAGTCGGCGGTCTGGCAATCACCTTGTTCATGGACAGCTTCCTGTTCCTGGCATTGCTGGCTGTCATTCCTTTTATCAGTGTGCTCGTCTATGTACGCGCGACAAAGGGCGTACCGCTGTTTGCGAAGGTACAGCAGATCAGTGACAGGATGGTAGGCGTTGTCCGTGAGAACGTACAGGGTATCCGTGTCATCAAGGCGCTCAGCAGGATCGAGAATGAGAAAAAGAGATACGCTGCTGTCAACAAAGCCCAGCACGATCAGGAGATCTATGCCAACCGCACCATGGCGATTATTTCCCCGGGAATGAACCTGTTCCTGAATCTCGGCCTGACAGGAGTCATCCTGCTTGGCGCGTACCGCGTCAACCAGGGGCTCTCCGAAACAGGACGCATTATTGCGTTCATGTCCTACTTTACGATCATTTCCCGCAGTATGATGGCGATCAGCCGTATGTTCATCATGTATTCCAGGGGCATTGCCAGTGCCAACCGTATTGACGAGGTACTGCAGACAGAGTCAGAGAAATCATGGAAGCCGGGCAATTATCCCGACGGGGATCCGCAGTACGCGATCGAATTCCGTGATGTTTCCTTCTCTTATCTGAAGGTAAAGGACAACCTGAAGCATATCAGTTTCAAAATCAGACCGGGTGAATCACTCGGTATCCTCGGTGCCACGGGCTCCGGCAAGACAACTGTCATGAGCCTGCTGCTGCACTTCTATGATATTGACAGCGGAGCGATCTACCTGAACGGAACGGATATCCGGAATATTGAACCTTCCGAACTGAGAAGACAGTTCGGTCTGGTCATGCAGAACGACTTCCTGTTCTCGGATACGATCGCCGAAAATATTCGCTTTGGACGTGAAGTCAGCGATGATTCCATGGAAGAGGCAATCGACAGCGCACAGGCTTCCGAATTCATCAACCAGCTGGAAGAACGCATGGAACATGAACTGACGACGAACGGTACAAACGTATCCGGCGGTCAGCGCCAGAGGATCCTGCTGTCACGCGCGTTCGCTTCCAACCCGGAATACCTGCTGCTGGATGACTCCAGCAGTGCCCTGGACTATGCGACAGACGCAAAACTGCGCAGAGCCCTGGCAGAGAAATACCCGGATACGACGATGGTGATCATTGCCCAGCGTGTATCTTCGATCCGCAGCTGCGATCAGATCATGATCCTGGACAACGGTGATCTGTCAGACATCGGAACAGACGAAGAACTCACAGCAAGGAGCGCACTGTATGCCTCGATCTGTGAATCACAGATGGGAGGTGCCCTCTTTGAGTAATAAGGAAAGAAAAAAGACGCCTGTCAATAAAAAGGCGGTGCTGATCAGAATGGGCTCCTATCTCTGGGACAACAAGGCAATGATGAGCCTTGCCCTGTTCCTGACCATAGCAGCCAACCTGGCAAACCTGTATGTGCCGAGTGTCTCCGGAAACGCGATCGACGCGATCGGCGGCAAAGGTCTCGTAAACTTTGACCTGGTGCTGTATTACTGTAAGATCATGCTGGCGCTGATCCTGATCAATGCCGTATTCTCTTACATGGCACGCATGGTCATTGTCAGGGTTTCAGCCAATATTACCAGAACGATGAGACAGCAGGTATTTGAACATCTGCTGACACTGCCTGTCGGATTCTTCGACAGGAACCAGGTCGGAGATATCATCTCCAAGATCTCCTATGATATCGATACGATCAATACGTCGCTTTCCAGTGACCTGATCACGATCCTGACCAGTCTGATCACGGTCATCGGTTCCGCCTGGATGATGCTGAAGATCGCACCCGTGCTGTGTCTGATCTTCATCGTGACCATCCCGCTGATCATCTTTGTCACAAGACAGCGTACCCGAAAGGTCAGACCGCTCTTCCATGAGCGTTCCAGAAGGCTTGGCCTTCTGAACGGCTTTGCCGAGGAAATGCTGTCGGGACATAAGACGATCAAGGCTTACGGTCAGGAAGATACGATCATCGGCAGATTCGACCAGAAGAACCAGGAAGCTGTCGATGCTTATTATGAGGCAGACTATCAGGGAACCCTGGTAGGACCGACCGTACAGTTCATCAACAACCTGTCGCTTTCCATGGTGACGGCGTTCGGGGCACTGCTGTTCCTGTTCGGACGGATCACGATCGGCAATATTTCTTCATTCACGCTGTATTCCAGAAAGTTCTCCGGTCCGATCAGCGAGACGGCGAACCTGTTCGCGGAGCTGCAGTCAGCGATCTCTGCCGCAAACCGTGTATTCGGTCTGCTGGATGAGCCGAGCGAACCGGCAGATGATCCGGACGCTGTGGTCATTGGTACAGCCGAGGGAAGCGTTGACTTTGACAAACTGCATTTCTCCTATATCAAAGGAACGGAGATCCTGCACGGGATCAACATTCATGCAAGACCCGGACAGATGGTTGCGATCGTCGGTCCGACCGGTGCCGGCAAGACGACGATCATCAATCTGCTGATGCGGTTCTATGACCCGGACAGCGGAACGATATCGATCGACGGGCATGACATCATGCACAGTACCAGGGATTCCGTCAGGAAGCAGTTCTCCATGGTCCTGCAGGATACATGGCTGTTTGAAGGCACGATCTATGAGAACGTTGCCTACGGCAATGACAAGGCAGGCAAGGAAGATGTGGAACGTGTCTGCAAGGCTGCCCACATGCATGACTTCATCATGTCCCTGAAGAACGGATATGATACCGTCCTGACGGACAGCGGCGTCAATATTTCCAAGGGACAGAAACAGCTGCTGACGATCGCCAGGGCAATGCTGTCGGATTCCAGGATGCTGATCCTGGATGAGGCAACGTCGAACGTTGACTCACATACAGAACAGCTGATCCAGGATGCAATGCTGGAGCTGTGCAAGGGCAAGACGACATTCATCATTGCCCACAGACTGTCCACGATCAAAACTGCTGATCAGATCCTTGTTCTGAACCACGGAAGCCTGATCGAGCAGGGAACACACGAATCACTGCTGGCAGAAAAGGGTTTCTATGCCGGTCTGTTCAACGCACAATGGGATAACTGAGGGTATTCTGAGGGATACCCTTCTTATATATATTGTGTTTCTGTAAAGATTTTCCTGAATAGCCGAAAACAGTATGATTGGTCATTTTGTGAGGGAATTAATTAGTTAAAAGACTATGTTTATTACAACTTTAATGGTATGATTTGCGCGCAGAAGAGAAAAGACGGAGGTTTGCAGATGAAAACAGTTGAAGAACTGAAACAGATTGCTAATGATGTCCGGATAGATATTATCAGACAGGTTAGCAGAGCACAGTCCGGTCATCCCGGAGGATCCCTGGGCTGTACTGACATTCTCACGGTACTCTACTTTAATGTAATGGATATTACTCCGGAAAACGCGGTCAGCATTGACCGTGACCGCTTTGTACTTTCCAAAGGACATGCATCACCTGCTTTATACGCGATCCTGGCTGCCAAAGGGATCATTCCCCATGAAGAGTTGAAGACATTCAGACAGCTGGATTCAAGACTGCAGGGTCATCCGAATATGAACATGGTTCCGGGTGTCGATATGAGCACCGGGTCTCTGGGACAGGGACTTTCCGCAGCTAACGGCATGGCACTGGCCAACCGCCTTGACGGCAATGATCACAGGATCTACTGCCTCATGGGTGACGGTGAAGTGGAAGAAGGACAGATCTGGGAAGCAGCAATGGCTGCCCACCATTATAAACTTGACAATCTGTGCGGTATTGTTGACGTCAACAACCTCCAGATCGACGGTACGACAGATCATGTCATCGGACCCAACCCGATCGGACCGAAGTTCGCAGCATTCGGCTGGAACGTGATCGAGATCGACGGACATGATTATAACGAGATCCAGAATGCGTTCGCTGAAGCAAAGACTGTCAAGGGTGTACCGACAGTTATCATTGCCAATACAGTTAAAGGCAAAGGCGTATCATTCATGGAGAACAATGTGGACTGGCATGGAAAGGCTCCGAGCGGCGATCTGATCAAAGTCGCCCTGAATGACCTTGGAGCACAGGAGGAATAAACATGGCACGCGCAACCAGAGAAGCTTATGGAGAAGAGCTGGCAAAGCTCGTTCAGGAAGATCCCAAAATCGTAGTGCTTGACGCAGACCTGGCCGGATCCACACACAGTATCAAAGCAGGCAAAGTAGCGCCTGAACGTTTCTTTGATATGGGTATTGCCGAAGCAGACATGATCGGTACAGCAGCAGGCCTGGCAGCCAGCGGCTATACAGCATTCGCGTCCACGTTCGCAATGTTCGCAACAGGCAGACCCTGGGAACAGATCAGGAACTCTGTTGTATACCCTCATCTGAACGTCAAGATCGCAGGATCACATGCCGGTATTTCTGTCGGTGAAGACGGTGTATCCCACCAGGCGATCGAAGATATCGCGATCATGCGTTCGATCCCTACCATGGAGATCTACTGCCCGGCTGACGCAGCTGAAACAAAGGCTGTCGTTGACTATGTCGCAAAGACAACGGAACCCTGCTATATCAGACTCGGCAGAGCAAAGGTCGAGGATGTATATGAAGAAGGCAATGTACCGGATATCACAAAGATCCATGTACTTGCACAGGGACAGAAGATCGCGGTATTCGCTACCGGACTGATGGTCAAATCAGCACTGGAAGCGAGAGAAATGCTGCTGAAGGAAGGCGTCGACATTACAGTTGTTGACGTATGCGCGATCAAGCCTGCAGATGAAGCGGGTATTGTGGAAGTACTGAAGAACCATGATGTGATCTTCACAGCTGAAGAACACAACATTATCAATGGTCTTGGTTCCATGATCGCAGAAGTATCTGTCACATACTGCCCGAGATTTATCCACAGGATCGGTCTTCCCGATACATTCGCTGAGAGCGGAAGCGCTGCAGTTCTGCTGCATGCATACGGTCTTGACGGCGAAGGTGTGTATAACGCAATTAAGAGTCATATTTAAGCATTTATTAGATTCTGAATACAAACAGTCTGACCGGTAATCAGACTGTTTTTGTGTATTGCGACATTTCGCTTAAAATGTGAATAAAAGAGCTGTAATGAATGATGAAAGATTAATACAATTGTAAGAAGTTTGTCATGAAAACACGTCCGATTTTTTACACGCTGTTTGAAATATCATGTGATGAATGCTAATATGAATATACGTTTATTTATGTGCTTCAGGCGCATATTTCATAGCGGAAATATTCATTCAGGTCCATCACATGAAAGACTACAGGGGAACAGATCGTTTCATTTCGGAGAGAATACGCAAAAGAGTGACAGTTTTACTGGCATTCTTTGTTGTGCTTTCGACTTCATATGCAATGATCAGACCCGGTGAAACGCTGAACAGAGGTCCGGCGGAAGGTTTTATCTTCTTTGAAGGTGAAAGTACGGCTGAACCAGAACTGATCAATGCAGAGGAACTGATCGACGAGGAAATGGCAAAAGAGTCTGCAGTACCGGTTGAAACAGAAGAACCGCAGCCTGCAGAAGAGACGCCTCTTGAAACAGAACTGCCAGCTGAAACCATACCGGCAGATGATACAACGGGATATATAACTCCGGAACCGACTATAACGCCGGCAACTACCGTAGAACCTGTATTTACGGAAAATCCTGTGATCATAGCTGAAGAAACATCTGAGCCTGAAGACACAGTACTGCCTGAGGCAACGGAAACACCTGAAGCAACAGAGGTTGCTGAAGAGGAGGAGTCTCCGGATCCTGAAGAAGAGGAGACTCCGGATCCTGAGGAAACACCGGAAGCAAAAGATACAGAAGCAACCATTATATATAATGACTGGATGTCTGTTAAAACGGCAGATGAGAAGTTCGGACTTCAGGTCAAGCTGCAGGAAGATAGCCTGATCCCGGAAGACGGAACGATCGAACTGATCACACTGGATGAGGATTACGAAGATTATAGTGAATACCGTGACAAGGCAATTGAAGCGGTAGCAGATGAATATGATATTGATGCAGAACAGCTAAATGTACTGGATGTTTTTGATCTGAGCTTTTATGACAAAGAAGGAACGCTTGTACAGCCTTCTAACTCATCAAAGGTTAAGGTGAACTTTGACCAGTATACAGACGAAGAGAAACTTCATGTTGTTCACTTTAAAGGAAGCATCGTAAAAAAAGAAGAGCAGCCTTTAGAAGAACCTGTATCGTTTAAGAGACAGTTAATGAAGAATAATATGTCTGCAGGGGTTCAGACCAAGGCGGCCAATGCAGAAACAGATAATATTGAAATACTGGAATTTGAATCTGAGGAAGACGGAACAGTAACGTTTGAGACAGAGAGTTTTTCTGTGTATGCAGTTGTTGAAGAAGGCAACGAAGGTGATTATGCACGTATGAACCTTCACTTCATGAATGGAGATACTGAAGTTGCCATGATAATCGTGAAGAACGGTGATACCAGAGAAGAACTTGATCATATCATTTATGACCCGGGTGTAGGCACGATTCCACAGGGGACGATCTTTAAAGGATGGTCCACAGAAGCTTCTTATACTGTTGATGATGCTGAAAACGGCATGGATATTGATGATGTCCGTGATTGGGCAGCGGCACGTACGATTACAGAGAATGAAGATGTTTATATTTATGCAATGCTCTATAAGAACTTTGTCATCAATTATCTGGACGATAATAATGTCGGTGTAGGATCTGAAAATGTATTCATGGTTTCAGGCGATACAAGTGCGCCTTATACCGTCAATATGGGTTATACACCTGGAGATGATACGCATGCATTCCTGGGATGGAACGTTGCTGAAGGCAGCTCTAATATCGAAGGATATACTCCGGGACACCTTTATAAAAATGGAGAAGAAATTACTATAAGCGGTAATGTAACTTTCTCTGTAAATGCACCGGAAGGACATTGGCTGGTATTTGATGAGAATGGCCGTGGTGCAACATATAATGCACCGGTTTTCCTTGAAACCACAGACGTAACACAGAAACCTGTTGCGGATTCTGCGATGACACGTTTCGGATATACGTTTGGCGGATGGTATGACACAAAAGAGCATGCAGATGCTCATGCAGCAAATCCGTCTGTGACAACCGGAGCGTTCCAGTTTGGAAACACGATCAATGACAGAACAACAATTTATGCAAGCTGGATCCCCACTACCAGAGCAGGTTATACAATTATTATCTGGAAACAAAATGTAAACGGTGATGGTTATGACTTTGCGGAAACAGTTACCGGAACAGGAAATGTCGGTACTAACATTCCGCTTGGAAATACGACTAACAGGAACTACACAGGATTCCATTTAAAGGAGACTCCTGCTGCAGTTCAAATTGTTCCGGAAGGTAATGCTGTTGTAAATGTCTACTATGATAGAACAGAATATACACTGAGATTCCAGATTTATGATTATACGTATACAGCTACAACAAGCAATAATGGAACGCAATACGGTATTGTCAATGGTGAATATGTGCAGCTGTCTCGTCATGGTAGAAACAACAATTATTACTGGACATATAATGATGGATGGATTAGTGAGGGGCCTAGATATACGGGCACTAGATATACAAGAAGCAGTAATCAAAGCTGGCAAACGGTAAAAGAAATCAAAGCTCTTTATGAGCAGAATATTTCAAACAACTTCCCGATTGTAGGCACTAACGGAGTTACTTATGACAACGGTGAGCGTTGGGACCCGCAGAGTAATAACCAAGGATGGAATGAGGTTATGGTGCTAATTGAATCCATGCCTGCAGAAAGTATTAATTTCCATCTGGATGTAGCTACACGTCCGCTAAAGACTATGAATTATTACGTTGAGGCGTTGCCTACAGATACGGAAAACATTGTAACCCGCAACGGTACACGTTATGTGCTCTATAAATCTATTGGAGCCAGATATAATGGTGTAACTGCTGAAGACTTTGTCGAACTTGATGGCTTTACCAAAGTTGCTGCAGCAGCAACTGTAAATGGCCAAGCTTTGACACCTCACAGTGTTTCTGGTTTGAATGGACAATACTATATAGCCAGTACCTCACAAGATCAGACGATTTATTTCTTCTACAGCCGTGATAGTTATGTCATCAACTACATGGACGGTGTATATGTAGATGGAAACGGAAATACGATCGATGAACCAAAAACAGCAACTTGGGGTACTTCAGAAAGTATTCAGTATCAAGCAGATATCTCATCCTATAACAAAGGTGGAGCCAATTACTATGAACCGACAAAAGCAGGTTATGTTTTTGAAGGCTGGTATATAGATGACGCTTGTACACAGCCTTATACATTTACAAGTATGCCTAAGGGCGGTGTAACTGTTTATGCGAAGTGGCGTCAGATACAGTATCGTGTATTCTTGCATCCGAATGCTGATCATATTCCTGACCTGGATTGGGGATCAGCGACACAACAATTAAACTTCCGTGTTTCACTCGGCGGTACAGTAAGTACTCCAACCGGCCGAAGCCAGGAATGGGAATTTGTCGGTTGGTATACTGATCCAAGCTGTTCAGCTTCATCTCTATTCTCATCGGACACAGTGCTGAACGAAAACACTGTAACAGCTGCCTATGATAAAACAAAAGATTTCACTGAGCCAATGGATAAATGGGGCAACGGTGCCACTACTAACGGTGACTTGGATCGTTTCTGGATCACAAAGAAGTTCGATCTTTATGCGAAATGGCGTGCAAAACTGATCGGAGCAAATGGTATCGGAGTTGTCTATAATGCCGGTGAAGGTACAAATGCTCCTTCGGATAGTAATCTGTATCTTGATCAGGCACACGCTTCTGCTCAGCCCGCATCAACTGCTCCGGCAGGGAAGCAGTTTGTCAGATGGGTCGTACAAAAATGGAATAACACGTCAAATAGATATGAGGATACAAATGTATATGTATATCCCGGCGATACATTCGAAGTATTAAAGAATAATGCTAAGTATGTGGTGACTCAAACAGATCCTGTTACGGATGAAGTAATTAAAGCTACTTACACAGTACAGCTTCGCGCTGAATATGTTGATACAGGAACAGGTGTTCCAACACATATCAACTGGTACGGAAATAACGAAACAGTATTAACTGCACCCAGCAATTTTGTTGTAACACAGGAAAACGTCCTGATTAACCAGGCAGTAGATGTTAAACCGGCGAATACATTCTCATATGTTGGACACACATTCTTGGGATGGGCACGTGTACCAACCAGTGATAATAACGGGAATCCATTGGATCCTTCGCTGGAATCAAAATTAAGCGGTAATAATTTGAGTTTAGCGGATCTTGGAGTTGCAGATCTGTTCTTGAAGTATGATGCTGCTACCGGTAAGTATGAAGCTACAAGTGTGACAGTCGGTGCCACGGAAGGAACAACAGTCAGCAAGGTTGCTCCGGATGAACGTTATCCGTATCACGCAATGGTAGCTGTCTGGGAGGTCAATACTTACAAGGTGACCATTAAGAAACTGGTTGAAGGAATTACCACAGATCAGAACTTTGAGATCAGCTACGACTTTGACAATACAGAGCTGACGGATAGCAGTGTAACTTTACAGCATAATGGTTCACAGGTGCTTAAAGTTGATGTACCCCACGGTACAACGATAACGGTGTCAGAAACTGCAGAAGGTTATGAAAAGAGCATTGCTGCTGCACTGACACAGGGTGGAAAAGGTGATCCACCAGAAACAGCAGGTGATGGAACCTATAAGATTATCGGTGATACCACAATTACTGTAACGAATATACGTCAGAAAGGTACATTGGAGATCAGCAAACAGATTGAACCGGAAGGTATTGCTGACAGCCAGAAGTTCAAGATATCAATCAAGAACAAGGCTGGAAAGTATCTGCAGGATATAGAAACAGTAGCCTTTGGCGATGAAGTACAGCGGCTGGATCTGTCAGTTGATGGGAAGCTGACAATTGAAAACCTGCCGGCTGATACATATACCGTAAATGAAGATACTGAGCAGACAGCAATCGATGGATACAGGTATGATGAAACAACGTACACTTCCGATGATGGTACGGTTGAAGTTACAGCCGGTGAAACTGCATCATTTACAGTAACAAATAAATACACAAAGTTAGTTGATGTGGTTGTTACCAAAGAACTTGTGGATGACTATGCTGAAGCGGATAAGAGCTTCACATTCACTGCATCACTGAAGGAAAATGACACAGATGTTACTGAAAAATATATTGGTGCAGTTGCTGAGGGTGAAACAGGATATTTATTCACACTGGTTCCTGGAGAAGAGAAAACAGTCAGTAAGATATTCGAAAAAGTACCAATAGGTACTGAACTGACCGTTACTGAAACAGAAGATACAGATTATATAACAACTGTAACTGTAGGAACGGGAGTAACAGAAGAAAGCAATGCTGGTATATTGAATATCACTGAAGCTAACAACACAATCACATTTAAAAATACCAGAAAGCTGTTCATTGTTGATTTCAAAAAGACAGCAATGGATGGAACGACACAATTGAGTAATTCGAAGTTCACGCTAACAAAAAAGAAAGGCAGTGTCTACGAGAGTTATCCTGAAGGTGATCTAACACTAGGCACAAGTCATTTGGAATTGGTGGTAGGTGACTATGAATTAACCGAAACAAGAGCTCCGGATGGGTATGTTATCTTGTCCAATAAAATACATCTGCATGTAAGTGCGGATGGAGTCGTAACGGTAGATAGAATTGAGTTCGCAGATGGAACAGCAATAGCGACATTAGAACCGGGTATTACTGAGAACTCAAAAGGAACTGTTACGATCAAGAACAAGCCTGGTCAGGCATTACCACATACTGGAGGATCCGGTACATTACCATATACATTAAGCGGATTTGTACTGATCTTATTCGCTGTGATGTACAGCTTCAGAATGAGGCGTAGAGAAAGGAGGAATGAATAAGCCTCTGATCTCGACGATAAGAAACGCCGAAACTGAAGATGTAAAAATATTAAGAAAAACAAAAACAGATGCTTGCATATGAGAGCAAATAGTCGAGATGCCCTCATATGCAGGCAATCGAAAGAGCCAGCTGTGGCAGATCAGTAATGATTAGAACAGCAACTCTCAACGATCTGAATAAGATCTATACAAACAAGGGATTTGGTTCTATACGAACAAATAGAAAGGGTAATGAGATGAAAAACGTTAAAAAATTCATGTCACTAATGATTGCTGTTGTCATGATGATGGCAATGACGGTAACAACATTTGCTGCAAGCATTACATTGAATTCTACCCAAGAGGATGAAGGAGAGAATACTACTGAATATACATATTATCAGGTAATGATTGCTGACCTGTCAGGACTTACAGATGATGATTATAATTCAGATGGTTCTCCTAAAGAAGACGCTAAAGTAGTTTATTATGTTGAAACGGAAGCTCTTGCAACAGCACTTGAGGAAACAGGAATGTTTACTGTAACAAAGGTTGTTGGTGAAGATCGTTGGAATATCGAACTGAAAACTGAAGGAACAACTGGTGAAGCTCTTGCTACCGCTCTCAATGTTGATGCAGTTAAAAATGCTGCAATTGCGAGCGACACGTTCAGCATGAACGGAAATACTGCCACTGTTCAAGTTGATCCTGGCTATTATTTGATTACAGCTTCCAATGGTACAAAACTGGCACTTCAGACGCTTGCAGATGTCACTATTGATGAGAAGAATACCTATCCTACTCTGACAAAAACTGAAGATAGTACGACTCTTTCCATCGGACAGACAGAAACATATACGATTAAAGTTAATATTCCTGCGAACGTTGCTGAAAAAGATATTGTTGTAGTTGATACAATCACTAAAGGTCTCACACTTAATACAGCTATCACCGTAACTGGTGCGGCAGATAGTCTTACATCTTTGACTTTTGTTGAAGATACTGAATATGTTGCTGATCCTGCAGGAAGTGCAAAACAGTATCGTGCTACTATCGATAAGACTAATGTTCTTGCTAATAAGGGAAAAACATTGATCTTGACTTATACTGCAGTTGTAAATACTGATGCGGTTGTTTATAACGCAGACACCAACACAGCACATCTTGAATATGACAATTACAAGAGCGTAGATGTTGAAACAGTTAAAGTAACAACATATGGATTTGAAGTCGATAAGGTTGATAAAGATGAAGCAACTATTACAACAGATGATGCAGAATTCTCTCTTTGGGATGCAGCTGAAGGCGGAAATCAGATTGCTGTCGTAAAGGTTGAAGGTAATACTTATAGAGTGGCTCTTTCTACAGAAACTGGTGTTGCTATTACTGCTGGTAAATCAGGAAAAGCAACTGTTAATGGTCTTGCAGCAGGTACATACTATCTGCAGGAAGACAAAGCTCCTAAAGGATACAACCAGCTTACAGCAAGAGAAAAAGTCGTTTTAGCAGAAGGCGCAACAGCAGCTGTTGACGTACAGGTAATCAACAATGCTGGTACAACTCTTCCTTCCACAGGTGGTATCGGTACAACACTGTTCTATGTAATCGGTGCAGTTCTTGTTCTTGGTTCCGGTGTTCTCATGGTTTCCAAGAAGCGTATGGGCGCTAACTAATTAGAAAAAGCGATTATATTAACTGAATAACCAACACAAAGGGACCTGAGTCTGATCAGGTCCTTTTCAACATATATGGGATAGTGTGTTGTAAAGACAGAAACATGTTAATATTTAAGTAATCGGATTCACCTGGAGGAGATAATTAAATGATTGTGTTTGAAAAGAAAGGTCCTGTAAATACGGACGAGACTGCCCGTATTGCAGTAGAAACTGCAAAAGCACGCAGTCTGCCTATCGTTGCCGCCAGCAACACCGGCTCTGTGATCAGGGCTTTGCTGAGGGAAGCTGACAGGCAGGAATATACAGGAACGATCGTCATGGTCACACATGTGTACGGAATGAAAGAAGCTAATTTCAATGAACTCAGTGATGAGGAGAGGGAATATCTTTCATCCAGAGGAGTAAAGATCGTAACTGCCGCTCATGCATTAAGCGGAGCAGAACGCGGTATCAGCAGTGTGTATAAAGGGATCTATCCTGTAGAGATCGTTGCGCAGACATTGAGGATGTTCGGTCATGGTGTCAAGGTCTGTGTTGAATGTGCTTTGATGGCTGCGGACAGCGGAAACATCCGGGCTTATGAGCCTGTGGTATGTGTCGGCGGTTCCGGTTCCGGTGCAGATACGGCATGTATATTGTTGCCGGGATATACGGCGAAGCTGTTTGAAACAAAGATCAGTGAGATCCTGTGCAAACCCGGCTTAATGGAGTAAACGGCATTTCACAGATATACAGTATCGAATAATTATTAGAAACAATTGAGACAGCAATAATAGTTTTAAATGAGAAGGAGTTACTATGCTGAAAAGTCAGAAGATGAGAGAACTGGCACCTGAGCTTGATCCGTTGAGAATAGGAACAGGCTGGAAGGAAGAAGATCTCAGCAAACCGCAGATTTTTATCGAAAGTACATTCGGAGACAGCCATCCCGGCAGCGGACATCTGGACAAACTCGTTGAAGAGGCCAGAAGAGGTGTCCGTGATGCAGGCGGTTTCGGAGCACGCTACTACTGTACTGACATGTGTGATGGAGAAAGTCAGGGTACAGACGGTATCAACTACTCGCTTGTCAGCCGTGAGATGATCGCCAATATGATCGAGATCCAGGCCAATGCGACTCCTTTTGACGGCGGTGTATTCATCGCTTCATGTGACAAAGGCATGCCGGGCAACCTGATCGGTATGGCAAGAGTCGATATTCCTTCTGTTGTCGTAACAGGCGGAACGATGAAAGCAGCCGAGAAGATGCTCACACTGAACGAACTGGGATATTATTCTGCAAGGGTAGAGCGCGGAGAGATCCCCGAGAGCGAACTGAAATGGGCGAAGCTCAATGCTTGCCCGAGCTGCGGAGCATGTTCCTTTATCGGTACAGCCAGCACGATGCAGATCGTTGCGGAAGCGCTTGGTCTTGCACTGCCCGGTTCAGCATTGCTGCCGGCAACGAGCCCTGACCTGCTGGAATATGCCTACAATGCAGGAAAGCGCTCCGTAGAGCTTGCAAAAGAAGGTATAAAGCCTTCCGATATCGTGACCATGGATTCCTTTGAGAACGCTATCCTGGTCCATGCGGCGATCTCAGGCAGTACGAATGCAATGCTGCACATCCCTGCATTGGCTCATGAATACGGGATCGAAATCACCGGTGATACATTCGACAGACTGCACAGAGGCGCGCACTACCTGCTCGACCTGAGACCTACAGGCAAATGGCCTGCAGAGTGCTTCTATTATGCAGGCGGCGTACCTGCCATCATGGAAGAGATCCGTCCTTTCCTGCACCTGGATGCCAAGACGATCACCGGCAAGACGTTAGGTGAAAACCTGGATGAACTGAAGACAAACGGTTATTACGAGAAGTGCCAGAAGTGGCTGGATGACTTCAATGAGCGCCAGAACGTGCATGTCACAAAAGAAGATATTATCCGTCCGTTTGACAAAGCGATCGGAACAGACGGTTCCATTGCTGTCCTGAAGGGCAACCTGGCTCCGGAAGGCGCTGTCATCAAGCATACAGCCTGCCCGAAGGAAATGTATGAAGCTGTCCTGAACGCAAGACCGTTTGACAGTGAAGAAGAATGCCTGGATGCCGTACTGCACCATAAGGTCAACAAAGGCGATGCTGTATTTATCCGTTACGAAGGTCCGAAGGGATCCGGCATGCCCGAAATGTTCTATACATCCGAAGCGATCAGCTCCGACCCTGAACTCGGCAAAGCCATTGCCCTGATCACGGACGGAAGATTCTCCGGTGCTTCCACAGGACCTGTCATCGGCCACTGCTCACCGGAAGCTGCTTCCGGCGGACCGATCGCCCTGGTAGAAGAGGGTGACCTGATCGAACTGTCCGTATCACAGAGAAAACTGAATATCGTCGGTGTGAAGGGTGAACGGAAAACTCCTGAAGAGATGGAAGCGATCCTCAATGAGAGAAAAGCAAAGTGGCAGGCAAGACCTCCGAAATACAAGAGCGGTGCCCTCAGGCTGTTCTATGAACACGCTGAATCACCGATGAAGGGAGCTTACCTCAAGTATGACTGATCTCCACCTGCAGAACCTGCGTACGGAAATACCGAATGAAAGGACCCGGGACCTTGATCTCATGACAACCGAAGAACTGCTGGCTGTCATGAACGAAGAGGATCATAAATGTGCTGAAGCTGTCAAAGAAGCACTTCCCGAGATCGCAGAAGCGGTAAAGATCTGTATTGCGGCGCTGAAACAGGGCGGAAGAATGGTCTATATCGGGGCAGGAACGAGCGGCAGGATCGGTATGATGGATTCTGCGGAATGTGTCCCCACATTCAACTGTGACCGCATCATCGCCTGCCTGGCAGGCGGCTTTGGTGCCGTGTCCAAAGGCATTGAGAATGCCGAGGACAATATGGAACAGGGTGCGGAGGATCTGAAGAACCTCGGATTCTGCGACAGGGATGTCGTGATCGGCATTGCCGCAAGCGGCAGGACACCGTATGTGATCGGTGCCTTGAAATATGCCGGAGAGATCCATGCAAAGCGGATCACCATATCATGCAACAAACAGGCTGAGATATCTCAGTATGCAGACGCAGCGATCGAAGTGGATGCCGGCAGTGAAGTGCTGACCGGCTCCACCAGACTGAAGTCCGGCACATGCCAGAAACTCATCTGCAACATGCTGTCGACTGCGTCCATGCAGGGGATCGGCAAGATCTATAAGAACCTGATGGTGGACATGGTTCCGACCAACGCGAAACTCAGGGACAGGGCAGTCCGCATCATTTCACAGGCAGCGGAATGTCCCGTTGATACAGCACGTGAATACTACGAGCTGTCAGATCATGACATGAAGACGGCAATTGTCATGATATTGAGCGGAAAAACCAAAGAAGAAGCACAGGAATGTCTGCGCAATGCGGATGGTTTCGTGCGCAAAGCAGTGAATCCGCTGATGTGATTTTTCCGTCTTTCCTATATAATGATTTTGTAGAAACGGAGGATACTTATGGAACTCCTATTTAGAGAAGACCCTTATACAGTCGAATCATTGGTGTTTGATGATAAAGAGGTAAAATTCCGTGCGTTTGAGCACCGTATATACTGTGCTGATCCGATCGATCCGGAACATCAGGAACTGAGTATCTATGTACCGGAAGAGTATTACGAAGAAGGTACAACGGGGAAATATGACCTCCGCACAGCTCCGATCTTCATGCCCAATACGATCGGCGGCTACCGTCCCGGTTATTTCCAGAAACCCGGGATCGACCATCACGGCAAGGTAACCGCATCTGCGATCGCATTGTATCTGGGTTATGTCGTTGTTGTACCGACAGCTAGAGGCATCGGACTGAAAGATGAATTTGATATCAACATCGGTGTTGTTCCGGCTGCGCTGGTAGACCTGAAAGCGGCGATCAGATATCTGCGTCATAACAAGGATGTTATTCCCGGAGATACTGAACGTATCATCACGAACGGAACGAGCGCAGGCGGAGCCATGAGTGCCCTGCTTGGTACGACCGGCAACCATCCTGATTTTGAGCCGTATCTGAAAGAGATCGGCGCATGCGATGAACGCGATGATGTGTTCGCAGCGTCCTGCTACTGCCCGATCACGGACCTCGATCATGCGGACATGGCATATGAATGGGAATTCGGCGGCAGAAATGAATACCATATGAACAAACTGGTCGTGAATGAAGAAGCGGCCAAAGAAAACGGCGTCACAGAGGAAATGCTGGACAGCCTGAACCATAACGGTCATCCGGATTTCTCAAAACTGCCGGAAGAACTCCGTCAGAAGATCGTAGAAAAGGTACCTGTTGCAGAGACCATGACGATCCAGCAGGGCTACCTGTCCAGAGACCTGGCGAGAATGTATCCTGCATATATCAACAGTCTGAACCTGAGAGATGAACGTGAAAATACACTGCAGCTGAATCCGGACGGTACCGGTACATTCCGTGCCTGGATCGCGCGTCAGGTCATCCGTTCCATGGAAAAGGCTGTGCTGGATGACTACAACATGAAGGAATATCCCTGGATCGATTTCCACAATGACAGACCTGTGGGATTTGACTGGGAAGCCTTTGTTGATTTCCGTACAAGGATGAAGCCGACACCTGCGTTTGATAAGACAGGTGAACCGGGTTCTCCGGAAAACAAAGTATTCGGAAGCCTGAGGATCGATAACCGCCACTTCACGGCATTCGGTTACCAGCATGATAAGAGCGGCTGGCCGAGAGTTCCTGCAGAGCAGGTCAAGCTGTACAACCCGCTGTACTACATCGCTGATCCCAGAGCCACCAAGGCAAAGAACTTCCGGATCAGGGCAGGCGCGCTGGACCGTGATACATCGCTGGCAGTTTCATCCATCCTGACACTGGCATTAAGAAACAACAGTATTCCCGTAGACTATTTCATTCCGTGGGATACCGGACATGCAGGGGATTATGATACAGGTGATCTCTTCCTCTGGGTCCGCAACATTACAAGATGAACGAAGTGACTCCGCAGAAATACGGAGTCTTTTCATACAATCATACGGGATTTCTGACAAACTGAGCATATGTGACGGGAAACCGGACATTACATGATAGTATTCAAATATGGTGATAGACAACGAAACAAAAGAGTTTATCCGGGAAGTTTTTGTACTGGCACTCCCGGTAGGTATACAGCAGATCATCAACCTGCTCGTCAACATGGTGGACAACATCATGGTCGGACAGCTCGGGGAGCTTGCGATCACGGCTGTATCGATCAGCGGTACCTATACCTGGCTTGTCATGGTGGCAGGCATGGGCATGGCAAGAGGCGCCAATGTCATCATGTCCCAGTACTGGGGTGCGGGCAATGTCAAAAAGATCAAGAAGCTGTTTTCGTTTGTACTGACAGCGTCTGTTTTTGTTGCGCTAATTTTCTTTGTGCTTACTTCATTGTTTCCGGCGCAGATCATCAGGATCTATACATCGATCCCCGAATTCGTCGAGCCGGGTGTCAGCTATCTGTCCATACTCAAGTACAGTTTCCTGCTGACAGGCATCAGCCAGACAGCAGTGATCATGCTGCAGTCAGTGCGTTCCGTAAAGATCGGCCTGTACAACTCGATCCTGTCATGCTTCACGAATATCTTCCTGAACTGGGTGCTGATCTTCGGTCATTTCGGTCTGCCTGCCATGGGTGTCAGAGGCGCTGCCCTGGCGACTGTTCTGGCACGTGCCATTGAACTGGTCATAACCCTGGTCTATCTGTTCCGGTTTGAACCGCATCTCAAGTTCCGCATCCATGAATTCGATCCTGTTCTGGACAGGGAATATATGGAAAGCTTTATCCGTATCACTGCTCCGCTGCTGATGATCGATATCCTTTCCAACCTGGTATCCTCCGTACAGACAATGATCACTGGCAGGATCTCACCGTACTATATTTCCGCCAACTCCATCGTTCACATGGCATGGACGATCCCCAACAGCTTCTGTGTCGGGACATCCACTGCCTGCAATGTCATGATCGGCAACCTGATCGGAAACAACGAGTTCGAAAAAGCGAAGATCAATGCCAGACGTTTTGTCAAAACAGCTGTGATATTCGGTATCTGCAGCAGCGGCATGGTCCAGGTGATCCTGCCCATCCTGATGTCCTATTACAAGGTGACGCAGGAAACACTGACCCTGACAAGACAGATGGGATATGCGGCGTCATGCACTGTCCTGTTCCTGCCGATGACATTCATGGTATTCAACGGCATCCTGAAAGCAGGCGGACAGACCAGGAAGCTGATGATCGTGGATATGATCGCGAACTGGCTGATCGCGATACCGTTCGGATATGTTGCCGCATTCGTATTCCACTGGCATCCTGCTATCCTTTACGCAGTCCTCAGAAGCGGCAATCTCTTTAAAGCCATCTGGGCATTGATCCAGTTAAAAAAGGATAACTGGATTCATAAGATTGCATGAATACAGACACGCTGCAAACTTTCCGTATGTTATACTGTTAAAGATGAAACAGATTATCTGTAGAAAGGCATAAGACAATGAGCGAAAATAACAATACACAGTCTCAGGCTATTACCCTGACACTTTCACCTGAAGAAGCAGAAAATCAGGTCGCTGAACAGCAGGCTGCTCTTGAAGCCGCAAAGACAGAGCAGGCAGTAAAAGATCAGTATGACGAATCCAAGCTGACAGAACAGGAACGCAGGACTGTCAATGAGTTCTCCAAGAAGATCGATATCATGGAGACAAATACGATCCTGCAGTATGGTTCGGCAGCTCAGAAGAAGGTTACTGATTTCAGTGACAGCGCTTTGAAGAATGTCAGAACACAGGATCTCGGTGAAGTAGGAGACCTGCTGAGCAATCTGGTTACGGAACTGAAGACAACAGACCAGAAAGAAGAAAAAGGCATCATGGGTCTGTTCAAAAAAGGCGGAAACAAAGTCGAGCAGCTGAAAGCACGCTATGACAAGGCTGAAGCGAACGTAGACAAGATCGCTGCAGTTCTGGAAGACCACCAGATCGTCCTGCTGAAGGATATCGCCCTGCTCGACCAGCTGTATGAGCGCAATGCACAGAATACAAAAGAACTGTCCATGTATATCATCGCCGGCAAGAAGAAGCTGGAAGAAGTACGCAGGACGGAACTGCCTGCACTGGTTGAAAAAGCAAAGAAGTCAGGACTGCCTGAGGATTCACAGGCTGCCAATGACCTGTCACAGGCATGCGACCGTTTCGAAAAGAAACTGTATGACCTGGAGCTGACACGTCAGGTATCCATCCAGATGGCACCGCAGATCCGTCTGATCCAGAACAACGATACGCTGATGACAGAAAAGATCCAGAGCACGATCGTCAACACGATCCCTCTGTGGAAGAACCAGATCGTTCTGGCTATGGGCATCAACCACTCCAAGGAAGCTATGGAAGCAGAACGTGAAGTCACCAACATGACAAATGCGCTGCTGAAGAAGAATGCTGAAACGCTGCACCAGGCTACAGTTGAAACAGCCAAGGAAGCAGAGCGCGGTGTTGTTGATATCGAAACGCTCCAGCACACGAACCAGGAACTCATCGCTACTCTGGACGAAGTGCTGACGATCCAGAAGGAAGGCCATGAGAAGCGTGTTGCGGCTGAGCAGGAACTCGCAAGGATCGAAGCTCAGCTGGCAGACAAGCTTCTGGAAGTCAACTACCAGATGGATGTCAAGAACAGGAAATAATCTCAGCTGATCAGAAGGTCAGGGTGTTCAAAGCCCTGATCTTTTTTCGTTTCAGGACAAAGAATGATCCGAAAATAAGTTATACTGTTTTCTGTAACCGCGGAGGTCGGAACATGAACAGTGAATATACAAAATGGGTCGCATGCTGGGGAAATGCGACATCGATCAGAAATCAGACAGACTGCATTTATGCAAAGGATCTGACACTGCGTTATCCTCTGAGAATGGTATTTGACGGATGTGCACTGAGACTGCACTTCTCAAACCTGACAGGCACGGAGCCGGTCAGGTTCTATGCCAATATCGCCAGGTCCGTGACAGATAAAGAGATCGATCCGGATACGGTGAAACAGGTGACTGTCAAAGGCACTGCATGCATCGTACTGGAACCGGAGGAAGAGGCAGTCAGTGATGAGATCGGATTTGCAGTAACAGCCGGAGAGATGCTCAGTGTATCCCTGTTCATGGAAGGATACAACCAGATGAATGCCGGTGTACTGATCACCGGACCTCTTTCCAAGGGATATTACTCCTATGGGAATTTCATGAATGATAAGGAATTACCACTGGATCTCACCAGGAAGACGAACTGGTTCTATTTCCTGAATACAGTGGATATCCTGACGGAAGAAAAAAACCATGCGCTGATCTGTTACGGGGATTCCATAACAGCCCAGTCATGGCCCGATTACCTGACGATCAGGGCATGGGAAGAAGGATACAGGAATGTATCGATCATCAGAAGGGCAGTCAGCGGTACCAGGATCCTGAGACAGTATGACAACATCACATATGCCGCATACGGCCTGAAGGGAGAAACACGCTTCCCGATCGAAATGAATACAGCAGGCGCAGACGCGGTACTCATACAGCACGGTATCAATGACATCATTCATCCTGTGGGAACTGACGTTAACCCGTTCCGTCCCTGGAGCGATCTTCCCACAGCAGAAGAGATGGAAGAGGGCTTTACCAGGATCTACATCGACTATGCAAGGAAGCTCGGCATGAAGGTATGGGGAGGCACACTGATCCCGATCTACGGATGGAGAACATACGAACCTTTCCGTGAAGATCTGAAGAACTCCTTCAATGACTGGCTGAGAACAACGGATCTGCTGGACGGATGCGTCGACTTTGACAAGGCGGTCCGTGATCCCGAACATACTCCTGCATTTGCTGAAGGATATGATTCGGGCGATCACCTGCATCCTTCCGAAGAGGGATACAAAGCAATGGCATATGCCGTTGACAGTGAACTGCTGAAATGAAAATAAACGGTCCTGTTCTGGGATCGTTTATTCGTCATATTCACCGTATTCACAGCCAACGTTGTATGCATCGACTTCATCGATCAGTTCCGTACCGCTGATCGTTTTTTTATACAATCTGACTGTTCCGTGTCCGTTACCGCCGTTCCAGAGTCTGTGGAAATGTTTTATACCGTTCGGGGCTTCATAATTGACCCACAGCATATCCTTTTTCTGACAGGTGATCTCTGTTTCCATGACCGCATGGATATTTTCCTGGCGGATATGCCAGTATACAGCATCTTCATCTTCATCAAATGAGAACTGTGTTCTGACGACCAGATGAAGCTTGGAGAAGTTGAAATCAAATTCTTCTCCTTCATACCAGAAGACTCCCAGCAGTCTTCTGTCCAGTGCGACATGGAAGACCTTCGGTCTGCCTCCGCCAATATCAAAGACGCTGTTTTCCAGCCATTCATTTCTGCGTCTGCTGAACAGATGATTGGAAGAAAGCCAGACCCAGGGCGTTGTAAAGTCACAGCCCCAGTTTTTATCTGCGTAGCCGTAGGAAGTCTCCGGAGTTACGGTATATGTCCTGCCATTGCATACAACGGTACCGGAATACTGCGTTTTCATACCTTCCGCATGCCAGTACATATCAAACGCTTCAGCATCTCTCATAGGTCTGCTGGCTCCGTATCCGACATTGAATGCGATTTGTTTGTCAACAGTGAGGTCCCAGGACATATCACCGTCATCGCACATCCACTCAGGATGCTGGTGACTTCCAACAACATGTACGGAGCCCTTCAGCTTTGTTTCACTTGCCAGACAGTCATCTGCCTGAACGGAATACGGCGCATCCATATGGACATTGACATCCTTCCATGCAAAGAACCTGTGCAGCTGGCAATGATCTTCACCCCAGCATCCGGCTTTTACCATGAGATAAGAAGGTTTGGGACGGTCAGGCAGCTGTCCCAGCACAGGTGTATCCTGAGCCAGGTCCGGATTGCAGAGGAAGAATTCAATAAAGAACGGTTTCTCTTCACCTGTCAGCGCATCATGCGCGGTGAAGGAATGCCACCACCAGTCATAGCCCTGCTTCCTGAGATGACCTCTCAGCATGCACGAGTCACGCGTAATATCATGAACATTGAACATTCTGATCACACTTTCTGTTTAATAATTCCAGAAGCTCAGACGGTCTGCGGATACTGTCAAAGCGGGGATCAGCTTTGATGCCCGGCTTGACAAGCGACTGTACCGGATGGATGCCGAGCTTTTGAGCAGCTTCAAGGTTGCCCGGAAGGTCATCCGCAAAGATACACTGCTGCGCAGGAAGTCCGATCTTCTTCAATGCATCATGATACAGCCGCGGATCGGGTTTGAAAATACCGAGTTCATAGCTGTATGATGCACAGTCAAACAGCTGAGCGATACCGTAGGATTCCAGACGCTGTTCAGTGCTTGGCCATGTGTCTGAAATGATGCCGATCCGATAGTTCTGTTCCTTGAGTTTTAAAAGCAGATCCCTGACGTCAGGCAGAAGGATATATTTCGGTTCATATACATAAGTGCGGTCACGGGATATTTCCCGGGCAATTTCTTCCGTGATCTGAAGCCCTGCATTGGTGATCAGATCATAGTAAAAACCTGTAAACGCGTCCTCCTCTTCTTCCCGTGTCCGCATCTGATGATGTTCTATGAGCGGCTGGCTTGCCTTCATCAGGGCATTTCTCCATAAAACCGGATCAACAGACTGCTGCAGTTCAATGGGATAGTATTCCCTGAACTTCTTTGTCAGCATCCAGTCTCCTGTTTCCGGTATTTCAAGAGTCCATCCCAGATCAAAAAAGATTCCGTTAAACTGTCTTGTCATATCTTAAGTATAAATGATGTTTTATAAACAGCATGTTATAATCGTTTCATGGCGGTACCGAAAAGACGTAAACGCAGGATCAACTATCTGGCACTTGCAGTGGCGATCTTGATCACATTGCTGTGCATCGTTTTGTTTGCGGCACTGATGATCGCATTGACAAGCGGTCATAAACCTCCGGTACAGCCCACCATAGAACCGACACCGACGCCCGATCCCAGATACCGGCATAATTATGACTGGGAAAAGATGGATGGAAACGATCAGTTCTGGGTATATGAAGATGATCAGTATACATCCACGATCGGGATCGATGTGTCCGTCCATAATGAAGAGATCGACTGGGAAAAGGTCAAAGGATCGGGAGTAACGTTTGCGATCATACGCGCAGGCTACCGCGGTTATGAAACAGGCGAGATCCATGAGGATGTCCTTTACCACAGAAATATGAAAGGCGCTGCCGAGGCAGGCCTTGATCTGGGTGTATATTTCTTCTCACAGGCAAAGAATGCTGAAGAAGCGGAAGAAGAAGCACGCTTTGTTCTGTACGAGATCAAAGATTACGGTATCAAGTTCCCGATCGCCTACGACATGGAAGAAGTCACGGATCATGACAGGATCATCGATCTGACGACGGAAGAACGTACGGAAATTGCCAGGGCATTCTGCCAGGTCATCAAAGATGCCGGATATGATGCTGTCGTATACGGCAGTGAGAATTGGCTGACATACAAGATCAACATGGCTGACCTGCAGGACGACTATCCGTTCTGGCTGGCATCCTATCACAAGGTCTCTGTTTCAACAGACTTCCCGTTTGCCTTCCAGATGTGGCAGTACAGCAACATTGGGGAAATTCCCGGGATCGACAAGGACACAGACCTGAACATTCTCTTTATCCCGAAACAGTAAAACCATGCCGGCCGGCATGGTTTTCATATCCACATGTTTATTTGTTTACGACGTTGATGGGATTTCCCTCCAGGAAAGCTCTCAGATTTTCGACAGTGATATCCATGATCCGTTGTCTCGCTGCCTGGGCTGCCCAGGAAATATGCGGGGTGATGATGCAGTTCTTAGCCTTGAGCAGAGGGTTGTCACCTTTGATCGGCTCTGTAGAAACAACATCCAGACCTGCAGCATATACCTTTCCGCAGTTCAGTGCATCAGCCAGATCCTGTTCAACGACAAGCTGACCGCGGCTGTTGTTGATCAGGATGACGCCGTCTTTCATCTTGGCGATACTGTCTTTGTTGATCATGCCTTCTGTGCTCGGGAAGAGCGGGCAGTGCAGGAAGATCACGTCAGAACGTGCATACAGTTCATCAAGCTCAACATATTCCGCCAGTTCTTTACCGCGTTCATTCGGTGTTCTGTCGAAAGCAAGTACTTTCATATCCAGGGAATTCAAGATCCTTGCTGTAGCCTGACCGATCCTGCCCAGACCAATGATGCCGGCTGTTTTGCCGTACAGTTCGATCATCGGATAATCCCAGTAGCACCAGTCAACATTGCTTTCCCATCTTCCCTCATGGACAGTGTCATTGTGATGTCCGATATGAGAGCAGATCTCCATCAGCAGGCTGACAGCGTACTGACCGACGATCTGTGTTCCGTATGTCGGAACATTGATGACGGGAATGTTTCTTTCTTTTGCGGCATTGACATCAACAACATTGTATCCTGTCGCAAGGACAAGGACAGCACGGATGTTTCCGCATGTCTCAAATGTCTTTGCGGTAAGGGGAGTCTTGTTGATGATTATGATCTCGGCATCCCCGATCCTTTCACGGATGATGTCAGCGTCAACATAGCTGGTTCTGTCATATACGATGACTTCACCGAATTCTTTGAATGCATCCCAGGAAAGATCGCCGGGATTCTCGGTATAACCGTCAAGAACAACAATTTTCATATGTTTCAGTCTCCTTAGTTCAGTCTTCCAGCAGTGCCCATGCACGGTTCAGGCAGCGCTTGGTATTTGCAAGAATGATTTCTTCGCTTTCAGAAGCGGTAGGGGATACTTCCATGGAAAGAACAAGCGGTTCATCTGCACGGAAGAAACCTTCTTCCTTGAGTACTTTCAAATAATCCAGAAGCTCCGGAATATCGTTCGCACTGTTCGGATAGCCGAGACGCTGGTGAAGATCACCGTATCCCTCTGCATCTTTATCTGCAACAGCATTGCCGAAATGCAGATGTGTAATATACGGACGGCAGGTACGGATCACATCAGCGGATTTTTCATGGCAGATCGGGAAGTGTGACAGATCGACCAGCAGTCCGAAATTCGGGCACAGTGTGCGGACATCTGCCGCAAATCTGGCAGCTAGCGGAGCCGGTCCGATCAGTGATGCTTTATCAACATCATAATCGAAAACTTCCAGTTCAACCATCATACCTTTTGATGCAGCATAACGGCATACATTGACAGTCGTCTTCAGCAGCTGACGGTAAGCTTCTTCTTTTGTTTCTTCCTGCCACTTGCCGGAAAGGAACGCAATGCCCTTCGCACCGAAGTATTCTGCGTCATCCAGACAGTTTTTCAATGTGTCTTCTGCTTTCTGCCTTCCTTCCTCATCCAGGTCATTCGGATTCAGCTTCGGTCCGAGCAGGGAAGGCTGCGCACCGTAGCATACTTTCAGATGTGACTGTTCAAGGAGGGCTTTGGCTTCTTCACGGTAAGCACCCAACTTGTTGACATTTACTTCGATCGCATCGAAATAATCATCAGCACAGATCTTTTTCAGTGACTCCAGTCCGTCCATCCTCGGATAGCTCATCCACTGGATCGTTCCAACCTGGAAATACTTGTGAATAGAATCTCTCATAATCTCACCTCTTCATCTTATTCATGTGAACGGAAGCTCTGCAGGCGGGCTTTCACGTCCTTCATTGCATTTCTGAGCATATCGGCGTCAGTTGTATGGATGCAGAGATTGATATCATCCGCAAAGATCTCCTGCAGGCTCTCAGGTCCGTGAATGCCGAATGCTTTACCGTATTTATGACATGCATCCGCAATTTTACGGATCGCATTTACTTCAATATCGCTTGTAAGCTGGCCGGGAACGCCCAGTGAGATGGAAAGGTCGTTCGGTCCGACGATCAGTGCGTCGACGCCTTCTGTTGCAGCGATCTCTTCAATATTCTCAATTGCCAGGGCTGTTTCGATCTGTGCAATTGTCAGGACTCTGTCATTGATCTCCTGCATGGCTTTTGTTGTTTCAATTCCGACCTTATAATAGGTAGCGCCGATCCCGGAACCGTATCCTCTGTCTCCGACCGGAGTATACTTGGACCAATGTACGATCTCCTTTGCCTGTTCTGCAGTTTCCGTCATCGGTACCATAACACCGCATGCGCCTGCATCCAGCGGACGGGAGATGCTTTCCTTATCAAGCATCGGAACTCTCAGCACTGCAGTCAGTCCTGCTGCGTGAGCCATCTGGAACATATCGTGAAGAGTTTCAAGATTATAAATGCCGTGCTCGCAGTCAAACATGATGAAGTCCATCCCTGCGTCTTTGGCAACGATGCAGAAAGCCGGATTTCGCTGCAGGCGAATCATTGTTCCGTAAACAGTTTCCCCATTTTTAAGTTTTTCTTTTAAATTCATATTTTTACCTTTCCTGGTTAGGCTTTATAAGCTGATCCGATTCCCTCTGCTTTCCATCAATGCCTCATATACTTTTGTCAGTTCGAGCGCAAATTCAAGAGAACCGGTCTGCGGCATTCTGTTTTCCAGAATGCATGTGAAGAATTCCAGAAGCTCATCATAGATACCCTGAAGGAAGAATGACATGTTTTCCAGGGTGGCTTTGCAGTTCTGTGCTTCCCATACAAGGGCTCCGGAATCAAAACCTTCCGGTACAAATGAGGTCGTTCTTCCGTAGACGGAAGGAATGCCTCTCTGGAGTATGACTCTGCTGGTATTGTCAATCTGCAGATGCCATGAGGGAGCATAGAAATGATAATCTTCCAGAGGCTGCGGGCCGCATGCGTGCAGCAGCGTTCCGACAGTTCCGTTTTCAAAGAAGAGTACACTGCTTCCGGATCCGCTTTCATTTCTAAGTGATACAGCGCTGTCAACTTTTCCGCCTGCCGCAAGCAGTACCGAAAGGGGATGACAGCCGTTGTTCAGCCAGTCTTTGGTATTTCCTTCAGGTATACGGACAGGATAGACCGCCAGCATACTTTGAAGGTTTCCGTATTCTTCGCTGTGAATGACTTCAATCGCCTTTTTTACTGCCGGCATGAATGCCTTTTTATATCCGGCCATCGCGACCAAGCCGTTCCGCAGTGAGATCAGTTCTTCAACTTCACACGAATTGACTGCCAGAGGCTTTTCCGCCCAGGCATGAATGCCATGGGAGAAGGCTTCTTTGATGAGAGAAGGATGTTTTTCGGCAGAAACACAGAACAGTACTGCATCCAGATCTTCTTTCCGGTACATTTCCTCCGTATCCTGATACCATCTGCAGCCGTATTCCGCAGCTGTCTTTTCAGCCATTTCGCGGTTGCTGCGATTGCAGACGGCCTTCAGTTCAACCGGAAGGAAATGAAGTGCCGAAAGAATGTTCCGATAGGAATGAGAACCGATGCCGACGACAGCAGTGCGTACACGCCGCTCATATTCGCGTTGATACATGACAGCCACCTTTTATTGCCCGGCTTCAGCCGATCGTTGTTTTTTCTGAACGAATTTCCGAAGTGCCATTACGCTGACCTCATGGTCTTCCGCTGCTGAGAGCCCTGAAATACCGATCACTCCGACCATGCCGGTTCCCGGAATACAGATCGGGAATGCACCGCCTTTGCACTGGTACACAGTCTCGTCATAATACGATTCGAAAACCCTGCCTTTGGATTTATATTTTTCACCTGCGTACATGGAGCTATGCTCAAACATTTCCACAGTGCGGATCTTTCTTTCCGCAAACAGCCGGTTGTCTTCATTGGCATTTTTCATGCAGTGTGTAAAGAGAACAGATGCACCGCGCTTTATTACAATATATACACCCGGTTTTCCGCTTTCTTTGATCCATTCGACAGCGCAGAGGCCAAGCATCAGAGCGTCATCATTTGAGAAGGAAGGGACCTGCAGTTCCTGTTCAAGAAAGAGCAGTTCCGCAGCAAGATCACTCATAATTGCCTCCATACGTTATAACAGTAATAACAACAGGTTACACCCTCATGTTATACCTGTTATAACACCATGTCAATGCCAAACTGAATGAAAATTCCGTTTTCGTATATAAAATAAGAAAGCGTTTACATTTTTCGTTAAATCTGTTGATTTTTCCTTCAAATATGACAAAAAAGGATTGACACACCGTTATAACAGTTATATCTTGAAGGTGGAAGGAATAACAGGTTACAACATGACTACAGAACTGCAGAACACGGGTGACAGCTTCGTAACTGCACCGGATGTTGCCTACTCAATTATCGTACAGAAAATTCTAGATGGGGAATTCCCCCCGGGAATGCAGCTTTCAAGAAGAAAGATGGCTGAAATCACAAATGTCAGTGTGATCCCGGTAATCGAAGCGCTGAAAAGGCTTGAAGAAGACGGACTTGTAGAATCAAAGCCGAAATGGGGATCATACGTAACGATCCCTACAGTGGAGAAAGTAAATGATTCACTGGAAGCCAGGGAAGCGATCGAATGCCAGATAGCAAGGATACTGAGTGAGAGGATGACAGATGAACAGTTCAATGAGTTGTATCAGATCGCAGAAAGGCTGGATACAGTTCCATATGCCGAAGACACGATCGAACTGTCAAGAAACGCACACCTCAGGTTTCACAAAACACTGGCGGAATTCTCAGGAAACGCAATGCTGGTGAACATGTTTGAACGGATCAATCTGTTCTGGATCCTCTGCAATGCGCTGACCGTCAGGGCGAAGGATGTTGAATATCCCCGCTACTGGCATAGGAAGCTGATGGACGATATCCGCTCAGGAGATCCCGACAGGGCAGAAGCAAGTATGCGTGAACATGTAAGGGATTCCAAAGGCAGGATCATTGAGAGCGTACGAAACAGTCACTACTAAGATCAAACATTGCCGGTTAAAACAATCACACCGGCAAATCTTATCAATCTAGTGTTATAACAGGTATTACAGTTATTACTTTTATTTTATTTCTTAATTGCGTGTTCCGGTCAAGAAAACGGATCATGCAGAAAACAGTGTGCACGTGTATTTTGGAGGAAAGACAACTATGAAAAACAAGACACTGAAGGCAATTCTCGGAACAACAATGGCAGCATTACTCCTGGCTGGATGCAGCGGCGGTTCACCATCCGGCGGATCTTCTTCCGGTGGATCTTCATCCGGCGGTTCAACAGCTCCCGAATCTTCCTATCCCGAAAGTGATATTCAGATGATCGTACCGGTCGGAGCCGGCGGCGATACAGACGCAAACGCAAGACTTCTTGCTTCATATGCTGAGAAAGAACTTGGTGTTGCGATCCCTGTCGTAAACGTGAAAGGTTCCTCCGGAACAGTCGGTATGGAACAGGTCCGTACAGGTGAAGCAGATGGTTACCAGGCTCTGTTCTTCCACACAGAAGCGATGCTTCCGAAGATTGCAGGAATCTATGATTATTCCCTGGATGATTTCCGTCTTGCCGGTGTCTGCCTGCAGGCAAATACAACTCTTCTGATCACACACAATGATTCCGGTTTCACAACACTTCAGGAATTCATTGATGCAGCAAAAGCTAACCCCGGAAACATCGAATACGGCATGGCAGTCGGCGGATATCCTCAGCTTGTCGGTCTTGCACTTGAAAAAGAAGCAGGAATTGATCTGAACCTCGTAGATATCGGCGGCAACGCAGACAAGATCGCTGCACTTGCCGGTCATAATACAGATATCATCAACGTTGAATATGCTCTTGTTAAAGATTACATCTCAACCGGTGAATTCATTCCGCTCGCACTGCTGTCCGCTGAACGCAACCCGCTGTTCAATGATATTCCTACAGCAAAAGAGCAGGGTCTGAACATGGAATTCGGAAAATTCTTCTTCGTAGCATTCCCGAAGGATACACCGGATGATGCAGTCAATACATTCAGCGCAGCCATGAAAGCATCCGTTGAAAATCCGGAATTTGTAAAGGCTGCTCAGGATTCCTATGCACTGACACCTGTATACATGGATCCGGAAGAAGCTACAAAGTATGCAAAGCAGGTTGAAGAGAGCCTTCTCAAATATGCAGATCTCTTCACTGCCGCAAACAATTAATCACGGATTCACTATATAGGAGCTCCCATTCCTATGAAACAGTATTCTGATCTGATTACAGGTGCAGTCAGTCTGCTGATCGGCATTGCTCTCCTGGCGATGAGCATTCCGATCGGTATTCAGGAAAACAACTTGATCGGAGCAGCGTTTCTGCCGGAAATCGTCTCAGTGATTATCATCGCGCTGTCTCTGAAGCTGATGTATGACGGCTTCAGAGCAGCTCAGGATTATGAAGAGACAGTACCTGAGTTTGTGAAAAACTATAAGGGTACAGCAGTAATGATCGTCGCATGTATTCTGTACGCGGAACTTCTGAAGCCGGTTGGATTCCTGATTACAAGTATTGTGTTCCTGTTTCTGACATTTTGCCTGATGACAAAAAAAGAAGAAACAAATTATCTGAAATTAGGTGCACTGACGATCGTATCGGTGTTCCTGATCTACTTTATCTTTACCAAATTTTTCGGGATCCGTCTCCCTGCCGGTATTCTGAAGGGAATCATTTAAGAGGAGCATCATTATGGGTGATATCTTAACCGGATTTGTATCAATTCTGAATCTTCCGATCCTGGCATTGATCTTCCTTGGCGTTTTCATGGGTATTATCGTTGGTGCGATCCCCGGCCTGTCAGTAACGATGGGTGTCGCACTGTTCCTGCCGATCACATTCGGCATGGAACCGATCGCCGGTCTTGCCCTGCTGTGCGGATTGTATATCGGCGGTACGTCGGGAGGTCTGATCTCCGCGATCCTTCTGAAAATGCCGGGAACTGCATCTTCAGTTGCCACAACATTTGACGGTCATCCGATGGCTATGAAAGGCGAAGCAGGAAAGGCACTCGGTGTCGGTATCGTAGCCTCCTTCTTCGGAGGACTGATCAGCTATGTTATCCTGATGTTCCTGGCTCCGTTCATTGCCAGATTCGCTCTGAAGTTCGGACCGTATGAATACTTCTCGATCGCACTGTTCTCAATGACCATGATCGTGTCATTGGCATCCGGTTCGATCGTAAAAGGCGTGCTCAGCGGCATGCTTGGATTCATCATTGCATTCGTCGGAATCGCGCCGATCACCAGCTTCCGCAGATTTACCTTCGGTATTGCTGATCTCAGCGCAGGTTTCTCGATCCTTCCAATTCTGATCGGTTTCTTTGCAATAGCTGATATATTGGAAGCCCTGGAAAACAAGTACAAAAAGCAGGACCTGTCCACGCAGGATTTCAAGATCCGCGGGTTCGGTTTTACCAGGGATGATATCAAAGGTCAGGGATTCAACTTCTTTGCATCTACACTGATCGGTACGGGTGTCGGCATCCTGCCGGGACTGGGCGGAAGTATCTGTAATCTTCTTGCTTATTCCGTATGCAGAGGACATTCCAAATATCCTGAAAAATACGGAACCGGTATCGTTGACGGACTGATCGCTTCCGAAGCTTCAAACAATGCCTGCACCGGCGGCGCGATGGTACCGCTGCTGACACTCGGGCTTCCGGGTGACAACACGACTGCGCTGATCCTGGCGGGATTCATGATCCACGGAATCACACCCGGACCGCTGCTGTTCAGAACACAGGGTCCGCTCGTCTACGGTATTTTCGCAGCACTGCTGATCGCAAATGTGATGATGCTGCTGATCGAGTTCCTGGGAATGCGAGTATTTATCCGGATCCTGCAGGTTCCGAAGAATATTCTTCTCCCGATCATCACCGTCTTCTGTGTAGTAGGTGCTTATGCCAACAACAACCGTGTATTTGATGTACTGGTCATGATGCTGTTCGGAATTCTCGGCTGGGTCATGAAAAAAGCAAAGCTGCCGGTAGCACCGACGATCCTTGCTTTCATTCTCTGTCCGACACTGGAAACAAACCTGAGAAGAGGTCTGATGAAGAGCCAGGGGAGCTTCTTGCCGTTCTTGACTTCTCCGATCTCCTGTGTGTTCATTATTCTGGCTGTTGTCATGCTTGTGTACAATATCCGAAAAGAAATACTGAACGCAAAAAAGGCATAATACATCAGTTATCTGAATCAATACTCATCTGCTTCAGTCAGGGAATATCCCGGCTGAAGCTTTTATATTTTCTGCGGAAGGTTTTCCAGTATATTGCGGAAGTTCCGGTAAAACTCACTGATATGAACGCCATCGATCAGCCTGTGGTTGACTTCCAGTGACATGCCAAGCACCAGTCTGCCGTTTTCTTTCTCATATTTTCCCCAGGTGATGCGGGGAATACTGTCGGCGGGATCCGTCATTCCTTCATTGGTCAGTCCTGTTACATCGATCCAGGGGAGACAGGATATGAAGATCAGCTGGTCCGATTCCTTGCTTTCCACCAGGAAGCACTCCTGGGTGGAAGTGATCCCGGCAGCAGCCCGGCAGAATTCCCTGGGTGTATTCACATCACTGTCTACAGTCGCGATACGGAACAGGGAACTGTTTTCAGGCATATAGGTAAAACTGGGATACCGTTTGTCCAGATGCCAGATGCCGTCCGGACGGATCGTATAGAGAAACGCATCCGTACGGTTCATGGCTTCACTGACCGCCCATACCATAACATGGTAAAAAGACAGATGGTGTTCCCGGCTGTATCTTTTCAGTTCGGTCACATCTGCCCGGAATGTGACGGACCAGAAAGGCTTCTCCGTATGAAGGAAATGATCATACAGTTCTTTTCGTTCCCAATTGTCAAGATCGATCTTAAACTCACTCATTGGACTTCCACCTCTCTGAATGTATGTTCTACCAGTTCCGCTTCCGCGGCTCCTCTGGTCAGGTCACGGATCGTGTCTGCGATGCCGTCTTCCCGTGTTTCGAACAGGCATGTCACCTGCTCGCTGTAATCGAATTCGGCATTTTCCGTATTCCTTCTGAGCCATCCTTCCAGTTTGCCGGAAAGATCATAGGGATACGTGATCTGCCAGACGTCTACAGGCACTTTATCAAGCTTTTTCGCTTCTGCCAGGGCATCCGTGACAGATCCGGAGTAAGCCCGGATCAGTCCGCCGGCACCCAGCTTGATGCCTCCGAAATAACGGACTACGCAGGCACATGTCGAAGACAGTCCGCTTTTGCGGATCGCTTCCAGCATCGGGACACCGGCTGTGCCGGCAGGTTCATGGTTGTCACTGGAGCGCTGGATCATGTCATTCTCCCCGGTCACATAGGCGGTGCATACATGCGAAGCGTCAGGAAACTCCTTCCGGATCTTTTCAATATATGTCCGGGCTTCTTCCTCGGAAAAAGCCGGTGCGACACAGGCGATGAACCTGGACCGGTTAATGACGGTTTCTTTTCGGAATTCTTCTTTCAGCCGCATGCGGACCTCCTTTCTGACAATTATAGTATATAATTTTTGCAGGTAGATATTATGAGCAGAATTGTACAGTTGGATGAACAGACCGCGAACATGATCGCGGCAGGTGAAGTGGTTGAACGTCCTCAGGGCGTTGTCAAAGAACTGGTCGAAAACGCGATCGACGCAGGCAGTACAAGGATCACCATTACTGTCAGGGAAGGCGGACTCGCCTCACTGACGGTAACGGATGACGGATGCGGCATGGACAGCAAGGATGCTGTTATGGCATTCCAGAGGCATGCCACCAGCAAGATCCGCACCCAGTCTGACCTGTGGCGGATCCATACATTGGGCTTCCGCGGGGAAGCACTGCCTTCCATAGCCAGTGTTTCCAAACTGACGCTGACGACCAGTGACGGCAATGAGAGCACCAGGGTGAAGATCGAATACGGCAAGACCGTATCGGTCAGCGCGTATCCCGCAGACCAGGGCACTGAGATCACCGTGGAAGGATTGTTCTACAAGACACCTGCAAGACTGAAGCATATGCGTTCTGCAGCCTATGAGAATTCCCTGATCCAGGATGTTGTGACACGCTTTGCCATGAGCCATCCGGAGATCTCGTTCCGTCTGATCAGTGACGGACGCACAGCATTCCAGACGACCGGAAAAGGCAATCTGCTGGAAGTGCTGTACCAGGCATGGGGCAGGGAGGCTGCGGAAAACGCAGTGCCTGTAGAATTCTCGGACTTTGATTATACAGTTACCGGATACATCATCAAACCCCAGATCACACGTTCCACCAGGAATTCCATGCATGTCTTCCTGAACGGACGTATGGTCAGGACATTCCGGTTATATAAAGCGATCGAAGACGGCTATGAGGACTTTATCGTCAAGGGAAGACATCCTCTGGCAGTCCTTCAGATCCGGATGGACTCCCAGCTGCTGGATGTGAATGTACATCCGAGCAAGTGGGAGGTCCGCTTATCCAAGGAGAACCAGCTGGAACAGCTGATCCGCACAGAGATCAATCAGACACTGAAGAATACGGTGCTGGCACCGAAGGTAGAGGTCAGCACGGCACGTCAGACATATTATGAACCGCTGACACTGGATACGCTGGACCTGAACACACCTGCTGAAGAAAAAACACCGCAGAGCAGTATTTCTCAGAAACCTGTTCAGTATCAGCCTGTGCAGAAACCTGCTGAAGCAGCAGATGAACGGATCAGTGAACCGGAGCCTGAACCGGTATTTATACCGCCGGTTGAGACAGAAAAACCGGTCGTACGGGAGAAATTCCCCGACATGCAGGTCATCGGACAGCTGCACGGGAAATTCATCCTGTGCGCTGTGGAAAATGGCCTTGCCGTGCTTGACCAGCATGCCTGCCAGGAACGTGTGCATTATGAAGAGATCAGGGCTAAGCTCAATACAGAGCCTGTCATGACAGACTGCCTGATTCCGCTGCAGGTCAGGGCATCCGCTGACCTGGTGCAGAGAGTGGACGAGATCAATGAAGCGGTATCCGACCTGCACATCTCTTTTGAACCGTTCGGCAGGGATCTGCTGATCGTCAGAAGGATCCCTCTGTGGATGAAAGATATCGATGCGGAAACATTCCTCCAGGATGTCATGGACGCCTTCCGGGATGAACGTGAGATCAGATATGCCAGGATGGAAAAGAAGAAGATCGCGACCATGGCATGCCACAGGTCGATCCGCTTCAACCGCAGTCTGACGATGGATGAGATGAGAGAGGTCGTCAGACAGCTAAGCACATGTGAGAACCCGTACCACTGCCCGCATGGCAGACCGACATTCGTGGTGCTGAGTGAAAAAGAACTGACAAAGGAGTTCCTGAGATGAAAAAGGTACTGGTCATCGTCGGACCGACTGCGTCAGGAAAAACGGACTTCTCCCTGGAGATGGCGGAGGCCCTGCACGGGGAGATCATTTCCGGAGATTCCATACAGATGTTCCGGGGACTGGATATCGGTTCCGGAAAGATCAGGCCGGAAGAAATGAGAGGGATCCCGCATCATCTGATCGATACGCTGGATCCGAAGGATCATTACAGCGTGGCGCAGTTCCAGCAGGATGCCCGGAGAGAGATCGACAATTGCCCATCCTTTCCGATCATTGCCGGAGGAACAGGTCTCTACCTGAAGGCATGTCTGTATGATTATCGGTTCAGTACGGAAGAAGAGGAAAGCCCCGCCGATCCGGAATTTGAAGAGATGGATACGGAAACACTGTATGATATCCTGCTGAAACAGGATCCGAAACAGGCGGAAAAGATCCATGCGAACAACCGCCGCAGGATCATTCGTACTTTAACGATCCTGAAACGCACAGGAACGCGTCAAAGTGATATTGTAGAAGCACAGGAGCACCGTCCGGTCTATGATGTGTGGTTTGCCGGCTGCACAATGGACAGAGCCCTGCTTCATGAGCGCATTGCCCGCAGAACACAGCAGATGATCGATGAAGGACTGGAAGAAGAGGTCCGCGGACTGTTGGAACAGGGTGTAACATTTGACGATCTCTGCATGAGAGGGATCGGATACAGGGAATGGAAACCGTATTTCGAAGGAAACGCTTCTGTTGAGGACGTCCTGGAGGATATCCGGAAACATTCCAGACAATATGCCAGAAAACAATATACCTGGCTGAATCATCAGATGCCCGTCAACTGGTTTGAGGTACTTGACCCGGCAGACAGGCAGAGGATGAAGGAGGAAATTCTTGCATGGGCGAAGAACTCGAACGGGTAAAGCTGCTGCTTGGAGAAGAAGCAGTTGCCAGGCTGAAGAACAGTACGGTCCTGGTTGCCGGAGTCGGCGGAGTCGGTTCCTATGCGGCGGAAGCACTGGCAAGGACCGGCATCGGACACCTGATCCTCGTAGACAAGGATACGGTAGCCTTATCCAACCTCAACAGACAGATCATGGCTGACCATAACACCGTGGATGTACCGAAAGTCACTGCCATGCATGAGCGCATCAAAAGCTTCAATACGGAATGTGAAGTAACGGAAGTGCAGGCATTTCTCAATGCGGAGAATATCGGCATGGTCAGGAACGCGGACTTTGTGGTGGATGCCATCGATACCGTCACCAGCAAGCTTGATCTGATCGAAGCATGCCACGACAACGGAATCCCCTTTGTGTCATCCCTCGGCATGGGGAACAGGCTGGATTCCTCCATGGTAACTTATACGGACCTGTGGAAAACACAGATGGACCCGCTTGCCAAAAGCGTACGCCAGATGGCAAGAAAACGCGGCATCCGCTATCCTGTTCCGGTGCTGTTCTCTTCCGAACAGCCCAGGACACAGAACAGGATCATCGATCCTGAAGGTGAAACGAGAAAAGACAGAATACCGCCCGCAAGCGTTATCTTCGTTCCTGCAGCGGCAGGACTGCTTGCGGCAAGCATTGCGGTTAGAACGATACTGGAGAAATAAGTATGAACAAGAAGAAAATCAACCACAAGATCACAATGGTATACATCCTGAGGGGCATCCTTGCCGGACTGATCATTTCCATGGCTATGTTTGCGCTGGCTATACTGATCGGAACGATGGGCTGGGGAGCAGCCAGTTACATTCTGATGGGACTCGGCATCACGGCAGGCTGCGGTGTTCTCGGTTTCCTGCTGTCATTCATAAAAAAAGGCGCGGTCATGAAGGATATCATCAAACAGGAAAAACAGTTCGGTGTTTCGTTTGACGCGTCTCCTGTCAGGGAAGCGGGAAACAGCGGTACGATCTTCTGTTCAGACGACTGGCTCGTATTCCACGACCGTATGAAGACAAACGCCTGGTACAAGGACAATATCAGCAGTATCGAACGTGTCGGCAGCCGTTCAGCCGGAAACAAAAAGGGACTCATGAGAGTCACGGATATGAAGGGAAAGAATCTGGCGATGATCTATCAGATCGGTGAAGCAGATCTTGAAGCGGAGCTGAATAACTGGCTGCACCCTTATATCCTGCAGGAAGATATACTGCCGGAAGAAAATATCTGTCCGCTTTGCGGAACCGTAAATGAAGAGGGCGCTCTGTTCTGCGCAAACTGCGGCGCGAAACTGATCTGACCTGAAATACTGTCTGTGAAGGCAGTATTTTTTTGTGTAAGAAATTTGACTATTTCTCAAAAATATATATTATATTTCTTGAGCCGTGAAAACGGCAGAAAGGACTGGTGACAGAAATGAGTGAATTTCAGCGCACTGATTATTATTCTTCCACCGGGGATACGCTGAGAGCGTATGTTAACAAAGTCATGGTCAGGATGGGATGCGGTCTGGCATTGACCGGAGGCATTGCATTCCTGCTATACACAAGCCTGATCAACGGAGGATTCTTCTACAATATCCTCTCATCAATGTATTCACCGCTGATGATCGGATGCTGCATCGTGCAGCTGGCTGTCGCAATGATCTTCAGTTTCAGACTGACATCACTGAGCACATCTGCATGCACGGCAATGTTCTATGCATATGCTGCACTGACAGGCGTCACATTCAGTGTCCTGCCTCTGGCATTTGACTTCATCACGATCTTCCAGGCATTCCTGTTTACAGCTGTAATGTTCTTCAGCTGTGCGGTGATCGGCCATACGACAGATGTCGATATGACACGCTTCAGCGGTCTGCTGAGAGGCGGCCTGATTGCGCTGCTGCTGACAACAGTCATCAGCATCTTCGTTCCTTCACTGAGAGGAAGCCTGCTGATCAGCTATCTGGCGATCGGACTGTTCCTTGCTCTGACAGCATATGATATGCAGAAGATCAAGAGCTTCTACTACAGCACAGACAGCTACGGCACACTGCGTGAGAACCTCGCGGTATACGGAGCGTTCCAGTTATATCTGGACTTCATCAACCTGTTCCTGAGAGTCCTTCAGATCCTCGGAAACAGAAACAACAGACGTTAACATTTGATCCCGGAAGAACAAGGCGATGTCATAGCGGCATCGCTTTTTTTCATATAATAAGAACTTTCATGCGTTGCTCAAAACAGGCAGAGGATACTGACAAATGGTCAAATGTTGACCAAAGTATAGTAAAACCACTGCCATATTTAACTACGCCCAATTTGGAAGGGGATGTTGATTATTTCTTAAAAT
>JAFRJJ010000020.1 GCA_017432325.1 Solobacterium sp. | reverse complement strand
TCTGATGTCAAACTGACAATTATTCAACTCCATATAAAGCAGTTTTTTTTCACAAAGATGTTCTGAGATAAATTCTGGAAAAAAAGAATGAAATTCCAAAACGGTCATTTCATTCTTCCCTTATCGCATTATGGATCATTCAGATCTTACATACCGATCCCGGTCATTCATGCGGCATCAGTTTTCCCGAAACATTCCTGTCAAAGAATGATACGAACGGTCCGAGACAGAATGCACACACAAGTGTACCAAGACCTACAAGTCCGCCAAGCAGCCATGCCGCAAGCGCGCACATACCATCCGTAAAGATACGGCATCCGAAATACGGGAGTTTCAGATGGTCTCTCATGCCCAGTGCCAGGTAATCGTAAGGTCCTACACCCAGATCAGCATTCTGATAAAGGGAAAGACCCAGTGAAATAATAATGATGCCGGGTATCAGCCAGATCAGCTGATTTGTAAATGATGCAGGCTTTCCGAAGATGCCGATGATCGTCTTGTAGAAGAAATCGACCAGATATCCGAGCAGTCCTCCGTTCAGGATCGTACCGATATTGATATACTTCCTGCCGAAAAACAGCGGAGCCAGGAAATACACACAGTTCACAAGCAGTGTGACCGTACCGAGAGAGATCCCGGTCCTTTCCGAGATCGTGATGTTCAGAGCAGTGAAGGCATCATTTCCGAGATTTGATACCTTGAAGACAGCACACCCTACACCGATGACCGCTACACCGATCAGGCACCAGAAGATTCGTTTTACAAGATTTTGGTTCATACGCTTTGATCATCCTTTTTCTTTCCGTGATATGCAACACACATCATTGTTATATCATCAAACTGTTCAGCTTCCCCTACGAAGTCATCGATCGCTGTACTCATGCGCTTCAGGATCTGTTCAGGATCAGCCTGGGGATCTTCATTGAGAACATCGATCATCCGGTCGGTACCGAACATCTCGTTTTCCGCGTTCGTTGATTCGGGCACACCGTCAGTATAGACAAACAGCTTGTCACCCGGTTCCAGGCAGATCTCGTATTCTTTGTAGCCCATGCCTTCCATTCCGCCGATCACAAATCCGTGCCTGTCCTTCAGCAGGGAGAATTCCCCTTTCTTCATGATCGCCGGATATTCGTGTCCGGCATTTGCGGCAATGATCCTGCCGGTACTGATCTCAAGGATACCGATCCAGACGGTAACGAACATCTCTTCATTGTTGTTGGCGCAGATCGCTTCATTTGCTTTTGCGAGGATCTCTGCCGGTCCTTTTCCGAGCATCGCGAGGTTCTGCACGATGACCTTGGAGATCATCATGAACAACGCACCGGGAACACCTTTGCCGCTGACATCTGAGATCACCAGGCACAGATGATCATCATCGATCAGATAGTAATCGTAGAAATCCCCTCCGACTTCCCTTGCCGGATCCATGGATGCGTAGATCTCAAACTCATCCCGGTCAGGGAACGGCGGGAATACATGAGGAATGCTGTTGTGCTGGATACGGTTTGCCAGCTGCATTTCCGTTCTGACGCGTTCCTTTTCCTTCGTGATCTCTGTGATGTCATTGATATATTTCTTTGTCTGTTTGGATAGTTCACAGAATGATTCCGCCAGGATCTCGATCTCATCATTCGTCCTGTAGGCATCGTTCATTTCAAACAGTTTTCCTGACATGTTGCTGCGCTTAATGTTTTTGGTCATGATCTCGATCGGCTTGGCGATCTCATGTGAAGCGGACAATGACAGGAATAATGCTACAAGCAGTACACCAAGGACAAGGAGAATACTTGACCTGATCGTCGTTTTCTGTCCGTCCTTGAATTTGCTGCTGGCCAGTTCGTTGATCTGATCATATTCAGAAAGCAGTATCCTTTCCGGTTCTTCTGTGATCTCCTTATCAATGATCGATACGACAGCCCATCCTGCTGTAGGCATAGGTGAACCGACCATGTAGAATTCTTTTCCGCCGATCGTGATCAGTTTGAGTTCAGTTGTTTTTTCCAGTGCCGTGGTGATAAACTCCGCCAGTTCCCTGTTGTCGCTTTTCCTGAGATCTTCAGCCTGATCTGCAGCCTGAACGGTAAACAATCCGTTGCCGGACGGTGCCAGTATGACATGTCCCTGATCATTAACTACGATGACAAAATCATTGTTTTTGCGTGAAAAATTGATCAGTTCATCCATACTTTCGAGAACGATATCGATCCCGACAACACCTACAAGCTGATTGCTGTGCTTGATGGGAACAGAACAGGTAATACCCAGTTCCCCGCTGAATGCATCGCGGATAATGCCGGTAAAGTAGATGCCGTCTGCTTCCACGGCGCCTTTATACCAGGGTCTTTGCCTGACCGGGAACGGAAGCGGATCGCCGTTTTCATCCACTTTGTCGGAAGACATATCATCGACCACGAAATGCGTGCCGTCAGCCAGACCGATATAGCATCCGTTGATCTTTTCCGAATCAGTATCCAGAGCGATCATCGTATCTTTGATCTTTGCTATAATAGGCAGGTCTGCAGATGTCCTGTAATCGATCCCTTCTTCCGTCAGGATCATGGCAGATACAGTTCCGTCATTGGCAGGATCTGGAAACATCAACTGTTCGGAAGTGGGTTCATTTTTTCGGAGCAGAAGAACAGCCATTCTTCTGAGCATCTGAACATCATTTACGACTTCAGAAAACTCATGGTCTGCTTTCTGTGCCTCAAGGACCGTCGTCCGGATGATGGACGTTTCAAGTATCTTCGACATCGTCTCTTCGGAAGTTCTTGAGATCGCCTGCTGCTGTTCATTTCTTGTATCTTCAACGATATTGACCAGCATCTGATTCTGGTAATAGGAAACCAAAGCCAAAAGCCCGACCGTCAGTAAAATAACGATCATAACAAGCGTGACCACTTTTTTCTGAAGACTGCCGAATGTCACTCCAAATACTTTTTTCAACTTGACACCCTCCCGGCTTACAGCATTCATTGCACTTCAGAATAATAACAATGTTATTGATCCACTGGCACAACATAAAGTCCTGCTATGAAATACTTTTTCCGCCTTACAAAAATGTTAAAACAGAAAACTGCCTGATACAACCCCAAATCAGACGGAATCATCGTCTGTTCCAGGGCTTCTTCCTTCCAGTTCACCCTTCACAGATCGAGTCTGAATACATAATCATCCATATAGTATCCATGCCCGATATCTTTTTTTTCTGTCCTGATCACATGGAATCCAAGCCTCTCATATACCTGTACCGCCATATTGAACCGGTTGACATTCAGCTCGATCGCTTTCAGGCCTTCATCCAGGGTATTCTGTTTGATGAATTCCAGCATCTGCCGGGCGCAGCCTTTGCCTCGTTCACTCCGGTACAGATAGAACTTGCTCAGATACATTGCGCCGGCTTTCGGATAAAATGCGGTAAAGCCGATCGTTCTGCCTTCATCCAGTACAAAATAATACCGGTATCCATGCATCAGCTGATCACGGACTGCTTCAGGTGTCTGGAACAAGGAGATCATGTAATCATTCTGCTCTTTCCCGATAAGCGGATCAAAATGTTCACGGACGATCTCTTCCGCCATGGCAGACATCTCCCGGATCCCCTGTTCATCAGTGAGCTGCAGCTGTATAAACTCCATTAAAGAACACCCGCCTTTCTCAGAAACAGTCCTTCCTGTCGTACCAGCGCGGTGATCAGTTCATATTCGGAACAGTCCTGTTTGAGACCGTACACATCAACGGAATACCAGCCGTTGATACTGATATTGAAGCGGCAGGTACTGCCTGCCAGGATCTGTACGGATGATATGTCTTTGACGATAACTTCACGGATGATCTCTGCTGTCTCTTCCAGGGGCAGGTATCTCAGGTCTGTATCTGACGGATACCTTTCAAGAATTCCCTCATATCCTTCAGGAAGCTCTGTCAGATAGATCTGTGATGGTTCATAACAGATCATCTTCAGAACGATCCTGATGATACGGTCCGCAAAATCATCGATATAATGACTGACCATATATTCTTCCAGTTCAAAGAAATCCCTGCTTTCCATGACTTTCGGAAGAAAATCGATCACATGACAGTTTTCCTGTTCATGCAGAGATCCGATCAGTTCTGCACTGTCTGTAGTCTTCATCTGATACGCTCCGTTTCTTTCTAAGTGATTATCCGATATTTTTACCGCAATGTCACGCCGGCAGATTTCCGCCAACAAAAAAACGGATCACAGCACAGCAGTGCTGCAGTCCGGCAGTACGGGACACAGACTTTGCAATAGCAGTGAACGCACTGCTGTTTGTCACAGTCTGCTTTCAAGTGCAGGTCTGATCCTTGGTGTCAGCAGGCATACAACGGCGATCTTCAGAAGATCACCCGGGATAAACGGGAATACACATGCCCCAAGTGCACCCGCAAGCGGCATTTTCGTGCAGTATATGAACCATGCTGTACCGAGAACATACAGAATGACCGTGCCGATCAGAGCACCGCACGCTGCAGAAGCATACATGTTCTGTTTTCCGTATTTTTCCCGGAACATTCCGGTCATATACGCAAGCGGGATATAACCGACGATATATCCTCCGGTCATGCCGAAAACGATCCCGGCACCTGCCGCGTAGTTGGCAAATACCGGAACACCTGCCATGCCGAGCAGGATATATATCAGCACTGAAAGACTGCCGAGCTTCCTGCCGAGGAGCGCTCCTGCAAGCATGACCGCAAGGGTCGCCAGTGAGATCGGAACTTCCCCTGCCAGAGGAACTGCGATCGGTGACAGGACACAGATCACAGCCGCCATGATGGCTGTAAATGCCATCTCTTTAACTGTTAATTTCATTCTGATGCTGGCCGTTACTTTCATTCCGGCTCACAACAGAGATACTACTCTTTATATTTCGAAATGTAAATGTTAAATAAACAGCAAAAAACTGCGGGTTTCATAACCTGCAGTCTTCTGAGTTTACATTGATCAGGCGTCGATCGTTGAGATGCGGAGCGTGATCTCTTCCAGGACGTCCAGAAGTGCCCTGACGGTATCCAGTGATGTGAACATGGTCGTGTTGTTCTCGACCGCACACATACGGATCATCGCACCGTCGTTGTTTTCACTGTCTGAGCTGATATTCCTCGTGTTGATCAGATACGCGATATGGCCCTGACGGATCGCGTCGGGAATGTCATGCGGATCCTCACTGATCTTTTTCAGGACGTGCGTACGGATCCCGTTCTTCTTCAGGAAGTCGGCTGTACCGCCGGTGGCTTCAATATTGAAGCCGAGGTTGTAGAACCTTCTGATCAGCGGGAGCGCTTCATCCTTGTCATCATCCGCGATCGTTGCGAATACGGTACCGTAGTTTCTCAGGCTCATGCCAGATGCCTGCAGTGCTTTATACAGTGCCCTGTTCAGCCTGTCATCATAGCCGATCGCCTCACCTGTTGATTTCATTTCAGGTGACAGGTAAGCATCCAGGCCCTTGATCTTGCTGAAGGAGAAGACCGGAACCTTAACATAGTAGCGCTTCTTTTCATCCGGATAGATATCGAAGAGACCGAGTTCCTTCAGGCTCTTGCCCAGGATGACTTCTGTTGCGATATCAGCCAGTGAATATCCCGTAGACTTGGAGAGGAACGGTACGGTACGGGATGAACGGGGATTGACCTCAATGACATAAATATTCTCATGTTCATCGACAATGAACTGGATGTTATAGATGCCGACGATCCCGATGCCCAATCCCAGCTTCTTTGTATACTGCAGGATGAGCCCTTTCACACGGTCAGAAATGCTGAATGCCGGATATACGGAGATCGAGTCACCGGAATGGATGCCTGTACGTTCTACAAGCTCCATGATGCCAGGTACGAATACATTCCGGCCGTCACATACAGCGTCTACTTCAACTTCCTTGCCGTTGATGTATTTGTCGACCAGGACAGGCTTTTCTTCATCGATCTCAACAGCTGTCTTCAGGTAATGCTTCAGCTGTTCTTCGTTTCCGACGATCTGCATTGCCCTGCCGCCCAGAACGAAGCTGGGACGTACCAGTACGGGATAACCGATCTCTTTGGCTGCCTTCAGGCCATCTTCGATCTTCGTGACTGCGCGTCCCTGCGGCTGAGGGATCCCGAGTTCTACAAGGACTTTCTCAAAGCTGTCCCTGTTTTCGGCACGGTCGATTGCTTCAACATCAGTACCGATGATCCTGACGCCTCTTTTCATGATCGGCTCAGCCAGGTTGATCGCTGTCTGTCCGCCAAGCGAAGCGATGACGCCTACCGGCTTCTCGAAATGCACGATGTTCATGACATCTTCCGGTGTCAGCGGTTCAAAGTACAGTTTATCTGATGTTTCATAGTCCGTTGATACGGTCTCAGGGTTGCTGTTGATGATGATCGCCTCATAGCCCGCCTTGCGGATCGTCTGGACAGCATGTACGGTCGAATAGTCGAATTCAACACCCTGTCCGATACGGATCGGACCTGCGCCAAGCACGATGATCTTTTTGCGGTCGGACAGTCTGGATTCATTCTCACCTGTATAGGAGGAATAGTGATAAGCGATGTATTTGCCGGAATGCAGTGTATCCACCATCTTGAATACCGGCATCATGTTGTTCTCCAGACGCAGGTTGTAAACATCCAGTTCTTTCTGTTTCCAGAGCTTTGCGATAAACCGGTCGCCGAAGCCCATCTTCTTGGCTTCGAGAAGGACCGCTGTATTGCCGGGATTGGCTGCCAGCTTCCGTTCCATTTCAATGATCTTGACGATCGAATTCAGGAACAGTTCGGTGATCATCGTGATCTCGTGTACTTTTTCTACGGAAACACCGCGTCTGAGCAGTTCGGTTACCGCAAAGATATTGTCATAGCGGAATTCAGCAACATATTTCAGCAGGTCTTCCGTTGTGAAGCTGTCAAACTTCGGCATATGCAGGTGATATACACCTGTTTCCAGAGAACGTACTGACTTCAGGATGCACTCTTCCAGGTTTGAACCGATGCCCATGACTTCACCTGTCGCCTTCATCTGCGTACCGAGCTGGTTCGGTGTGTTCGGGAATTTATCAAACGGGAAGCGCGGGAACTTGGCAACGATATAATCAAGCTTCGGTTCCTTGTCAGCTGTCGTACCTGCAACCTCGATCTCTTCCAGCGCCATACCCATGGCGATTTTGGCTGTTACGCGCGCAATCGGGTATCCGCTTGCCTTGGACGCGAGCGCAGAGGAACGGGATACACGGGGATTGACTTCGATCAGGTAGTACTCACTTGTTTCGGGATGCAGGGCAAACTGGACGTTGCAGCCGCCTTCGATCTTCAGCTCACGGATGATCTTGATCGCGCTGTCGTTCAGCATTTTCAGGTCATGATCATTCAGTGAGAGGATCGGTGCAACGACGATGGAGTCACCTGTATGGACACCTACCGGATCGACATTTTCCATTCCGCAGATCGTGATCGTCTTGTCGTTGCTGTCGCGCATGACTTCGAATTCGATCTCTTTATAGCCCTTCACACTCTTCTCGATCAGTACCTGGTGTACCGGAGAGAGGTTGAATGCATTGACGCCGATATCAACAAGTTCTTCCTCATTGTTGGCAAAACCTCCGCCTGTACCGCCGAGTGTGAACGCAGGTCTCAGAACGACCGGATAACCGATATGCTTTGCGGCGAGCTTTGCTTCTTCGATGTCGTATGTGATCTCGGAAGGAATGACAGGTTCGCCGATCTTCTGGCACATTTCCTTGAACATCTGGCGGTCTTCCGCGCGTTCAATGCTCTCACGAGGTGTTCCGCACAGTTCAACACCGCATTCCTTCAGGACGCCCTTTTTATCCAGCTGTACGGCAAGGTTCAGGCCTGTCTGTCCGCCGATGCCGGGCACGATCGCATCCGGTCTTTCATAGCGGAGGATCTTCGCGACATATTCAAGTGTCAGCGGCTCCATGTAGACTTTGTCAGCCATCTGGGTATCGGTCATGATCGTTGCGGGGTTGGAATTGCAGAGGACTACCTCATATCCCTCTTCCCGCAGTGCAATGCATGCCTGGGTGCCGGCATAGTCGAATTCAGCCGCCTGTCCGATAACGATCGGGCCGGAGCCGATGATCAATACTTTTTTAATGTCTGTTCTCTTTGCCATACTTCCTCCTTTTTGGTGGTCATAAAGAAAAACCGGCTCTCAGCAATGTGTAAATACATTGCGGAACCGGTAAAAACCGCTCTGATTCCGGATAACATTTGGATGTTTTACAATATGGTTCATAGTACACCCCTATCTGGTCAGTTTTTCTTAACCGGTACTGCTCCCGGCCATTTGAAAGGCTATCATCTTATGACGTATGTGTCAATGCATTCTAGGTGAAGATTTTTTCACGTACCGGCAGACAGGCGTAAATTTCACAGATGAATGAAAATACACGTCAAAAGATACCTTGTCCGGAACAGACCGGCCAGTATACGTGATGCATTCATGCTGCAGATAAAGAAAAACGGTGAAATAAAACAGCAGGATGCGTTTCCGGGCTGCCTGCTGAATGCATTTCCAGGTCCAGGTAATATTAAAGGAAGTCAAAGGAACTGTTCTTTGACTTCCCGCTGAACTTTTACACTGCGTCTTCCTTTAACGCTTCTATGATGCTGTCATCCTTGATCCTGTTGATGCTCAGGGCCATGCTGATACCCAGAAGGGCAAATACTGCCGCAATCACAATTACATACATTCTGAGATCAGGATCAAACGTATACAGGGTATGCGCAAAGGCGTTATACATCAGAAAGCTCAGTAAAAGAGATATCGGAATTCCAACGATCAGAGCCTTGATTCCATAGAGCACAGTCTCAAGTCTGATCATCTTTTTAAATCCGCCGCTTTCCATGCCTACGGACTTATACATCGCAAATTCTTTTCTCCGCAGCAGCACTCCGGTTGAAATCGTATTCACGATATTTGCCATGGCGATCAGCGTAAGAAGCACTGTGAATCCATACATTGCTGTCTTGAGCATCAGCGTGATCGTTTCCATGGTCTTAGCCGTGTCAGTCATGTCTGCGCAATAATAATTGTGATATCCTTCGCTTTCAAACAGCTGGTATACCTTGTCATAGATCTCCTTATGCCTTGCTGTTTCAACTGCGAGATCAACTGTAAGCTTCTCTGCGGGAAGGACCTCTTCAGCCTTGTCATAGTACATGGATGCCGGAACATATACGGCGATATTGGTTTTGGGGACAAGTTTAAAGATCTTATCGTTATCGTCATACTTTACGAAAGCTCCGACTTCTACCGCAGGAGGAAACCCTTCGGTCTTATCGTAGTGAAGAACCTGTCCCAGCATCCCGCTGCTGAATACTTCACTGGGTCTCTTTTCATGGAAATAGTCGTTAAGCAGTACACCTTTCAGGGTATCCCTGTAGTATCCGCTCTTATCAATTCCGTTATCTGCAAGGATCCTGTCAAAGTCCTCATCATCTATTACAAGGACCAGCATACCGTCAAGATTCAGATCCGAGAATTCCGCCAGAAGAAATTTCCGGTCTGCAATATCCGTATTGGCAGGTTCAATATCGGAGTCTCCTCTCTTCTTAAAAGAGAACTGTATCATGCTGGCAGTGTATACATCATCGACACCTTCCATATCGCTGATCGTGCTGCGCAGCTTATCGGATTCAGCCAGTGAACAGGACGCAATGATCTGGTAGGGAATCTCAAACTCGTATTGATTCGCCCTCACGATCGCATTGCAGAAAAAGTTGATAGTAAGGAACAGGATGATCGAAACTGCAATCGTCACAGTGATCACAGTTCCCTTCACTCCGTTTCTTTTAATATTCTTGTAAGCAAGTTCCCCTTCATATCCGAAGACTTTCCTTACCAGAGGGTTTACCCGCAGTTTTCCTGCTTTCACCTTTAGAATATCATTCTGCCTGATTGCATCGATGGGCATCACCTTCGCAGCTCTCATTGCCGGAACAAAGGTTGAAATAAGGATCGTTATGACTGCGGAAAACACAATTGCAGTCAGAACCTTGTAATCACAAACGACCGGTATCGTGCCTCTCATTCCCTGGGCAGCAGCCAGCATATCTGATTCGAGGATCCTGTTTCCAAGAAATGCAAGTGTGATCTTTGTTCCGATAAATCCAAGGAGAAGTCCTGCCGGGATCCCGATCAGTCCCAAAATAAGACCTTCGAAATAAATTGAGAATCGTTTTTGCCTGGCTGTAGCTCCGACACTTGCAAGCATTCCAAGATAGCGCATTCTCTCTGTCAGTGACATTCCGATCGAATTAAAGATCAGAATGACTGAAGTAAAAATAACTATGAGGAGCGCAATCGCCATCATCACAAAGAACGATCTGTATGTTCCTCCGCTTCCTTCAAACGCAAATATGCTTAGTAGATATTCTGTATTAAAGTGATACTTGCTGATTCCGTGATCGGAAACGATGCTGTTTAACTGTTTGATTGCAGTATGATCACAGTTTTCCAGCTGGATATATACCTGTGCGTTTTTAACATCCGGATAATAATCACTGTCTAATCCCCGAAGTATATCCCAGTCTTTGGTCGGCCTGTTCCCATGAAGGATCGCTGTTATCCTGCATGTTTCGGTGGAAAGTGCTTCAAAGTTCTCATCTGAGCGATAATTGCCTCCAAGATAAAGAAAACCTTCCAGCTCATCGTCGATATATCTGTATCCCTGTTCAAATGTCAGTATATCTCCAGGTTTGATATCAGCCAGTCCGTTATCTGTCAGGAACTGTTCTTCCACAGCTATTTCGGAGGAATTCTTCGGAAGATATCCGTCATAATCAGATACGACGACCATGGACAGAAAGGTTTCATCCGCATGTTCGATATTGCCGACCCTGAACCGGTCCTCCTTGTCATTCAGAAGTCTGATCCCGGTCTGCCTGTTTTCCATTTCGCAAAGACCTGCTGCAGCGATCCTTTTATCTTCTTTCAGAGAAATAAACTGATCGTAAGTGACCTGATCAAACTGTGCCACTGCATCTCCGTCAGCCTGTATTGCAATCTGCCCGAAAAACTTAAAGAAGGAAAAAACTCCAAGGATGATCGCGCTGATCAGTGCAGTGGAAGCAGCTATTCCTAGCACCGTTACAATTGTTCGTTTCCTGTTTCCAAGAAGATGCTTTAAGGTAAGCTTTGAAATAATATTCATGATACCTTTGCCCCTTTCTTCCTGGAATCACGGGTAATACGGCCGTCCTCGATCGTAATGACCCTGTCAGCAGAAAGAGCGATCTTCTCGTCGTGAGTAATGATGATGACCGTCTGGTTGTTCTCCTTGTTGAATTTCCGCAGAAGCGAGATGATCTCCCGGCTGTTTTCCGAGTCAAGGTTGCCGGTAGGTTCGTCCGCAAGAAGCAGTGCCGGATGGTTCATCAGTGCCCGTCCTATGGAAACTCTCTGCTGCTGTCCGCCCGAAAGCTGATTGGGCAGATGTGACAGCCTGTCTTTTAACCCGAGCTTCTCAACAAGGTCTTTCAGCAGTTTCTTATCCGGTTTCTTGCCGTCAAGCAGGATCGGCAGTGTCATGTTCTCTTCCACATTCAGGATCGGGATCAGATTGTAAAACTGATAGATCAGCCCGATATTCCTTCTTCTGAAGATAGCAAGTTTTGTTTCATCGAGCTTTCCGATATCGGTTCCGGCAATATTCACCAGACCCGATGAGGGAACATCAACTCCGCCCAGTATATGCAGAAGTGTGGACTTACCGGATCCGGAAGGTCCCACGATCGCAACAAACTCACCCTGCTCAACATCAAAAGAAACATCCGTAAGAGCATCAACTCTTGTTTCGCCGCTTCCGTATACTTTGCAAAGGTTTCTTATTTCCAAAATATTCATTTCTTATGTCTCCTTTCTCAAATGAGATCATTTTCATCTGAGATCAGATTAACTTTTCAATATTACGATCAGGTGACTTTTTTCATTACAATATTGTCACATTAGATGATCGTCTTATAGAACCTCACGGAAAACCGGGTTCCTTCACCTGGTACGCTCTCAGCCAGAATGTCACCGTGCTGACTGTTTACGATCGTTTTGGCCAGTGCCAGTCCGATCCCTACACTGTCCTTTCCTGCGTTTTTCCCTTTGTAAAAGCGTTCAAAGATATGAGGCAGATCTTCCTCTGCGATCCCGCATCCGTTATCCTCAATCACGATATCTGAATAAATGTTGGTGTCATTTGTAAAGACATGCAGCATCCCGCCGTCTTCCAGATGCTCGATACAGTTTTTAACGATGTTCTGGATCGCTTCTACAGTCCAGTTCCTGTCGCATTTCAGCAGTTCGTCAGCTGCATCACAGGAATACCTGATGTTCTTCAGATCCATCTGGATCTCAAAAGGTTTTATCACTTCTTCCATCAGCACATCTGCCCTGATCACTTCCGGTTTCATTTCAATGGTGCCGGCATCGATTTTCGAGAGTTTCAGGAGCGTCTGGATCAGCCAGTTCATCCTGTCCAGCTGATTGGACTGTGTCCGCAGAAACTCAATGCGCCTGTCCTTCTGCTCTTCAGTTTTCAAAAGATCATTCATTACCATCATTGATGTGAGAGGTGTTTTCAGCTGGTGGCTGATATCCGCAATTGCGTCTGACAAAGCAGTCTTGTCTTTTGCCAGCAGCTCTTTCTGGTACTTTAATGCTGAGGTCGCTTTATAGATATTGGTCCTCAGAAGAGACAGTTCCCCTTCCTCCTGATCAAGGATGTCAGGTACTTCCGAGCCTGCCAGCACCTTTTCAAGATATGTATTAAGGTCACCAATTGCTTCATATCTCTTTTTCGTGGTAATTGCAAAGAGCACCGTTAAAACTCCGCCTGAAAGAACTGATATAAGAAATGCGGATATCCCGCATAGCGCATATCCGCAAATAGATATCACAGCTGTAAAAGCAGCCGATATAATAACCATCATCCTGAATTCTTTGTTTTTAAACATCATGGTCCCTCTGCTTTCTGCATTACTTTTCCAGTATATATCCGATACCTCTGACTGTCTTTATGATCTGCGGATCAGCAGGATCCTTCTCGATCTTGTCCCGAAGTCTTTTGATATATACAGTCAGCGTGTTGTCATTCACAAAATCGCCGTTGACGTCCCACATATTTTCAAGGAGTCTGCTTCTGGTCATAACAGTTCCTCTGTTGTTGTAAAAAGAAAGAAGCAGTCTGTACTCAAGCGCAGTCAGTTCCACCATATCCTCTTTTCCGGTAGTCTCATTCACTATGCCGACCTTGGCCTCACCTGTATGAATGCGGACATTTTTGATTTCCAGGATCCCATCGTTCCCGCCGGCTTCAGAGTCTTTATTTCTGCCGGTCCGTCTGAGAACAGTTTTGATCCTGGCCATAAGTTCACCTATCCTGAAAGGCTTGCATACATAATCATCCGCTCCCATTTCAAGCCCCATGATCACATTGACCTCAGCATCGCTTGCTGTCAGGAAAATAACCGGAACGTCTTCTTTTGACTTTATGAATCTGCAGACATCATAACCATTTCCATCCGGAAGGTTGATATCCAGTATACACAGGTCAAAAAAGCTGTCCTGCCATGCGTTCAGTGCCTCCAGCTTGTTTTTTGCACAGATAACCTCATACCCTTCTTTTTCCAGGGAATATTTCAGGCCCATTGCTATAGCATCATCGTCTTCCAATAAAAGCAGTCTCATGCCTTACCTCCGGTTATTCTCATTATTAACTGAAATCTGCAGGTCTCTGATATGGAAATGATCCTCTCCCCGGATCATTCTTCTGAGCAGACTTTGTGCTTTATTATAGTTCCGCCCTTTACTGCACTCAAGAATAAATATGTCAGCGTACATTAAGCCCTGCCGGACTTGCACAGCCTGCGGCTATGATGCCTGATCAGCTGCCTTTTATGATCCTTCCGTGTTCGTCGAGCTGAGGAAGCTGTACGGGCAGTCTGCCCGTCACTTCAGACATGCCGAAGCATGAACAAAGCGCTGCCGGAAGGTTCGGCATCTGACCTCTGTAAGGATCGTCTGTCAGTTCAGGCATATTGGATGAACCGTATGTCAGCAGCACCGCATCTGCCTTGGAGAATCTTGCTGCGTCATACGGCAGCTGGGCAGAGACAAAGATCACGGTTCTGCCGTCTGTGTGACGCTGTTCAATGATCTGCTCAAACAACCCGACTGAAAAACCGTCAATTGTCCCGGCATCCAGACAGTCCTCCGAATATGTTCTGTAAACAAGAATAACGTTGTCTGCCGTCCTCGCCGCATCCAGACACTGCTGTGTATTATTCCCTTTATGTACCATCAGTGAGATCTGCGATGGATCCTGTATGATCCCCTGCTCCTGCAGGATCTGTACGGCATGCCGGCCGGAACCGTATCTGTTGCTGCTGTTGTTGGCAAACAGGATCAGTGTCTTCTCACCAGGCTCTGCGGTGATCGGGAATGCATTGTGGTCATTCCGGTACAGCGTCAATGCCTGCTCTGCAAGCTTCCATGCTGTTTCGGAATGTTCCTTACTGCCGACTCCGCTGACCGCTGCCTGGATATGCGCATCAGTGACTGTGAAGTCCTTTTCTTCAAGCAGTCCGTATTTCTTTTTTAATTTGAGGATACGCCGTACCGAATCATCAATTCGTTCTCCGCTGATCTTTCCTTCTTTAGCAAGCCTGACCGCCATTTCCGTCAGTTCGAGATTTTTCCTGAACATCGATTTGTTTTTGACAGCGGGAAACAGCAGAAGATCAACTCCGGCGTTGATTGTCATGCACAGCATATCTTCATCCGCAAAATTATCGGCGATCGCGCCCATATCAAGCGCATCGGACACGATCACGCCTTCAAAACCCATATCATCTCTGAGAATTCCGGTCAGGATGGTCCTGCTCATGGTTGCCGGCAGGTATACCTGTTGTCCGGTCGTTACAGACGTATATGTCTCCTGTTCGATCTGAGGGTACTGGATATGCGCAGTCATGACCATATCGGCATCTGCGCCGATCGCTTTGCCAAACGGGATCAGTTCACATTGTTTCAGTTCGTCATATGTACTCCGGATGCAGGGAAATCCGGTATGGCTGTCCGTATCCGTATTGCCGTGTCCGGGGAAATGCTTCAGCACAGCGATCGTTCCCTGATCATGCAGTCCCTGCACATAGGCTGATCCAAATGCGGCAGCTGTTTCGGGATCATCCGAGAAAGAACGGATCCCGATCACCGGATTGGCAGGATTATTGTTGACGTCCATCACAGGCGCAAAATCAGAGTTGATGCCGAGCAGTCTCAGTTCTTCCCCGTATATGGATGCCATAGTTCTGGCATGATCCGGGTTCCCTGTAGCGCAGAGTGCCATGTTTCCGATCCCTGCTGTCCCGTAAGTGACACGGACGACATAGCCGCCCTCCTGATCCACGGATGTCAGCAGCGGGATACTGCTGCCTTTACTGTTGGCTGCCTGGAAATCTGATACGAGTCTGAGTGTCTGCTCTGCATCCTTGAAATTCTCCGAAAACAGCATGACCCCACCGTAATGGTATTTTGCAAGTGCTTCCCGGATCTCGTCATTCAGTTCGGTTATTTCTGTCTGCCGCGCATCACCCCATATACGGTATGAAGTCATGATCATCTGGCCGACCTTTTCCTCCAGTGTCATCCCTTCCAGGATCTGTTCGATCTCCATATCAGTTGTATCCGTTTCCTGTTCGGGCTCTGCAGTCGTTTCCTGTTCCGGTTCCATCGTTTTCTCCGGTTCCTGTTCAGGCTCATCCTTCTCATGATCGGACGATCTGCCCGAGCAGGCTGAACATGATAAAACCAGTGTGCTGCAGAGTATGACCGCAGCAGATCTGCTGATCCGCTTCATCATGGAATGTTCTGTTCTCATATGTTTCCCTTCGGTTCTCATATCATGAAAGATACGCTCAACTCATATTACAGAATCTAACATAACATAAAAACGGAGGACCTGTAATCCTCCGCAGGAAGTGATGCTGTTTCAGCTATGCTGTGATCCTGATCGTATCGATCAGCTTTCTGAAGTCCTTGTACTTCCAGATCACGGGAACAGGATACAGCGGGTTGGCTTCTTTGTCCGCCCACTTGATGATCTGATCGATATCCTCTTCCTTGATGCAGTCAAAGCCTTCCGGTATCTCCATCTTCCGGTTCATCTCTTCGATCCAGTCGATGAATGCTTCGGCTTTTTCTTTTTTGTCAGCACCAGGGATGCCGCAGACTTCAGCGAGATCTGCCAGTTTATCATAAACCGCAGGTCCGAACTGCCTCATGACATGCGGCAGGATGACTGCCATAGCCAGTCCGTGCGGAACGCCGTACAGACCGCCCAGTGTGTGTCCGACAGCGTGTACATAACCGACACAGCCTCTGGTAAATGCCCTGCCGGCATGGAATGCCGCCAGCTGCATCTTTGCCCTGGCTTCCAGATCGGTCCCGTCTTCATATGCCCTGTACAGATAATCATGGATCAGACGGACAGCTTCTTTGGCTCTGTCATCTTCTTCTTTCGTGTTGTAGAAATGGTTGGTATATGCCTCCACAGCGTGGCAGAGCGCGTCCATTCCGGTCGTAGCGGTGATCTTTTTCGGCAGTCCGACTGTCAGTTCCGGATCAAGAACTGCGTATCTTGGCAGGATGGACGGATCGTTGATAGAAGCTTTATGATGCGTAGCCGCTTCCGTGATGACCGCTGCGAGTGTTGTTTCGGAGCCGGTTCCCGATGTTGTGGGGATCGCCCAGAACGGAACGATTGGCCAGTGTACTTTCAGGACGCCCTGCATCTGGGAGATCGTCTTATTGGGATGGGCATTCTTTGCGGCAATACCTTTCGCGCAGTCGATCGGGGATCCGCCGCCGAATGCTACGATCGCCTGACAGTAATTCTCTTTGAATACGCGGTATCCCTCTTCAACATTCTCATCTGTCGGATTGGGCTGGATATCCGCAAATATGACATATTCAAGATGCGCTTCGTCCATTGCTTTGATCAGGCCGTCCGGAAGACCGATCTTCAAAAGACTCTGGTCAGTTACCAGCAGAACCTTGTAGATACCCTTGTCACGGATCATCTTAGGCAGACGTTTTACAGATCCGGGTCCTTCAATATATTCAGGAGTCCGGTAGCCGAGGAAGTAGTTTCCGATTTTCATGCCGGCCTGAAAGGTACGGCAATACAGTCTGTTCGCCATGATGCAATCCTTTCTGCTTTTCTGTTTCAAAAGCATTTTCGCATAGAAAGACAGGATCATTCTGATCCGCTTTTGATATGATTTATGATTTATTCAGCTGACTGCTTCTGACTATATTTTAGTATGTTCTGATATCTGCTACAAGATATCACCTCGATCAGATATATCAGAGAAAGAAAAAGATGTATCCGGTCACCCGGACACACCATATATATAATCAATAACACCGTTATGATCACTCTTTCCTGTCAGGAAGGTTCCCTTTTCTGATCTGTCCACGGATCAGTTCATCACTCACTTCATAAAGCTTTCTTGAACCAAGCTTTGTTTTGATCTGTCTGCCGTATACGTATTCAGCACTCACGCCGTGTTCCTTCCAGTCTCCGCCGTCATTGCTCGTATTCAGCATCAGCGGCTGCAGGTTATCCAGTGCATGGGCAAATCTGGCTTCAGGGCTGCCGTATGCCTCAAATTCATCGAATAATGATATCATTTCCTGCTTCTGATCATCCGGAAGCAGTGAAAAGATCCGTTCCTTGGCAGCCTCTTCCCTTGTTTTCTGGGTCTTCAGCCCTTCCTCATCATACGCGTAGGTATCACCGGCATCGATCTCAACGATATCATGGATCAGGCACATCACCATGACTTTGGCGATGTCGATCTCTTCATTGGCGTATTCCTTCAAAAGATATGCCATGAGCGCCATATGCCAGGCATGTTCAGCGTCATTTTCATTCCGGCCATGACCTGATAAATGTGTCTGCCGGAAGATATTCTTTTCTTTGTCGATCTCCAGGGCAAATGCAAGCTGTTTTCTCATTCTGTCATCCATGGTTTCCCTCCTGTTATCAGACAAGCTGTGTCAGGTCGTTCGCCCATTTGTATGAACGGACGCGTCTCATGCCGAAGATCAGGCGGACCAGCTGTTCCAGCTGTGTGATCAGCAGTACTTCGGCAATATTCGTCATGCCAAGTACCTTTACGCAAAGGAACGCGCACGGCAGTCCGACCAGCCATTCCAGACCGGAATCCAGGAACTGGATGACCTTTGCGTCACCGCCGGAACGCAGGATGCAGAAGATCATGAAGTTGTACAGGCGCATGGATGCTTTCACGGCAAATACCCTGACGATCACGACTGCCAAATGTTCGATGTACGGATTTTTGAGCGCAAACAGTCGTACCATCGGTCCGGCGAATATGACCAGGAATGATACGAGGATGCACGATAACACAAAGGCAAGCCCGATATGGTTGTTGCATTCTTCCCTGGCTTCCTCGATCATACCTCTTCCAAGTTTCTGTCCGAGCAGGATCTGGACGGAATTGCCGTATCCGTAGATGACGAATGTCATCAGGTTGAAGATCTGGTTTCCGACATAATAAGCGTCCATCTGATCTTTTCCCAGATAGCCGAATGCCTTGATGAACAATGTCTGACCGAAGCCGAACAATGTTTCGTTCATGATCAGAGGCAGGATCCTCTCCAGGACAGGACGGACAAAGCCGAGAGAGAACCCGAACATTTCGGAAAATGATCCGATAAATTTCTGGTCTGATATCTTTGCATAGCTGACCAGGATGATGCAGGCGATCAGCTGTGCCAGCAATGTCGCCAGTGCTGCACCTCGGATACCCATTTCCGGGAAAGGACCGACACCGAAGATCAGCAGATAGTTCAGAGAAATATTGCAGATGGTCGTCAGGATCGATATGCGCAGCGCAACACGCGGCTGTCCCGTGGAACGGAACATATTGGAAATGATGAACGAGCATCCCGACAGCAATAACGTAAAGCGCGATATATTCAGATACATCAGCCCGTCTGCCACAACAGCCGGATCTTTCATGTAGAAAAACAGGATCTGTCTGCCGAAGAATGTCGCAGCACTGAACCACAGCAATGCATTCGTCATGACCAGGCACAGACCGAGACCTGTACATTTCTTCAGGTTTTTATCATCCCCGGCACCGTGAAACTGTGAGGCAAATATTGAGATGCCGCCGATACAGCCATATGAGATCATCATTGACAGTGTATCCACCTGGGCAGCAGTCCCGACAGCCGAGACCTTGCCGATCCAGGATACCATCAGGGTATCGATCATGGACTGACAGCTCATCAGAGCGCTCTGCAGTGCGAGCGGTACTGCGATCCTTGCTGTACTGCGGTAGAAATCACTTGTGCCGATGTATTTTCTGAGTTCCATATTACAAAGCATTATACTATCTGCGCATGTTGAAGAAAAAGCATTTTATCAGGATCATGTATATCTTCAGATCTTGAGCATCAGAAAAAGGTCCGCTTCATACACGAAACAGACCGGTATTGACTCTTCAGGCAAACAAGAGAGGCATCAGGAAATATCCGATCATATTGCCCGCGAAATGAGGTACGCAGCTGATCAGGCAGTTGCCTGTTTTTCTATAGAGCAGCGCATAAAGCACCGCATCGATAAAGATCTGCACAAGATCACAAACAACGACAGCACCCGGTCCTGCACTGAAATGTGCCACTGCAAAGACAGCTGCGGATAACAAGGCTGCCGGCCGGAACGGCATGAGCCTCATTCCCTTACCAAGGAAGAAACCGCGGAACCCGATCTCCTCACCCAGAACAGCTAAGATCTGACTCACAAGTACTGTGATCAGACTTGTTTCAGTCATGATGCTTGCCCGTCCCAGGACATGTCCGATCAGTTCGTTTCCAAACAGCAGTTTATCCAGGAACAGTTCCAGGACCGTTAATACTGCCATGAACAGGATCAGCGGGATCACACCGGGTTTTTTCAGATCAGGGAAGAACCGGCGGAAACTCAGTCCCGATTCAGCATCCGGTGTCTTTTCGGCAGTTTCCACTATGAAGAAGAAAGCAATTCCTGCTGCGATCAGGGCGTACGCAGCGGGTTGAGAAGAGGCCGCTGTTTTGATTACGGTCAGAATGATCATCGTGACCAGACCTATAACCGTCAGGATCGTACCTTTGTCCTTTTTCATCTGCTTTCCTCCTGTTCAGCAGCCAGCAGCGCGCCGTTCCATGCACGTTCCAGATGCTGTGCGATCAGGTTTTCATCATATTCCAGATCATTGTTGGCAATGATGCTGGCATAGCCGTGCGCAAACAGCGCTACGGTCAGAAATATCTGTCTTGTTTTTTCGATGCTGAGACCGGAACCTTCCTGCATCGCCGTAAGCACCGGGATCAGTTCCTCTGAACCGACCATCTCCATCAGACTGTTCTCTCTGGCATATCCGGATTGAAACAGGAAGCGGAACAGCTTCGGTTCTTTGACGGCAAAGCGGATATAATTCAATCCGATTCCGAGAACCGGATCCTGTCCGTCCTGGATGGTCATGAGGTACTCTGTATGAAACTGATCTGTCTGTTTATAAGCAGCCTGTTTCAGACTGTCAATGGTCGCAAAATGATACATGACAGGCTGCGTTGAGCAGTTCAGCTGTTCAGCAACTGTTCTGGCGTTTATGTTTTCATATCCTTTTTGTCTGACCACTTCTACAGCTGCGTCAATGATCATTTCTCTGGTAATCTTCGGTTTTGGAGCCATACTGATAACCTCTCATCAATATATAACTATCGTTATATAATAATTATTATACAGAACGCCGCATATGATGTCATATGTTTACTGTCTTATGAATAAAAAAAGCAGCCTGTCGCACTCGTGACAGACTGCTCATATATATCATTACTTCATCATATCCCGATATACAGTATCGTACACTGAAGCAAGTATGCTTGTTTCCCCTTCTTCATAGATCCCGGATATTCTGTAGGATGACCCGTTCTTCTCCAGTACAGGTTCCGTATCCGTGCTGTATGTTTCCGAACTGATCACATTCCCCTGCGCGTCCAGTACGGCAACACCGATCGATTCCGGTTTGCCGGGCAGATACAGCTTCAGGTGGATCTGGTCCAGATCTGAATAAAGATAATATTCATTTCGATTGCTGTTCCAGTCAATGGCATATTCATTGCTTTCCAGCAGTTTCATTTCGGTACCGCGGTTGGTATGTGTGAGGAAGCCAAGCACTGCGATGCATACCAGGATCAGGAGTCTGACAAAGAAATTGCCCGTGATCTTTTTCAGTGTGACCCATGACTTGACTTCATCAAACCTGTCGAGTTTTCCGTAGATCGTCTGATTGTAGGCTGCTTCTTTTTCCTGTTTTGTAAATGCGTGACCGCACTGTACACAGTAATCAGCTTTGATCAGATTGTCTTTTCCGCATTTCGTACAGATCATAGATCCCCCAGGCTGAGCACTTCAGCAAAATACCATTTTCCATCCAGTCTGGTGGCTGTGAATATGAATGAACGTGTGTATTCAGTCCCCTGTCCCGAATAGTGATTCGTCGCATGATATACGATGATGGGATGTCCGTCAGCCATGATCCTTTCACCTAGTTCTGTTGCCGGTTCATTGATATGAGGCTTCCCTGGATCAAGACGGACCTCATTATAGTTATAATGGGAATGATCCAGTTCCCCATAGACAAATTCCCCGCGGTATCCGGACGCTTCAGGAACTATGCAATCGTCCAGATTGGCCCGCTGCATCGTTTCTGCTTCATCTGATTCAATATAGAACTCTACCCCGGCCAATGTGATCTCCATCATATAATAGTAATCAAATTCATAGGTAAGGTGCGATACTTCATTTGTATCCTCTTCCGTGACAATCATTTCATCATTCTGTTCTTCCACTGCAGGTGTCTCAGGGACAGCCGTCACACTGCCTGTCTCGTTCCCGATTGCCAATGCCTGTTCAGCCGGTGTCAGCGGGCTGCTGATACGGCGGACATACGGCGGTTGTGAAGAAAAAGAAGCTGAAACAGTGATCGTTGCCAATGCGACAAGGGAGATCGTTACGACCAGTCCGTACAGATGCGAAAGGATCCAGTTCTTCAGAACAGAAAGGAAACTGTCCTCTGCTTTTCCCTGCAGCTTTCCTTTTGTTTTCCTGTAAAGATATTCTTTCAACAGATGTTCTTCCGGATGCATGGTCCTGCCGCATGCACAGCATGTATCCGCGTCTGCGGTATTCTCAGCCCCGCAGAATATACAGTATTTTTTCTTGTTCATAGCAACTATTTTACATATATTGTCAAACGAATAAAACACTTTGACGGAACAATTCCCGGAAGATCACCATTCTTCCAGGATATGGTGATAATCAGCGGACTTGCCTGTGTTTCTATAAACAGCTCTCAGCACAAGAAGATTCACGGCCATCTGGATCAGATAAACGATCAGTGTTTCAATGCCCCCGCCTGTATAAGCAGCTTCTTCTGCCGTTTCTTCTATGACAAACATATATTCAATGCATGATGAAATGAAGTCATACAGACCGTGGAGCAACCCGATCGCAAGCATATTTCTCGTTTTCCAGTACAGGATCATCATGGAAGCACCGAACAGTCCTGTCGTCAGTATCTTCATGATGCCAAGCAAAGCACTCATCCAGCTGTCGATCCCTTCCAGAGCGACATGCATCAGTCCGAAGACAAGTCCCGAGATCACTGCAGTGAACAGAAAAGGATGTTTTGTGTTCTTCAGTTTCGGAAGCAGCGCTTCACAGGCAGCAGCCCTGAAGCACAGTTCTTCACTGAGTCCCGCCAGCATCATGACAGCAAATCCCAGTGCAGTCCTTACGACCCAGTCAGAATGCAGCGGTGTTCCTTCTTTGACCGGTGAAATGATACCGATCCCCGTAAACAGCATCGGCAGGATCAGGATCGGCCAGCCTTTCCGGAACACATAACCAGTTCCTCTTCTGCATGTTTCAAACGGCTTTGAACCGGCGATCACATACAGGCATCCCCCAAGCATCAGACACTGCAGGAGATAAGCTATGATCTCGACGAGATCGGAATCATCAAAATAATAGGAACCGATCATGATGACAATATAAAGAATGATCGCAATGAACCATGTCAGTATGGTATTCTTCCTCATAAGCCGGATCATTCTGCTGTCCTCCTTTTTCTTCATATTGCCCGCATTTCAATCATTTTTACATACATGCAATGATCGTCATCATTATAAGCCCTGTACAGGATAATAAATATGTTCGTAATATCTTTAAGGGCACTGTTTTCATCATACTTTTGAACAATATCTGATTCTGATCAATTTTCCGAAGTTCAAAAATGCAGGCTGAAGTGCCTGCTGCTGGTGATATATGGTTTGAAACAGTATGGTTGTTTATGCTGTTTTAATGCCCTATGTTGTCTGATTGCTGTTGAAGAACAGAGCCAAGCTGTTTCCGGATCGTCTTTTCATTCGGGCGGTTGATCTGCACACCCTTTTCCCATATCACGTCAGGACTGACATTCTTATGAAGTTCCATGTCGCTCCTGCCGATACCGCTTCCGCCTGATGTGCAGAACGGAATGATCCTTTTTCCGCTGAAGTCATGGCTTTCCAGGAACGTTTCGATAATACGGGGAGCCAGACCCCACCAGATCGGATAGCCGATGATAATTGTGTCATAAGAAGAGATATCCAGTGTGTTTTCAGCGATCTCCGGTCTGGCTGAAGGATCATTCATTTCCACACTGCTGCGGCTCTTTTTGCTCAGCCAGTTCAGGTCTGCGGCAGTATATGGTTCCCTTGGAAGGATCTCGTAAAAATCCGTACAGAAAATATCAGATATAGCTTTGCCGACTTTTCTTGTTGAACCGCCTGCTGAAAATACCGCGGTCAGAATATGATTCGTCATTCGGTCACCTCCAGAGCCTATTTTCTTATTGCGTCAGAGATCACTCAGCCATCAGGATCTCGACTGCTTTTCTCAATGTTGTCTCATCGCCGGTATTGCCCGGGAAGATGACGTATGGTGTTTTCGGGAAGCGGGATTCCTCTCCGGTCTGCCAGACCGGAATACCGGGCTGGATCTGTCCCAGAACATTGGCGCGTTTGACTGCCAGAGCTTTAGTGCCGACATCGGAAGATGTGATCCCTCCCTTTGCAATGACGAATGCAGGCGTGATGGACAGTCTTCCGACAAGGCTCTGTACGCCGTCTGAGATCCTGACTGCTCTGACGAGCGCTGATTCTTTTGTGTCGTTTTCAACAGTCAGAAGTTTACGGTTTGTGAAGCAGACAGCAGTCTTTCCGCTGCGGATGATTTCTTCTTCCGCTTTGACACAGCGGTCAACTTCATTCCAGAATGCTTCATCCCCTTCCAGTACAAGGTCGGAATTGAATTCAACCGGGACAACACAGTCAAGTTTGAGCAGTTCATTGAGCTGAACTGTCGTCTTGGCAGTATGGGAGCCGACGACGACCACACCGCCATAGCTGCTGTTCAGCGTGACCATATCATTTCTTGTCAGCAGAGGCTGGTCAGAGATACCTCCCATCACTTTGACCAGACCGGCCGCAGTCCGGAACATGTAGTGCTTTCCCTGTTTCATTGCCCGGTAAAGAGCGATGGAGAAAACTTTAATGTCACAGTAATCGACAGCGTTGACGACGATCTTGTTAAAATCACTGACAGCTGCCAGCTGGGCAGTGATCTTTTCATAATTCAGGCTTCTGAGATCATCAAGGCTGATACTTGTGACACTGTCAGCATTGTAAGCACCTTTAGTTTTTTCTTCAATGTACTCAGGCAGTGAAGAATGGCTGTAACCGAAGGTGCGGTCTTTGGCAAATTCTGTTTCCGCTGCCGGAACAAGGTCATTGCCCTGCTTTACATAATGAACATTGCCGATGGTGAAGCGGCCGCCTTCCTTGAAGAAAGGACACATGACCTCTCCGTCGATCTGATGACCGTCCGCCTCCATCCCATCCCTGAGCAGCTGCGGCTCAAGCGGATAGTGACCGCGCAGTGTCGAGTCGGAGCGGCTCATGATCATGTAATCAATACCGGTCTCTTCAGAAACAGCGGCGACCCGCTTTGCGATGTCGGTATGGGCTTCGGTCGTCTCACCAACAGTCATCCCGCGGCTGTTGGTAAGAATATAGAAGACTTTGTTTTCTTCTTTGAATCCCCGGCGGATACTGTCAAGGCTCCAGTCCGTATAAACGGAGATGTCATGGACTGTCTGCACTCCGGTGGGATCGTCATCCAGGACAACGATCTTCTGATGATTCTGCCTGATCTCCTCTGCCAGCAATGCGTCGATTTCTTTTTCATCAACCGCCGGGAATTGATTCAGAATTTCTATGGAAAGGCTCATACGTTACTCCTTGATGTCGCTTTTGACTTCGATGCCGGCAAGTGCTTCAAAATACTGTACATATCCGCCGTGGTCATCATTGAAATGACCATGTGCTTTGAGTGTCTGCTGAACTTCAAACAGCTGGGCTGTGAATGGTACCGGGACATCCAGGTCATGGGCTGTCGCCAGAACGTTCTTGATGTCTTTGTGGTTGATGGAGATCTTGCCTCCGGGGACAAAGTTTCTCGCGCACATAAGCGGCGCTTTGGCGTCCAGAACTGTTGATCCGGCAAGTCCGCAGCGGATCGCTTTGTAAACCTTCATCGGATCCACTCCTGCCTTTGTCGCCAGTACAAGCGCTTCAGAGACCGCGCAGATGTTCAGATTGACAATGATCTGGTTGGCTAACTTCGTTACGGAACCGGAGCCGCTGGGACCGATGAGCAGTGAACTGCTGCCGAGTATTTCAAAGTAAGGAACAAGCCTGTTATAGTCAGCCTCATCCCCGCCGCACATGATCGCCAGCGTTCCGGCGATCGCACCGGGTTCACCGCCGGAAACAGGCGCGTCCACAAAACCGACGCCCATTTCCTTCAGTCTGTCATAGCAGTATCTGCTTTCATTCTGGGTAACACTGGACAGATCGCAGACCAGGCTTCCTTCGCGAATTGTCCGGGCAACTCCGTTTTCGCCGAAGAGAACTGTCTGTACGACCGGTCCGCTGGGAAGGATCGTCATAATGACATCGCAGACAGCACCGATCTCACTGTAGGAGCCCTCTTTTGCGCCGGCTGCCACCAGTTCATTGACCGCGTCCTGATTCAGGTCACAGACCATCAGGTCAACGCCCGCTTTTAAAAGATTATGTGCCATGGGCTTTCCCATGATGCCGAGTCCGATAAATCCAACTTTTTCCATGATGCTAAATCTCCTTATTTTCTGTTTTTATTGTTGATGAATTTTTCAGGAAATTCCAGCAGTTCGCTTTACATTTATCCGTTTTCAAAGAATTATATTTCCTCCCGACTGTACGGATCAGGAGATCAGCGGGAACAGGTGAACTTCTGTATATGAATATCTCTGGAAGCTGAAAAAAGCAAGGCAGAATTGTACGCCTCGCTCTGAAATTCTTATTTTTATTGCAATAACTGCTGAAGCCAGCCGGAGTTTATATTACAGCCGCTTCATGAATCAATGTCATCGTTCAATTCTCTGAAATGACTTTATTATGCATTCATCTTTCCGCAGTTTCCTACTTTCTCACCGAGCACGAAGTACTCATATGTCGGGAATTCAAACAGTACCGGCTTGAAGACATGGTAATTGATCTTTCCCGCATCATTCAGTGCTGTTTCATCCGCATATACTGCAAGGATCTTACAGACAAAATGATCGAATCTTTCCAGTTCATAGTTTCCGTCCACTTCGCATTCAATGGATACCTTCGCGTCATTGATCACAGGCGCGCCGTTTTCACCCATCGTCCAATCGAATGCTGTGGATTTATCAGTTTTGTTTCCGGAAATGGTACCCATCCTGTCTGCTTCTTTCAGCCAGGATTCATCGACGACATTTACCGAGAGTTTCTTGTTTTCACGGATGCCCTTGTTGATGTAATGCGCCTGCACGAGGGATACCATCACGTGGCTGTGCGCCATTGTTCCGGAATGAGCAGCCAGTGTCCATGTGGGTTTACCGTCAACCATAGCACCGACTACGATCACAGGGCTGGGATATAAAGCTAATACAGGTCCGATATTTTTCTTTGCCATTTTGTTTTCTCCTATTAATGTTCAATATCAGCTGAAGATTTCAATGTGTATGCTTCACCGGGATTCAGGACTGCCAGACGTTCCGGATGAACAATGTTTTCTGCCAGTTTTCTCGGATCTCCGTTGAATGTTGACCAGTCCGGCGCGTCAACACTGCCCCAGTGGATCGGGATCAGTACAGCATCCGGATATGTATTGCAGAGCTTGACTGCTCCTTCAAATGTGATATGCCAGCCGTTGTCCGCAAAATCAAGCAGGATGACATCAGGTGCTTCATAAGTCAGCTGTTCTTCCAGCAAACGGGAATCACCCGGCATCCATATGGTTCCGTCAGGTGTCTTCAGCCTGAATCCGCAGTAGTCTTCCATCTTCCATTCACGGTACTGCCATTTCTTTGAATCGTTCTGCCAGTTATGCCAAGCCGGTGTTAACTCAACATGTACATTCCCGACATCAAATTCATCATGGATCTGATGTCCGGTTCCGTTGAGACCCTCTTCCCGCATGACCTGGGCAACATATTCCGTCGTATGGTATTCCTTTGTGACGGCAGCTGTATCATGCAGTGTCGGTCGGGAAAAATGATCGTTATCGATGTGTGTTACAAGCATCGCGTCTGAGCGTACCACTTCTTCCGGTTTCAGCGGCGGTTCATATGTGAGAGGCATGTCAAATCCTTCCAGTACAGGGTCGATCATGATCACGGTGCCGCGCGCATTGATCATGGCACCTCCGCCGGCAAGCCAGCGTACCTCAGTTCCTTCGATCTGACCGAACGCTTCCGGCGTGATGTGTTCAACTCCTGTCGGGACTGCCTGTCCCTTACTGTTCGTAATAACTTTCATTCCCTTCTTCTCCTTCTTTACATATGCATACGGTCCGGTTTTCTGAAGACAAACGGATCGTTTTTTTATCTGATGCCTTTCAGCAGTGTGATCAGGCATTTATAAACGATGTCATAAACTGACTGATACTGAAACTCAATACCGGCATCATTCATCGCAGTTCTCTGTTTTTCCGTAACGTCCGTGTAAGGATAGATTCCGAACATAAACGGGAAAAAGATATAGATGATCCTGCTGATTTCTTCCGCCGAAAGATCCGGTCGGAACTTTTCCAGCAGGTTCCTGACAAGATTCAATGATCCCCCGTAGGACTTCTTGAAAGCAGCCAGAAGCTCCGGGCGGCTTTCTTTTTCCATATCATAATTATTCATTGCCAGCAGTTTCAGAAGCTGCGGACGGTTTGCCAGGGATCCAGCAGCATCTGCCAGTTCCTCATTTGTCATTTCATCATGACTGTTCAGGATCAGCCTCAGTTCCTCATTCCAGCGGTCATACTCTCGTTCAAACAGCGCAAGGAAGATCTCCTCTTTTGTCTGAAAGTAGTTATAGATCGTCGGTCTTGAAAACGGAACGACATTCCCGATCTCTTTCAGCGTAATATCTTTGAAGTTCATTGTCTGATACAGCTCTTCGCAGGCGTTGATGATCTCTTCCCTGCGTCCGGCGATCAGCTCCGGTGTACCTTTGATCATAATGCTTTTACCATCTTTCACTGACACTGTGTCAGCTAAACTTTTCATACATCAATAGCAATTTATATGCAAATTTACAATGCCTTATTGTCGAATTCAGATCATAGGAAATATACTGAAGTCAGAAAAACAGAAATCATCCTTCCGTGTACGGAAGCTGCCTGTTTCACTCTCCCCTCCGGCCAAATATCAGTTCAAGCCGGTTCATTACTCATCCGCTGATAACAGGAACCGTATTTTGATTCGTTTTCCTGCAACGAAAGGAGCCAGTATGAAACGTTACGGATTTCTCTACGACCAGAATAAATGCATTGGATGCAATGCCTGCCAGATGGCATGCAAAGACAAAAACAACCTGGAAGCAGGTCTGTTCTTCCGCAAGGCGGAGACACTGGAAGTTTCCACCGAAGAAGGAACAGAGTTTTTTCACTATTCAGGTGCCTGCATCCATTGTGATGATGCTTTATGCGTGACACACTGCCCGACCGGTGCGATGTACCGCCGGGCTGACGGGACCGTCGGACACCGAAAAGAAAAGTGCATCGGATGCGGCATCTGTACGAAGGTATGTCTGCGCAACGCTCCGAAACTGAGCGTCAGGAACGGCAGATCTGCCAAGTGCGACGGATGCTATGAACTCCGGGCACAGGGCAAAAACCCTGCCTGTGTCGATGCCTGTCTGACCCACTGTCTGCAGTTCGTAGACTTTGACACACTCGACACATATCAGGAAAGAAAGGCGGAATATCCATGGGAATGAAATATCTGATCATCGGCGGCGGGATCGCCGGACTCACTGCCGCGGAGACCATCCGCGCAAACTCTCCCGAAGCGGATATCCGTATCCTTGAAGCAGGTCCGCACAGACCGTATCTGCGTCCCCTTCTCAGCAAGACCGGGATCAATTATCTTGCAGGAACAAATATGGAGATCCATCCGGAAGAATGGTACGACAGGAAACAGATCACGCTGACAACGAACAGCACTGTTGTCAGCATCAATGCGGAAGATCATACCGTAACATGCAAAGACGGCACGATCATTCCCTATGACCGTCTGATCTGTGCCGCCGGGGCAAGAGCGGCAGTACCGCCCATTCCCGGTGCGGAGCTGCCCGGCGTGCATACCCTGCGTACGATCGAAGACATGATCAATATCCACCGCGACTGTGCGCTTGCGCAGAGTGCTGTCGTGATCGGCGGCGGTGTCATCGGTGTCGAACTGGCGGGTGAACTCAAAGCTTCCGGACTGTCTGTTTCCGTACTGGAACTGGCGCCGAAACTGCTGGGAAGATTCCTGGATGATGAAAGCGCGGAAGTATTCAAAAGCAGACTGGAAAAAGAAGGCATCGTCTGCCGGACAAGAGTGGAAAATATTGTGATCCAGGCAGGTACTGACGGCAGGACTGCTTCGGTCAAAGCTGTCATCGGGGAACATGATGAAGTGTTCGATGCAGATCTTGTCATCCTTTCATGCGGTATCCGTGCCGAGACCGGACTGCTGCAGGAAGCCGGTGCGGAATGCGGACGCGGTGTGATCGTCAACGACGGCATGAAGTCAAGCCTGCCGGATGTATTCGCTGCCGGTGACTGTATCCAGTGGAAGCCGAATCCCGGACTCTGGAACTTCGCTAAGCACAGCGGTCTGATCGCCGGCCTAGGCGCAGTTTATGGTCCGGAGTCAGATGAAGTGAAAAACAATGAACTCTATAACGGCGGTGAACTGATCTTCTCAGGACGCAGGAACTTCCTGTATGCATTCGGTGAGATCACGGAAGAAGCGGAGAAAAAAGAACCTTCCGGACCGGCTCCTGCTGAATTCCGCATCAATCCTCCCGTATTTGACAACGAGCCTTATGAGAAGCTCTTCTATCGTGACGGTGATCTGAAAGGCGCGATCCTGATCGATTCTTACAAGGAGCTTGCTGAGATCCGTGAGAAGCTCTGGCAGAATCTCGGAATGAAGCCGGGCGCGGATGAAGTGCCCCTGCTGAGATCCGCCCTGCTGTTAGGAAGCGTCTTCTTCGCAGACCGTGATGAAGCGCTGAAGATCCTTTCCCTCTTCCCCGAATGGAACGAGCACTCCCCGGAAGAGTGGCTGCTTGAATATGATTTCCTGTTCCGCGGATGCGACGCTGATTTCAATCCGCCGCTCTGGGCATCGGTATGCCGTGAGGAACGGGTATTGTGCAACCAGACGACGCTTGACGTCATCAAAGCATATTACAGAAACGGCTACCGTCCGGTCCGAATGGAAGGAAATCCGCCGGACTATATCGGTGAACAGTACAGATATCTGTATTACCTGGAAACAGCCGGAGCAAAACAGGATATGGCGGCGTTTACGGATACCTTTGCACTGGACAACCAGAAACTGCTGCTGCAGGCTCTGCGCAGGAGAGGAACATTCCGGACGTTCACAGACATCAGCGGATATCTGCTTGAGGTACTGGCAGGACGGCGTGATACATCACTGACTGCTTTCGCTGACACCTTCGGGATCAGGGACAGGCTGGCTGATCTCTGGGCTGTCCTGAAACCATACGCGGAAGAATTCTCCGAAATATCCGAGGACGGTCTCAGGGATGAGATCATTCCGGAGGAAATGAAAGTCACTAAGAGCGGCGGTCTCAACAACTGCGGCGGCAAGTGTGTGATCACTCCCCACGTGCAGGAAGGATGTATCCTGCGGATCGAATCGGATACCTCCAGCAATGATCCCCAGATCAGGGCATGTGTCAGAGGCAGAGGCTACCGCAAGACATTCATGAGCATGGACCGCCTGCGCTATCCGATGAAGCGCATCGGTGAACGCGGCAGCGGTAAGTTCCGCCGGATCAGCTGGGAACAGGCTGTACAGGAGATCTCTTCCGAATGGAAGCGTATCCGTGATACATACGGACCAGGTTCACGCTATGTCAATTACGCGACCGGTGTTACCGGCATCATGCGTCCTACCGTCCTGGCAAAACGTCTGCTTGCTGCGGATGGCGGTTACCTGAATTCCTACGGCAGCTACAGTTCCGCCTGCGCGTCATATATCAGTCCTTATATCTTCGGTGATATGTTCTTCGGGAACAGCCCGGAAGATATGCTCAATACGAATCTCCTGATCTTCTGGGGAGACAACTCCACAGAGACCATATTCGGTTCCGAACGGAATTATTACCTTTCCAAGATCAAGGAAAAGAATATCCCTGTGATCGCTATCGATCCGCGCCTGAGCCAGACAGCGATCGCTTACGCGGATGAGTGGATCCCGATCAGACCTTCCACAGACGCTGCCCTGGCAGATGCCATGGCTTACACCATCTTCGAGGAAGGACTGCAGGACCAGGCATACATGGACAAGTACTGCATCGGCTTTGATGAAAAGCATATGCCGGAAGGTATTCCTGCCAATGAAAGCTATCACAGCTTCCTCTTCGGCCTGAAAGACGGTATCGAACGTACGCCTGAATGGGCGGAAGCGATCACCGGTATCCCGGCAGAAAAGATCAGGGAACTGGCAAGAAAACTGGCTTCTGCCAAGCCTGCCTGCATTATGTCCGGATACGGCATTCAGCGTACAGGAAACGGTGAACAGGCGACCAAGGCGATCGCTACCCTGGCAGCCATGACAGGCAACATCGGTATTCCCGGCGGCAATGCCGGCGGATGCGGCATGACCCGTGAACATCAGGGACCTGCCCTTGCCCTGCCTCCGGTCGAGAACCCGTACAAAGGTTCTATCTCGATCTTCCTCTGGACAAAAGCGATCGAACACGGCGAAGAGATGACAGCGCGTGAAGATCGTGTACATGGAGTCGATAAACTCGATTCCAAGCTAAGAATGATGCTGAATCTTGCAGGCAATACACTGATCAACCAGCACTCAGACATCAATGATACGATGCGTATCCTCAGGCAGGATGACCTCTGCCAGCTGATCGTATGTTCTGACATCTTCATGACACCGAGTGCACGCTTCGGAGACTACGTACTTCCTGCGCCGTCCGTGTTTGAAACAAACAACATAACTGCTCCCTGGCGCGGAGGCAATTACCTGATCCGCAACAACAAAGTCATCGAACCGCTGTTCGGCACCCGCTTTGAGTGGGAATGGCTGAAAGATATCTCCTGTGAACTCGGTCTTTATGAAGAGTTTACCGGCGGTCATTCGGACGCTGACTACTGGCTTGAAGAAAGCTACCATGCGCTCAGGAAAAAGGAACCTGAACTGCCTGAATACAGAGACTTCTGTGAAGAAGGCGGATGGCAGTACAGGAACCGCAAGGTATATATCGCATTTGAAGACCAGATCAAAGATCCGATCAAGCATCCGTTCAAGACACCGAGCGGCAAGATCGAGATCTTCTCCAAGACGCTTTACGACATGCATTTGGAAAACGTTCCTGCTGTTTCAGGATATCTCCCCTGTCCGGAAGGACCGGAAGATCCTCTGAGGGAACGGTTCCCTCTCCAGCTCATCGGATGGCATACCAGAAGACGCACTCACTCCATGCATGACAACAATGAATGGCAGGATGAAGTTGAGATGCCTGGTCTCTGGATCAATCCGGCCGATGCCGAACCTCGCGGTATTCAGAGCGGTGATGAAGTACGCATCTACAATGACCGCGGTACTGTCATCATTCCGGCAGTCGTTACAAAACGCATCATGCCGGGTGTTGCAGCAATGTCCCAGGGCGGATGGTTCAAGCCGGACAAGAACGGCGCTGACCGCCGCGGCTCCATCAATGTCCTGACGGATGCTGCACATCCCACCCCGCTGGCAAAGGGAAATCCCCAGCATACTAACCTTGTTCAGGTGGAAAAGATCTGATACAGTCAATGAAATGACGGGCAGACACAACCTGCCCGTTTATCAACAGTTCAAAAGAAAGGAATACATATGATCACAGTCAGTGAAGCGATCATCAAAATGATCGGGAACAGTGAAGGAAGCCAGTATGATATCTGTCACTTTCTGAAAGTATGGGCATACGCGAAAAATATCGGTGAACAGGAAGGTCTTGATGAACTGACACAGCAGACTCTGGAGTTTGCGGCGATCGTGCACGACATCGCATGTCCTTCTCTCCGCAGGGAATACGGTAATTCTCCTCATGACCTGCAGGAGAAATACGGACCTCCGATGGTGCGTGAATTCTACAAGGATTCAGGCATGAGTGAAGAAATGCTGGAGCGGATCTGTTACCTTGTCGGTCATCACCATACCTTTACGGATGTGGACGGCTTGGACTACCGGATCCTGCTGGAAGCGGACTTCCTCGTCAACGCCGGTGAAAATGAAAAATACCGGAATTCTGTCGATCGATTCCGGCAGGAAGTATTCAGGACAAAAACAGGGACCGCACTGCTCAACAGCATGTATTCCTGAACGTTGATATAAACAACCCCCAAACCGTGCAAAGGTCTGAGGGGTTTTCGTTATTTATACGGATAATAACAGTTTTATCTGCTTACAAGCGCCTCACCCAACGCATAAGCTTTCCTGCATTCCTCCGGGAAAACAGTATCATGTCTTTCCTGCTTGGCCTTCGGATCAAACATTGTCCATTCCCAGTCTGTTATGCTGTAGTCTTTGAGCTGCAGTGTATTGCCGCTGACAAACAGTTCTGTCGGTCCGACAAACCGGCTGAGCGTTGCTTTGTAATTGTTCAGCAGGTTCAGATACATCGTATCCGGCGCATTGCTCGTCATAACCAGCAACACCGGGATCAGGCGGTCGTTGCAGCAGGGTGTTTCGCGGTTATACGTCAGATTCTGGAAGATCAGCCTTTCATACAGCGCGCGGAAAGAAGCGGTCAGATCCGAAAGATAGTTGGGAGAACCGATGATCAGTCCGTCTGCTTCACGGATCGCATCAAGCACAGGTGTCAGCCCGTCCCTGCAGATGCAGTGACCTTTGAACTGCTGTTTCTTGCAGCCGAAGCAGGAAATACAGCCTGTATATCTTTCAAGCCTGAACAGGTCAAAACGAATGATCTCTGCACCGGAAGACTCAGCGCCTTTCGCCGCTTCTGTAAGCAGAGTATCTGTATTCCAGCCTTTTCTCGGACCGGCATTTACTACAACGATCTTCTTTGTCATATGGAAATCTCTTCATGTTCAATGTCATTATAGCGGAACTGTCAGTTTCTTTGTAAACCTATGCACGATCATACTGAATCAACATGTTTCATGTACTGTATAATTGAAATACTTCCAAAAACACATCGTTTCTTATAAAGGAGCAGTTATGGAAACCAATAAGATCGATCAGCTTCGGAAAACATGGGAAGCAGAAGAAAAGACAGCACATATCCATGGATGGGACTTTTCCCATATTCATGGCAGATACGAGGAAGAACAGGATCTTCCATGGGATTATAAAACGATCATTGATCAGTATCTGCTTCCGGATATGAAGCTGCTTGACTATGACACCGGCGGCGGTGAGTTCCTGTTATCCCTGGGACATCCATACGGCAATACAGCAGCCACGGAAGGATTTCCGCCGAATGTTGAATTGTGCAGGGAAACACTGCTGCCTCAGGGCATTGATTTCGAAACCTGTGATGATGCGTCCGACATCCCTTTTCCGGACGGTTCATTTGATATCATGATCAACAGACACGGAAGTTTTGATCCGGCGGAAGTCTTCAGATTGCTCAAGAGTGACGGACTGTTTATCACCCAGCAGGTCGGTGCCAGGAACGATCGTGAACTGGTCGATATGGTCCTGCCCGGTACACCTCTCCCCTTTCCGGAAGCTGAATTAAATATTCAGACAGACAGATTGAAAGAAGCTGGTTTTGAGATCCTCCATGCTGAAGAGGCTTTCCGACCGATCAGATTCTTTGATGTCGGTGCATTTGTCTGGTTTGCCCGTATCATTGAATGGGAATTTCCCGGATTTTCGGTAGATCATTGTTTTGATCACCTGCTGGAAATGCAGGAAGAAATCGAACGGAATGGTACAGTAAAAGGAACGATCCATCGGTATCTGATCGCTGCGCAGAAGAAAAACGGTAAATAACGGTAAATAACAGTGTAATTAAGCGTTTACATTATTTTCATTTTATTTACATTTGTTTTCATTGGGTATTATAATTCTAACTGGAGATGACATTTATGAGTGATAAACAGAAGTCTTTAAGAACTCTTTCGATGATTGAGATCATCTTTGGTTTGGTATATGCGGTTGAAGGTCTGATCGTCGCGTCCGGTAAAATTCCGTACTTTATTGCAGGAGCAATTACAGCGATCACAGGTCTTTACTGCTATATGTCTGCGACAGATCCTTCAAAGGCAAAGTCAGCTTCATTCCTTCTTTGGGTAGCGATCATCCTTGACTTTGCAAGCTGTGTCCTCGGCTTTATAAACAAAGCCGGCGGAGTAAGTATCGGCACAAGTGTTGTGGATATCTGCATTGCGGCATACCTGCTCAAACTCATCAAAGATATCAACGGCTGATCTGTATACACAGCTGATAACAAAGGAACTGTCATATGCCCGGATGATCTATGATCATCACCCGCATAAAACAGTTCCTTTTTTGTATTTTCCTGTTTACAGGGACGGTCAGTCCAGAAGACCGTATTCCCTGTACTTATCCAGGATCGTTTTGAGCACAAGACGGTTTCCGAAATACTGACGGTAAGTTGCTGTTTTTTCTTTTCCTTCAGCCTTCAGCTCATCCATTTTCCTTTTCTCAAGATCAGCCTGTCTGCGGATATCTTCCAGCATCTTTTCAAAAGCTTCCAAGCGTTCCATGATCAGTCCCCTTCCTGTGTGAAAGCATATTTCAGACTTTTCCGTGATATGTTATGCACATCATCGTCAGGTCATCAAACAGTTCCGTACTCTGCGTAAAACTGCTGACCGCCTGTTTCATATCCTGCAGGATCATTTCCGGCGTTCTGTCGGGATCTGTATTCAGATTCTCAAGGATCCTGTCTGTTCCAAACATCTGATGATCACTGCTGGAAGCTTCTGCCAGACCGTCTGTATAGACGAACACGGATGCTCCGGGATCCAGACGAAGTTCATAATCCTGATACACTGCTCCTTCCATAGCACCGATCACAAGACCGTGTTTATCTTTGACCAGTTCAAACTGTCCCCCTGCTTTCTTCAGCATCGGGTATTCATGGCCGGCATTTGCACATGTCATGATCCCTGTTGTCAGATCCAGGATACCGAGCCAGACGGTTACAAACATTTCTTCGGGATTTTTTGAGCAGATCGAAGCATTTGCCTCATTGAGGATCTGAGCTGCTGATCTGTCTGTTTTGATCATCTGTGACAACAAGATCTTCGTTGCCATCATGTACAGTGCAGCCGGAACTCCTTTGCCGGATACATCCGCGATCACCAGGCACAAATGCTCATCATCAACCAGGAAGAAATCATAGAAGTCTCCGCCGACTTCCCTTGCAGGAGTCATTGAAGCATAGATATCAAAATCTGTTCTGTCAGGATATGACGGGAATACATTCGGCAGCATCGCAGTCTGGATCCTGTTTGCAAGAGCCAGCTCTGTTTTGTTGTGTTCTTCCCTGACTGCAGTTTCTTCATTCCGGATCATGTATGCGTTCAGTTCCACAACCATTGACGCAAAATCAGAAGAAAGTTCGGCGATCTCGTTATGAGAACTGATCTTCGACAGATTTTCCACAACAGTACTGCTGTCCTTTGTATTCTTAAACAGACTGATATTATCCTGAACATCTTTCAGCGGAAGCAGAATGACCATTATGATCATCACAAGACAGATCGCTGCCAGCAAGGCCATAAATCCAATCGTCATCACACTCAGCTTGGCCATACTGTCATAAAACGGCATCTCTACTTTGGGAACATACATTGAGATCACGATCAGGACATCGTGAGAATCAATCGAACAGAACGGATAATAATAGTCAAAGTACTTTTCGTCTTCATTATAGGAAAACTGCGGCTCACCGGATATGGCATTCAATACTGCGTTCTGCCGTTCTTCCGTAACGATCAGTTCTGTTCCGATCGGATATACCTGACCTTTTTCACTTCCGCGTATATCACCCGGCCCCGCTGATATGAACAGGACTTTCTGATTATCATATGGTTTTTCCGTAACCACACCGAATACATAGGAAATATTTTGTGTCTTTTTGATCTGGTCGATACGTGAGATCAATCGTGAATATTCGATCTCAGCATACAGTTTCCGGTCTTCTTCTGTGAGTTTTTCAACATCCTTTATCTCTGCATATTCGGGAATAAACCCGGGATTGCGTTCCATGAGAAGACTGTACTTTCCGGCAGTGACCGTATCCGCGCTGTAAGGCGCATCATATTCGATATCCAGCTCATCATAGTGGTCATACCAGTAACGGATCAGCCAGTCGTGTGCCGGGAAACTTTCAAGATATCCTGCCAGATCTTCCGCAGAAGATTCAGCGTTTTCTTTCTGCTTCAGCATGAAAAGATCATAGGAAACGTTCTTCACTTCATTTGATAACAAAACGCCGATCGTGACCGCCCCGATCGCAAAAAGGATCGCGATCTGCAGCAGCATACTGATTTTTTTCTTTTTCACCGGAACGTCATTCATTTCCTTACTCATACATGTTTCATGATAACTGGCGGCACTCATTTTTTCAACGATACAGCAAAACTGTTGTTCCGCATTTCAGATCCATTACGATTCCGGTACGCCGAACTGATCGTGCCGCATGAACCGGGCCTGAAAACTGTCATTTTCCTGACCTGCAACCTGTTCTGATCACCGGAGCGGCATGGATCATATTCCTGTTGTATGATGAAGCCGGAGGTAATTGCTATGCCAGTCAGGATCATTGTCACCACCACACACAGCGATGAGACCATACAGAAGTTCAGATCACTTCCTGATGCTGAGGTCATTTTCGCCCCGAAACCCGAAGACATCAAACCGGATGATCTGGCAGATGCCGAGATCTTTGTCGGCAGTCTGAAACCTGATATGGCTGCCGGAATGCCGAAGCTCCGCTATGTGCAGCTTTACAGTGCCGGAGCAAACAATTATATGTGGCTGCCGGATCACATCATTCTTGCCAATGCATATGGCGCCTATGGTGATGTGATCGCTGAACACATGCTGACAACAACGCTAATGGCACTGAAGCGGATGCCCGAATACCTGGATATGCAGCATGATCAGGACTGGACCCTGCTCAAGGATATCGGGCGTATCGGAAACGCCAAAGTCCTGTCTGTCGGCATGGGAGCGATCGGAACAGCTTATCTGCGCATGACAAATGCCCTTGGAGCAGAATGCTATGGCGTCAGAAGGACCGTGCATGATCAGCCGGAGTTTGTAAAGACGCTTGTTGCACAGGAGAATATGGATGATCTTCTGCCGGAAATGGATATTGTCGCGCTCAGCCTTCCGGGCACTCCGGAAGTTGCCGGAATGTTTGACGAAAAGAAACTACGCATGATGAAGAAGAAAGCAGTACTGCTCAATGTCGGACGCGGCAATTCGATCGTAACGGATGACCTGATCAAGGTAATGAATGAAGGACACCTGAAAGCCGCATGCCTGGATGTCATGGATCCCGAACCTCTGCCGAAAGGACACCCTCTCTGGACAACTCCTCGTGTTTATATCACGCCGCATATCTCAGGCGGATACCGGGCAGGCGTCAACTACGAACGTGTCATTGATACAGTCATCAATAACCTGACGCTTTATCTCGAAGGAAAGCCGCCGGTACACATCGTTGACAGAACACTTGGATATTGAAATGGAGGAGAAATGAAACTGGTGCATGTAACGATCCATACGGATCACTTTGACGAAGAGATCGCATTCTATACAGAACAGGCCGGACTGCATATTACAAGGGATATGCGCTCTGCCGGCAGAAAGCTGGTATTCCTGGCTGATCAGGAAGGAGACACAGAGATCGAGATCATTCATGATAAGGAAGCAGGAAATGCCGGAAATGATCATCTGTCCATTGGTTTCCACACAGAAGATCCGGTGCAGAAACGTGTACAGATGATACAGGCAGGTTTCCCTGTTACACCGCTGATCACGCCCAACCCGCAAGTCCGTTTCTTCTTCACAACGGATCCTGCAGGAGTCAGAGTACAATTTATCTGACAGAATATGAAGCAGTCCCCGGGCTGCTTCTTTTTCAGCGGACAATTCCATGAAACATTAAAAAACACCTTGTTGCCAGGTGTCATTTTCTTATCCGAATAATTTTTCAGCTGCCCTTTCCAGTTCTGCCCGTTCCTGTGTATCGTCATAACTTCTGTCCTTGTCATCGATCCCTTTGATGACTTCTATTGAAAACAGTCCGTCATGATTGCAGCAGAAACAGATCTTTTTGACTCCCCGCATCTTGAAATACGCCTGTGCAGGTCCCTCCGGATACAGCCTGACCATCTGGATCTCATCAGGTGATAATGCAGCGATAAAGGAGATATAGTGCTGTTTGGACATCTCATGAACGATCCTGACATAGTACTCATTCTCCACCCGCTCAATGAATATCATGTGATCTTCATCCGTCATTTCCGCTTCCAGAGGTTTCAGCAGCACCCCATGACACTGGATCACTGCTTCCCCTGTGCTGTGGATCACATTCCCGCACACAGGACAAACATAAAACTTTGAACGCAGCATATTCGCAGATACATTGGTGTTATGTATGGTATTTCCCGAGATCAGCTCAGCCACCGAAATACGGAAAGCCTCTGCGATCGGTTCCAGCAGTGTAATATCCGGGTATCCTTTTCCGTTTTCCCATTTTGAAACAGTTTTATCGCTCACTCCGATCTTCTCCGCCAGCTGCAGCTGTGTCATCCTGTGCTTTTCACGCAGCTGTTTGATCACGGTCCCTGTCACATATTGATCCATTCTGTTTACCTCCTGCAATCAGATTGTAGAACAGAACTTCTCAGGCTGCTATCTACGCATAGTAGAATTGACCAGGTACAGCAGAAGTTTATTTGTGTATACACAGCGAACGGATCACTGAGTGACCCGTACATATTCAGATCACGATTCATTCTGCATATTAAAAGGACAGCGGTTGTATGAACGGACTGTCCTTCTTCATATAGATCATTTCAGGGAATCAAGATATGCCTGCGTCTGATGGACAGCTCCATACTGCTCATCATCTACCGGTTCCAGCCATTCATGAGAACCTTCAACAGTCCTGGACATGACTGACAGATGGGAGAACCAGCTGTCTTTGGCGGCACCATGCCAGTGCTTGACATCCAGCGGGATCTCTACAACACTTCCGGGTGTCATCAGAACGGGTTCCTTCCCCCATTCCTGATACCATCCCTTGCCTCCGACACACACCAGGATCTGCTGGCATCCGTGGTGGACATGCCAGTTGTTGCGGCAGGCAGGTTCAAATGTGACATTGGAGATATCTGTCTGGGCATCCGGTCCTGTCAGTCTTGCAAGGAATGTTTCGCCGGTGAAATACTGGGCAACAGGATTGACGTCTCCTACTGCAAACGGTGATACATCTTCTTTTCTCATAATCCTTTTCCTCTCTTTATGCGTTCTTTTTTCTTGCGTCAATTGTTTTATATACATACAGGATGATGATGAAATCGATCGCTGCCATAGCCATGATAATGAACAGAGGGACGTTGTAGCTTCCGAAAGCATCATACATGAATCCGATGATGGAAGAGAATGCAGCACTGAACATTGTTCCGCAGAGATTGATCTTCGGATATGTCTTGCTGTAGTTTGCCAGGCCGAACAGGTCTTTTGTAATGGATACGACACCGACTGTAGCCATGGAATATGTCAGGCCGAAGAAGAACGCTGCGACATACATAGCAGTTCCGGAAGGAATAAACAGCATGACGAGAACAGCGCACATGATCAGGCATGCATATGTCAGCAGTGACTTCTTGGCACCGATCCTGTCGACCAGAGCACCGAGAACGACCTTACCGCCTGTATTGGCAAGCATGCAGGCAGACAGCATTGTTGCGCCGACGGAAGCAGCGAGTCCTCTTTCTTCAGCGATACCTGTGAAGTGCTGTGTCAGAGCTGTTGAACCGGCTCCGCAGGCTGCGTATACACACATGATCACCAGCAGAGACATGACGATCGGAATTGCGTTTCCTGCTTTTGTATCAGCAGTATTGGAAACAGCTTTTTCACCCAGTGGTTTCAGTCCCTTTACTGTCGGATCAATGGACGGAATCAGGAAGATCGCCGGAAGATTCATGACGACCATCAGTGCCGCATTCATCAGATATGCTGTTCTCCATCCGCTGCTCTGGATCACAGAGGAAACGATCGGTGAGAACACTGCTCCGGCAAGACCGCTGAAGCCCATTGCGATAGAGGTTGCCAGACCGACATTGGAATGGAACCAGTTATTGATGACCATTGTTACGAATACAAATCCGAGAATACCCGACGCAAATCCGCGCAGTGCATTCAGTATATACATGACCATAATCGAACTTGTTGTGGAAAGCAGAGCTGTACTGCCCGCGATCACAGCAGTTCCGATGATCAGACCGGGTTTCAAAGTTTTTTCAGACATGAACTTCGGAGACATCAGTCCGCCGACAGCGAACAGCAGATTGTTGATCGTTACTGTCATACTGACAGCGCCTCTCAGCAATCCGAGTTCAGCAGCGATCGGATTGAAGAACAGTCCGGCTACGTTTGTGATCAGACCGACTCCGGAAGCGATCAGTCCGCAGAGTGATGCAAGTATAATCAAATATCTTCCCTTCAAATTACTAACTCCTCTTCTTTACGGTTTCAGTATAAATTCAGGTATAAAACATATCAAATACTTAGTAATTATGTGTTTTCCATGCCCGGAAAGCATGATATAAACTCAATAAAGCGTTTAGCCGGTTCTGTACGCACAGCATCCTGTTTCCAGGCAATCGCGCTTCTTCCTGTGAGCGGAGGTGACAGCGGTACTGTTTTGATCTTTGTATGGTCCAGGAACGGCAATGATCCATCTACATTCAGTGAAACAGCATGGCTGTTATGTACAAGGTAGGCTGCAGTTCCTCCTAAAGCATTGCTGCAGACAATGTTCAGTTCATCCGGTTCTTTTTTCAGCCATCGGTACAGTTCCGCCGCGATCGGTCCTCTGAGCGGCACGATCAGTTCCCGCTGATTAATGTCGTCGGCACAGATACTCTCCTTCTCAGCCAAAGGATCATCAGCCCGCATCATTACATTCCATCGTTCCGGTTCAGGGAAACGTATAAAACTCAATCCTGTCAGATCGACCGGTTCCAGCATGACTCCGAAATCGATCAGACTCCTGTTCAGCTGGTTCCTGATCGTATCAGCAGTCGCTGTCATGATCGTAAACCGTACATTCGGATACCGCTGCCGGAATTCTGTTATGATCCTCGTCAGAAGATCGGTCGATTTGATCAGACCGGTGCATATGGTGATCATGCCTTCCACTTTATCACTGCTGGCTTTCAGGTCTTCCATCGTTTTATCCGTCAGCTCCAGGATCTCCTCGGTACGTTCTTTCAAAAGAAATCCTTCCGGTGTCAGTCTGATCTTCCGGGAATCCCGGTAAAAGAGATCCGTACCGATCTCTTCTTCCAGCTCACGGATCTGACGGCTCAGCGTCGGCTGTGTGATATGAAGCGCTTCGGCAGCTTTTGTAATATTTTCCGTTTTAGCAATCATCAGAAAATATCTCAGAACACGTATTTCCATAAGTTGATCTGTCCCCTTTTCTTCCCGGTAAATGAATCAAATCATTTCATTATATTTCTGTCATTCTGCACGTATATGACAATAGTTTAATCCTTTACATATTGTATTTCATATTGAATCTTTTTCATATATTTTCTATTCAGTATGGTCTAAAGAAAACATCCTGTATGAATTCGAGTACCTGATTCAAACCTGACCTTTTTTACTATGAAACCTATTGACAGCTATATCGTACGACGATATATTGAATATACGATATATCGGTTGACGATATATAAGGAGACGATATATATGAACGATCTATATGCTTTAACGGAAACGACATATTATATCCTGCTCGCACTCGTGAAACCATGTCACGGATACGGGATCATGCAGACGGTGGAAAAGCTTTCAAACGAGAGGATCCATCTTGCGGCAGGAACACTGTACGGTGCTTTGAATGCACTTGTGGATAAAGGATGGATCACCCAGCTTCCTGTGGAAGCGGGAAGCCGCAGAAAACAGTATGTGCTGACCGATGACGGCATGGACATCCTGGAAAATGAACTGGAACGGCTCAGAGAATTAGTCAGCAATGGAGAAGCTGTTCTGAAAGGAGAATCAAAATGATGAAGACATTTTACAGATTGTTCTGGGTTTGGGAATATGATAAAGAGGAACAATGGCTCAATGAAATGGCTGAACAGGGCTGGGTCCTTGACAGCTATCAGATCTGCAGATACACATTCGTGAACTGTGAACCGGGTGAATATATCATCCGTATGGAGATGCATGGTGGTTTTGATCCGGGATATATCGAATTTATGGAAGATACAGGTGCCGAACTGATCGCGAAGTTTTTCGGCTGGATGTACTTCCGCAGAAAAGCAGAGTTCGGTGAATTCAATATCTTCTCCGATATTGATTCGAAGATCAGCCATCTGAAAGGTATTGCCAACATGCTGATGATCATCGGCTTCATGAATATCATCATCGGGATCACAAACTCGATCCTTCCTGTACATATGGGATTTATCAATCTGTTATGCGCAGCACTGCTGATGTATGCCGTTGGCCGTATCCACGGCAAGATCGAAGCGCTTCGCAAGGAACGCAGACTCCACGAATAACAACAGACCGGTTTCTCGATCGAAGCCGGTCTTTTTATAACCTGGTTGATATTGAATGCTTATTGATCCAGGAACTGCAGCACATGTTGCAGGTATTCTTCCGGTTCTTCCAGATGTACCACATGTCTGGCACTCACTTTGACATACTTGACATCCTGCAGCCTGCTGCACGCAAACTGCGCGTTTTCTTCCGACATTGCACCATTCAATGTACCATCAGGAAGGAACGACGTATCTGCCTGTATCAGAAGTACCGGGCACTTGATCCTCCGTAATGCTTCCGCATGATCAAAATTCTCATTCCACATACCGTCGTAAAAGGACTTTCCGAAATGGGGATCGTAATGATCCATGCCCCTGATCATTTCCCTGAACAGTGCAGGTACAAACGGGATCTCGACCGTTCTCTGCCAGTGCAGCATCCTGTACAGCATGATGAGAATACTGATCAGAGTACGGGCACCGGGGAACGTGTTGTTTCTGAAAAATTCCGGAGAGTTTTTGATCCAGAACCTGACGTAGTCCCCTTCGCTGTCATCTCGGACTGCCCGGTCACTGACCGCAAATGTACAGTATGCGACTGTATGTTTGATCGCGGGATATTCCGATGAAAACAATGGCGGATCCTCCAGCACGGCTGATGTGATCAGTTCAGGCCTGTCAGCGGCAAGCCAGGCTGCCAGAAGACCGCCCGATGAATTACCGCTGACTGCACAGGGACCGCCGATCACCTTTTCAATGAATTGCGCGATCGATGCGCCGATCTGTTCCGCATTCATTTCATAGTCATCCGGACACCTGGTCTTTCCGTGTCCGGGGTAATCCAGCGCATAAACATGGAAATGCTTTGAAAGCGGGATCACGACATACTGGTATGAAAACCAGTCCAGCATCTGCGCATGAAGCAGAAGGATCACCGGTTTTCCGTTGTCTGCTGATTCTGCATAATGAAAACTGACATCATCAACGATGATATCCTTTTCAATAATTCCTGCTTTCTGAAGTTTCTGATGACCGGCATCCTGATACAAAGCTATATACAGAATGAACAGCGGCAGCAGTCTCAGCAGGATCAGTAAAAATCTCAGCAGGATCCTGACCATGTCCCTCCTGTTCAGATATGACTACTGAATGGATGAAATTACTGAATGTCTTTAACGTAAAGACGGTCAACTCCGTTCCCGTAGTTTACGATGTTTTTCAGATACCTGTACCCGTATTTTTCATATAAACCGACGTGATCAGTCGGAATATATGTTTTGTGAAACCCAAGTTCTTTTGCGTATTCATTTGCACAATCGATCAGTTTTCCGCTGATCCTTCTGCCGCGGTATTCTTCACTGACAAATATCGTCGAGATCCAAGGAAATACTTCCGGAAGCGGATAATAGTCTGTTTTCATAATGGCCGCCATCCCAACAATACGGTCACCATCCATTGCCGCAAACGGGGCCTCCCATTCCTCAAATTCCCAGTTCCGGATCACTTTGACGGTATGAGCCCTTACCTCCGTCCAGGAAAAATGTTCTGCAAAGTCCAGAAGTTTCACTGCCAGATCACTGCCTTTATCTGCTTTTTGAATCGTGATCGTTTTGTTTTCCATCATATTATCCGATCGTTTCTTTCTCACATTTCATAATCAGTGCAGCCATTGAATACAGCAAAATTCCGCAGTGCTCTGTCTAAAGCAGTATTCAGCTTTTTCGTCTGTCTGATCCCCGGTTCCCACCATAGTCCTTTCACACGGAGGATCCCGTCCTTCCCGGGAACAGCCTCGATCCTGCCGGCAAACCTGTCACCAAACAGTATAGGAAGCGTGTAGTACCCATACTTCCGTTTTTCCGCCGGAGTATAGATCTCCCAGGAATACTGAAAATCCCACAGAGCAGAGATCAGCGGCTTATCCCATAACAGCGGATCAAGCGGTGCAATGAATGACATGCGCGGCTTCAGATCAGCACTGCCATCCAGAACTTTCTGCATGAGTTCATCATCCGAAGACAGATAGTAAAACGGTGCTTTCACGCCTTCCACCATGACCGGACAGATCTTCCCTTCCGCTGCCAGACAGGCAAATATCTTCTTTCTCTCTTCAGCTTTGATATGTATACCCAGCAGCGCGGTACTGTTTTTATCCCATAAGAGACCCACAGCACTGATCCTTCGCAGCACACGCCACAGCTTAAATGCCTCATCATTTCCGCAGGGATTCTCTGCGTTCAGAATATCAGCAGGCAGATATTTCTCTGCGAGGTCGTAATACTTCCGGCTTCCCTTTTTATGATGAATGATCAGTGTTCCGTCCGTGTACAGCTGTTCAAGGACGGATCTTGCCGCAGAGGATTTCTTATGCCAATGACCGCTCCAGTGCATGGATGAATGCCAGAAGATCTCTCCTTCGATCGGCAGTGTGTCACTGCATACCGGACCATTCTCATCGATATACCTGACAGCTTCTTCTTTCAGTTCCTGCAGACCTTCAAATGTATCGCTCATCTGAAGGCTCCGGTCTCTGAACGATGAAAAATAAGGCCAGTCTTCCACAGGCCAGATGGAAAGCTCTTTATCCACATAATCGATCAGTTTCCGGTCCTGATACAGCAGTTCTTGCAGCATTGTTTTGCGGAACCCTTTTACTCTTGATTGAAGGGTCAATTCCGCATTTTTACCGCAGACATCGACCGGATCAAACTGAATGCAGCCTGCCTGACGGATATAGGCAAGCGCACCTTCTTTTCCCTTAAATTTATAACTGCCGATCAATCCCTGCTTTGCAAGAATGAACTGTCTGGCCTGCTGTTTTGTAATTGTCTGCATCATGTTCACCTGATACACAATATACTTCAGTTTTCGTATGAAACATACACTTTTATATGAATAACACTGAATCTTTTACGAACTGACCGGCATGCAGATCCGATGTATGAAATTTCCTTTCCTGTTCATAGTCCTGATACTTTTCACAAAATAGTAACGAAGTACAAGTTATGATTGTTATTATCTGCATTTTATGTATAGACTTAGTTATAAAATTCTCATTCAAAATGGATCTGTGTGCAGTCTTGTTTTGAATGATCTAACAAAGGAGATAATGATGAAAATTACAAGTATTGATCTCATTGCGATCGAATCGATCCTTGGAGAATCATTCTGCCCGGTCTTTACGCGTATCCATACAGATGAAGGTATCTCCGGCATCGGAGAAGCAGGAATGGCCATCCTGAATGGTTCAAAAGCCGTATTCGGTATGCTGAAAGACTATGCGCCGCTTCTCATCGGCAAAAATCCTCTGGATCATTCCGTTATCTGGGAAAACCTGTTCCGTGATACTTTCTGGGCAATGAGCAACGGTCCGGTTGTCATGTCATCGATCAGTGCGCTTGATACTGCGCTTTGGGATATCAAAGCCAAGGCATTGGGTGTTCCGCTCTATCAGGCTTTGGGCGGAAAATACCGGGACAAGATACATGCTTACGCCAGCCAGCTTCACTTTAACTGGGGAGGACAGGACTTTGACCGCATCGGATCCCTTGACGCATACAGGGAGTCTGCCCTGCGCGCTAAGGAACAGGGATATGATGCTGTAAAGGTGAACTTCCTCGCGATGGATGAACAAGGACGCACCAATCCCAATGCTTCCCTGAAGAACACACTTTCGCCGCAGATGCTGCGTACTGCCGAAGAGCGCATCCGTGTGGTACGTGAAGTCATGGGACCTGATGCTCTTATCGTTGCTGAAAACAATGGAAACACAGACGTCACGACTGCCATTCAGTTTGCGCAGATGGCGGAACCATACGGGATCCTGTATCTTGAGGAACCCTGCATGCCCCTTTCCGCAGCAAATTATCAGAGGATCGCAAGTTCCACTACGATCCCGATCGCAGCCGGTGAAAGAATATTCACACGCTGGGGATTCCGTCCGTTCCTGGAACAGGGTGCTATTTCAGTAGCCCAGCCCGATATCGGAAACTGCGGCGGTGTTACCGAATTCATGCGCATTGCAGCAATGTGCCAGGTCTACGATGTTTCCGTTCAGAGTCACGCATGCAATTCACCGATCAGCGTTGCTGTTGCCCTTCATCTGGAAGCCGCAGTCCCGAATTTCATTATTCATGAACATCACATTACCAATACCTTTGATAAGATCCGTAAGATGGGTATCTATGATTACCAGCCGGTAAACAGCTACATCGATGTACCAAATCTCCCCGGTATCGGCCAGGATCTCTCTGACTTTGCGATGTCTCACGCAACTGTTTATACAATTTCCTGATACATCAGAATTTACATATCACAACAAAAAATAATCATTTCTGATCAAAGAAGATTCCCGGAACATATCTCCGGAAATCTTCTTTTGATTTACGAAGTTTTATCTGATTTACATGCACTTCTGCTCAATTGGAAGAGATTGCTTTGAGTGCACCCAGACAGTGAATCCTTACGACACGGTTATTGTCATCTTCCGCCGTCTTCTGCAGCAGTTCCCGATATGGTCTGACAAAGTCCTGTCTGCGTCTGCCCAGCACCCTGAAGATCTCCGGAGCTTCCATTCTTACCCTGTCATCCGGATCATGCAGAAGTTCAGCAAATACATCCATGTATTCCTCATAAATATCAGGTGAATTCACTGCAATATTCTCTGATGCCCAGATAAAGCTTAATCTGACCTTTGGTTCTTTATCTGCCGCAAAACGGAACATATCTTTCCAGTCAGGTTCAATCAGCCGGTAACAGCCCCTTCCGATCCTGCCCATTGCATTGACTGCGCGCTCCCTCAACAGCGCTTCGCTTCTGTCAAGGAATGAAGCGATCATCGGGATACTGTCCTGTACCTGCGCAGGATACAGCAGTCCCATCTCACCAAGCAGCCAGAGTGCTTTTGCCTGTATTTTCACAGACTCATGCTCAAGCAGAGAAGAAACATACGGAATGCTTTCCTCCCACCTGCATTTGTCTTTCGTCAGTTTTCCCAGTTCTTTATAAAGTTCTGTTTCGTTCACCCTGTTATCTCCTCATCAGCCGTTTAGTTCTTCTTTTCCGCGGAATTAAAACTTCCCAGATAACGAACCCCTGAAACTGCTTTGATCTTTTCCAGCTGTTCAGCTGATATACCGTCTGGATTCTCCACTTCAATGATGTAATGATAGGAACCCAGCTGACTTCCTTCAGGACGGTCATGGATCGTCACAAGTTCCAGTCCTGCTTTGGAAATTTCGATGATGATATCATCGATCCTGTTAGCTTCACAATCCGCGACAAATACCGCCCTCTGAGATCTGCTGTTTTCCGGCATTGATGCAGAGAGTACATAAAACCTGGTCTTGTTGGCATCTGTGATCTGCACATTCTCAGCCAGTACGGAAAGCCCGTACAGTGATGCGGCGGCCGGAGCAGCGATCGCCGCGATCGTTTTGTCGCCTGTTTCAGCTACATAACTGGCAGCCGCGGCAGTACTTGCCATCTCTCTTGTTTCAGCGTCCGGCATATGTTCCTTTCTCCATTTTGCGCTCTGGGTGATCCCCTGGGCGTGCGAGCAGACAGTCTTGATATCTTTGACTGTACTTCCGGGTATTCCCATTAATGTCTGGCTGATCGGCAGGATCACTTCTCCTATCACATAGATATTCTGAACAGCGATCAAAGCATCCACATAATTTGTAACTGCTCCGCCTACCGTATTTTCCTGAGGGATCACCGCATAGTCTGAAGAACCGTTTACAACATCCGCGATCGCTTCTTCGACAGTTGTCTTCGGAATCAGATCCGCATCAGTTCCAAAGAAAAACTGTGCAGCTTCTTCTGTATAAGTTCCCTGCGGACCCAGATAACTGACCGACGCATCATCTGGAATTATCGGTGTGAAAGATTCAGCGGCAGGCAGCTTCTGCTGATCAGGTGTCTGATAACTGCATCCTGCAGACATGATGCATACTGTCAGGACCAAAGGGATCATGGAAATTATCTTCATTTTTCTCATAATCCAAACCTCCGGGAGTCAGATTCATATTAATCTGTTTTGTTTATGATTATATTATGCGCCGTATCCGGTACAGGCAATACCGCCAGCATATTGATTCAGGCAGAAAAAACATCCGGCGCTGACCGGATGTCTTTGATCTGTCTTCAGATTGCTTCTTTTGCTTTTTTAATATATGCAAGCTGTATCATGCTGAAGGCGATCATGATCAGGCATGCAAGGAACAGGATGATCGATGTATAGGTACCGGTCAGGTCATACAGCAGTCCGACTACTGTTGTAAAGATCGCGTTGGATACAGTCGTTGTCATAGACAGTCTCGGATATACGCGGCTGTATTTTGCCGAGCCGAACATCTCTCTCGCCAGCATTGACGTTGACACGGTTCCCATAGAATAGCACATTCCGTACATGACAGCTGCCGCTACAAGAACAAAGGAATTTCTGCTGACAACGATCAGCAATGCACCGATAGCTACGATGACTGCATATATGGAAACAGAAACTCTGGAACCGAAACGGTCGATCAAAACACCAAGAATGATCTTGCCTGCTGTATTAGCGATCATGCAGGCACTGACCATCATAGCACCGGTTGCGACCATATTATAGGATTCCGCAATTCCGGAAAAATGCTGCGGCAGAGCAGATGTAGCGGCAGAGCATGCTGTATAGATCATAAGAATTACAACCATGGGTACAGAGATCGTCAGCGACTCAGGTGAAGCCGTATTTGATACGCCTGTATCTTTTCTTCCGCCATAAGGTTCCATATTTTTGTAATCAGGCTTAAGCGCGATCGGGAAAATGATCGCCGGAAGATTGAAGAGCGCTGTCAGTACAGCAACTACAACATATCCTGTACGCCAGCCGCTGGCAGCGATGATATTCGTCAGGACCGGTGACAGCACAGCACCTACAAGACCGGAGAAGCCCAAAGCAAAACTGATCATCAGGCCATTGTTTTTATTGAACCAGTAGTTGATCATTACCGTGACTGTAACGGTTCCGATCAGTCCGGCTCCAAAGCCTCTTATTCCGTTCAAAACCATCATGACCGGAATATTCGGCGTCATGGATATTAAGAACGTCATACATACCTGGATCATTGTACCGGCGACCGCCATCTGTTTAAATGTAAATCTGCGGAGCAGTTTTGGAGCAAGCAAAGCTGTAAACGCCTGGACGAGATTATATACGGTCAGTGTTGCAGACACACTTCCCCTTCCTACACCGAAATCCGAAGCGATCGGGCTGAAAAACAGACCTGCAACATTGATCCCAAGTCCGATCGTCGTACCGATCAGTCCGCATCCGGCTATTACTACCATCCAGTACAGTAGATTTTTGTTTTCTTTCATCTTGTAATGGTCCCCTTTCCACATTATCACAATACCATAGCAAAACCTTGAATCTCCATTGATTTCCAGAATTGGAAAATATAATCTCGGGTTTTCATCCTGCATTGATTGATCATTTCCGCATATCCATAATAAAGTCTTTCATGAAATGCCAAAATCAAAGATCCTGCAATTCAGAACAGAGAAATCAAACTCAAACTTTTTTTACTTCATACGGTCTTTTCAAATGATAACACCGTTACTGATCGATCGGAATATCCAGAGTTCTGTTCTTCTGCCAGCGGATCACGATCATGACTGCCAGCAGTGAAAGAACAATGCGGCTGATTCCCGAAACAGTCCCGAAAACATGAAAGAAGGGCCCCAGATCCATCGACATCGCAAAAGCATTTGACAATGTGTGGAGCGTGACCGGTATCGCGACAGAAAGCCGTTTATACTTCTTCTCACCGCTGATCAGGTATTTTCCATAGAAATACCCCATAACAACGCCGAACGCAAAATGTGCGGGAGCGAGCGCTCTGGCAATGATTGAAACGATCCCGGAACCAACTCCATATAAAACATTTTCCAGCATTTCAAAAGTGATCCCCACAACTGCAAATACAGCCGCGGAATCCATCCATGTCCGGATCATCCCTTCCTTTCTGACAGCGATACGGCATGTCAGGTATTTAAGCCCTTCTTCCAGCAGACCTGCACTGAAGAGCATGCTGATCAGATTGAAAAAGAATGTAGGAGGATTATTTCTTACGGTTTCCTGTATCAGAGCTGCCAGCGCTTCTGAACCGTCTTCAACTGCCTGCATCCATATGGAGATGTCTTTGAATACACCGTACCGGATCATCAGAATCATACCGCTGATCGGAACCATGAGGATCGATGCCAGCAGAACACTCACTGCTCCGGCAATCAAAAGACGCAGCAGACCTCTTTTCGGAAACGGATCATTTTTCTTATCATGCAGGATCAGCCAATAAAGAAAAAATGAAACAGCAAGACTGATAAGTATCATATACGCTCCTATCTGATCATAATCAGAAAACCATATGTGTCCGGTAAATAGTTTATCCCGCTGACAGGATCATCAGGCGGAAAACCTTTACGGATATCACGATCCATGTAAATCTTTTTTCACTTATGATCCGTTTCATCCGGACCTTCAGTGTTTCTCACTTTTTGTTAATAATACAGCCAGGATCCCGCCGCATACAGCGACACACATTGCCGCATAGAAGTTGGCAGTATAGCCGGCGATCAGGTTTACATGTTCTCCTGTTCCGCCAAACCTATCAATGATTATTCCTGCTATCACCGGACCGATGAACATTCCTGCTCCGTAAACTGCCTGGTAGATTCCCATTGCGGCACCCCTTCTGGCATCAGGTACGGTTTCGATCGCACTTGCCATCGTTAAGGGCATGATCAGGCCCACACCGGTCCCCAGAAGCACCTGCACTGATAACAGCGATAACATGGAATCAGTTCTCGGATAAAGAAAGCACGCTGCTGACATAGCCGCAAACCCGGCCGCAAGAACAGACCTTCTGCCGAATTTCGGTGCAAAAACCGTACCTGAAAAACGGGAAACGAACGTATTGGGAAGCAGGTTTGCTACAGAAAGATATCCCAGCTGGGCAGTCATCATACCGATCACATCCCTTGCCCAGTTCTGGACAAAACCCTGTACGGTCATCCATACAACAAGCTGATAGATCGTCGCAAGAACAGTACCGCTGATCAGCTGAATGTTTCTTGTCACTTCCAGGAAGCCTTTGATCGTGATCGGATCTCCGGTCGGAGGCTGGTCTTTGACTTTGGACATTATGACAAGTCCGGCAATCCCTGCTGCGGCTGCCAGCAGGAACGCCCAGATCTCCCCGATATTTCCGGCAAGCTGTGCTCCCAGCAGCATTGCAATGATCTGTGACCCGCATTGCGGTACGATCACGCGGCTCATAGCCTTTGCCACCTGATCACCCTGATAACTGGACGCGTAAAGAACAGAAAAATTCACCCACGTGGCAGCCGTCATTCCTGACATGCCGCGGAATATGAGGACTGCATATGCCAGTCCTTCCGGGATATGATCCCTTCCGACGACAAGGGCGGTCAGTGCAAGTCCCGCTGAAGCGGCGATCGAAACGGCAAAGCCGATCATTACAAACAGCTTACGCTTTTTTATCGCATCCGACAAAATGCCGAGCGGGATCCTGAGGATCATCTGTGTCAAACCATAACTGCCTACGATCATGCCGGCAAGTGTTTTTGCGGCACCCAGTTTGTTGGTCACATAGGTAGTCAGGAATGAAGGATATGTATAGACAGAAAACCAGAACAGGAAAACTGCCAGGAATAAATATCTTTCATTCTTTTTTTCCATTTACATAACTCCAATACCTATTTATAAGAACAATTTCATGTCATTACGTGCCAAAGATTCATTTATGAACTTCTGAATGTTTCAAACATGATTGATCGAAGATTTTATATATTATATCCATGAATTTAAATGTGTATCAAGCAAACAGCACACACCTGAAAATGCTGCAGCATGCCTTCCTGACATTACATTCAGCCTCAAAAACAACCCTGGACTATACTGTAAAATATGACCGGTCTTTCAGTAAATGGGAACGGAACTCATCAAGCAGATATTATTCGATATAAAGACTTTTTTAACTGTGTTTTGTTCAGCCTGTAAATATCCTCGGTATTACAGACTGATAAAATAGAGACAGATCAAACCACGCTATAAGGAGATAAGTGTGAATAAACAGACATAAGTGCTTGATAAAAATCCGCATTAAAAATAAGTGGTGGAACGAAAGCGAAAAAATCAACTTTGCATAACATCTGGATCAAGTGGAGCTTCTTTCAGAGCAGTGATGATCGCATCGATATCGGCTCCAGAGGTTTTCAGGAAATCAACAGCAGATTCTATAGTCAAATCACGTGATTTACGAGGCTTGGGGTTCATCAGTTCGTCGTAGTCTGA